>QCGG01000004.1 GCA_003280055.1 Prochlorococcus sp. AG-363-P19
CCAGGTCAAAGCCAACTTCGATATATTAGAAATTCAGTTAAAGCAGTTGTTGACGCCTATAACGGAACGATAAACTTTTATATAAGTGAACCAGATGACCCACTAATAAGTGGCTGGCAACGAATATTTCCTTCCTAAATGAAACCAATAGAAAAAATGCCTCAAACAATACGAGACCACTTAAAAGTACCAACAGAATTATTCGAACTTCAAGTTAAACAACTTCTTAAATACCATGTTAAAGATCCGCGAACTTTTTACAATGGTGATGATGTATGGCAAGTTCCGATGGAGTTATATGGACAAGAACAAATACCAGTTGAACCTTATCACATAACAGCTCAATTAAAAGAAACAAAAGTATCAGAATTTCTGCTGCTACAGCCATTATCTCCTCTTTCTAGACCTAATCTTTCCGCATGGCTTGCGGCGAGAAGTGATGGTGTAAATTACGGACAATTAGTTCTCCTACGCTTCCCAAGCGAAACTACAATTTACGGGCCTGAGCAAATTCAAGCTCTAATTAATCAGGATCCAGATATTAGTCAACAATTTAGTTTATGGGACAGAGCTGGATCTCAAGTAATCCAAGGTAATCTGCTAGTTTTACCATTAGGAAAATCTTTATTATATGTTGAGCCAGTATATTTAAAAGCCAGCAAAGGTGGATTGCCTACCTTGACAAGAGTTGTAGTGAGCGATGGAAAGAAGATTATTATGGCTGAAAATTTAATGGATGGGGTTAACGCTCTCGTTGACGAAAATTAAAAAGCACTACTCCTACATAGGAGTAGTGCTTTTTAATTGAAGCTTTTAATTAATAGTCTATTTAATCAATAATTATAATGTGGAGAAATACTCTTTACTACCTTTTGGATCCTCGAGCATAGTTTTGTCTCCAGGTGTCCAATTAGCTGGACATACCTCATTAGGATGTGATTCAACATATTGGTATGCTTGCAAAACTCTTAATGTCTCATCAACATTTCGGCCGACAGGGGCTTTATTGACAGTCATATGCATAATTATCCCCTGTGGGTTAATTATAAATAGGCCCCTATCAGCCTCTCCATCGTCATTTAATACATTATAAGACGAACATATTTCCTTTTTTAAATCAGAAACAAGTGGATAGGAGATATCCCCAATTCCACCTTCATTTCTAGGAGTTTGAATCCAAGCAAGGTGACTAAATTTGCTATCAACTGAGACTGCCAAGACTTCAGTGTTTTTAGCGATGAACTCACTATGTCTATCGCTAAATGCAGTAATTTCAGTTGGACAAACAAAAGTGAAGTCTAGTGGATAGAAAAATAGAACAACGTACTTGCCACGATACTTCGTCAAACTAATCTCTCGAAATTCCTGATCAATTACGGCAGTTGCAGAAAAATCAGGGGCGGGTTGTCCAACCCGTAAACACTCGTTGCTGGTCATAGTATTTGAAAAGATTGAAAGTCTGGCGCCATCTAAAATGATTTTGTACCACTAATGACTACCATTTCAAGAACCTATCATGTAATTTAGATATCGTAAGCCCTTATCAGGGAAAACTAATTTCAATACCTCCGGTAGGACCACCTGAAATGTCTCATCTAAACTGGGATCTCCAATTATTAAGGAAATTTAGTAATACTAGTCACTCTAGACTCTTGAACCAGTTGAGATCGGAGCTCAAGGCAAAACCTATACAACGTTCACACCCCATTAAGCGAACCCAAAACAAGAGTGTGAAGCAGGAAACCCAAACAAGGCAACATACAAACCTTCATTCAAAACAAAATAATTACACAGAGTCTCAACCGACAGAAGCCCTCACTGACAGAACCGAAACAGCTTCATCATTCATAGAGAGGCTTAAGGTATAGATCTTGGATATTGACTATATAGTTCACCATAAAGAAAGAATTAATGGCTCGGGGGAGACTTGAACTCCCGACCTCGGGGTTATGAATCCCGCGCTCTAACCGGCTGAGCTACCGAGCCAATACTCAAAGAGTTAAGTGACTATTGCACCTAAAAGGGGCAAAAGTCAATCAATGTAGTTAAATAAGAGTTCCATAAGAGAATAATTCGAATTACTATTTAATAGAATTATATCATCATAAGTTTTATAGATTCTTTTGTCTAATTTACCATAGGTTCAATGAACAACCAGCATGATAAGCAACTATTGAACAAGCGACTGAAAGGTTAAGACTTCGTACCCCTCCACCTTTTAAGGAAGGATCTTTGGCTGGCATTTGAATAGAAATAATTTCGTTACAAGAACTTCTGACTTGTTGAGTTATTCCTTTGTCCTCCCTGCCAAATAAGATGACATCACCATGATTAAATCTCATTTCTGTTAATTTTTTACCGCCATAACTGCTGGCCCCAATTAACCTTTGTCTAGGTGATAATGACTTCAAAAATGAATCAAAGTTTGGTTGAGTTGAGACATTGACAAGTGGCCAATAATCGAGACCTGCACGCTTAAGGTATTTATCTTCTAATGAGAATCCAAGGGGTTCGATTAATATTAAGGGCAAGTGAAAAGCTGCACAAGTTCTGGCGATGTTACCAGTATTTTGGGGTATACGAGGTTCGAATAATGCTATAGATAAGTTATTAATCATTGAATTCTGATTCCTATGTCAGTTAAATTAATAGCTATGTGGTTTACTACAAGCCAGGAGGTAGTACATTGATTGGCAATATAAGAGGTTAGTTCTGATAACCTCTGACTAAATGTGTATCCAAGACTTGTATGAGGTAGAACACTCCAACCAATTTCTTCAGCCACAATAAGTATCTTTTTATTGTCAAAATATAATAGTGACTTAATTTCTCTAACATGTTGATTCCATTGCTCGTTACTAGAGTCGATATAGGCACTTACAAAGCTTCCTAAGGAGTCAAGAAGAATAACATCATAATTATTTGCCTCATTTGCAAGTTCACAAATTTGATTACTTGACTCGAGAACATCCCATTGTTCAGGTCTACGCTCTTTATGTATTTGAATACGTTTTTCCATCTCTGCGTCGATATATTTATTGGAGAGTGTTGCTATGTAGAGTACGTTATTGAATTTAGCAACTAAACGTTCTGCAAAGAAACTCTTGCCACTATTTTGAGGTCCAGAAACTAATGTTATACCATCATTGATCGTTGGGTAATTATCTAAAGTATTCATAATAGAATCAACATTAAATTATAGTATAGGTTACCTTAGTGGTAGTACTACAGAAATTTCAGAAGAGATCACTTCATGCCTTTGCTAGCGAGATATATTCTAGCCTGTGGGATAATAGGGTTATCACTAACAGTTTTCAATGCGTATGAACAGGAACTGATAAGTCCTGGGTTTGAAAGAGCAGAAGTACTATCAGGAATAAGTAGTGTATGTCTTATGTTGGTTTCATTTTTATGGTCAGAGCGAAACCCTGCAATAAGTGCTGTGAAATCACTAGAGGGTAAACAGGGATTTGAACTTTGTGAAAGCCTGAATGAAGATATAAGAGAAGAAATCGCATGGGGTTCAAAATTGATATTGACTAGCACTCCGGCAGCCACGATATTAATTTATTGGAACGATAAATGCATATTAAGAAGAGGTGTTATGGGTAGTAAGAAATTTGTACCTGGAGAAATTTGTAAAAGGGCTATAAATAGTGGGAAAATGATATCTCTTGTCAAAACTTCACTTTATCCTGGTAAAGAGGAGCTTTATAATTATATCGATCAAATACCCTCAGTAATAGTAAGCCCTATTAACAAAAGTGGGGTCTTAATAATTGGAGGGTGGACGGAGCGATGTTTTAGCAAATCTGATGAAATGTGGATAGAAGGCTGGAAAGAAAGATTGTGCCAAAAACTTCTAAAATACGAAAATAGTTAATAATTAGAATCCCACCATATGATCTTGATTTAATTGCAACTTTATAGTCTTTTCTTCTATAAACGATTTGTTAGTGTTTCTTCTAAGTTTAACATCTCCTATAAAGCTTACTTGATCAGAATTAATATCCAAGATACACTCATTTGATAAAATAAATTCATATTCTTGAATAACGGCACAACTTGTAAACCCTAATAAACCTGATTTAGTATTGCCAAAAAGAGTATCACCATTTACTTGTTGATATGTATCTGTACTGTTTATATATCGGAAGATTTCAATAGGTCCTTGTCCATTTATTACCCCACTATTTAGATTCCATTCTGCATTAATGACCTTCACTTTATATTCACCTAATCTATTTCTTTGTGTTGAGACAGTTCTAGGGTTATTAGTTAAAATAGATTTACCTGTTAGCTTGAGAATATTTTTCTGGTGGAAAAAGGATACTTTGGGAACTACAAGGTGAAAATTTTCATTATAAATTAAAGGGTTTTGATCAATAGTTAATATTGATTTAAGTGTATCCCATTTAACTCTATCTCCACGAATTACTACTTTATCTCCTGATAATTGGGTTAGGTTGATATCTCCTTCAAGTAAAATCAGGTCACCGTCATTAATTATATTGGCTGATTTAGCTATAAGTTTATATGTTGGGATAGAATTATTGTTAATTATAATCTCTAGATCCATAGCCCGTATAAGTCTATTACCTAGTTCATATCTAGCTTCAGGACTTTTAATACTCCAAAGCGGTTTACCCTCATTGTTTGTTTTGTTAAGTCGAAGTTGTGAAAATACAAAAGGTGAATATTCCTGCTTTGGTTGGAGAGATGGGGAACAACCTACAGAAATTAATGAACTAATTGCTATTGAAGCTCTAATCAGTTTTATAAATTTAGTCATTACATGTTCTCATTTAATTCTAGCCTTACAAGAATAGGATTGGGTTCGGGTAATTTAGTATCGGATTTGAGCAGGCCCCATTTTAAACTTTCATCAAACTGAATTGTAGAATTTTCGATACCAAGTTGTAGTAACATTTTATTGCTAAAATCAGGAATAATTGGTTGTAAAAGTATTGCTGAGATCCTACATGTTTCTAAAACAGAGTATAAAATATTAGCTACAACGTCCTTGTTAGCAGGGTCCTTTATTTTAGTCCACGGGCATTGGTCGTTTAAATATACATTTGCTGCTGTAGAAAGTTTAAGTATTAGTTCTGCTGCTTTTTGAAAATTCAATTGATCCATATATTTAAAGTATTTAGTAATTACTTCATGAGAGATATCTGATAAATGATTAGATATCTTATTATTCGGTTGAGGGATAGATTCACAATACCATTTACGGGACATTGTTACAGTCCTGTTTAATAGATTTCCAAAAGTATTTGCTAGGTCATTATTTACTGTATCGACAAACCTTAGTTGCTTAAAATCACCATCAGAACCAAATTGAATATCTCTAATTAAAAACCATCTGATTGGATCTACCCCAAACGCATCAAGTAATGTTCTTGGATCAAGAACATTACCTAATGATTTACCCATTTTTTGACCTTCTCTTGTAAGGAAGCCATGGCCGAAGACTGACTTAGGTAATGGTAATTTGGCTGAAAGTAACATCGCTGGCCAATAAACAGCATGAAATCTGAGTATATCTTTGCCAATAACATGTATGTCTACTGGCCAGCCAAGATTGGAAATATTATCTAAATTAATTTCGGATTGTTGATCTATAAGTAATGAGGACAGATAACCAGCAAGAGCATCAAACCAAACATAAAAGGTATGACCTGGGAATCCAGGGACATCAATTCCCCAATCAAGATTAACTCTTGAGATAGAGAAATCACGTAATCCACCTTTAACAAAGTTGATAATCTCATTTCGACGTTGAATTGGATAAATAAAGTAATCGCTGTTGATAAGTTCTTCTATTTCTTTTTGGTAGTTGGACAATTTGAAAAAAAGATTTTCTTCGTCTCTCCATTCAAGTCCCTTTTGATGAATGTTACAGAAAGGGCGTTCGGTATCCTCTGTTATCTCTTTATATTCCTCACATCCAACACAATACCAACCCTGTTGTCTTCCTAAATAAATATCATCATTAGCTTTAACTTTGTTGAAAAATTCTTTTACAACTCTTTTGTGAGTATTAGAGGTTGTTCGAACAAACTTGTGATTAGACACTCTCCATTCATCCCATTGAGATTGATATTGGCTAGTGATCCTGTTGCAATGATTTTGTGGAGATACGTTATTGAGGTTTGCAGTTCTTTGTATCTTAAGACCGTGTTCATCAACCCCTGTTATAAAAATGACATTTTCCCCATTTAGACGTTTATATCTAGCCAAAACGTCACATGCAATAGTTGTGTAGATACTACCTAAATGAGGCTTGTCATTAACGTAATATAAAGGGGTAGTAATTGTATAGCTCATTTCTTTATGGTATAAAGGAGATTATATATGAGTGTATAAGCAGTGAATAAATCATAACTGTCCTGTAAAGCACTCATCTATTATTAACTTTACACACAAGCACATCTCCTGTTAACTCATCTGATGAGATGAGTTGAATTCTAAATATGGAACCCGGGTCCAGATCATCGTCAGTCTCGAGTGTGCAGATAAGTTCTATTGCTATTTCTTCAAAAAGTAACAAAGCAAGTTTTCTAGTGAAACTCATCCATCGTAAGAACTGACAAGAAATAAAATCATTAGGGTTATTCTTTAACCAAAGAATTAAATATTTCTTTTGTTCTTCTCTCGTGATAGAGGTTGACTCCCTAATTACAGTCTCAAGACAATTAAGTTGTTCACTCAACTCTAATGCCGTCTGAATTCGTTGACCGTTCATGAATGCTAATAGTTGTCTATGGACTATTAAGTCAATATATCTTCTTATAGGAGACGTTACTTGAACATAAGCCTTTAAACCCAGTGTAGAATGTTCAGATGGGTTTGATTCTATTCGACTTCGTTTAAGTGAGAATTTAATAGAAGCATTAGTAACAGGAGTATTACTAATCTGTTTTGTCTGTCCATGCAATAGATTTAGTGAGGCTTGTTGTGTCTTATATGGCAGAGGAATATTATTCTTAACCCCGAAATCTGCAACTACAGTGCCCATCAATATCATAGCCTCGCTAACCATCCTTCTAGAATTCGTTTCATTTATTATTTTAATATTAGTTTTGCCGTCCCTATTTTTATAAAAACGACCACGTGTCTGTTCTAAAATAATTGCTCCATTTGCTACTCGCCATTTACGTCTTCTAGCTAAAAGTTCATTGATTAGTCGCAGATCTTTATCTCCTGGTGGATCTAGTTCAATTAACTCATCCGCATCGTTATATGATAATGAATAATTTGTGATTATCCAGGATCGGGTTATTTGTGATTCTAGAATTGCTCCATCATTGTCCAATTTTATAGAGGCACTTATGGCTGCTCTCTTGATCCCAGGCTTTAAACTTAATGCTGTATCCGACAAATCATAAGGAATCATTGGTATCATTTTGTCGACAAGGTACAAACTATTTCCTCTTTTCATTGCCTCATTGTCTAAAAAACTATTTTTTGGAATTAGCCTACAAGGGTCTGCTATATGGATCCAAATTTTAATTCCAAACGCAGAGGACTCTAACGAAATTGCATCATCAATCTCATAACTATCATCATCATCAATTGCGTATGTTTTAAGATTAGTCAGATCAATCCGTTCATGATCACCTTCTAATATGTTATTGCTTTCGTCAATGAATTGAATTGACTCTTTTATAACTTCAGATGAAAAAGTTTGTTTTAATTGAGTGAGTGACTTATTATATCTGATATTGTCCATCAAAAATAAAAATCAAAAAATAATCATTTTAAGTAATTTATTATTGAGAATATCAATTGTTGTTGATAAATAGTTGATCTAGAATAATAGATTTTTAATCACTAATCATAAATACTGGTGTCAACCTTCAGGGTTAACGAATGGTAATAAAGCAACTATTCTTGCCCTTTTAACTGCAGTTGTAAGGTCTCTTTGTTGTTTAGCCGTCAATCCGGTCAACCTGCGGGGGAGTATCTTCCCACGATCAGTTATGAATTTTTTCAACAAGTCAACATCTTTATAGTCGATTGGATCACCAGGCTTTATGGGTGAAAGGCGTTTTTTGAAGAATGAGTTTGACATTTGACAAAGTATAAAAGTATTCAGTGAGGATTAGATCACTTGATTTCCTTGTGGAGCGTTGACTCGTTGCAATAACGGCAGAATTTTTTAATCTCTAGCCGCTCAGTAGTGTTACGTCGATTTTTCTCTGTTGTGTAACGAGACACACCGGGAGAACGTTTGGCGGTATTGGACCGGCATTCAGTGCACTCGAGAGTGATCACGATCCGGACGCCCTTGTTTTTAGCCATAAAGGACGTTTCGCCGCTTAGCTAGGCGAAATAAACTACTTTTCATCCTACAAGGGCGAGTGCCCCAACCCAAGTGGATCGTTTGTTCGTAGTATCAGTAGAAATTACCATCTACCCATGCGGGTCCCCCTCTCTTGGATAAAAGAATACGTTGATATCGCAGATGAACCAGCGGAAGAGATAGCCCAAAAGCTTTCTATGGCAGGTTTTGAGGTAGAGGCTATCGAAAATCCTTCAGAAGGCTCAGAGGGAGTATTAGTAGGGTTGGTGCTATCTAAGGAAAAACATCCAAATGCTGACAAATTAAGTGTATGCAGTGTCGATATTGGACAGGAAAAACCTTTGCAGATCGTTTGTGGAGCCACCAATGTGAGAAGTGGGATTCATGTCCCTGTTGCCCCAGTTGGCATAGAATTAAATTCTATTGATCTTAAAATTAAAGCTTCTAAAATTAGAGGCATAGAAAGCAGCGGAATGATCTGCTCGTTAAGAGAACTAGGACTTGAATCCAATTCTGATGGAATCGCGATATTAGAAGAATTAACTGATAAACATTTAAAACCGGGCATTGCACTGAATAAATTATTAGAATTAGAGGATAAAATATTTGATATTGCTATAACAGCAAATCGTCCTGATGGAATGTCAATATCTGGAATAGTTCGAGAGGTGTCGGCCCTTTATAAACATCTACCAATTAAAGAAGTTTATGAAACAGATGCAACTCTCATATCAAAATGGAATTCAAATAGTAAACAGGACGAATTAGGAAATAGTGAGACATACAGTCTTACATTTCTAGAGTCACTTAATAATGACAAGGAAACGCCACAACTAATAAAAAAAAGATTAAAGCAATGCGGGATTAATAGCATTAATACAATAGTTGATATCACAAATTATATAATGATTAGAGACGGACAACCACTGCACGTCTTTGACCAAGATAGGTTAGAAAAATTAATAGGTCGAAAAGTTGAATATGATGACTTTTCTATTAATTATGCTAACGAAAATGAATTATTTATAGGCTTAGACAATATTGAATACAAGCTTAATAGGGATATTCTAGTTATTAAATGTAAAGAAAAGACGATCGCAGTAGCAGGTATTATTGGATCTTTGGAAACTGGAGTAACAAAATCAACCAATAGAGTTGTTCTGGAAGCTGCGGTATTCCCCCAAACATTAGTTAGAATAAGTTCCCGAAAGTTAGGCCTAAGGACGGAATCAAGCAGTAGATTTGAAAAAGGGATAGCAGAAGATTTAACTATTGAGTGTGCAATACGTGCTTCGAATTTACTTGTTAAATATTGTGGTGCAAAATATTCAGAAACACACGTTTATAGAGATAAAGCTGAAATTAACAATAGCATCAGGTTAAGGAAAAATTCAGTCCTGAAAACACTAGGTCCATTAAATACTTTTAAAGCTAATAAATTAAATGAAGAAAAATCAAAAGAAATAAATATGATACTTGATGATAAAATCGTCGAAGATTCTCTCTATTCTTTAGGCTTTAAACTACGAAAAATACAAATAGGCTGGGAAGTTGAGGTACCCCCATACCGGAAAAAGGACATAACAAGAGAAATAGATTTGATTGAAGAAATCGCGAGAATTGTTGGCTTTGATAATTTCTCCTTAAAATTACCTGTTCCTATAGTGCCTGGAGGTTTGACACCAGCTCAGAGATTCGAAAGGTCAATAAGAGACAAACTTACTTCGGTCGGACTACAAGAGGTGACAACGATGTCATTAGTAAAGAATTCATATGATCAAACGAACCAAATAACAATAAACAATCCATTCTTAGCGGAAGCAAGTTGTCTTAGATTGAATTTATGGGAAGAACATCTTGAGATTTGTAGTAGAAACCTAAAAGCATTTCAACAAGGGTGTTGGATATACGAAATAGGTAAGATATACCAAATAAATAAACAAAAAGCATTCATTGAATCTACGATTTTATCCGGAATTATATGTGGTGAGAAAAAATTAGAGCAATGGACAAAAGAATCTAAACTATTGAATACTAATTATTATCGATCAAGGGGTCTATTGGAAATAGTTTTAAAATATCTGAAATTGGATATCTTTGACAAACAGGTAGAGGATCAAAGAATGCATCCAGGCCGATCATCAGAATTAATTCTAGAGGGTAAGCCTGTAGGCAAGTTTGGACAAATTCACCCTGAGTTATGTGAAAAGTATGATCTTCCTAATGAAACATATTTATTCGAGTTTAATTATAAACAAATTAGGGATAGTGCTACAAGATCTAATAAGCTGAAACCTAACTTTAAAAAATTTCCTACAGTTCCTTTTGTCGAAAGAGACATTTCAATAATTGTAGATAGAAGCATCACATCTAGTCAAATAATTAGTAACATAAGAAAATCAGGTAAACCTATGTTGGAAAACGTTGAACTCATCGATCGTTATGAGGGAGCTACACTTGCAGAAAATAAATGTAGTCAAACATTCAGATTAAGATACAGAGATAAAATAGAAACACTTACGGAAAAAATCATCGAGCCGATACACAACAAAATACGTAATTCACTCATTAAACAATTAAAAGCGGAACTTAGAAGTTAGTTTTTCGTACGAGAAAAGCTAAGGTTTCTATATGAGTCGTATGTGGAAAAAAATCATAGGGTGTAATTCTATCTATCTTATATAAGTCATTGGTGACACATAATAGGTTTAAATCTCTAGCCAGGGTAGAAGGGTTACAACTCATATAAACAAGGTATTTGGGGGGGGAATTGCAAATATATGATATTATTTTTGAGTTTAATCCTTTACGTGGAGGGTCTATAACTATAGCTTCATAGAATTCTAAATATTTAGCCAATACCTCTTCAACACTTGAGTTAATGAAGCTTGTATTTAATAGGGAGTTTTTATCTGCATTAGATCTTGCTGTTGAGATTGAATCTTTATTGAAATCAATACCTAGAACATTAATACCAGACTGTGCAAGTGGCAATGAAATTGTTCCAATCCCACAATAACAGTCAATTAATTTCTCTAATTTAAGAGGTAAAAACCATTCTACGATTTCGCGAACAGCCTTTTCAGCTACTGAAGTATTAATTTGAAAAAATGTGCTTGCTTGTAGGTTAAATCTCATATTATAAAAAATTTCTTCAACATATGGAGAGCCTTCTATTAAGTAATTGATATCTCCAAGAATAGTATTAGAATAATTATTTTTAATATTCAATGTTACTCCTGAAATGAAAGGCATTTTTCTGATCCACTTTTTAGCAAGTCTATTAAGGCCAGCTAATTTAGGTGTATTTGAGACTAGTAAAATTTGTACTTGATTAGTAAATTCTCCTACTCTAATTCCCAAATAACGTAAACCTTTAATAGAGGGATCATCAGAGTCAATTTCCCATGGTGTATTTGCTATATCAGTTCTAATATTTGAGAGTACGGTATTAAGTAATTCTATGTGTATAGGACATGAGTTAATATCAATTATTTGATGTGTACCCATCGCGTAATAGCCTAATAATATAGTATTACTCTTAGCCCGTTTGAGAGGAATAAGTAGTCTATTTCTATAGGCTATGGATCTATTTCCAGCTACGATTTCATTTATTACTGCTAATTTAATTTTGCCTATTCGAATTAAGCAATCATACACTCGTTTTTGTTTTATGACTTGTTGCTCATTTATATTTATATGTTGAAGTGTGCAACCCCCACATTTCCCAAAAAATTGACAGAAAGGTTCATTACGAGCACTTGAATGTTCAATAACTTTTACCAGTTCTGAAACCCAAATATCACCTCTCCTATTTTTAAGTTTTACAAGTGCCCTTTCTCCAGGGATTAAACCTGGTACTTGAATTACTAAATCATTCGACCTTGCGATACCAAATCCCTTGTGGTCAAGGTCACATCCCATAACAATAATTTCACTTCCTTCACCAGGCGGAGGGAATGATTGTCTCATCTGACTTACAAAAGACGTAGAAGTAGACTCTTTATGAGACTCAGCCTAGACATTGTAGAGCAAACTTGAATTGTTATTTGAAATATAAAAATTTGATCTTTTTATCAAGCTTGAGCTCAACGAGAAGAACTGAAACTTTTATCCTTGGTAGTTCCACTTACTCTTAGCTGAGAACCATAACTAGACTAAGTAGAAGACTAATACAAGACTTGTGATACACTTCTTCCGTTTTTCTTTTATACCTCTTATGTAGTATGCAGAACTGTCTATATAGCAGGTACGCAAGTCTATAAATATCAGTGTTTATAATACTTTTGGTGGATAATAAATTCTCCTGGACACAAACTGGACAAAATTTATTGTCATCTATTAATTTATTATGAGAAAAATTTATTTTTATCCAATAATTTCACCAGAAGTTCTTTGACTCCCACAATGTCAATGCGATCTAAAAATATGGAAAAAAAGTAATTTGACCAAATTCAAATAAATAATCATACGTACTTGTTCATAGGAGGAATTGAGGAAGATGCATCCAGGCTGTCTTATGTGATAACCAGAATGGGACTCAGTTAGAGTCTCAGATTAGATAGGTGATTATTCTTTTTTTCTGTATAGTTCTTTGAGTAATTGATATGCCTCATTTAACCTTCTCATAGCTTCAGTTGATCCTCCTGCATCTGGATGATCAGCAACAGCTTTTGATTTATACGCATCCCGTATTCGAGCCAAGGAGACCGCTGAACCAGCAATAGTTGGCAACCCAAGTAATTTCAATGCCCCATGAACAGTCATAGTTGATTCAAGTGTTTCAAAAGAGGTGACAGAATTACTTCGCTTATAACTATTTACAAATCTCCTAATCAAGGTTGGCATTCTTTGCGGAAGTGTATGTGTTGCAAATGGATCTTCCAATACCCCGGCAACAACCATTACCCTTTCAAATGAAGGAGAAATGCTCACCCAGGACTTACAATATTTTTTCATATAATGATTTGCAGACGACCATGTAAACATACCGTTATCTGCTCCTTCTGTATGTAACCAAATTTCTCTCGCTAGCCATATCATTGCTGCCTCTACAACGTTTTCTCCAGGATTGTTTCCGTAAAGTGAGTTCCAATGAGAAATTGCACTTTTTAAGCTTTTCTCGATGTCAATAGAAGTAACACATCTAACAGCCGGTTCATTGTCAGAAACAGGTGTATTAGAGTTTATGCGAAGTGATTCCTTAATCTTTTTACTCTTTTTACTGACAAAGCCTGGTAAATCAATCCCACCTAATTTACTTTTAGATGGATCATTCATAAAAACCGTTTTAGGACAATTGTCAAAATTATTGTTGGAATGATTTGATACTTGAGTTGGTGAAGCAATCAGAACTAAAGCAGTATTTTCGTCATAATCATGGTTATTAGAGTTTCTATTCTCATATTCCTGTGAACTATTGGTTTGTGAATCAACTAGATCTATACCTTGTGTGCCATTTAAATTTGTCGACAATTCGTCTGCTAATAATTCCTCAAGTAGTCTTTCCACTACTGCTCCACGTCCCCTTAAACCCCATTCCTTTTTAAGTTCATCAAAACGTGCCACCAATTCATCGGGAATTTCTACCGATATGCGCCTATTTTTTTTTGCTGATGAATCGTTCACCTAGTGGAGGCTCCTCTAGTGAGCATATATGATTTGTTGCCATGTTCCTGAGGAATAATAATTCTAAAAGGTTTGAAACATCAATAATTTGGTTCGATTTGAGTTATCAAGCATAGTAACGTTGAAGAGTCTCATAAATCTGAGCCGATATTATATGAATTTCAGTAGAGGCATGTCAGCAGTTATGTAAATAGTATATAGAAATTCAAACCTGAATAAATAATTTAAACTTATTTGCCACAGTTACTTACAAAGTATACTAAACTAGTTAATATATATTTAATTCTACTATGCGCAACTCATGCTACGAGCAAGAAGTTTCAAGTAACTATAGATCAAGATATCAAAAAAGGAGATTAAGGTTTCTGAACCATATACGAGATGCTATGGAACGGCGAATGGCAGCCTTAGATGCATCAATAAAAACATTAGAAGCCCAAATTGAAAGAGAGGATAATATTGAAAATAATCTAGAGTAATTTGTTAGTAAGATTATTAATTAACTACGCTTTCTAACAGTTTTTCTGGTCCATTTTCGTTAAGATGTTTAACACTAGATTCATTTGTAATTAGAAGATAACCAGCAAAACCTAATGAATTAATACTAAATCCATAGCTTGATTCCTTTGTTCTTCTAACTAGACAGAGCCAACCATCTGTGAGTAACATATTATATGGTTTGAGGGGTTTATTATTATGTTCTGGGCTACCTATGCCCAAATTCAGACATAGTTCAAGATATTTCTTATAAATTTTATTTGGATCATTCCTGGTTGTTTTGTCTAGCTCTATAACTGAGCAAGCTCTAGACAATGTATTCCTTCGACTATCTGATGAGTTTAATTGCATTTTAAACCAATAATCACGGGGGCAATAAAGGGTACCTTCTTGCCTTCTCAACAACTGCAAATGTCTATGAGGTTGGCTAGCACCTGCCTTTGGCCCGCTGTTGTAAAACCATAAACCTGTAGTATCTTTATCAACTATTAATAATGAATTCCAGTCGGATAAGGTTAACCAGCCATCTTGTGGATACCAATCAACTGTTATTAACAACATATGTCCTTTCTGTACTGGGTATTTATTTAATATTAATTCATGAGTATTGCCAATTCTCGAAATCTCGAGGTTAACATCCCATGGTCTAAAGGGGTTTTGTTTTGGACCGAAATAGTTGTTTTGCAAACTAAATTTAGTAGTTAATTCTCGTATTTCAAATTTATGATTATGTGAGTCAGTTAAATAATTTAAATTAGTAGTGAGAGGTACAAGGCTTTTATTCAATATGGCATAATCGGATTGTTTAATCGCTGAATCCCAGAATTTCTCCTTCCTCACAATAGTAAAAATTTGTTCTCTTATAATTATAGTATTTGATTTTTACAGATGGCTCTTAAATTTAATCATCAATTTCTAGAATGAATTTCACAATTGTCTGTTTTTAGGCTTCAAGATCATGAACACCCGCAAACATCGTTAATTTTCTAAAAACATCTCATAAGCCAGTGGATACAGAATGAAAGGCCTAATGGCCCTAGGCAGACCTAGAAAGCTCCTCAAGCAAAAAATAGGAGAAAAGGGTCGCGTCAGAGCCGCCTTTCCCCCCAGAAGGGTTCAAAGGCGCCTCTGACGGAATGTCGAAAGAACGCTATTTGACGACTAAGCAATAGAGGTTTAGATCTATCAACTCCTCGATTTTGATCCAAGCAAGAAAAGGGTTCTTTAAAGTCGATTTTTAAGCCATTTTAAATTTTGAATTGTTACTTCGTTTAAAAATATGTGTGTAAATCAGAAAATTACAAATGGATGGCCAATGCGTTAAAACAGTGTTGTACCAATGGTTTACGGAAGAGAGTGCCGTACATAACAGCGAGTGGACTTAAAAATTAGTGACACAATTTCTTCATAGGTGGTTGACGGGTACAGGGGGGAAGGCGTTAAACGTCAATCAGTTATTTCTCCTCAATGGATTGGGAGTTCACAGAAGACGGGGCTTTCCTAGCTCTTTGCGATGCCTTTAGGGAAAGCGGCGAAACATCTGCCATGGAGTTCCTCGCTAATGGCGAAGGGGCATTTCATTTTCAGGAATTGACTCAAAATGCTGCTGGTGAGGGAATTGACCTCAGCGATTCAGACTCATTAGATGAGTTTCAGCAAAATGTGATAGAAACAATGGAATCACTATGCCAAGATTAATTTAAACATTAAACCCTAAATTAAAAAGTATAATTGGAATTTATATTTTAGTTCCTTAGATTTATTAGTTTCATCTTCATAATTCACTATAAATTAAACAATTTACTTATGATATAGTTAAGCACTAAAGTACTTTGCCTGGCTATGAAGTGCAATAATTGCTGTAGTACTTTGTTCTGGATATAGTTGTTCACTATCATCCATTAATAAGTTAATACGTTCTGTTTTTAACCATTTTAATTGTTTTCTTGAATCAGAAACATCTGGACATGCCGGATAGCCAAATGAGAATCGTGCTCCACGATAACGTTGGGCAAGAATGTCCTTAAGAAGTTTTGGTTCGTGAGAAGCAAAGCCGCACTCTATTCTTATCTTTGCATGAATATATTCAGCTAATGCTTCAGCTAATTGTACCGCTAGACCATGGAAATAGAGGTAATCCGAATAATTGTCAGAAGTAAATAATTTTTTAGAATATTCACTAGCTGACTCGCCCATAGTAACTGCTTGCATAGGTAAGTAATCAGTAGGCAAAGAAGATTTAATGTCAGAATAATAATCAGAAATACAGTATTTGTTACCGCCTTTCTGACGAGGGAATTCAAATAAACCAAGTTCCAAATTAGATTCGTCAAAGACACGTACTTTATTGCCATCTCTGCAACATGGAAAGTAACCGTATACAGCAGATGGCTCTAATAATGAATCAACTTGTATTTTATCTAACCAGTATTTTAAGACAGGATATGCTTTCTCCTGAAGATAAACCTGAAAGTCAGCGGCCGAAATGTTTTTTGGTTTTTTAATTTGCCATTGACTTGAAAAAAGAGCTCTTTCGTCTAAATAAGGAATAATTTCTGAAATCTTGAGATCTACAGAATTTAAAACTTTTGAACCAAGGAAAGGTGGCTTAATTGAATCTTCTTGAAGGATTTTATCTGATCTTTCATTACTAATAGCCGTAATAACTAAATTAGAGGTTGTATTATTTGTAGTTTTTGAATTATTTGTGCTAGGTCTTTGGTTATTGGGTAATCCTAAATCTGACAGATTTTGAATATTATTTAAAAAACCTTTTTCATTGTCCCAGTAGCCCTCGGATTTGGATTTTATATAGGCATCCATAAATTTAAGATCAGTAAATGCATCTTTTCCATAAACTACCAGGCCTTTATAAACAGAACTACAATCTTGATGGACAAACTTAGGGGTCAATGCTGCTCCTCCTAATACGACAGGTACTGATATGCCTTCTTTATTAAGAGCCTCTAAATTATCTTTCATAAAGGCTGTGGACTTAACAAGTAGACCACTCATAGCTATACAATCAGCGTTGTGTTGATTTTGAGCATCAATAATGGCTTGTATTTCTTGCTTTATTCCAAGGTTGATAACATCGTAGCCGTTGTTCGATAATATTATATCTACAAGATTTTTTCCTATGTCATGAACATCTCCTTTAACAGTAGCAATTAGAAATTTACCTTTGGATATGTTCTTTTCTCCTGATTTTTCCATATGTGGTTCCAAGTAACTAACAGCTGACTTCATAGTTTGAGCTGATTGAAGAACAAACGGTAACTGCATCTCTCCAGATCCAAATAATTCACCTACTACCTTCATACCTTCCAGTAAATACAAATTAATGATATCTAATGGTTTATATTTAAGGAGAGCTTGTTCTAGTGATTCTTCCAAGCCTTGACGTTCTCCATCAATAATATGTTGTTCTAGTCTTTTTTCTATTGGTAACTTTGCAATAGCGTCTTTTGTAGACCTTGCCTCGCTAGCACTTACTCCTTCAAAAAGCGAAGTAAGTTTAGTAAGTGGATCATAAGTACAGATATCATCTTCGTAAAGGCGGGAATCATTAATCAGTTCATAACATGCCTTTTTGTGTTCACTATTTATCTTGCTAAGTGGTAAAATCTTTGAAGGTGATACAATAGCAGAATCGAGTCCGGCTTTTATACAAAGATCTAAGAAGACAGAATTTAGAGTTATTCGAGTTGCTGAACTAAGCCCAAAGCTTATGTTTGATATGCCTAAAACTATATGTACACCTTGTAATTCTTCTTTTATTTTTTTAATAGCTTGAATTGTCTCAATTGCATTTCTTCTGTCTTCCTCGATTCCCGTTGATATAGGTAGAGCCAGGGGATCATAGAAAATTTCGTGTGAAGGTATTCCTATTGCCATTGCTTGATGATAAGCGCGTTTTGCTATTGAAAACTTTTTTTCAGCAGACCTGGCCATTCCATCTTCGTCAATCGTACCAATTACAATCCCACATCCATATTTTTTCGCTAAAGAGAGAACCTCCAAAAATCGATTCTCGCCATCCTCATAATTTGTGGAATTTAGAATACTTTTGCCTCCTGATACCTTCAAACCGCTTTCCATCTTTTTTGCATCGGTAGAGTCAATCATTAATGGTAGATTCACATTTGTTACTAATCTTCTGACTAGGTTATTCATATCAAGAACCCCATCTCTACCAACATAATCTACATTTACATCTATTACATGAGAATTTTCCTTTAACTGTTCCTTTGCTATAGATACTAATCCGTCCCAGTCTTCTAAATTCAAAAGTTCTCTTACTTTCTTTGATCCACTTGCATTTAGCCTCTCTCCTATTATTAAAAAAGAACTATCTTGTAAATATGGTGTACTATTGTAAATTGAGGACAATGAAGGTGTAAAACTACATAATTTAGATCTGTCCTGTTCTGATTTGCTAGATCTAGTTTCTCGTGTCTTACAATTAATATCTTTTGACAATTCTCTTAGCTGACGAATATGTTCTGGTGTTGTTCCACAGCAACCACCTATTATTTTAACTCCCAAATCCTCTACAAAATGCATAAGCTGCATCTTTAATTCAATCGGAGTTAATTTATAATGTGCTTTACCACCAATATTCTCGGGAAGTCCTGCATTAGGTATACAACTAATAACAAATGGTGAGTGTTCGCAAAGATATTTGATATGTGATTTCATTTGAACAGGACCTGTGGCACAATTGAGTCCTAAAATATCAATAGGGTATGGTTCTAAAATCGTAACTACAGCTGAGATATCGCTACCAATTAAAATTGTACCTGTTGTTTCTATTGTTACTGATACCATTATTGGTACATTTCTACCGGTTAAATTCTGTGCATCAAAAACACCATTTAATGCTGATTTAATTTGTAAAACATCTTGACAAGTTTCGATAATTATAAGATCTACATCTCCGTCTATGAGTCCTTTAGCCTGTTCTTCATATGATTCCCTCATTGTATCGAAATCTATATGGCCAAGTGTAGGGATTTTTGTTGTAGGGCCAATAGAACCAGCTACAAATCTAGGTTGATTTTTCGTACTAAATTGATCTGCACACTCCCTTGCAATTAATGCGGCTTTTTTGTTGAATTCGTATGAATATTGTTCTAATCCATATTCTGATAGGACTATTGAGTTGGCTCCAAATGTATTTGTTTCAATGACATCACATCCCGCCTCTAAGAATTCAGTATGTACTCTTCTTACGAATTCAGGAGATGTCTTCACCAAGATCTCATTACAGCCTTCATAATCATTTCCGCCAAAATCGTCGGGTCCTAAATCAAAGTTTTGGAGAGATGTCCCAGTAGCTCCGTCGAAGACCAAAACGGAAGTATTGTTTGAATGAAGACGTGTTCGGAATGCAGATTCCCCCTGAGCATTGCTAGTAGGTGCTTTAGAGGCCAATGTTTTGGTCTGTACTCTGTACAAAGAAAATTAACACGCCATAATGAGGTTCGTTTAAGTTTCTTGTGCTGATTTAAAGGCTAACTCTTGTAATCCAATCGGAGTAGGCATCTTCACGACCTTCTGTAATAGCAACCAGGCTTTCGCGAAGACTTGTCATTACAGGCCTTTCCCCGCCTATCGCAGTGCATTCTATCTTTCTGATTGGAGTTATTTTGGCTGCAGTACCAGTCAAAAAAACCTCATCGGCTATATAAAGTTCGGTCTTGTCGACCGGACGTTCGATTACCTCCATACCCATATCCCTGGCTATTTCAATAACGCTTGCTCTAGTTATTCCTTCAAGAATATCCTGATCAACACCTGGTGTGATTAATTGTCCATTCCTAACCAGAAACAGGTTCATTCCACTTGCTTCTGATACTTTGCCTCGACTATTTAGTAATAAGGCCTCATCAAATCCGCTTAATACCGCCTCTGTTTTAGCTAATGAACTTGTTATATATGCACCACTAATCTTTCCACGAAGCGGAAGCGACCTGTCCTCTTGCCTTGTCCAACTACTTATTCGACATGTCACACCATCTGGAGATAAATAATCTCCAAGTTCTAACCCGTATATAAGGAAATCTGTTTCTATATTATGAAGTCGTGGAGCTATTCCTAAATCACTTGTATATACAAAAGGGCGAATATATATTGGTTTTGTAGGTTTATTTGCACGTAAAAAGGATTTAATAGAATCTATAATTTGCTGTTCACTTAATTCTGTTAAAAGTAGGTTTGCACTCTGACTAAGCCTTTTAGCATGCTTTTCAAGCCTGAAAAGAAGAACTGAGTCTTTATTTTTGGGGTCTGGAATTGCTCTCATTCCTCCGAATGCCGCTGTTCCATAATGGAGAGCATGAGTCGCTATCGATACTTTTGCCTGGTCAAAGGGCACACATTTGCCTTGAAACCAAGCAAAGGGAAGGAACTGATGCATAAGAGGGTCTATCCCGTATAAACAAATCTTCTCACCACTAGTACCAACTGGTGGGATTAGGTAGCAGAATTAATAGATGCATAGAATTGTCAGTCTCCCTGGTTCGGAACCACCAGAGAACCTCTCCTTGGTTGAGCAGCCTAGTGCGCCAGTATTGTTTTTAACAAGTGCTAGCACAGATATAACAACACTTTCAAGTTGCCTTGAATCAATCAATTTCGTGAATCTTCATGGAAAATTTAGAGCATTATTACTATCAACTCTGACACATCCGGCACAAATTGACCATTATATCTCTACAACAGGAGTTCAATCGAAAATTATTATCATTAGAATTCTGGGCGGAAGAGAACACTGGAGCTATGGAATCGAGCGGATGTTGCAATGGCAAAAAGAGCGTAAAGATAGAAAATTAATTCTAATTTCGGGAACATCGGACCATGAGGATGAGTTGATTAATTTAAGTAATGTTGAGCCAAGTTTAAATAGTCATATAAAAGAACTATTAGGACAAGGAGGCACAGATAACCTTAATCAGTTTTTACATATAGTTGAAAAGTTATTAAGAAACGAAAAAATACCATTTAACAATGAAGAAATTAGAAAACTAAGTGATCCTTATCCATGGGATTGGAGAGATGGGCAAGGTGCAAAGGTAGGGTTGATTTATTATATGTCTTTATATAAAGCTGGTGATATAATTGTACCTAAAACAATTAACGAATCACTTCGTAAAAGACATTTAGTTCCGAGGACTTACTTCGTAAGCAGCCTTAGTTCTAAGGAAATCCAAGATAAAATATATAATAGTTTTTCTAAGGAGAAAGTAGAAATAGTATTAACCATGACCTCATTTTCGTCGGTTAAATTAGAAAATGCTCACTTAGGTGCAACGCTATGGAAGAAATTAAATGTTCCTGTCCTTCAAATTCTAAATAGTACTAGAAGCTACCAAGAATGGGATAAAGATTCAATAGGTATGGACCCTATCGATTTATCTATTCAAATAGTATTACCTGAACTAGATGGAAGGGAAATTACTCGTCCATGTGCTTTTAAGGAGATATCATGTTTGGATAGGAATTTATGTACAACAGTCAAAACACTTCGCCCTAATCATAAAGCAATAGATTGGTTAGTAGAACATACATTGGCATGGATAAAGCTTAGATGTCTTTCTAATTCAAATAAAAGAATTTGTATTATGTTAGCTAATTATCCTATTAAGGATGGCAGAATTGCAAACGGAGTGGGCTTAGATACTCCAGAGAGTGTTGTCCAGATCCTTAATTGGTTGAAAAATTCTAATTACAATCTTGGTGAGGAATTTATTCCGTCAAACAGTAGTGAGTTAATGAATATAATTCATAATACACGAACTAATTCACCAGAATCCTCGCATAAGAGGCCTCTTACTTATATTTCTTTAGAGAAATATGCTACATGGTGGAAAACACTAGCAGATGAAGTAAAAAAACCCATTTTAGACAGATGGGGAATACCAGAAGAATCTGTTGAATTAGAAAAAAATGGGTTTCCTATTCATGGAATAAAGTTTGGGAACATTGTAATTCTTATACAACCAGCTAGGGGTTATGACCCAACTAGTTTTGAAGACATCCATTCTCCAGATCTACCACCACCTCATAGATATTTAGCTCAATACTATTGGGTAAGGAATGTATTCGAAGCAAACGCTATCACTCATTTAGGTAAACATGGAACAGCAGAATGGTTACCTGGCAAAGGAGTCGGGTTAAGTATAAACTGTAATCCAAGTTTAGTATTAGGTCATATACCAAATATCTACCCTTTTATAGTGAATGATCCAGGGGAAGGATCGCAAGCAAAAAGAAGAGGACATGCTATTATTATCGACCATTTAACCCCGCCACTTGGAAGGGCTGAACTTTATGGAGACCTCCTCTTAATTGAACAATTACTTGATGAGTATTACACAGCTATACAATTAAATTCTGACCGATCGAAAGTGATTAGTGAAAGGGTTCAACACCTTATTAAAAAGACAGAAATCGATGAAATCATTGACAACAAAAGCAAATCTAAATTTTCAAGTGAAGAATCACTATTCGACAAGATTGATTCCTATCTATGTGAACTAAAAGAAGCTCAAATAAGAAAAGGTTTGCATATCTTTGGTTCTAAGCCGTCAGGGGAAAAATTATTAGAATTAATGGGTTCAGTATGCAAATCTCCCTCAATCAATAGAGGTGGAATAACTCAAATCATAGCAAGTGAATTAGGCCTCGATCTAGATCCATGGATTGAGGATGAAGAGGAACCTCTCACAACGAATGACCAATTAAAGTTATCGAATCATATAAACAGAATAATCACAAAGAATGGTCACGTAATTGAATGGTTAGACCAAGTAGCATCAAATATTCTTGATCATTATTTTAATAATAAAAAATCAGTAGAGTCGTGTAAAATGAATGATTTAGTATGTGATTTAATTAAAAAAGAAGGTGTGCGTAATTTACTTAGAGAGTTAAGTTATGTATGGTTATTTTTGCAGCAAAGTCCAAATAATGAGAAAGATTCATTCCTTAGGGCATTATCAGGACAATATATTGAAGCGGGACCTTCTGGCGCTCCGACTAGAGGAAGAGAAGACGTCCTACCCACAGGTCGAAATTTTTACTCTGTTGATCTAAGGGGACTACCAACGGAGGCAGCATGGGATTTAGGCAGAAGGAGTGCTAACCAAATATTGGAATTACATTTGATGGAAAAGGGAGAACATTTAAAACATTTAGCACTTTCAGTTTGGGGAACTTCCACAATGAGAAATGGTGGAGAAGATATAGCACAATTGTTAGCATTAATGGGTGTAACTCCAATATGGGATGGAGCCTCACGACGAGTTATTGATATTGAAGTCATTCCTTTATCTATAATTCAAAGGCCGAGAGTAGATGTAACATTACGTATTTCTGGATTATTCAGAGATGCCTTTCCAAACCTTATTGAAATTGTATATAAGGCTTATCAACAAGTAGCTATATTAGATGAGACCCCTGAACTAAATCCCTATGCAAGTTTAGTAGTAGATAATAAAATACCAAAACGAATATTTGGATCATCTCCGGGTTCCTACGGTGCCGGTCTACAGGAATTAATAGACTCTGGATTATGGGAATCTAAAAATGAATTAGCTCAAGCATATATGTCGTGGAGTAAATGGACCTATAATGGAAGTTTAGATATTAATGAAGATTTAGAGAGCCTTAAATCAGCGCTTAAAAATGTTGAGGTTGTTTTACATAACCAGGACAATAGAGAGCATGATATCTTAGATTCTGATGACTATTATCAATTTCATGGAGGCTTGTCATTAGCTGTCGAGCAATTAAGTAAACAAAAACCAACTATCCTAATTGCCGATCACTCTAGACGAGAAAGGCCAAGAGTTAAGAAACTAAAACATGAAATAGATAAAGTCATCAGAAGTCGAGTCTTAAACCCTCTTTGGATACAAGCAGTAAAAGAACATTTATATAAAGGTGGCTTCGAAATGTCTGCGACATTAGATTATATCTTTGGATATGATGCTACTACTAATATGGTTTCTAATTGGTGTTATAAGGAAATATATAAAAATTGGTTATTAGATGAAAGCACCATAAATTTTTTGAAAGAATATAATCCATGGTCAATGAGGGATATTGCGGAAAGATTATTAGAAGCCTCAAATAGAGGTTTATGGAATAATGCTGATGAAAAAGATTTAAAGCACCTCAGAGAAATAACTAATGATGCAGATGAAATAATTGAAAATCTATCTTAACAACATAAGTATTTATTTTATCGACCGAGAAGAGTAAATCCATGACTATCAGTGCCGCAACTAGGAAGCAAGTTATAAATTTCGATCTTATTAAGTACCTGATCACAAATAAATTTAGAATAGCTCCACTTTTCATTAAAATCATAGTCATACCAAACTTCAGCACCATCAAAACCGATTTCTGCCGCTGCTGCTATCAAGTTTGCAAAATCGACTCTGTATCTTGCAGGATGAGCTAACAGGGCGATTCCACCAGCATTGTGAATGGAGTCAACAACATTTATGGACTGAAGATAATTTCCGATAGGTGCTTGGTTCTGAATATAGGGTGACATAGATTCGTGATCTACGTCAAAATCCAATCCTATAACATGCACAAGACATTTCTTTAATAGGCAACTAATTTCAATTCCTGTCCAAAGTCGTGGGAATTGACATTTCTCAAGATTGTTATTCAAAAAAAAAGAATCTATTTCTTTGTATGCATTTACAGAATGGTGATCTGTAATCGACAAATGTTGTAATCCTATGTCCTTAGCTTGAAGAAGTAAATCAATAGGTTTTAAACTTCCATCACTACATAATGTATGAGTATGCAAATTCACATTAGTAGGGCAACTTTCCTTATTAAGTGAAAGTAAGAGATCAGTAATATTTTTATCGTAGGAATTGCTCATTGTTGGTTAACTTTGCTATTTAGCCGTCTCCATCGGGCATAGAATTGAATCGATGCAGCCATAAACAAAATCAAAAATACAATTAGCCATGTGGCAGCACTTGTTGGGAATTGACTTTTGAAAACAACTAACAAGACTACAATTACTAAAAAAAGGGTAGGTAGTTCGTTTAGTGCTCTAAGTTGTTGGCCTGTCCAATTACATTCTCCTTTTGAGAGCTGGCCCATTATGCGATAGCAAAAGATATGATAGAAAATAAGAGCGGCAACTATAGCCAACTTAAATTGCATCCACTTTTGAGTAAGCCAAACTGGTTCTGCAATTAATAACCCAATCGCCATACTTATGGTAAGGATCATTCCAGGAGTAGTTATAATATTAGCTAAACGTTTTTCCATTAATTTATATTGATTAGAAAAAGCTACTTGAAGATCAGAATCGAACTCTTTTGACTCAACATGATAAATAAAGAGTCTAACCAAGTAAAAGAGTCCGGCAAACCATACGACTACACCTATAATATGTAGCGATTTTAACCATAAATAGGCTTCTGCAGATAAATTCATTATAAAAATGACGTTTTATTATTAGTATTATATCATTTATTATTTGTAACTATATTCATCAAAATATTTATTAATAAAAATAGTTGATTTCAGTGATTAGCTTTTTAGTTTTTAGCTTGATCAGAAGGTTTAGATTGCTGAGAAACATTAAAATAATTATATATAAGTTCAGCTGTAGAATCACCAATACCGTCCACTCTAGTTAATTGGTCTACTGTTGCAAGTTGAATAGCGTCAATGGAGTTGAAGTGAGACAGTAGGCTTTTAATTTTCTTGGAACCTAGGCCTGGTATAACGGACAGACTTGATTTCCTTAAGTTGTTGGATCTAATTTGCCTATGATATGAAACAGCAAATCGATGTGCCTCATCTCTCAATCTTCGTAGAAGCTTAATGCCAAGTTGATTTGGTTCGGAATTAATAGGTTTTCGCGAACCTGGAATAAACACCTCCTCTTTTTGTTTTGCTATAGAGCACAGATTAATTTCTTCACTTAAGCCTAATTCCTGTAAGACATTAAAGACAGATGAAAGCTGTCCTTTACCACCATCTATTAATACAAGGTCTGGCCAATCGTTAATTAATGAATTTGATAATATACTTGGTTTTGATCTTGTGATTACGTCAAAATCATTTGCAGATTTCTTAAGATTAGCCCATTTTTTAAATCTTCTTCTGATCACCTCTTCAAGAGATTTATAATCGTCGCTATGACCAATGCGGATTTCTTCATTCTTGATTTTATATTTACGGTAGTGCTGTTTAGCAGGAAGACCATCTATAAATACTACTTGTGATCCAACTGCATCACTACCTTGAATGTGACTTATATCATAAGCTTCAATCCTCTTAGGTAGAGAATCCATTTCTAGTAGTTGAGCTAAATCTTCTATTGCTATTTCATTCTGAAGAATTCCATGAGTTGTTCTTGCTAATTCATAATTGGCATTTCGTTCCACTAATTTCAATAATTTTGCTTTTGTATTTCTCTTAGGCTGTTTAATCGAAATAGTCGAGCCTTTAAGCTCAGTAAGCCAATCTCTAATAACATCGTTTTGAGGCAATATGTACTGGGTAATTATTTCTGAGGGAATTTCAAAAGAATCAATGATACTATAGTGCTCCTCAATTATCCTCTGGATAATAAAAGGTGGTTGTTGATTATATCTCTCTGTTGAATAACACAAAGTTCCTATAAGTTTTCCTGATCTCATTTTAAAGATCTGTACCACAGCGTTTTTTTCATTGTAGGCTAGAGCAATCGCATCTAGTGAAAGGGTGGAATCAGGTATTGACATTTTCTGGCCAGTTGTCAATTGACTAAGTCCTTTTAACTGATCTCTTATCAGAGCTGCTGATTCATAATTTTGCTGATCGGAATAACATTTCATTTTATGAGTCAGCAATCTTTTTAATTCGTCATTACGACCTTGAAAAATCATTGCTATCTGTTTTATTGTTCTTTGATATTCTTCCGGCGTTATAAGCTTCTGACATACACCTGGACATCTACCAATAGAGTAATTGAGGCAAACTCTATCTTGGTAAAGCGGGATCGGTCGTTGTCGTAGTGGAAACACTTTTTTTACTAGTGCTAATGTATTTCTCAAAAGCCCTACATCTACATATGGACCATAGTATTTATCAGCCTCCTTCCTATTTCTTCGCCTTCGAGTAACAAATATTCTGGGGTATTTCTCGCTCCAAGTAATACATAAATAAGGGTATTTCTTATCGTCCTTTAGAAGAATGTTGAAATACGGTTGATAATTCTTTATCAAATTCGACTCTAGAACTAGTGCTTCATCTTCTGTATCAGTAACAATAAATTCTATATCTGCTATTTGTTTAACCATTAAGTTAATTCTTGGGGTATGGTTGTTATATTCTCGAAAATAACTCTTAACTCGATTTTTTAAGTTTTTAGATTTTCCAATATATAAAATTCGTTCAGTATTATCCTTCATTATATAACAACCTGGCTCAAATGGTATGCCTTGAATTATATCCTCTAATTTAGAAGAAATATAATCTTGACAGTCGTCCGGGAGGAAAAGGTTTCTTTCCGTTTTACCCTCCATACTCCCAACCTGTTGATGAGAGAATAAGGGAATCTGTATCATTAATTAATTTCGCCGTTTTCACCTCACCAACGAAAACAGAATGGTCACCATGCCTTACCTCTCCTACAAGTTCACACTCAACGCCACCAACAGCATCATCCAAAATTGGTAGCCCAAGGTCTCCTAAACTAAAAGGAGCAGCCTCGAAACGTCCGCCTAGAGCAGATTGAGGCTTGAAAAAAACAGCTGCAAGTTCCTTTTGATCTGATCTGAGTACATTCAATGAGAATTTGCGCGTTCTTAGAATGATGTCATGACTAGTACCCTCTGACCGTACAGCCATTACCACCAAAGGAGGGTCAAATGAACCTTGGGTTACCCAACTAGCAGTGAAACCATTGACAATTTCGTCCTCTCTTACACCACATATAAAGAGACCATGGGGAATTTTGCGAAGAAGGACTTTCTTGGCATCTTGGTCAAGTTGCATTAATTCAATAGGAGTTATTCCAATTTTAAGGCTAAACCATCAATAGATCTATTACTTTCCTAATCTAATGAGAGTTCTTTATCCTGGTAGCTTTGATCCTCTAACAAATGGGCACCTAGACCTTATTGAAAGGGGTTCCGATCTCTTTGGAGAAGTAGTGGTAGCAGTATTAAGAAACAATGAGAAAGTAGCTACATTTTCTATAGAGAAGAGAGTGGATCAAATTAGAAAGTCAACGCTACATGTCCCTAATGTAGAGATTGTGAGTTTTGAAGGACTTACCGTTGATTGTGCCGAACGTGAAAATTGCTCACTGATACTAAGAGGTTTAAGGGCTTTAAGTGATTTTGAGTATGAGTTACAACTAGCACATACAAATAGATCATTAGCAATAAATACTGAGACCGTTTTCCTTGCAACTAAAGCACATCACAGTTTTTTGAGTAGTTCAGTCATAAAGGAAGTAGCAAAATTTGGAGGAACAATTGATCATATGGTTCCTAAAATAGTTGCGAAAGACTTAAAACTACTGTTTAATAAATAGAGGTTTCAGGAATATGCATAGTAATGAAAGCCAATTGATGCGACAAATAGACGACCTGGAATTTTTATTCCTAGAGTCAAAGCGAGTACCATTCAGTAGTCAACGATTGGTCAACGAGCAAGAAGCAATTGAAATTCTTGCAAAAGTTAGGTCAAGTTTACCAACACAATTACGCGAAGCAGATAATTTAATTCATCAGCAAAAACAACTATTAGAAGAAGCAAAACAAAAGTCTGAGCAAATTATAAATGAGGCATTTAAACAAAGAGATCATATTATTAGCAAATCATCGCTTCAAAAACAAGCTGAGATAAAAGCTAGACTTATCAATTCAGAATCAAAGGAATTGGCCAGAAGAATACTTAGTAAAACCAAAAGACAAAAAACCGAAATTGAAAATAAACTACTGGAAACCAAAAGAAAATTTAACGAAGATTTCACTAAATTTAAGGAAAAAGTAGTTGCCAGGTTAATAAATAAGAAAAATAAAATGATTATAGAATATGAAAAGCAAAAAAAAGAAATAGAAAAAGAGATCTACAGATTAAAAATAAAACGAGCAAAAATCAAAAAACAACTTGAATCAGATATTCACAGATCAGATTAATTATAGCTTCATTTTTGTAAACTCAGAAGCAATAATAGCAAATGAATATTTCTGGATTATATGATTAATGACATTTACTATATCGTTGGGTAGCAGATAAAATCGATTTGATTTTATTATTAGGATATTCAGCACCATTAGATAAAATACTGATATATATGTAACCACTACCACTTTCTAAATAGCCGGATAGAGAACGTACCCCTTCGAGCGTTCCAGTCTTACCAAAAAATCTACCATTAAGGGAAGAAGAAGAAGCAAAGTCAGCTAATGTACCCCTTTGACCTATAATTGCCAAAGAAGATATGTAGTAAGGAAAAAGTTTGGTGGAAGTCATATAAAATAAAACAGAGGCTAATGATTTACTAGTTAGTAGGTTCTCTCTAGAAAGCCCACTACCGTCTATAATTCGAAGTACTGGTGTATAAATTCCCTTAGACTTAAGCCATTTAGTCATTTGTATGGCTGCTAACTCAGAATTCCAGGAGCGAGCAGCATTACGCAATAGAACCTCAGCGGTAAAGTTGTGACTTTCCGCATTTGCTAGACTTAATAAGGCCAGCATAGGTGCTGAATATTCTCGGTGTAATAATCTATAGCTGAACCTATTAGCAAATGTAGATTTAAAGGGTTTATGTGTAATTCTAAAGTTATTAATAGATTTACCAACTTTGGATCTTATATTTTGTTTTAAAGTAAATAAAGGATTGTTTAATGATGATTGACTAAAATTACTAGAAATGGCCAATCTTGTTATAGGCGCGCCGTAAGATTCATTCATATCTTCGTATTTCCAGCCTTTTGGCCACCAATACATTTTAGGCTCTTCTCTAAGTATAAGGGTTGTGGACTTAGTTTTAAAAAGTTTATTATCTATAGAATGTTGAAGACTGTTTACAACCCGCATGATCTTTATATCGTTAAAGTCAGGGTCACCATCACCTACTAATTCATAATTGCCGTTGAAACGTTTATATAATGATGTAGTTAACAGAAAATCTGGACCTAGGGTTTCTAAAGCATAGGCTGTTGTAAATAACTTCAAATTAGAAGCGGGTACAAATAATTTATTCGAATTTAAATCTACGATTGATGAACCGTTTTGGTCGAGTATGGTTACACTCCAATTATTCATATCATCTACAAGTATTGAACGTAACGACCTGTTTAATTGTATACAAGATTTATTATTTTTGTTTGAGGTAGTAATAATTCTGTTAGCTTGATTCTTAAGGGAGTGAAATTGATGATTTCTTGCTGATGAACTCAGAGTAAATGATTGAATTAACAGATAGATTATTATTATATAGATCGGTTTTTTATATAATTGGAGTATTTGCGAGTAACTCATAACTACTTACTATTAATGTTACTAACAGTACCTTTAAGCCTATAAAAAGATCCTTCTAGAACAATAGGTACTCCTATTTTAAGCTTTGTGCCAGCAATAACAAACCCGTTATCAGTTTTCAGGGCTTTTCCTTTTAAAATAAATCTAGCATGAATAAGGTCATCAACATTAAGTGACTCAAAATTGCGTTGAGTGTCGATTGATTGTGAGGTAAGGGATTGAATTGGTAATTGATATATAGCTTTAATATGTAGCGATCCAGTTGGTTGATTTCGTACAAAAACTCTTACATTTTTTTCATTTCGGGCTCGTTGAGAAAAGTCAGTGTAACTTTCTAATGAAAGGTCTCTGATATCAACTGTCAAAACAATAGGGAGTGAATTACCTGCTATTTTGGCTGAAAAAGGTCTAATCGCTGGAGTCCAAAATACTGCTATTACAGAAGCAACAGCGATAGTCAAGGCAGAAATATCAATTAGATTTGATTTTTTATAATTCTGCATTAAATAAGATCAAAAGCTAATAATAATGGTTTTATTTTATTAATAGTTGATATGTGATAATTCATGTAATTAATTACAGTTTCTCGAAGATGATTTCTTGTGCGGGTCTGTCTTCATATTCAGAATCAAATACGTAGCCAAAATCTGTTAATCTAAAAAGTTTCCATTTGTGTGGGAACATTCTAATTAATGCCCCATTTTTTAAGGGTTCTAACCAGAAGCTTACATTCCATAAGGAAAGAAACCTTTTTCTTCTTTCCCTTGCAACACTGCCGATACCCACCATAGAGTCCTCAAGTCTGCCATTGATCATTATTAATGGTCCTGAATAAGTTTTAGTCAGTTCTTCAAAAATTTCATAATCAGGCGGAGTTGGGCAAACAGTTACAAGTATGGTTGATGTATCATTAGAGTTTGTTTTTTTAATAATTTCAGTAAAAGTCATTATCTTTTGAGACATTTCCGGATAATCACGTTTTGCCAAGGCTGCTGCACCTGCGTCAGGAAAAGCTAAATAATGGTTTTTACATGAAGTAGCTAATTGTTTACTATATCTAATAACTAAAGGTAATACTTTAAGACCCTCAAACCGAAGTGTTATCGACCACCTACCTAATGGGTTTTTTACTAAAGATGCTAAAGAACTTGTTAAAAGCATAGTCTCAGCTTCTTTCAAGTCCTTTGGAAGTGTGTTTGACATCAATTTAGTGAGGATATGATTAGGAAGTTAAATCAGAAATTGCTGTAGTTAGAATATCAGGTATTTGGATAATTTCTGAATGAGAGAGAGAACTTGACAATGTAAATCTAAGTCCTGAACGCAAGTAAGCAGTATCAACGTTCATCGCTCTTAACACATGACTATCAATACTTTTGCCGCTCATGCACGCTGTGCCAGTACTAGCGCAGAGTCCTAAATTAGAAAGTTTGTAAACTAGATTGCGTCCATTAATTGGGTTGCCATTGGTATCAGTAACAAGCATAGAGATATGGTTGGGTATTCGGTTTGAAGGATGGCCAGTAAATAAAAGCTGGTTATTTCTCGAAAGTTTTTGACGTAATAATAAAGTATTAGAATAAAGATTTGTTTTTTTAGAATTATCAGAGTTGTAGAATTCATAAGTTTTTTTATCAATAAGTTCAAACGCCGTTTTCATTCCAACTATTAGAGGTAATGCTACAGTTCCTGGTCTAATAGAAAGTTCATTGATGGGATTTCTAAATTCACTATGGTGAATTACGTTCTTTCCTAGTAATAATATACCGATACCCTTTGGCCCGTTGAATTTATGTGCTGAAGCACTTAAAAAGGAAATATTTAGTTTGTTCCAATTAATAGAATAATGAGGAATTATTTGAGTTGCATCAGTATGAAATATTATACCTCGATTATTGCATTCTTCAGCTAAAAGTTCTATAGGTTGAATTGTTCCAACTTCCGATTGACCCCATATTATTGATAGTATCTTGGTAGGTGGATCTAATAATTGATCAAGGCGATTAAGATCTATTAGCCCTTCTTCATTTACTGGCCATTCTTCGATAAGCCATCCTTGTTCTTTGAATCTATTTGTAGCATTTAAAGAAGCAGGGTGTTCAACAGAAGAAATAACAATTCTGCCTCTACTGGTTTTCTCAGTTGCCAATGAAAGCGCCAGGTTTATGGATTCTGTAGCACCAGATGTGAATACAATTTGATTGGCTTGCGATGAAACTATTTCTGCAATAACTTGCCTGGATTGTTCTAATTTTCGGAGCGCTTTTACTCCTTCATAATGTAATGAAGAGCAATTTCCCCAAAATTCATCCTGTGCAGATCGTACAGCTTCTATTACTTCCATTGCTGGAGGAGTAGTGGCAGCATTATCAATATAAATTTTGATATGATTATTTTTGTTGATCATCGAGTAAATGTTTCTTAAATAAAATTAATTATTAATAAGGATATCTTAACTCAAATTAAGTATATAACGAGTATAAGACTTTGTTTTGTAGCTAAAATAAAAGAGTAGATTGGTCATGGTTTAATAAAAAAAGTACCTTTATAAACTAGTGATGCATTACCTGTCATGAAAACAGATGATTCTTTATTTGGCCATGAAATATAAAGGTTTCCACCAGGCAAATTTACTTCGGCAGCACTATCACAATAACCTAGAAGGTGTGAAGCGACGAGAGTTGCGCATGCTCCTGTTCCACAAGCCATTGTTGGACCACACCCTCTTTCCCAAACTTTAATTTGAAGATGTGATTTGTCAATTACTTTTAAAAAATGAACATTTGTTTTTTTTGGAAAAAACTTATGAGTTTCAAGAATAGGACCTAGTTTAGTTAAATCTAAATTTTGTAAATCATCAAAATGAACGATTAAATGTGGATTGCCCATACCAACCGCTGAAACTTCTAAGGAGATTGAACCAACAGTCAAGGTTGATTTAGGCAATCCAAGGCTGGATTGAGGCATAGTTGTAGGTATTTCTAAAGGGTCAAATATTGGTTTTCCCATATCTACCGTTATATCACTCCCTTTTCTATTAGTAATAGTAATCAATCCAGCCAATGTTTCTATACAAAAGGGGCTATCGCTGTTAACTAATTTTTGGTCTAAAAGGTATTTACCAATACATCGAATGCCATTGCCACACATTTCAGCCTCTGTCCCATCAGAATTAAAAATACGCATTTTAACAATAGCATTAGTGCTGGGTAGTACAAGTATTAGACCATCAGCTCCTATTCCAAAATTTCGACAACAAATTTTTTTTATATATTGACTCTTAAGCAACTCATCCTTTTCATTAATAAAAGTATTAATGCGATCTATTACAATAAAATTGTTACCTAAACCTTCGTACTTATAAAAATCAACAGGTAATTTCATTACAACCTTAGTTAGAAAAAAGTACTGATAATTAAATTATAGCACACTAATGAATTAGCTAAGAGATACAATTAAATGTTGATGGCAATAGAATTCACTTTCTATTTATTAGTATAGATATAAAATAAAGAATTAATAAGAATGGTAATATATATAGTGTTGCTAAAAAACCTGAAATCAGAAAAAATCCAAACACAAAACATCCGCCTAAAGCTAATAATGCAAATAAGATAAGTTTGGAAATTTGTACAAATAAAGGTCCGGAGATTAAGTATAATTTATATTGAAGCTGAAACTTTAATAATATTAATTTCCTGAGTTGTTGCAAATATAAGTTGACGGAGTTTTGAGACATATTTTGATAATAACGGTTGGTGATATTTTGAAAAAACCCCTTGGGTCTAACCACCGTGGTTTTAATATTAATTTGCTGCGCTTGAAATAATAATCTGAAAGTATCTGTAATATTTTCATTAACTTCATCTAATCTTAAACGTAGGGAGTTCACATACGAGAAATTATCATAACGAGTTAAACTTCGAGACGAATATCCGTACAATCTAATTTTACTGATTAGATTTCGCAGGTACATAATTAATCTGCTAAGTTTCTTCATTCTCGATCGCTTTGTCTGAGTATTAACTTATAGCAAATATAGTATAATAATCAATGCTTAGATGATTAATTTTGACACTCAGATATTTAAAGCCTATTTTACTATACTAAGTTAGTGTAGGCTATTGGTTTAAAAACCATCAGGACTCAGAAATTACCCGTGAAAACAGGAAAATCACAAAAATCGTTGAATAGTAAGGAAAGGCCTCTATACAACCCTCACGAGTTAGAAATTAAGTGGCAGAAGCAGTGGGAAGCTAATGGACTCGACTTGACGATAGAGCCAGATCCTGGAGATAAGACTTTTTATGCTCTTTCTATGTTTCCTTACCCTTCAGGAACATTGCATATGGGCCACGTAAGAAATTATGTAATAACCGATGTCTTGGCGCGGTTCCATAGAATGAAGGGCTATAAGGTATTGCAACCGATGGGTTGGGATGCTTTTGGTCTTCCAGCGGAGAATGCCGCTATCGAAAGAGGAGTTAGTCCAAGTAATTGGACTAAAAATAATATCTGTCAGATGAGAGAACAACTTAAAAGACTAGGGTTGTCCATCGATTGGAATAGAGAGTTTGCTACCTGCGATTCTGAATATTACCGTTGGACCCAATATCTGTTTTTAGAGTTATTTGATTCTGGCCTGGCATATCAAAAAGAAGCGATAGTCAATTGGGACCCAATAGATAAAACCGTCCTGGCAAATGAACAAGTTGATCCTGATGGCAAATCCTGGAGATCTGGTGCTGTAGTTGAAAAAAAACTATTGAAGCAATGGTTCCTTAAGATTACGGATTATGCTCCAAAACTATTAAATGATTTAAATGGTCTTATAGATTGGCCAGAAAGAGTCAAAACTATGCAATCTAACTGGATTGGCAAGTCTGAAGGGGTAACAATACAATTTAAATTAGAAAATTCAGCAGAAGAATATATTGAAGTTTTCACGACTAGAGCAGATACATTGTTTGGAGTCACCTATTTAGTATTAGCACCAGAACATCCCTTGCTAGACAATATAGTTTCTAGAGAACAAAAACCAAAATTAGAGCATTTTAAAGACTCGATAAATCAACTCTCTGATATGGAAAGAGCCTCTGATAGACGGGAGAAATGTGGTATTAATATAGGAACAAACGCCCTTCATCCTATAACAGGTGAACCTATACCACTGTGGGTAGGTGACTATGTATTACCTCATTATGGATCTGGTATTGTTATGGGAGTACCAGCACATGACCAAAGGGACTTTAAGTTTGCTAAGAAGTATGACCTACCGATCAAATATGTAATCAAAAACCCAAACATAAACGAAGCGTCAGAAGACTTTGCATTTACAGATGAAGGAATAATGTTTAACTCTTCAATATATAATGGGAAAAAATCAAAGGAGGTCAAATTAGAAATAATAAAAAAGGGCGAGGAAGAAGGATGGGCAAAATCACAAACTAATTATAAATTAAGAGACTGGTTAATTTCTAGACAAAGATATTGGGGTTGTCCAATTCCAATTATCCATTGTGTAAGTTGCGGAACAGTACCACTAAATATTAATGATCTTCCCCTGAAGCTACCACCCTTGGAAGGCAAATTATCTAAAGGGGATTCAGAGTTAACCAAAGATATCGATTGGGTAGATACCATCTGTCCTAAATGTAGCGGGCCAGCAAAAAGAGAAACTGATACTATGGATACCTTTATGTGTTCATCCTGGTATTTCTTAAGATTTACCGATCCCAAAAATAATTCAAAACCCTTCTCATACGAAACATCTGATAAATGGCTTCCTGTAAGTCAATATGTTGGAGGGATAGAACATGCTATTCTCCATTTACTATACGCAAGGTTTTTTACCAAAGCACTATTTGACAAACATTTAGTGAAAATAAAAGAACCATTTCAAAAATTATTAACTCAAGGCATGGTACAAGGAGTTACTTATAAAAATCCAAGGTCTGGTGCATATATACATCAATCAAAGATCCAAGACAAGTCAAGCCCCCTTGATCCAAATAGTGGCGAGAAACTAGAAGTAATTTATGAAAAAATGTCTAAGTCAAAATATAATGGAGTAGATCCTTCAGGTGTTATCGACAAGTTTGGGGCTGACACATCTAGATTATTTATTCTTTTCAAGGCCCCTCCCGAAAAAGATCTTGAATGGGATGATGCCGATGTAGAAGGTCAATATAGGTTTATTTGTAGACTATGTAAATTAGTAAAAAGAGTAACGAATAAATTCGACACTCGGAAACTTAAGAAATTTAAAATTGACTATACCAAGCAGAATTTAACCAAAGAAGATAAAGAACTGCGAAGACTTGTGCACATGGCAATTATTTCCGTTACTGAAGATTTAGAAGATAATCCACAATTCAACACAGCTATTTCAGAATTGATGAAATTATCAAATGCGATAAATGAGATGTTTGACGTTGTATCAGACACACTATTGCTTGAATCCACAATCGTATTGATAAAACTTCTAGCACCCTTTGCTCCTCATATATCTGAAGAATTCTGGTTTCAACTACAAAAGGAAAAAAGTGTTCATCTCAGTGAATGGCCTAAACACGACAATGACGCAATAACCAAGGATAGTTTTGAATTAATAATTCAAGTAAAGGGTAAAGTTAGGGGTTCAATTCAGGCTCCAGCAAATGCAGATAATAACGAACTAGAAAGATTGGTTCTAAGTAGTGAAATATCTAAAAAGTGGTTGTTAGGTAAAGATCCCCGCAGAATCATAATAGTACCGGGTAAACTTGTAAATCTAGTACCCTAAATAGCAAGTTAATTATTTCTGAGAAAAATTAATTGAGTGGGGTTGGTAAAATCTCCTTTAAATTTGAAGTCTTCCCGGGAGTATACTAGATGTCTTAAAATCGAAAACAATTGATCATATTCATTAAATGATATTTGATCTGCAATTTCATCAAGAGTTCTAGCTTTATTATCAGAAAGTAGATTTTCGACCCGGGATTGTACTTCTAGTATTTTTGATGCAGCCGCCTTACCAGCTTCAACACCAGGCTGATCATAGGCATTGATATTTATCATTTCAGCATAGAAACCAACTGCTCGTTCATATAAGGCAATTAAAGAACCTAAACTAGAAGCATTTAGTTTTTCTAAGGTAATAGTAAGACTTTCTCTTCCTCCCTCCAATAAAGCCTGTTTAGTACCATTCAAAAAACCAGAAAGATGGTCTCCGGATGATAAGTTTTTAAGGTTATCAGAATTTCCATAATCATCGAGAATCTCAATAAAATTAACGAAGAAATTATCAATACCATCTCTAAGTTGTTGAACATAGGCATGTTGATCTGTAGATCCCTTATTTCCATAAACGGCTATTCCTTGGTTAACGTTATTTCCTTCTTTATCAATCTTCTTACCCAGTGATTCCATAACTAATTGTTGGAGATACTTACTAAAGAGCTCGAGTCTGTCCTTATATGGAAGTACAACCATGTCTTTTTTTCCTTTTCCCTGGCCTGCTACATACCATGAACTTGCCAATAGAGCAGCAGGGTTATCTCTTAAGTCAGGTGAGCGAGTAGCTTCATCCATAATTGAAGCTCCGGAAAGAAAATCGATAATATCTACATTCATCAATGCTGCTGGTAATAGTCCTACAGAACTTGTTATACTTGTACGACCTCCTACCCAGTCAGGCAAATCAAACCTTTCTAACCAATTTTGTTCGATAGCAAGATTATCTAATTTACTTCCTGACATCGTAATAGCTACTGCATTAGGTTCCCAACTAGATTTCTTATCTTCAACATATTTTCTAGTGATATTCATTGCTATATTTGGTTCCGGAGTACCACCAGACTTACTTACAACAACAAAAAGTGTTGAACTAAGTTTGTCAGATAAATTCGATAATTTATTCGATATTCCTTCTGGATCAACGTTATCAATAAAATGAAATTTTAGTTTGGTTTTTGATTCACCTAATGCGTTGACAATTAAAGATGGACCTAGACCACTTCCTCCTATTCCAATCCAAAGTACATCTGTAAATTGATGATCAGATGATGATTTAATCGTCCCAGTTAATATCTGATTTGAAAACTCAATAATCTTTGACGTCTCATGTTCTATTTTTAATTTAATGTGAGTTTCTGGTGCAATAGAAGGTGTTCTTAACCAATAATGACCCACTTGGCGATTTTCATCAATATTTGAGATCGCTCCATTCTCAAGAAGTGTCATGGATGCATAAACTTGAGGAAATTTTGACTCGAGGCTTTTGAGATCAGATGGATTTATATGCATTTTACTGATATCGAGCCACATTCCAAGCTTTTTATGAAACCATTGGAGCTCACAGTAACGTGACCAGATCGAATCTGTATCAGTAACAGAAAAGTTGGGAAAATTCATTAGCTTTGTTAGATTCCCTGTGTTGATATAATTATAAAAACTTTAGTACAGTCATCTCAATTTCTTGGAAAGATCATGTGTATTTCATCATATCCTTAAACTTTCTATGAAATTCAATAAAGACCAGAATCAATCCGAAGACAAAACAAATACTGTCACTTCTTGTAAATCCTATAAGGATTCAGTCAAATGAATTCTAGCCAATCCTTACGAAGCTTTGAGGAAATAGTGGATATTGATGGAAGCTCTGTAATAGTGTGATCATCTAAATAATAATCACTACATGAAATAATTGTTCTATTTATTATCCCTCTACGGGAGTAAAGAATTTCTGACTTCTCTCTTCTTGAAATAATATTTTGAAAATGCTCTTCATCTTCAACCCGTATGTTATCTACAGATATGATCTCATCATTTGGAACCAAACCAGATAACATAGCTGGGCTTTCATTTCGTACATTAGTCACTATAAATCTTCCTTCCTTGGAAGAAATATCCATTCCAGTAGAAGTATTACTTTGTTTTCTGCTATTAAGCGAGTAGCCTACGTCATTTAAAACTTCGTTTAATGGCAAATTATCGGGAACTGACAACCAAATAAAGGCTTGATGTGAAAGTTTAACATCTATTTCACTAAGGATATTAATCACATCTGAGGTTGTATAACCATTCTGATTTGAGCCATATCGTTCCCACATTGTTCTTAGTATATCAGAAAGACTAGAACTATGCTGACGAAGTCTAATATCTAGGCATAATGCGAATATTGTGCCGACATTGTAATAGCTAATTTGAAAATTAGAGCTAGAAGGACGTGAATTATATAATTTTATCCAAGCTTGTTTCGAACTATCCATAAGAGAATGGATTTTCCTACCTGGCGTAGCATAATAACGTTTTATTTCACTAAGCAGTTCGTCGATTAAATGATCAACTGTAAACAACCCAGAGATAAAAGGGAGGCAAATATCATAATAACTAGTAACTCCTTCCGCAAACCAAAGTGCGTCACTTAGAATTGGAGCTGAATAATTATATGATAAATATTCTATAGGTCTCAATCTTCGTATGTTCCATTGATGAAGATATTCATGACCTATCAACTGTAGCAATTGCCTATATCCTGATGCCTTTCGTAATCGTTTTCTTGAAAATTGTAGTACACAGCTATTATCATGTTCCAAGCCGCCGTATCCATTATCTGAATAAATTATAAAAATAATATATTTATTTTTAGAAGGGGGTTGAACTTTTAATAGGTTGCATGCACTTTCACAAATTAATTTGATATCATCAAGAAATCTATTAGGAATTAAATCTTCTATCTTGCCAAATTCAACGATTTGATGATTAAAACCTTTAACATCAAATCTCGAAACTTTTGGTGATCCTGCATGTAATGGAGAATCAATAAGTTCGTCATAATTTTTTGCACGATAACGTCCTTTGGACATATCCAAAGGACAAAAAGCACTCCATTCTTTAGGTAACTTTACAAAGGTATTATGGCAACTACTCCTTTTGGCTTCTATTAACATAACTATAGAAGAAAGGCATAAAGAAGCAAATTCAGAATCTATATAACTAGTTCTCACTGTTAGATCCCTTGCTTCTACGAAATAGGAAATAGTTAGTTGTTGTTTTTGTCTAATAACAGTTGTCCATGAATTAGTATTAGTTTGGATAATTTCCAATATTTCATCCCCTTGTTTAACCTCTAACTTGTGTAGAAACTGAGCGTGGTCTCTAACTTTATACGAGCCAGGTGTCCATACGGGCAAGGAAAATTCCAATTTGTCAATATTTAACGAAAATTGAATATCAACTTCTACTAACTGACTTTTAGGGTCACTTAGATTCAAGAATACTTTCACATCATCATTTCCTTTCTCATTTTCATTTTCATTTACCAATAATTCAGCAAACATAAAGCATATATATTATTATTCTCTAAATATAACTCATAATTATAATTTAGCCAGAAATAAACATATTATTTGACTCTCTAGGCATCCAATTCTGGATTATTTCTCACATTTCAATATGAAAATAAAAAAACAATCCATACAATAATCTTTTATTTATTATTTCTCCATCATAAATAATTTCAGCATTTTGCCAATTTTGTAGTAAGATATGCATTAATTTAAATCAATTGCTTGATTTATTAGAAGATTATGGAATTTATCGGATTTCCAACTAATTACTCCAATTATAAATTTGAGAAACCACTACAGTTAATAATTCTAGCTTCTGGAACTGGAAGTAATTTTGAAGCAATTGCTAAGGCCATCAACAACAATAAACTATCAGCAACTATAAATTGTTTGATTGTAAGCAATCCTAAATGTGGGGCCATAGAAAAAGCAAAGAAATATTCGATACCAGTCAAAATCTATGACCATAGAAACTATATTAGTAGAGAAGATTTTGATCGAAGTATTGTAGAAGCAATTGACGAATTTGAGGCAGAGATAATTATCATGGCAGGTTGGATGAGAGTAGCAACTAGCAATTTTGTAGATAAATATAAAGGCCGAATGATAAACATCCATCCATCGCTTTTGCCAAGCTTTAAAGGAACTAACTCTATAAAACAAGCTTTATCTTTTGGGGCAAAGGTTACAGGTTGCACAGTTCATTATGTAAGTAGTGAGATAGATTCAGGTGAAATAATTGGCCAAGCTGTAGTTTTAATTGATCCGAAAGACAACATTCAATCATTACAATGGAAAATTCAATCTCAAGAGCATCTTATTCTTCCTTTTTCTATCTCCATAGTAGGTGAAACTCTTAGAAAAGAATCAACTAGGGATAAAAAGGTACAATAGGTAATCCCTTATTAATTGGGTGATCTTCCATGAGGTTTAAACATTGTATTCCCTGACCAGCTTGTCCTTTAATGAGGTTATCTATTGCGCACATTAATATCAATCTACTAGTACGGGGTTCTACCTGAACTGATAAGAGAGCTTTGTTTGTATGTTTAACCCACTTCGTAGCTGGATATTGTCCTACAGGTAGAACCTGAACAGTTTCGTGGTTACGATATATCGCCTCAAGTACAGTTGTACAGTCTGCTGCAGTTAAACATGGATCTCTAAGTCTGGCATATACAGTAGCTAATAAACCTCTAACCATTGGTATTAAATGAGGTGTAAATTGAACTTGAATCTCGTGACCTGCAACTTCACTTGCAAACTGTTCAATCTCTGATGTATGCCTATGGCCAACAACACCATAAGGAGAAATTGATTCAGAAGCCTCTGATAACAAAAAAACTTCTTTAGGGACTCTACCCCCTCCAGATGTTCCAGTTTTTGCATCTATTATTATTCCCTCTTCTTCAATTAGCCCTTGTTTTAAAAAGGGTAGTAAAGGCAATAAGCTTGCTGTAGGAAAACATCCTGGTGCTGCTACCAAAGAAGCGTCAGAAATCTCCCTTTCCTTCCATTCAGCCAAGCCATAAACAGCTTCATTGCATAACGCTGAGTCTTCACGAAGCAGCGCAGAAGATTCTTGCGAATAAACCTTGGCCCATTGATCAAGAGAACGGTAACGAAAATCAGCTGAAAGATCTACTACTCTTAAGCCCTTATCCAATAATTTGGGCACAAGTGAGCATGCTTGACCATTTGGAAGACTTAAAATTGCAAAATCTGCTGCTTGAGAAATTCGTATAGGATCAGGCTCTTCAACGGTCAATTCTCCAGGTATGGGCATAAAAGGACATAAGTCATTCCACAATTTTCCTGAACTTCGCTTACCTCCCAAAAAACTAACCTTAAAGTTGGGATGATTTTGCAATAATCTTATTGATTGAAGGCCTCCATAACCAGACGCCCCAATAACCGCGACTCGCTTCTTAGAAGTCATATTTGATCCTTTTGCGGGTATAGGAGGTTCTTTACCATTAATCAATTGTTCTCGCCAATCCTGTTGGCAACGATAATGAATGAAGAAAGTCCCAATTTAGGAATTCTGAACAATACTAAGCCTAGTCTTCAAAGTGGTGAAATCCAATTTGATCCGATCTCAGATGGGCTTGCTGCCATCAGGAATGGAGAGTGCATTGTTGTTGTAGATGATGAAAGGAGGGAAAATGAAGGTGATTTGATATGCGCCGCTCAGTTCGCCACACCTGAACAAATAAACTTCATGGCAACAGAGGCCAGAGGTCTTATTTGCCTATCTATGGAAGGGGAAAGACTAGAAGCACTTGACCTCCCACTAATGGTTGATAGAAATACGGATGCAAATGAAACTGCCTTCACAGTAAGCATTGATGCTGGTCCTGAGAATGGCGTTTCAACTGGTATATCAGCTGAAGACCGTGCAAGAACAATACAAGTAGCTATTAATCCTTCTACTAAACCAACTGACCTGAGGAGACCAGGTCATATTTTTCCTTTAAAAGCAAGAAAAGGAGGGGTTTTAAAAAGAGCTGGACATACAGAAGCTGCGGTTGATCTTTCACAATTAGCAGGCCTGGTCTCCGCAGGAGTGATCTGTGAAATACAAAATCAAGATGGTTCTATGGCTAGGCTACCTGAACTCTATGACTACTCAAAAAAATGGGGTTTAAAACTAATTAGCATTGCTGATCTAATTCGATATAGATTAGAAAATGAGCGTTTTGTAATTAGAAATGCAACTGCAGACTTACCAACACTTTTTGGAGGATTTCAGGCCATAGGTTATAAAAATAAATTAGATGGCTCAGAACATGTAGCACTAGTTAAAGGTAACCCCAGAGAATTAACAGAGCCTGTGCTTGTGCGAATGCATTCAGAATGTCTTACAGGTGATGCCTTTGGGTCATTACGTTGTGACTGCAGACCACAACTTGAAGCAGCGCTGGCTCGAATAAACCAAGAGGGTGAAGGAGTACTTGTTTATTTAAGGCAAGAAGGTAGAGGAATAGGATTAATAAATAAGTTAAAAGCATATAGCTTGCAGGATGGTGGCCTCGACACGGTAGAAGCCAACTTAAGATTAGGATTTCCTGCTGATTTAAGAAATTATGGTGTTGGGGCACAAATACTTACAGACTTAGGGATACACAGACTTAAACTATTAACTAATAATCCTCGTAAAATTGCAGGATTAGGAGGATATGGATTAAAAGTAGAAAACAGAATACCACTTGTAATATGTCCAGGTGATCATAATGCAGCGTATCTTGCAGTAAAAAGAGATAAATTAGGTCATCTATTTGACAAGGTTGATTCCAATAAAGATCAACTAGACACATTAAACTATATTTATTTTGCCTGGGATATTCATAGAAACCAAACAAAGATTGCACAATTTAGATCAGAGGCTGAAAATCATGCCATCAATCAAAGTATAAATTTAATAACAGAGTATTCATCTCGACTAGAAGCAATTTTGGATAACCCAACATTTTTATGGAGAGTGAAATGTAGTCGTAGAGAAAACACAAATAAAGATAACTGTATCGAATCAACACTAAATATGATTAAGTCAATTGTGGCTAATAAGTTAACTAAAAGAATTTCTCTTTTGCTTACTGACAATATAGAACAAGCATTGCACCCCTCTATAACCCTAGGACTAAAGAAAAAGCAATTAAAGGATTTATATTCAAGAAATCTAGATGATTTAGCATTAGACCTGGAAAAAAGTGCCAGACCTATCCTTATAAATTGGGAATAATTCTAAATTCAACCTATTTCACTGATGCTTTATTGATAATTGAACCATTCTTAAGGGAAAGAACAACATTCAGATTCTCAGTTTGGCCAAAAACTGTATGAACTCCGTCAAGATGAGGTTGGGCCTGATGAACTAGAAAGAATTGGCTACCACCTGTATTTTTTCCGGCGTGAGCCATTGAAAGGGATCCAGGGAGATGCTTATGGGAATTAATTTCACAATCTATTGTGTAGCCAGGGCCTCCGGTCCCTGGGATTCCATTGGCTCCTTCTCTAGTATTTGGACAGCCACCCTGTGCCATAAATCCATCTATTACACGGTGAAATGCCAACCCGTTATAAAAACCCTCATTCACTAGCTTCACAAAGTTAGCGACTGTATTGGGAGCTTCATTATCAAACAGCTCGAGCTCTATTAAGCCAGCATCAGTATCAAGAATTACAGTAGTCACTGGTAATAGTAAAATTAATTTTCTTAAATTTTACCTAACAAAAAAGATTTCGCTTGAAAGTGTCGATTCCAAGACCTTCTTGGTGTAGTTAAAATCACCAAGATTTCTTTTTGGAAATATTTAAAGAATCTAATGAATCACTTAGATTGTCATTGTTTGAATTAAGTATCTTTCTACATTCATCTAAAGAAAGATGGGACAAAGCTACAAACAGGGCAAGCTTAACTGATCCGTCACACTTTTCAAGTAAGAGAAAGCCATCCTTTCGATTTAAATTAGCAATATCACTAAGTATTCTTAAAGATCTATCTAGAAGTTTATTATTACTTGCTTTCAGATCAATCATCCTATTCTTGAATACTTTACCTAATTTAATCATCACAGAAGTTGAGATTATATTTAATGCCATCTTTGTTGCTGTACCAGCCTTAAGTCTTGTTGAACCAGTAAGTAATTCAGGGCCAGTCAGCAGACGAATATCAATGTCACAGGGTACGGTTACGTTCTCCTTAGAAACACAACAGATAGAAACAGTTAATGCGGAGATATGTTGTGCATAAGTTAAAGCCCCATGTACATAAGGTGTGGTACCTCCAGCCATTATCCCAATCAAACAATCATTTTCACTGAAATTTCTTTTTTGTAAATCCTCTCTACCTAATTTGAAGTCATCTTCAATACCTTCTGCACTAGAAATCAGTGCTTCATCTCCTCCTGCTATGACACCTTGAACAAGGTCTGGAGGGGTGCAAAATGTTGGGGGACATTCTGCGGCATCTAACACACCCAATCTTCCTGATGTACCTGCCCCTATATAAAAGAGCTTACCGCCTCTTCTTATTTTAAAGACGATCTGATCAATGGCATTCGATATCTCATTGGTTGCATCTGCTACAGATTGTTGAGGCTTTTTATCTTCCTGGTTAAAAAGATTTACCAATTGATTTGTTTTTAATTGGTCCAATTCATTACTTAAAGGGTTAGGTAGTTCTGTTAAAAGATAACCTCTATCAGTTACTAGACCGGTAAATTTACCTTGATAGTTTTTCTGGTAGTTTGCCATTTTACAAAAGACCTTCTAAACGTTTACGTATAGAATCAATATTTGACTCCTCGTTAATTGCAGAATCAACAAGTGAATCGATATTTTCATTTCCTTCGTGCCAATTATTAACGTCTTTATTTTTAATCGGAGGAGATAATAAAAGTCTTTCTTCTTCTGTCTTAGGAACAAATCCAGATTCAACAAAACGTGCTTGATATCCTGCCTGTGAACAAAAGGCTTCTATTTCCTCTTTCTCAATAGCCTCAACCGTAGGTTGAGGAAAATCCTGAGCAGCCAGAAGGCCACTATATCTCTCTGCATCATCAATATTCTCAAACATCAAGACAATGACTTGGCCTGAAATTTCAAGGGAATGAATTCCTTCACTTTCTTTGCCAGAGTCATAAAGCAGGACATGTACTCGCATAGGCTTTTCAGAAGGGAAATCAATTCAGTAGTTGTTCCTAAAATATTTTAATAAAATTCAGGATTAACAGAAAGTTCCTGTAATCGTTCATATAGAGCTCTTTCTGAGTCTCCTAATTCAGAAGGTATTACAACAATTATCTCTACTAGTTGATCTCCTCTATATCCGTCACATTCGAGCCCACGCCCACGAAGTCTTAATAAACGTCCACTTGATGATCCAGGTGGCACCTGAAGTGTAACTGGTCCATCAATAGTTGGAACTTCTACTGCACAACCCAAAACAGCATCACAGGGAAGAAGTTCTAGTCGGAAAAGAGTCCTTAATCCATCTGCTCTAAGACCTTCATTGGTCTGTATTCGAAGCTGCAAGAAATGATCTCGTCCGCCGGGTGCCACCCCTGCAAGCCTTAGTCGCCATCCATCTCCAGCTAGTGGAGGTGTATCAACCTCAATCAAGGTTCCATCATCTAATTCAATTTGAACTGTTGTGCCATTTAATCCTTGATCCAGAGAAAGAGGAACAAGGGTCTCTAAATCTTGAAAAGCCTGTACAGGAGGTGGGGGTGGTGTTGATGTTGCTGGCCATGATCTTTTGAATTCTTGAAAATCCTCTTCTTGGGATGGTTCGTATCCTTCCCTTTTAGGGTATGGGTCATCTTTTCCAAGAACCAATTTCAAGTAATCCTCAAAAGATGGGAACCCCTCTTCAAAAGGAAATTCCTCCTCCTTAGGTGAATCATTTAAAGCTTCCCAAGCCTTTCTCCTTCTAGGGTCACTTAAAACTGCATAAGCCTCATTGACTAACTTAAAACGTTCTTCAGCATTCCTATCATTCCCATTTAAATCAGGATGCCATCTTCTCGCTTCCCTTCTGAATGCGCGTTTTAATTGTTGTGGATCGCTACCAGGTGGAATACCTAATAGTGACCAGTAATCTGGGTTAACGGTAGAAGTCATCATCCCAAGGATCTATCCCTCGTCTTCCAGAGTTCCTTCTTGATTCATAAGGTGCCGATGGGTTATTCCAAGGATCATCATCCCAATAATCATCGGAAAAAAGCTCATCTTTAATAGAACCAAAAGTATTGCGAATTCCTTGTAGTGGGTTTGCATCAGTGCGTCTCTCAGCCGCTAAACGCCGATTTAAACCAAAAAGAGCTTCTTGTAAACCAGCTACTGCATATTCAAGTTCTTGAGGGTCATCATTTTCAAGTTCATCTTGAACATCTCTTAATGACATTTCCACAGCTCGTTGTTGTCGCTCTGCTCCATATGGGCCAAGTTCTAAGGCTGCGTCACGAAGTCTCCTCTCTGCTTGAGCAACAAGAGTCATAGCGCTATTTTTTCTGTCAATAGACGATCTTCGTTTCCTATCTTCATCGGCCTTAGCCTTAGCATCAGCCAAAATCGTCTTAATTTCATCCTCGTCAAGGTTAGAGCCACCTTGAATGCTTACCGTTTGTTTCCTGCCAGTTGTTCTATCTGTAGCACTAACTTCTAAAAGCCCATTTGAATCAATATCAAAGGCTACCTGAACTTGAGGAACTCCTCTTGGGGCAGGGGGTATGCCTGAGAGCTTGAATCGACCTAAAGACTTATTGTCTGAAGCTAATTGACGTTCACCTTGCCAAACATGAATCTCAACAGAAGATTGGTTTGCTTCTGATGTACTAAAAACATCAGCTTGTCTAACTGGAATTGGAGTGTTTCTGGGTATAAGAACTTTCATCAAACCTCCAACAGTTTCAAGACCTAAAGACAAAGGAGTGACATCATTAAGCATTAAATCTCGCAATTCTCCTGTAAGGATTCCTGCTTGAACGGCTGCTCCAATAGCTACGACTTCATCAGGATTAACTGATTGACATGGTGTTTTAGGAATCAAAGTTCTTACAAGTTGTTGAATCATCGGCATCCTGGTACATCCACCAACTAAGACGACGTCATCAACATCTCTGGGATCCCACCCTGAATCATTAATCGCAGACTGAACTGGTAAAAGTAAACGGTCTAGTAAGTCAGGACAAAGAGATTCAAATGTATGCCTATCCAAGTTCGTTTCTATATGAAGTGGGCCATCCATTCCAGAACCAGTACCGATGAAAGGAAGTGAAATAGGGGTTGTTTTGACTCCAGAGAGTTCCTGCTTTGCTTTTTCAGCAGCTTCGGTCAAACGCTGAAGTGCTTGTCGATCACGTCGTAAATCAATCGAATGTTCTTTTTGAAAATTTTCTGAAAGCCAGTCAACTATTCTTTGATCAAAATCATTACCCCCAAGTTGAGTGTCTCCACAGGTTGCTTTGACATCAAAAACCCCGTTTGCAATGGACATCAAGGAGACATCGAAAGTGCCACCCCCAAGATCAAAAACTAAAACTTTTCGATTTGCTGAACGATCAAAACCATATGCCAAAGCCGCAGCAGTTGGTTCATTCAGAATGCGTTCTACAGTTATTCCTGCTAAACGACCAGCATCTCGTGTTGCCTGTCGCTGAGAATCGTTGAAGTAGGCAGGAACTGTTATTACAGCTGCTTCTACTGATTCGCCCAAAAAAGTTTCAGCATCATCAATTAACTTCCTAAGAATGCAGGCAACTAATTCTTCAGGTGCATACTCTCTTTCTGTAGAAGGACAAGTAACTCTTACATTTCCTTGTGAATTAGCCCTAACGGTATAAGGAACATTAAGACTGTTTTCCTCTAACTCATCCCAAGAACGTCCAACAAAGCGTTTCAAATTCGAAAAAGTGTTTTTAGGACTAAGAACCAACTGCCTCCTAGCCAACTGTCCCACTAAAAGTTCAGAATCCTTCGTATAACCAACAACTGAAGGAGTGGTTCTACAACCTTCAGCATTAGCTATTACTTGAGGACGTCCTGCCTCAAGCACTCCTAAAACGGAGTTAGTAGTACCAAGATCAATTCCTACTATCCGCCCCATGGTTGCTTGAACTGCATTCCAACCGTAACTGGTATAAATATATTCTCAAGGATTGCCTAGTGTTGTTTTCCAACTTAAAAAGCGTATTAAAGGTGACAAACTTGTTTTTGCGAATAATGTCGAATAAGTGAGAGGCATCCCAGTGTCGGAATCTGAAACTGGAAGCTTCAGTCAGAGAAAGCGATCTTCGTCAGAAAAGCTATTAGACAAAAGTTTTAAGGCTGTTGCCATTTCCCTGGCTGCAACGGTGGCATTTGTACTTTTCGGAATATTTCTAGTTGTTTTTTCTGGTTCCTTAGAATCAATAGGTCGATACGGCACTGAATTTCTATTCACCTCCGAATGGAATCCCGTAACTGATAAATATGGCGCATTCACGGCAATTTATGGAACATTGGTGACTTCATTACTTTCCTTGTTAATAGCAGTACCACTGGGGATTGGAACAGCAATTTTTATTACTGAAGACATAATCCCGGAGAAGGCTAGGTACTTAATAGGTTTAATGGTTGAATTATTGGCAGCAATTCCTTCAGTTGTTTTGGGGTTATGGGCAATATTTATCATGGAGCCTTTTCTGAGGCCATTTTTTGTTTTCCTAAACAATAACTATAGTTGGCTGCCTTTCTTTAACACTGAACCGTTAGGTCCTGGAATGGCTCCAGCAATAATAATACTAGTAATAATGATACTGCCAATTATCACTTCAATAGCCAGGGACTCATTAAATCAAGTTCCTATTAAACTTAGAGAAGCAGCATACGGCGTTGGTGCAACAAGGTGGACTGCTATTTTCAATGTAATTCTTCCTGCAGCAATATCCGGCATAGCAGGTGGGGTTTTACTTGCTCTAGGAAGAGCAATGGGAGAAACAATGGCAGTTACGATGATAATTGGCAATTCAAATAATTTTAGTTGGTCATTCTTTTCTCCAGGAAATACTATTGCAGCTATGCTTGCAAATCAATTTGGTGAAGCAGATGGAAGTCAAGTTTCATCATTAATGTTTGCAGCACTTATCCTCATGACTTTGACTTTGTTAGTTAATATTTTTGCTCAATGGATGGTAAAAAAACTAAGTCTAAAATATTAAATCATTATGTCTAACTATTCTATTATTAACTCCAGACAACTTAATTATAAAAATTATGCGGTTAGAAATATTCTAAATATATTTTTAACTATTTTTTCTGGTATTTTTACAATAATAACTGTACTACCCTTAATACTTGTATTGGGTTATATATTAATTAAAGGTGGTTCACAACTAAGTATAAGTTTACTAACTGAACTTCCCGAACCTCCAGGGGACGATATGTTTTCAGGAGGAATAGGCAATGCAATAATCGGATCAATAATTGTCACTAGCATTGCAGCAGTTATTGCTGTTCCGATTGGTATTGGTGGTGGAGTCTACCTGGCTGAGTATTCAAGGGGAGGAACTTTCTCAAAATTTATTAGATTTGGAACCAACGTTTTGGCTGGTGTACCTTCTATCATTGCAGGTATATGTGTTTATGGTTCAATAGTATCAAGCAAAATAATTTTTGGAGCAAACTTTAGTGCTTTGGCAGGGGGAATTGCCCTAGCAATCCTAATGTTGCCAACAGTAATTAAAACAACTGACGAAGGACTAAAGTTAGTCCCTGATGAACTTAGGAAAGGAGCCATCGGTCTAGGTGCATCGCAATTCACAACGATAACTAGAATTACACTCCCAGCTGCATTTACACCAATTTCGACTGGAATTGTACTTTCTCTAGCAAGGGCAGCAGGAGAAACAGCCCCTTTAATATTTACTGCCCTTTTCTCATTCTATTGGTCAAATGAACCATCTTCACTTTTAGAGCCAATAGCATCCTTATCAGTACTAATTTATAATTTTGCGTTAGAACCATATCAGGCGCAAAATGAACTTGCTTGGGCAGCATCCTTTATTCTTGTTTTCATTCTTCTTATTATGAACATATTTGCCAGGCTTTTAGGAAGATATGCTCCCAAATAGAAGCGACATGCAAAAAGCACCTATCTATAAAATGACACCTACAATGAAAATCAAAAATCAAATGATTCAGGAATTGAAAACCTGTGTATCGATGGAAAATGTAACTATTAGCTACGGAAAGCAAGAAGCAGTGAAAAATATCTTTTGTGACTTTCCAAATGGTGAAGTTACTGCACTAATAGGCCCTTCAGGGTGTGGAAAGTCAACCGTATTGAGAGCGATCAATAGAATGAATGATCTAATTGACGGGTGTACTCTGACAGGAAGAGTGCTATTCGATGGGGTAGATCTTTATAAGCCTGAAATCGACCCTGTTGAGGTCAGAAGAAGAATTGGGATGGTTTTTCAACAACCAAACCCATTTCCAAAAAGCATCTTTGAAAATATTGCCTTTGGAGCTCGTGTCAACGGATATAAAGGGAATATGCACGATTTGGTTGAGAAGTCCCTGAAACAGGCAGCAGTATGGGATGAATGCAAAGATAAACTTAATGAAAGTGGTTATTCATTGTCTGGAGGGCAGCAACAAAGGTTATGTATTGCCAGAACAATTGCTATTCAACCAGATGTAATACTTATGGATGAGCCTTGTTCTGCGCTAGATCCCATTTCAACACTAAAAATTGAGGAAACAATACACGAGTTAAAGAAACAATTTACAATTGTTATTGTTACTCATAATATGCAACAAGCATTACGTGTTAGTGACAAAACAGCATTTTTTAATGCGGAGACTAAAAAAGGCGAATCTGGAAAAGTAGGATATCTTGTTGAATTCAACAACACAGAAGATATTTTTAACTCCCCAACACAAAAGTCAACACAAGATTATGTTTCTGGCCGGTTCGGCTAAACAAAAAGATTCCCAGCTAACTTATATTTTCTTGAGCATCAATTATTGACATTTTAGCTACATCAAAGCAATCTTAACGGAGAGAGAGGGATTCGAACCCTCGATAGAGTTGCCCCTATACAGCATTTCCAGTGCTGCGCCTTCGACCACTCGGCCATCTCTCCTGGAAGCAAAGCTTCAAGTTATACAATCTAGCAGATTATGATCAAATTAGTTTTTTATACAAATAATCAATATTACAGTCTTGTGTTTAAATGAAGTTTCAGAGTGAAGCATTTTGAAGTTATGAAATCACTAATCAAATGATGTCTTATGCAAAAATATAATTTACAATGCCTATATAGAATTAACAAAACGACTTCTATTTTAATTTTATACTAAAATAAAAAAACCAGATTTTCTAATGTTATGAATTCATTATTATGCGAAAATGCTTCCGAGGAGGCTGGGCTAACATCAAGTGATATAAAAGAATTGTCTGCAATATGTAAAGAAGCCGCATCAATGGGAAGCATGATATTAAAGAATAATTTTGGTAATATTTCTAAAATAAAACATAAAGGTTCTGGTGGTGATTTAGTCACGAATGCAGATCTTGAGGCTGAAAGCGCGATAATTAATTATCTTAGAAAAGAAAGTCCAGAAATTGCAATTCTAGCGGAAGAAACAGGCTCTATAGGAAATAACGACTCCTTAACCTGGTGTATCGACCCACTTGATGGTACTACTAATTTTGCTCATGGATTTCCTTTCTTTGCCACATCAATAGGACTGATTTGGAGGAAAATACCAATTTTAGGTTCTATTTCGGCCCCTGCTCTTGGTGAGAATTATTGTGGGATACCCAGAAAAGGATCGTTTTGTAATGGAGAACGAATTTATTCATCAAACACTAAATCACTTCAAGAATCATTATTAGTAACTGGATTTGCGTATGACAGACAAAAAGTCAAAGACAACAACTATGCGGAATTCTGCTGGTTGACCCATAGAACGCATGGGGTAAGAAGAGCTGGAGCTGCATCTTTAGATTTGGCATATGTAGCCTCTGGAAAAATTGACGGGTACTGGGAAAGAGGTTTATCTCCTTGGGACCTTGCAGGTGGACTACCCATTGCTGAATTAGCAGGCTGCGAAATATCTGATTACAAAACAGGAGAATTTGATCTCAATAGCGGTAGGGTTCTTGCTTGCGCTCCTGGACTAAAAGAATCATTATTAAATGAACTTAAAAAAGTTCAACCTCTTCCAGAGGCTACCTATGGATCTTCGCAAATAGATTCCATAGGATCCTGATATCCAAGTCAATGTACCCAATGGCTCTTCAACCGGCAGCTGGAGCTAGGGATCTCATTCCTCAGCAAGTTAAAAAAAACCAAGAAATCACAAAACGATTAGCTGAGGTTTACAAGCTTTGGGGCTACGAGGAAGTATCCCCTCCGCGCATAGAAAGGCTTGACACACTTACCGCGGGAGGTGGGATAGCAAACGAGGATATTGTCAGATTAGTTGCGGATGAACCCTTAGGCCTTAGGCCTGAGTTGACCGCATCAATTGCAAGATCAGCATGCACTAGACTAAAAACTAGGGAAAGACCTTTAAGACTTTGGGCATCAGGAACAACTTTTGAAAGTAGAGTTGCGGCAGGCGGAGGTATTTATATAGAAGAAAATTTGCAAAGTGGCGTTGAGTTATTTGGCGTCAAAAATATCTCCGCGGAACTAGAGTTGCTTTCTTTACTTCTAGAATCCTTATTCAAACTTGAAATCGACTCATCCCATAAAACAAAGCTATTGCTTGGAAATACTTGCTTAATGGATTTAGTCCTTGAGAACTATGAAGGGAAAATAAGAAATAAAATCAAGCATAATCTAATTGATTATAATAAAATAGGCCTAGAAGATCTGGAAATAGATATTGAAAAGGTTAATGGTCTAATTAGCATCTTAGAGATGAGAGGACCAGCTAGTGAAATCATAAATAAACTTAAAGAGAAATACGGTGAAGAAGAACCAATTAGGGACCTGGCTAGACTGTTCAAACAACTTGAACCAATAGCAGAGGAGAAGGGGGTAATTCTTCAGCTTGACCCCACCTTTCAACCACACTTTGAATTATATAATGGACTAGTATTTCAACTGGTTTGTGAAGGAAAATCATCTCCTGTTGTTATAGCAAGGGGTGGTAGATATGACAAATTGGTTGCTAGTTGTGGAGCCAAGTCAAGTGAAGCTGCAGGGGCTGGTTTTAGCTTTTCAATTGATGCTATAAGAGAACAAATAACAACCATTAACAAGGATATTCTTGTCGATAATAATAGAACCTTAATAACTTACGGACCGCAAAGCAGTCTTGAAGATGCAATGGTTAATCAAAGGGAACTGCATAAAAATGGAATCACTGCTGTTCTTGAACTTGACTGTTGTAATACTCTTGAAGAGGCAAGAAGTTTACTTCCTGCAAGGAATTGTCAACACATTAAATGGTTAAATAATTAACAAAAGCCAACTCAAAATGCCACACAGTATTATCAGCGACAAATGTGAAGGTGTAGCGGATTGCGCTGCAGCATGTCCCGTTGCATGTATTAAGCAGGCCAATACCAAAAATGCAAAGGGAACTAACTATTGGTGGATTGACTTTAATACATGCATTGATTGTGGAATTTGCATGACAGTATGCCCTGTTGATGGAGCGGTCATTGCTGAAGAGAGAAAGGACCTTCAAAGGCCAACAAATTGATTGCATATGGGTACGGAGACCCCAACCAATTTGGCCTTATTATTTTTCCAAAGAAAGACTAATGTGATTTTGCATTATTTACTTAGTTTCAATGGAAGAAGGCAAAATTGAAATCCATACTGAAAATATCTTTCCAATAATAAAGAAGGCAGTTTATTCAGACCATGAAATTTTTCTAAGAGAGCTTATTAGCAATGGTGTTGATGCAATTAACAAACGTAGAATGGCAGCAATGTCAAATGATTGTAGTGAAGGAGACGATCCAAAGATAAAAATTAGTGTTGACAGAGAAAACAAGATGATCAAAATATCAGACAATGGTATTGGCATGACCGCGGATGAAGTTAAGCGTTATATAAACCAAGTAGCCTTCTCGAGTGCCGAGGAATTCTTAGAAAAATATTCGAAGGGAGAGGACAAAATTATTGGTCATTTCGGATTAGGTTTTTATTCATCCTTTATGGTAGCTAATAAGGTTGAGCTAATTACATTATCAGCAATACCAGAAAGCAAAGCTATAAAATGGTCATGTGATGGGTCACCAAACTTTAAATTAGAAGATATAGAAAAAGAATCTTCAGGTACGGAGATAATTCTACATATAATGGACGAAGAAACAGAATATTTAGAACCCTCACGAATTAAAACATTAGTGAAGAAATATTGTGACTTTATGCCAGTAGAAATAACATTAGAGGGTGAAAATATAAACAGACGCTTGGCTCCATGGCGTAAAAACCAAAGTGAAATGACCGATGAAGATTACAAGGAATTTTACAGGTATCTATATCCATTTCAAGGAGACCCTCTTTTTTGGATTCATCTAAATACAGATTATCCCTATAGCCTTCAGGGCATATTATACTTTCCCAAAACTACTGGTAGAGCTGATTGGGAATCTGGAGAAATTAATCTATATTGCAATCAAGTATTTGTAAGTTCATCAATAAAAGAGATTGTGCCCAGATATCTTATCCCCTTAAGGGGGGTTATAGATTCACCTGATATACCATTAAATGTAAGTAGAAGTGCTCTACAATCTGATAGAAAAGTAAGATCGATAGGTAACTTTGTTTCTAAGAAAATCTCAGACAAGTTGAAATCAATAAAAAATGAAGATAAAAAGTTTTACGCCGAGATCTGGGAAACAATTGGTGCTTTTATAAAAATTGGAATAATGGAAGATGAAAAGTTCTCAGATCAAATTGGTGACATAGTCTTATTTGGAACTACATCTAATGAAATTGAGAAAGAGGATATTATCTCCGCCAACGGAAAAAACTTTACTACATTAATAGCATATCTCAATCGAATAAAAGAAGGGGAAGATAAAAAGGTTATCTACTGTACTGATGAAATTTCACAGGCAAATGCACTTAGTCTTTGGAGATCGCAAGGGGTTGAAGTCTTAAAGGCAGAAACAGTCATTGATACTCAATATATTCCATGGTTAGAAGAGAAGAATCAAGAAATTAAGTTTCATAGAGTAGATTCTGATATAAGTGACGGTCTGACAGAAGCCAAGCAAGAATTAACTGACAAGGACGGTGAAACAGATTCGGAAAAAATAAGGTCATTAGTCAAACAAGCTCTTAATAACGATAAAATTACAATTCAAGTTCAAGCCTTAAAAGGAGAGGAGGCTCCATCGGCAATGATTCTTCTCCCCGAGCAAATGAGAAGAATAAACGACATGGGAGCACTTCTTGAACAACGCCTTCCTGGTTTGCCAGAGCATCATGTATTACTAATTAATCAAAACCACTCATTGGTAAAAGGACTTTTAAAACTCCATAAAGGAGGGGTGATTATTGGGTCTGACAAAACCTCCCATACAAATGAGATCTCGAACGAGATCGCTCTGCATATCTACGATTTAGCAAAATTGAGCATTGGTGGATTAGAGCCAAATGAACTCATGGGTTTCCAAACCCGTACTTCAAATCTTATCGGTCAACTTGTGGAAAAGGCTCAATAAACACGATGTACTAAAGTGGTTATACAAAATAATGCCATTTAAATATGTCCAGGGTCTGTCAACTAACAGGAACTCGCGCAAACAACGGAATGGCCGTGAGTCATTCGCATATTCGCACTAAGAAGCTTCAGCAAGCCAATCTTCAACATAGAAGGCTCTGGTGGGCAGAAGGTAAGAAGTGGGTAAAGCTGCGGGTCACAACCAGAGCATTAAAAACAATTCAAAAGAAGGGCCTAGGGTCTTATGCAAAATCATTAGGAATTGACCTCAGTAAAATCTGATTAAAAAGTTAAGTATTCAACAAATTTATTTTTAGGATTTTTTAAAAATCCAAAATATTACATTACTAAAATACTGTGGAAAAAGGTAATAGCCAATTTGTACTCCTCTACCACAGAACTCCATTCGAAGAGGCAAAAGATAATGATGGCAACAGAATTTGGATAGACCAGAAAAGCCCTAATGGAATAATTCCTACATTGAGAAATCTATTCAAAAATATAGATAATGGAACGTGGATTGCTTGGAGAGAAGTTGAACAAACAGATGAAGAGACTGATGAAAGCATAATAATGAGCAATCCTTCTGAGTTCACACTTAGAAGAATTCCACTAAAAAAAAATGAGATTTCAAGTTTCTACCATATAACCTCTAAAGAGTGTTTTTGGCCAATACTCCATACTTTTCCTACTTATTTTGATGTCAACAATGCTGATTGGGAGGTATTTAGTGATGTAAACAAAAGATTCGCAGATGCAGCATGTCATCAAGCTGGTTATGGCGCAAAAGTCTGGGTGCATGACTACAATTTATGGTTAGTACCTGGTCTTATAAGAAAACAGAGACCTGATGTAAAAATTGCATTTTTCCATCACACACCTTTTCCGGGAAATGATGTATTTGCAATTCTTCCTTGGCGGCGAGAAATAATTGAAAGTTTACTAAGTTGTGACATGGTTGGATTCCACATCCCTAGATATGCTGAAAACTTTGCACGTGCAGCAAATTGTCTGGTGGGAGCAGAAAGAGGACCTAAAATATCAGTAAGTGAAAAGTTTATTGCTATAGGAAGTGCACTAACTGAACCTTCTGTCACACCATGGTTAAAACATGTAGGAAGGAAAATTAAATTATTAACTTCACCAGTAGGTACATCACCAGAAGTGATCAATAATCTACTGGCTGAAGATGAAGTGAAGAATCATAAAATCAAAATAAAAGAGGGTACGAAAAAAGATCGCAAATTAATATTATCTGCCAGTAGAGTCGATTATACAAAGGGGAATGAAGAATTACTTCTTGCCTATGAAAGATTGCTTGAAAGAAGACAAGATCTGCATGGAAAAGTAGTTTTAATGTTAGCTTGTGTAGCTGCGGCAAGTGGGATGAAAATATATGAAGAAACCCAACGGTCTATTGAAGAGATGGTTGGGCGGATAAACGGTAAATTTAGCCTTATAGATTGGGTTCCTATAAGGTTATCTACACTTAGAATACCTTATGAAGAAATGGTAGCCTGGTTTTCAGAAGCTGATATTTGTTGGATTACGCCTCTAAGAGACGGATTGAATCTTGTTGCTAAAGAATATGCAGCTGCAAGAAAAGATAAAGGAGGAGTACTTGTCCTTTCTGAGTTTACCGGAGCTTCTGTTCTTCTAGATGGTGCGGTGCTAACTAATCCATACTCACATAGAAGGATGGATGAGGCGATTGAACAAGCAATTGAAATGGATAAAGATGAACAATTTATGCGAATGCAATCTATGGCAAAAGGTGTTTATTCATATACAGTTAAAGATTGGGCAGATGAACAAATAGAATCAATTGGAAATAAATAATTAGATGAGTTTTATTTTTGTTAAAAAGAGTGTTATAAATTTATTTTTCCTAACAACACTCACCTCACTAAATAGTAATGGTAAAGCCGATATAACAAAACAAATTAATATTCTAATGCCAGCACCATTTCAAGAATCAACTAAAGAACTAATAAATGAATTCAATGAAAAGAATATAGGGAAAATAAAAGTTAGAGTAACAAAAGGCCCAAGAGAAACAGAAGCTGTCTCCGATCTGGCTATAAGTAGTTTATTGTTAGGAAATAGCCCATATGATGGTTTACTAATTGATGTAACTTGGCTTCCAAAATATGCACAGGCAGGATGGATAACTGATCTGAGTAAATGGTTTAGCAATGATGAATATGGAGAATTAGAGAGTGGAGCGCAAAAAGGAAATAAATACAATAGTGTCTTGTATAGATGGCCATTTGTAGCAGATATTGGACTCTTATATTGGAGAACAGACTTAATGGAAATGCCTCCAAGAACCCCCGTTGAATTAATGAATATTAGCAAGGAACTACAAAGAAAAAGATTGGTTAAATATGGATACGTTTGGCAAGGAAGGCAATACGAAGGTTTAAGTTGTGTTTTTCTTGAGTTGGTTAAGGGATTTGGCGGGGATTGGTTGTCTAAAACAGGAAAAGTTGAATTATCAAACGAGAAGACTATAGCTGCAGTCAAATGGTTGAAGTCATTATTGGATAGTAAAGTCTCTCCTATAGCTGTAACTAATTTTTCTGAGCCTGAAGCTCTCCAAACATTTAAAAATGGAGATGCTGCCTTCATGCGAAACTGGCCATATGCATGGAAAGAACTTCACAAAGATGACAGCAAAGTCATTGGTAAAGTAGGAATTACAACAATGGTCTCAACCGATGATAATCAACCAGTTGCAACACTAGGAAGTTGGGGCTTTTCGATAATCAGCACAAGTAAAAATAAAAATGAAACTGCAAAATTAATTAAATTTCTAACATCTGACTATGCTCAACAGAAGCTATTTAGAAAATATGGCTATACACCAACAAGAAAATCTACATTCCGGAGTACCGAACTTCGTAAAGAAATTCCCATTATTCAAGAACTACAAAAAGCATTAAACCTTAGTAAACCTAGACCCATGACACCTGTTTATGCGCAAATAAGCGATGTACTGCAAAGACATCTTAGCTCTGTACTAAGTGACAATAAAGATGTAAGAATAGAAATGATGAAGGCTAAAAGTACAACACAAAAAATTCTAGACTCAACTGGATTAATAGTAAAATGATCATTCTATTAGTTCCATCATTATTATTACTTTTCTTGGTATTTGGAATACCATTCTTTCGATATATATGGCTGAGTTTACATTCCTTTTCTGTTTCTACCTCATTAATTCCAATTAACAATAATGGCGCGAACTGGATCAGACTAATTAATGACGAAAGATTTTGGCAAGATGTAATACAAACAGCACGTTTTGCAATATTATCAGTAAGCCTAGAAATCATAATTGCATTATGTATTGCATTACTTCTTAATCAAAGTTGGAAGGGAAAGGGTTTAATCAGAGCCATTACGCTTCTACCATGGGCATTACCAACAACAATAATGGCTCTAGGTTGGAGATGGATATTTAACAATCCTTATGGACCTATAGAACAATTCCTAAGTCTGGTTAATTTGAGTGAATTAAATATATTGTCGAGTCCTTACTTGACTTGGATTGCCACTGTAGTAGCGGACGTATGGAAGACCACACCTTTTGTAGCACTAATATTATTAGCAGGACTGCAAACAATACCAAATGATCTTTATGAAGCGCTATATATAGAAGGAGGAAATGCTAGGGATGCCCTTCTAAAAATCACAATACCGCTTCTTAAGCCATATTTATTTATCAGCATGATTTTTAGGTTTTCCCAAGCTTTTGGAGTTTTCGACTTAATACAGGTCATGACAGGTGGCGGACCAGCTGGAAGTACAGAAAGCCTTGCCTTATATGCATATTTAAATGCCATGAGATTTCTAGATTTTGGATATAGTTCAACAATAGTAATAGGCAGTTTTATTATTTTAGTTGTAATTTGTATTACCTCATGGATCATACTAAAACAAACAATATACCTTGTGAAGCAATAGAATAATGAAAAAATCTACTAAGTTATGGCTTATAGTTTTACTAATATGGTCTCTGTCACCACTCATTTGGCAGTTATATAGTTCATTTTGTACAACAGATGTATTAATCAAGCCTTTTGAGATCCATAGCAACAGATGGACCCTTGACAACTATAAACAAATACTAAATGCTGATATTGGATTCTCAAAATATATTATTAATAGTACTATAGTAGGAATATCAACAACATTTCTTACAATTCTGATTGCAATACCAGGTTCTTACTCACTTGCAAGACTTCCAGTAAAAATTCACAATTTAACAAGATCACTAATATTAATAGCAGCTCTTTCACCTTATGTACTTCTCTTTCTAGCCTTACTTGAAATGGCTAGAAAATTCAACCTTGCAAATAATCTAATTCTACTAAGCTTGCCATACAGTGCCCTGTCATTACCCCTCGCACTTTTACTTTTGGCATCGGCCTTTAAAGATATACCAAAAGAATTAGAAGAAGCATCAAGAATTGAAGGCCTATCATCTTTTCAAACTGTTAGGTTTATTTTACTACCACTTATAAAACCTTCAATTGCAAGTACAGCAATCCTTGTTTTCTTATTTTCATGGAATGAATATCCAATAGCCCTTTCGTGGTTAAGCAATCCAGAAGCACTAACTTTGCCTGTAGCCATAGCTCGCCTTGCAGGATCCTCAATATATTCAGTTCCTTATGGTGCCTACGCTGCAGCTACAGTACTCGGGTCAATACCATTATTGTTAATAGTGCTAATATTTCAACGTCAAATAGTTAGCGGATTAACTAATGGAGCAATAAAAGGATGACATTAATTCTTAGAAAAATTTCCCGTAAATTCGGCAGGAGAATAATACTTAATAATCTCAATCTTGAAGTCAGGGAAGGTGAAATTCTAGCTCTACTAGGTCCTAGTGGTTGCGGTAAAAGTACAACACTTCGAATAATAGCGGGCTTGGAACGTCCTGATACTGGAGAGATTCTAATTAATGGTGCAAATATGACTCATATTCCTCCCGTTGATAGAAAGATAGGAATGGTATTTCAAAACTATGCATTATTCCCACATTTATCAGTTGGTGAGAACTTATCACTAGGTTTAAATATAAGAGGCGTCCCTAATAAGCAAATACAGGTTAGAGTTAGCTCAATACTAGGTTTAATGAAGTTAGATGATCATGTCAATAAACTCCCTGCAGAACTTTCTGGTGGTCAAAGGCAAAGAGTAGCTCTAGCAAGAGCGCTCTTAAGAGACCCATCAATTTATCTTCTCGATGAACCTATGAGTAATTTAGATGCACAACTACGTGAAGATCTTAGACCTGAATTGAGATCACTGATAACCTCAGAAAATAAACCTGTGGTCTATGTCACCCATGATCAAAATGAGGCGATGGCATTAGCCAATAGAATAGCAATACTTAATAACGGGGTAATTGAACAAATAGACACACCTCAGGATATTTATAAAAATCCTAAAACGTATTTCGTTGCATCATTCATAGGAAGTCCCAAAATAAATACTGTTAACCAATCAAATGAAATTTTGAGCGCAGTGAGACCAGAAGATATTTATTTTTCAGAAGAAGGTTTGAATTGTAAGGTTCTCGCAAGAGAGTGGCATGGAAAGAATCAAATTATTATTCTTGATTGTTCAAAAGGTATTTTGAGAATGATTTGTGATGTAGATACAAAAATCCCGACAAATACAAAAGTAAGCTGGGACAAAGATAAAGTATATAGATTTAATATTAATACCGGGAAAAGATCAATATTAACAACTTAATAAATCTCTCGCGAATACTTATTTAACTAAATTTTTGTGTAACAATGACGCATGGGCTAGAGAAAGTCTCCCTAAGTTTCTAACATTCTTAGTGTCTACATTGCTATTCAAACAAACATTCCAAACTCTTTTGAGATACTGAGAATTTATATCTTGAGAAAGGTTGAAACAAGTTGTTTTTAACATTTCTGATGCTGATTTAACCTTAGGGTCGTATCCCAGGGCACAGGTAGGACAGCCTGCAAGTTGAGCCAATATCAAAGCATGCAGTCGCATAGGTATTGCTAAACATGCTTTTTGAAACAAGTCAGTTGCATGTTCAAACGTCATCGCTTCTATTTTAACAATTTTAGACTTTAAAGAATCAGAAATAATGTTTTTCTTATTTAATTCATTCAATAAAAAAGGGTCCTTTGATTTGTCAAAAGATAGCCAGATTGCTTGCTTTCCTTGTTCATTAAGAAATTCATCAAGGGCGTTAAACAATTCTTTCCACTTTTTCATGTTAAGAAACTTCGTCTTGCACCAAGACAAAACTATTGGCCCACCTCCTATCCATTGTTTTTGAGGAAATTGGAATACAGGGTCTGGTGCAAAAACTACTGGAATCCTTATCTTCATAGATTGAATTCTCATATAAGAATCCAAATCTCTAACACTTATATACGAGACCAATCCAAGTACTCTTTTAACCAAAAATATACTTAATCTTGAATTTAGAGGGCCAATGCCCTGTGCCCATAAAATAATATTAATATTCTTTATGTGTGCAAAGACTATGATCAGTAGATAATAAATAAGGCTCCGAATACTTGTTTGATCCTGCAATAATGAGCCACCGCCTAAGACAAGATTATCTACTCTATTAACTGATTTCAAAATACTCAGCAAATCCTTCCTATTTATATTCTTAACTTGTCTACCTGTACAATTATCAGTGACAGGTTTATTTGTAGAGATTAATATACTAAAACTCTTATCAATTATTTTCAATAGAATACTAAGTGTTAATTCGTCACCCAAATTACCTTCACCATAATAACCACATAAAAGAACCGATGGAGGATTAGAATCAGAAGAGACATTATTGGCCCGGCCTAGAGGAAATCCTTTGTCCATGAATTTTTCCTAAGCTCTACACATTGAGGTAATCATTTGCACGCTCTCTCTCTTGGTACTTGGTGGATACACATCACTACATTATTTGAATGGATGCTGGCCATCGTATTAATTTTGCGATGGAGCAAACAAAACAACAATCCACCCCTCAAGTGGCTAGCCCTTGCAATGCTGCCAAATTTAGCTAGTGCCATGGCAGCCATTACCTGGCACATTTACGACAACGTATCCTCCCTAAAAGGCTTAGTAGTGCTCCAATCAGGCCTAACTGTCATAGGTAATTTTTGTCTAGCAGCAGCAGCTTGGAACCTGGTCAAAGTTAGGAATAGGAAAACTGAGGTCTTATGAATTTCCCTAATTTTGACGCTCTAATGATGTATTTAGGAGGAGTTGATCCAAGTCCTTTATTTGTACTTTCACTAATACCATATCTTGCATTCCTTTTTTGGGCGCAAAAAAGCAAGCAAATTCCCAAGATTTCCCTATGGGGGTTCCGGTTAACGCTTCTTTTCGTTGCAATGACGATCATTTTTGCCATCGTCGCAAGCGTCAGATTTGGGGAAGAACTGACAAACATCGATCCACTTCATGGTGCTGCTGAAGCATTCTTAACATTAAGTGATGCCTTGATAGCACTTGGTTTTTTAGGAATTGGCAAGAAAAATCTGGTGAATAACTCTTAAGAGGAATCAGTTAAACCTCCCTAAACGGCAACAATCGAGGAGAATAAAGTGTTGCTTCCATGGTCTACATGATGACAAACCTATTGGCTGCTGCGGCACCAGCCACATTTTCTTGGTCTCCAAAGGTGGCGGTGGTAATGATCGCCTGTAATGTTCTTGCCTATGCCATCGCAAGGGCCAACATAGCCCAACCAAACGAAGGCTTTCAAATTCCTAATTCCCAGTATTTTGGTGGAATGAGTCACGCATCAGTTGTTGCGGCCAACGCCCTAGGTCACGTTTTAGGAATAGGAACCATATTGGGTCTTGCTTCTAGAGGAGTTCTTTAAGGCTAAATAAACTCAACATATTTCTTGCCTCAAATTTGGTAAGGAATAAACGGGGTTCAAATTACTAAGTTCTTTAAAAAACCAGGAAAATGCTGAAACGCAGCAATTTTTCTGGTTTTTTAATGGTAAATAACAAAAGCTATTAAAAAGAACTAACTTAATTTCTGTTCTAATTCTTTCTCATGAGTTGAGTTAATTATGTTTTTAGCTTGATTAAAACTAAAATAGTTAATTATTGTAGAAGCCATCTTATTGGGAGTTAATCCTAATTGTTCCTTACTTTGTTGAGGACTGGCATGATCGACAAGTTTATCTGGTATTCCTATTCGTAAAGTTGGTACATGTATATTCTCATCTGCAAAAGATTCAAGTACGGCAGAACCAAATCCTCCAGCAATAGCCCCTTCTTCCATAGTTACAACTTTCCCAATTTTACCAGCAAGAGGATTGATTAAAGACTGATCTAGTGGCCTTAAAAATCTTGCATTGATAACAGTAGATCTAATTCCTTGCTCAGCAAGCAGTTTTGAGGTTTCGATAGCAGGTGAAACCATTGATCCATAACCAACAATTAATAGGTCACCTCCCTCAGAGATAACTTCTCCTATTCCGAGCTCTAAAGGTTTCCACCCCTCTTCCATTATTGGGACACCTTCTCCGGACCCTCTTGGTATACGTAGAGCACATGGGCCATTATGGTCAATACAAGTGACTAGCATCCTTTGCAATTCCGCCTCATCCTTAGGTGCCATAACTGTGAAGTTAGGCACAGCTCTTAAATAGCTAATGTCATATTGGCCCTGATGAGTCGGACCATCTGCACCCACGATACCTGCTCTATCTAGTACAAAAGTGACTGGTAAATTCTGAATACCAATATCATGAATCAACTGGTCATAAGCTCGTTGCAAAAAGGTGCTATAAATAGCCACAACGGGCTTTAACCCTTCACACGCCATTCCACCGGCAAGAGTGACGGCATGTTGTTCTGCAATGCCTACATCGACATATTGATCAGGTACTGACTTTTGCAAAAGATCTAAGCCAGTTCCAGTAGCCATAGCAGCAGTTATTCCAACTACAGTTGAATCCTCTTGGCAAAGTTTTACAAGGGTTTGTCCGAAAACCTTGCTATAGCTGGGCGGTTTAGGCCCCTTGGAAGGTTTTGACTTACCTGTTGTTAGATCAAATGAAGATTGAGCATGGTATCCAACTTGGTCAGCTTCAGCATATGGATAACCTTTACCTTTAGTCGTACAAACATGAACCAATACAGGGCCTTCAGCTTTGTGGGCCATCTCAAATGTACGAACCATAAGATCAATGTCATGCCCATCAATTGGACCTATATAGCTAAATCCCAGCTCTTCAAATACTGCTCCCATTTTTGGTACAGCAAGCCTTCTCATGCTTCCTTTTAAAGATTTAAGATCCTCTGGAAGTTCACCTCCCATAAAAGGAAGATTCTTAACACTTTCCTCAACACTATCCGTTAAGAATTGGAGTGGAGGACTATGTCTAATACGATTTAAATAAGTAGATAAAGCTCCTACAGGTGGTGAAATTGACATGTCATTATCATTTAGTACAACCAATAAAGGTGTTTTAGGAAGGTGACCAGCATGATTAATCGCCTCCAACGCCATACCACCTGTCAATGCACCATCGCCAATAACAGCTACACATTTGAAGTTTTCACCTTTTCGATCCCTTGCCATAGCCATGCCAAGTGCTGCTGAAATAGAAGTACTTGCATGACCAGCGCCAAAGTGATCAAAAGGGCTTTCACTTCTCTTGAGGTATCCAGCAACACCATGTTGTTGACGCAAAGTGTCAAATCTCTCAAAACGGCCAGTAATTAATTTGTGGGGATAAGCCTGATGACCGACATCCCAAACGACTCTATCCTTGTCAAGATCTAGCGTTTGATACAAAGCAAGTGTTAGTTCAACAACACCTAGACCTGGTCCCAAATGACCACCACTGGTAGAAACTACTTGTAAATGGCGCTCTCTAATCTGACAAGCAACATCCTCAAGCTCATCTGTGCTTAGCCCATGGAGCTGATTTGGATGGGTTAACTCGCTTAAACGCATGCCACCCTGAACATCAATACTCTCAATCTAAAGCCTCCTGATCAGGTTTCATAAAATAAAATGGCTTAGTAAATGGAGTGTAGTTATCGAAAGGGACAAATCATTACAAACTAAGATGTATGGATGATTACTTACAAAAAATTCTTAGGGCGCGTGTATATGACGTGGCAAAAGAAACCCCTCTTGATTTTGCCAAGAATCTAAGCAACCGCTTAAATAATCAAATCTGGCTTAAAAGAGAAGACCTTCAACCCGTTTTCTCATTCAAGCTGAGAGGTGCCTACAACAGAATGGCACAGTTAAGTGAAGAGCAACTAAAGCTGGGGGTAATTGCCTCAAGTGCTGGCAACCATGCTCAAGGGGTTGCACTAAGTGCTGCGAAACTTAAATGCAAGGCTGTGATTGTAATGCCGATCACAACTCCCTCAGTAAAAGTAAAAGCAGTTGAATTGCTCAATGCTGAAGTCATTCTCCATGGTGATACATATGACGCCTCATATAAAGAAGCGCTTCGAATAAGTTCCCAAAAAGGTCTGACTTTTATTCATCCTTTTGATGACCCGGAAGTCATTGCCGGACAAGGAACAATAGCCATGGAGATACTTAGACAATGCCTTGAGCCACCTGATGCTATTTACGTTGCTGTTGGTGGTGGTGGCTTAATAGGTGGTATTTCAGCTTATGTAAAAAATCTATGGCCACAAATTGAAGTAATTGGCGTTGAACCAATGGATGCCAATGCTATGACTCAGTCACTTCAAGAAAACAAACGAATTAAATTAAATTCAATAGGTCTATTTGCTGATGGAGTAGCAGTAAAGCAGGTAGGTATTGAAACCTTCGAATTAGCAAAAAAATATGTCGACAGGATGGTAACAGTTTCGACTGATGAGATTTGTGCAGCAATCAAAGATGTTTTTGAAGACACACGCTCAATCCTTGAGCCAGCAGGAGCTTTGGCTGTTGCTGGTTTAAAAGCGGATATAAGCAACTGTCAAAAACATGGACAAAGCCTTATAGCCGTGGCATGTGGAGCGAATATGAATTTCGATCGTCTGAGGTTCGTTGCAGAAAGAGCTGAATTAGGAGAAGAGAGAGAAGCAATGTTTGCTATAGAGATTCCCGAGAAACCCGGCAGCCTAAAGAAACTATGCGAAAACCTTGGAGAAAGAAGTCTCACTGAATTCAGCTATCGAATGTCAGATGGTCCCAAAGCACAGATCTTTATGGGTGTAGAAGTGCTTGGAGCAAGAGATCGTATGGATTTAACTAAAAAACTCGAAAAAGAAGGTTTTCCTTGCCTTGACCTTAGTAAAGACGAGCTCTCAAAAGCTCACTTACGTCATATGGTTGGAGGAAGGCTGCCAACCTCAGCGAAAAAGCTTTACGCGGATGGCTTTAAAGAGCTTTTATATCGTTTCGAATTTCCCGAACGGCCAGGCGCATTAATGGAATTCGTAAGCAACCTCAATCAAGGTTGGAGTATCAGTATATTTCATTACAGAAATCACGGTGCTGATGTAGGGCGAATAGTAGTTGGAGTACTTGTGAAGGAAAAAGAATTCAATGAATGGTTCGACTTCTTAAATTCGCTTGGCTATCCAAGTTGCGAAGAAACAAACAATTCTGCATATCGACTTTTCCTAGGTGCGCAGTTGCTTTGATCACGTTAACTTGATGTATCCATATATGGCCCAACTATGGCCAATGAATCCTCAACCCGAATTGCTGAGGACATAAGAGTGTCACTTCAAGCACGTATAGAAGCGATCCTTTACCTAAAAGGAAAACCCACTAGCGGCAAGGAAATAGCTGAATTAACAGGTGAATCGGAAGGTTCTGTTGAACAAGCATTAATAATGCTTATGGCTTCTTATGCGCAAAGGGATACTGCTCTTGAGATTTTAGAAAACAATAAAAAATACAGCCTTCAACTTCGACCTGGTTTAGGGGCACTAGTGCAAAATCTCCTGCCCGTAGATCTATCAACAGCGACGCTTAGAACTCTTGCAACAGTGGCCCTAAAAAAAAGGATTCTCCAATCAGATCTTGTTGAGCTAAGAGGGTCTGGTGCCTATGACCATATAAAAGAGTTATGCGAACAAAATTTCGTAGAAAGAAAGCGCCAAAGCGAAGGCAGATCATATTGGATAACACTATCTGAAAAATTTCACAGAACTTTTTCAGTTATTCCAGAACTAAATGCAGCAGATGAACCGAAAGCTGCATAGAGTTGGTCTGTAATTACCACACAAAATGGAAATCACTGCCACGTTCCTGCAGGTACTTGCTCAAACCCTTGAATTGTACTCATACGTTCTAATAGTACGAGTTCTTCTGAGTTGGTTCCCCAACCTTGATTGGAGCAACCCAGCATTAACCACTGTCAGCTCAATAACCGACCCATACTTAAATGCCTTTAGAGGAATAATCCCGCCAATAGGAGGTCTCGATCTTTCAGCAATACTTGCATTCTTGGCCTTAAGTCTTATGCGGCGCCTTCTGTTCAGTGCAAGTATGTCCTTTATGAATGGGGCTTCTGGTTATTACGGTTAGTAAGAAAATCCTATAAAATTCAAATCCAAAATTAACTGATTGATATAGCCAGATCTTTGGAAAACTCAATTCGATTTAAGACAGATCATCTCTTGTCCCCTTCTCCTCCTAATCGACCCCGAGCTGCCCTACTAGATAATTTCAAAAGATTAGCTTCTGCTACTGAATTCAATGAATAACCTAATTCACTTGATAGCTGGGATATGTACCACAACACATCCCCCAATTCAAGCATGATAGCTTCAGAAGAGATCTCATCAAAAACACCTCCCTTATCACGAATCACCTTCTTAACTTTGTCAGCAACCTCCCCAGCCTCTCCTGAAAGTCCCAAAGTTGGATAAATAGGGTTTTTCCCAACATTTGGATAAAGCGCTGTTGTCCTAGCCTGTTCCTGATAATGATTTAAGTCCATGAAAGCTGATACTAGAGAGTGATGAAGAATAATGATGAGGCCTAGATGGTATTTTCCGAGGTGCAACAGTTAAGTGCAATGGCAAATCTCGATCTGGCCCGTAGAACAAAAATTGTTGCCACTATCGGTCCCGCTACAGAGACTCCAGAGCGCATAAAAGAATTAATAAAAGCAGGTGCAACCACATTTCGGCTGAACTTTTCCCATGGCGACCACAACGAACATGCAAAACGTATACAAACCATCCGTTCAGCCTCTCAAGAATTAAAAGCTCATATAGGCATACTGCAAGACTTACAAGGTCCTAAAATTCGATTAGGAAGATTCAGCAACGGCCCAATCAACCTTAATAAAGGTGATAAATTTACCTTGACTTCAAAAAAACTTGATTGCAATCAAGAAATAGCAACAGTAACTTATGAAAAACTAGCCGATGAAGTAAGTATAGGAAGCAGGATACTTCTTGATGATGGAAGAGTAGAAATGAATGTTGAGAGCATAGACATTAACAAGCAAGAGCTTAATTGTTTTGTAACAGTTGGAGGCGTTCTGTCTAACAATAAAGGTGTGAATTTTCCCGATGTGCAACTTTCAGTCAGGGCACTCACTCATAAAGACAAAGAGGACCTTAAGTTTGGTTTAAAGCAAGGTGTTGATTGGATTGCGCTTAGTTTTGTCCGTAATCCCTCTGACATGGAAGAAATACGGGATTTAATTCATTCATATGGCTCTAAAACACCTGTGATTGCGAAAATAGAAAAATTCGAAGCTATAGATCAAATAGATGCCATTCTTCCTCTTTGTGATGGCGTAATGGTGGCCAGAGGAGACTTAGGAGTAGAAATGCCTGCTGAAGAAGTTCCCTTACTACAAAAAGAACTGATCAGGAAAGCAAATAGTTTAGGAATTCCAATTATCACAGCAACTCAAATGCTTGATTCAATGGCTTCCTGTCCTAGACCTACAAGAGCGGAAGTTAGCGACGTCGCTAATGCAATTCTTGATGGAACAGATGCAGTAATGCTTTCTAATGAAACTGCTGTTGGAGAATATCCAGTAGAAGCGGTAGCAACAATGGCCACAATTTCGCGGCGAATTGAACGTGATTATCCTCAAAGAGCACTTGATAGTTACTTGGAATGTACAATTCCAAATGCAATTAGTGCCGCTGTAAGTAGTATTGCAAGTCAATTAAATGCTGCCGCAATCTTACCTCTTACAAAAAGTGGTGCGACTGCTCACAATGTAAGCAAATTCAGACCACCAACTCCTATTTTGGCAATTACAAATGAATCTGCCGTAGCAAGAAGACTTCAACTTGTTTGGGGTGTAACACCGTTATTAATTTCTAACCAAAAAACTAGTGCCGCTACTTTTAACCTTGCAATGGGAACAGCTAAAGAAATTGGCCTATTAAAAGATGGAGATCTTGCAGTTCAAACTGCCGGTACCTTAGCTGGTGTAAGTGGATCGACAGACCTACTAAAAGTAGAGATTGTCAGGCCTGATTGCTCAAAAGGAATTGGCATAGGCCAAGGTAAAAAGAAAGGTAGAATAAAATTAGTTTTAAACAACCAAGATATCAATCAAGTAAAGAAGGGAGATATTATTGTTTGCAGAAGAACTGATCTAGACCTCTCTAAAGTAATTAACTTGTCTGAAGCAGTGATAACGGAAGACGACAGGGAAGATAGTAAAATTACACTTCTAGCGAAGAAGAAAGAAACCCCAATCCTTATTGGAGTAAAAGATGCAACTAAGCAACTAAAAAATGATGAAATGATTACTTTAGATTTAGAGAAGGGTATTATTACTCGAGATGAGGATAGTAATATGAACTTCGGTCTAGTCTAGGTGAATAACAGTGCAATGAAAAATAATCTGCCCATCTCAGAAACATTGAGCATGGCTATATCAACACTTAAGGCAAATAGATTAAGAAGTTTACTTACAATGCTAGGTATTGTCATAGGAAATGCCTCTGTCATAACACTTGTAGGTGTAGGAAGAGGAGCTCAAAATCTTGCCAAAAATCAACTAAGCAATCTTGGAGCTAATGTTCTTTTTGTGGTTCCAGGCAATAATGACACAAGAAGACGTGGTGTTGCCTTCCCTAGAAACCTAGTTCTTGAGGATGCTGAGGCAATTGCGAAGCAAGTTCCTAGCGTGAAACGAGTAGCACCACAAATAACCTCCAATGAAGTTATTCAATCAGGTTCAAAAAGCACCTCAAGTTCTATATCTGGAATAACACCTAACTTTCTTCCTGTACGTAGTTTTGAAGTTGCCAGCGGAAGATTCATTAGCAATCAAGACATGAGAAGTGCAAGAAGTGTTGTTGTTATAGGACCAGACCTTAAAGACAAACTCTTTAAATCACAGAAACCAATAGGTAAAATAATAAGAATTAAAGATCAATCGTTCGAAGTGATTGGGGTTATGGCCCCCAAAGGAGCTGTTTTCGGAAATAATCAAGATGAAAATGCTTATATACCACTCTCAACAATGGTTAGCAGAGTAAAAGGAAGAGACCCTAACTTTGGAGTGAGTTTAAGCTTTATAAGTGTTGAAGCGAAAGATGAAAACAGTACTAGAGCAGCAAAATTTCAAATAACAAACCTCTTAAGACAAAGACATAAGATACTTAGAGAGGATGACTTCGCAGTTAGGTCTCAAAAGGATGCACTAACGATTGTCAGCACAATTACTGGAGGGCTAACATTTATGTTGGCTGCAATAGGTGGTGTTTCTTTAATTGTTGGAGGCATAGGGATAATGAATATTATGTTGGTTTCAGTTAGTGAACGGACTGAAGAAATCGGATTAAGAAAAGCTCTTGGAGCAAGAAGTTCAGATGTTTTGGCTCAGTTCCTAATTGAATCATTGATATTGGCAAGCCTTGGTGGTGTTATTGGTACTAGTGTAGGAATTGGAGCAATAACTATCGTCTCAGCAACAACTCCCTTACCCGCAACAATCAGCACCTTGACTGTGATTACAACTGTAAGCCTTTCAGGAGCTATTGGTTTGTTCTTTGGAGTGGTTCCTGCACGTAGAGCTGCAAAGCTTGATCCAATCGTTGCCCTAAGAAGCCTCTAGACAAAAAAGAAAGACCCACTTTTTAATTCGTAAGTCAACCAAAAAAGAGATCAATCCTCAACGACTTTTAATTAATCACACTAAACTACCTGTGACATAGACCAAATACTAGTTTCTAATTAAGCAATGAATCAGCGCTGGCGTTTAATTCTTCTATGGTTTTTGCCATTCTGCATGGCTATTTTCTTGACATGGCAAGTCCTTGGAGTTTCAAAGCCAGGCTCGATGAGTTCAGAGGGGACAATGATCGCCCCAAGAAACACTGCAGTATCTAGGATGAGTTATGGAAGATTTCTAGATTATGTAGAAGCAGGAAGAGTGACCTCTGTAGATATTTATGATGGTGGTAGAAATGCAGTAGTTGAAGCTGTTGACCCTGATCTTGATAACAGGGTTCAGAAAATCAGGGTTGATCTACCAGGTCTTGCACCAGAACTAATTGACACCTTGAAAACTGAAGGAATCAGTTTTGATATTCACCCTCCAAGAAAAGCATCTCCAGCATTAGGAGTATTTGGAAATCTTTTATTCCCACTTTTATTAATTGGTGGACTAATTCTTCTTGCTAGGAGATCAAACTCAATGCCTGGCGGACCCGGCCAAGCAATGCAATTTGGAAAAACTAAAGCACGTTTTGCAATGGAAGCAGAAACTGGTGTGAAATTTGATGACGTTGCTGGTATTTCTGAAGCAAAGCAAGATCTACAAGAGGTAGTGACTTTTCTAAAACAACCAGAAAGATTCACATCTATAGGAGCTCGAATACCTAAAGGAGTACTTTTAATTGGACCACCTGGTACAGGTAAAACACTTCTAGCTAAAGCAATAGCTGGAGAAGCTGGTGTTCCTTTTTTCTCCTTATCTGGTTCCGAATTTGTTGAAATGTTTGTTGGTGTAGGTGCTAGTCGTGTGCGAGATCTCTTCAAAAGAGCGAAGGAAAATAATCCTTGTCTGATATTTATTGATGAAATTGATGCGGTTGGTCGCCAGAGAGGAGCGGGTATTGGAGGAGGTAATGACGAAAGAGAACAAACCTTGAATCAACTACTTACAGAAATGGATGGCTTTGAAGGTAATAGTGGAATAATTATTATTGCAGCAACTAATAGACCTGATGTTCTTGACTCTGCGTTAATGAGACCAGGAAGATTTGACCGTCAAGTTTCAGTAGATGCTCCTGATATAAAAGGAAGACTTTCAATTCTTAAAGTTCATTCAAAAAACAAAAAACTTGAAGAAAGTCTTTCTCTTGAAAATATTGCTAGGAGAACACCAGGGTTTACAGGTGCTGACTTAGCAAACCTGCTTAATGAAGCGGCAATCCTCACTGCCAGAAGGAGAAAAAAAGCTATTACTTTAGATGAAGTTGATGACGCTGTGGACAGGATTATAGCTGGAATGGAAGGTCAACCTTTAACAGATGGTAAGAGCAAAAGGCTTATTGCATACCATGAAATTGGCCACGCTTTAATAGGAACATTAGTCAAAGATCACGACCCTGTTCAAAAAGTAACTCTTATCCCTAGAGGACAAGCTAAAGGTCTTACTTGGTTCTCTCCAGATGACGAGCAATCCCTAATTAGCAAAGCACAACTAAGAGCAAGAATCATGGGCGCACTTGGGGGAAGGGCAGCAGAAGATATAGTTTTTGGATACTCAGAAGTAACTACAGGTGCAGGGGGAGATATACAACAAGTAGCCTCATTAGCTAGACAGATGGTTACCCGTTTTGGAATGAGTGACTTAGGACCTGTATCTCTAGAGAATGGAAGCCAGGAAGTTTTTTTAGGAAGAGATTTAATGACTCGTAATGATGTTTCAGATGCAATATCACGTCAAATAGACGAAAAAGTCAGAGAGATGGTTAAAAGTTGTTATAAAGAAACCCTTTCCATACTGTCAAAACAAAGAGAATTAATGGATAGATTAGTTGATTTGCTTATAGAGAAAGAAACTATTGATGGGGATGAACTTAAAGGTGTTGTCACTGAGTATACTCCTATACCTGAAAAAGAACGGACAGTTCCAATTCTCTAAACTTAAAGGTATCGTCAGTACAACATAAAAATTTAGCCAACAGAATGTACAGGTTTTTTATCTAAGACTGTATCAATAATTCCATATTCAATAGCTTCTGAAGGAGACATAAAAAAGTCTCTATCTGTATCGCCTTCTATTCTTGAAAGAGGTTGTCCAGTTCTACTTGAAAGTTCATTATTTAATCTACCTTTAAGATAAAGTATTTCATCAGCTTGAATTCTGATATCACTAGCTTGTCCACGAGCCCCTCCAAGTGGTTGATGAATCATTATTCTTGAATGCTGAAGACTACTTCTTTTACCCTTTGCACCTGCACATAAAAGGAAGGCACCCATACTTGCAGCTAATCCAACGCAAACAGTATGAACATCTGGCTTAACATGCTGCATCGTATCGAAAATACCTAAACCATCATAAACAGACCCTCCAGGAGAATTTATATAGAGAAAAATATCTTTGTCTGGGTCTTCAGCCTCTAAGAAAAGGAGTTGAGCAACAATACGATTGGCCGAGTCGCTGGTTACAGGCTCACCTAGAAAAACGATCCTTTCCCTTAAAAGCCTGGAATAGATGTCAAATGCTCTTTCTCCACGGCCCGATTCTTCTATAACTATCGGGATCATGCTTAAAATCTCCTTTTCCTCTATCTTAATAGGAAGTGCAAAAAAGCTAAAGTAAAATCCTGCTAGCTCAAATAAAAAATGAATGAAAGACAAACAGTAGAAGGTAGCAAGCGCGCCTTCTTAAAATCCTTCCAGCACGTAATCCCACCTTTATATAGGCGCGTAATAGACGAATTAGTAGTAGAACTCAATCTAATAAGCAACCAAAAAGACTTTCAACAGAATGCCTTGTTCTCGATTGGCCTAAATGAAGTTTTTACTACATTGACTCAAGGCTACCAACCAGTAGAACATTTACCTACACTGTTTGATGCATTATGTAGAAGCACAAGCTTTGACTCAGTAAGAGTCAAATCACAAGTTCAAAAGATACAAATAGAAAACAAACCAAAAACCATTGATGACATAAAAACTCTATTAAATGGTGAAAGTAAACAAATTAACTCCGTAAAACATTATTCAAGGTTAATGGCTATAGGACTATATCAGCTGGTAATGGAAACAGAATTATTTCCTGAAAGGCAAATGGTAATAAACGAGAGTCTCAAATTATCAGAAGGGATAGGTCTACCCTATTCGAGAGTAGAGAAGGATTTAAGTTTATATAATTCAACTATAGAAAGATTTGAACAAGCTATTGAACTTATGAAGGAAACAGCATTAACAGAAAAGAAAAAAAGAGGAATCTCTAAATAAAAATAAAAATAAAAAAAGCTAATTCATTAGCGAACATAAAAGGTTAAAAGTTTTTAATATGTTTTACTTAGTATCCTGTTTTTTCACCCGACGGCGATCTCGCCAATTTATAAGTGAAAGGTAGGCAACTGAAATAGTTACAAACAGGAGTAAAGACAGTGCTACAACCTGCAGGTAGTCATTTAGTGTGACTAGCTCAAGAAAAAGAGGGGGTTCAAAAATCAATTGAACCGTCTCCGTTGCGGCCCCAAACAACCATGGCGATCGAAAATGTGAAAACCGCTGCTAGTGCTGCCCAGGCAAATGTAAATAACATGGTTCTTGATTCTTGTCTCAAGACTATAGGCTGTCATAAGGCTAAACGCTTCATAAGCACCTAAATAATGACGTATACAAAGTCAAGCTCCACTCCTTTGCTAGAGAAGAAAGTAGCAAGCGAAAAGTACCCGGAGGCTCGTGTAATCGTTTTAGATGACGATGTAAACACTTTTGAGCATGTCGTAAAAAGCCTATTAAAAATAATTCCAGGAATGTCAAAAGAGAGAGCTTGGGAACACGCCAATCGAATCGACAAGGATGGAGCTTCCGAGGTCTGGTGTGGTCCCCTAGAGCAAGCTGAGCTCTACCATCAACAGTTATCAGGCCAGGGGTTAACGATGGCACCAATAGAAAGATGCTGACTATTGAATTAAAAGAGTACTGCCCAAAGAATTGGCCATGCAGGCGAATGATTTGGAGTGATTTTGAGCACTACTGAACAGATTGCCTAGAGGGCACAGTAATATCAGAAATTTTAATTAATGAAAGAAAAGCTTGATATCTAAATTCATTAGTTATGGAATTTAAAACATATCGCAAGGCCCTTCCAGGAACCAAAACTATCCCGTGAATATCATGACCATGTAATTCAACAGACAACAATCTATATTCAGAGCCTAAGGCGTTACAAAGGGGTTCATGGACAATTCTTGTCAATGAGCTAACTGAGCTGATCATTTTCTGGAATAAACCCATTATTGTCGTAGCTAGATCTTTCAAACTTGGCCATGAGCCAAACAAACCTTGGGAAGACTAGTTTTAACTCACAGTACTTATATAAAGGGATTGGTAGCTTTACTAAAAAAACTGGTTGTCTTGGAAGGGATTCAAACAATAACGCCTGGAGTAATAACTAGGGGAAAAGGAAAATCCGAATCACTTGTGATAAGGGTTACAAGAAAGACATTATCGGGCTATAAACTGGTAGCAAGAAAAGGGAAAGAGGCTCAAGAAATCTATATAATTACAAAAATGGATGAGGAATTGTTAAAGAAATCAATTTTAAAAGTGGAAAACAAGACAAAAAGAGTTTATGAACAAGATTAATGAAGAGTTTCTTTTCGGAAAAGACAATTATATTAGATATTTAGATAACTAAAAATACTTGTCTGGCATGAGTTATTCTGTGTTTTTTAACAATGGGATGGGAGGGAGGTACTATAATTGAGATTCATAGTAAATTCATAGCTATAATATTAGGTAATTATTTATAATAAAGGATTTAAAAAGCTATTGATGAGTTTGATTTAAAAAATCAATAAAAAAGCCCTTTGCAAAGCAGAGGGCAGGTGATGGGGATAAGCCAATATGTCCTATTTGTTCTGCACTGGATAGGTCTAAAATTGAGAAAAGTGCAAACCTGAGTAGCTTTTAAGACTTCTTTTTAGGCTCAGAGAGGGATTTGAACACTGTTACATTCTGCTAAGAACTAACAAAAGCATATCTGCATTTGTTAGTAATTGCTGACCGTTTAAATCTCTATAGTTTTCTTGAAACAAACAAATTCAAAGGAAATATTTGAAAATAATCTAAAAGACGTTATTAATTGGGAGTGAATAAAAAAGATTAATGAAAAGCACAAACTGGAAAACCTCTGGAACAGCAAGTGAAGAATTAGGCGTCAGCCAAGAGACATTGATGAAATGGTGTGAATTGGATTATCTACATGAAGGTACCCATTGGAAATTTATATCTACTAATAACAAAAAAGGTTTTTTTTTTAGAGGTAGGAATAAAAATAAAACAGTAATATATCATTTGCCATGGTGCAAAGAAGCTATGAATAAATGGAAAGATAGAGATGCAAGGATTCCAAGACTGGTTGCCTAGCCTAATCTAAATAGCCTGTTAAATTAAATAGTTATTAGTATCTAAATCTACGAACTACAGTAGCAGCACCTCCATTCTCGCTATTTAGGTATAACAGCCATTGTCTGGTTTCTAAATCGTGGTCACACCCGTAATGTTTAATGGGGGTACTTTCATTAAGCATTTTGTGGCACTGTTGATCAGCCTCAAAGGCAGAGCGATATGAAGTGAAATATTTGAATCCGAAATAGAGAGCTATACAAAAGGTAGAAATAGCAATGAAAGTCTTATTCAAGGTTGATTTGAAGAGTAATATATAAAATTCTACTTTAGTTGAACAAGATTTAAAAAATTATTATAAAATAAAATAATTAGAATTTATCTTCCAAGTTGTTGATATTTCCTTTTTGAAATTCGGACAATAGATTTACAAGTAAGAACCACATAATCATTCCAGTTACAAGAATTATGGAATAAGATGCTATAAGTGAATTTCTAAAAGAGAAATCATAAATATAAAGAACTACGGTAAATATGAGTGCAATAGACAAAAGAGCAATTAACCAGGTGCTAAGTGTGTAGGCGTTAAAAAGGGGTAGAAGTGGCTTATTGGTTTGGTAAAAGTCAGTAAATTTAGTTTTAAGTTGCCAAAAAAAAGCTAGTGAAGAAAAGGTAGTAAAAAAAATGGCAATAATAATTAACTGAAATGGAGTAATGAATTCAGGTATTGCCTCAATTGTATTAATCATGAACTAAAGTTCTTATAGAAGACTAGACTATCTTGTTAAAGTAACATACTTTATTATTGTTTGCAGATAAGGTGAGAGATAAAAGAGAAACGAAGTTGGATTATCGTAACAGTTCAGGCCAGAAAGCAAAAGGGCCAAAAGATGAAAAGTGGCTAGTATATAAATGATGTATTAAAAGCCCAAAATGACTTTTTCTGCAGTCAAGGACTACGCTTCCTATGACATGCTTCTATTAGTATTAGGTGCATTTTTCATTTCTGGGGTTGGATTAATGAGCATAACCTTCTTTTTAGACGATTATTGGGGTGACGAAGGGTTTAGAAAATATTTAAAAGATGGTAAAAGGGAAAAGATAAATAACTAATCACATTGACAAAAGTTTGATATTTAACTACTTCATCAGAAAAACATCTTAGTTTAGAATTATATTTGGTTTTCATAACTACTATTTCACGATTTAGATTGTCTAGTTAGTAAATGTTGCTCGAAAATAAACTTGGACGCTGCCAAGCTAGAGCTATCAACATTAGGGCGAATTCAGAGGATAGTTTATGTTCATTAATTAATTTATTTTGAACAAAATTCTTTTTCTTTCCGTTTAAAAATAAATCCACTACCTCCGAAATAAGTTCGTCATACTGTAAAACGATAGTCAAGGAATGTAAGGAAGTTTCTAAAATAAATCGTGCAAATGCAGAATCAGATCGACCTAGCAATTGGGTTGGGTATTGGTTTGTACAAAATGATAGATGAGATTGGTTTCGAGAAAGTGAGCGTACGTGCCTTAGAGATTCTATCGTCTCTAGAGATAATCTCACATTGATCTGAGAATCCAGTGCTTCCAAGGTGTTCCTTCCATTTGTAATTATACAATTTGAATTGTAGCATAGAGTATTAAATCTATATTAATAGACTGGTATTATATGTTATCTTTTGATATCATAGAGATAGATATCATTTAACATGCAAAACAATTCGAAAGTAGTAGGCATACATGCTAAAGTTTGTATGCATGGCATTATCAACCTTTCATTGCCAGTCAGCAAAAAGAGTGAATACAAAAAAGGATTTGTTTATAGCAAACTTAACAAGAATCGTGATTGGATAGAAATAGGTTATGTCACGAACTTAGATTGGCTATTAGAATTAAATAAATTTGAGGAGTATGTAGTTTCGTGGAGAAATGGTCGGGCTATTGAAGTTAATTACTTGAAATCGACCCTAAAAGAGCTTGGGTATAAGGAATCGATAATAGACGGGAGGTACGGTAACAGTAAAAGATTGCTTAACCACTTGGATATTTTATGTTGGCCAAGACCTAAATTTAGTAAAGAGGCATTAAATTCACGCAGTATCATGAAAAAATATTCTAATTAGTCCAGGAATCCATTGAAAAGATTCAGACTTGTAGTAAATTTGTATAATTAATTCAGGTAATTCTTGTTTTCTGTAATTTCATTAATTGCATATACCCAGATAAGTACGTTGCCCATAACAAGCAACAAGATTTATAGTGATATACATTCATGCTACTCAACGTTACACGACAATTGTTTAACTGTTCAGCATATAAGCCCTCCAGCACCAGGCCCGATTCCTATTAAGGTAATAAGATGGTCAGACAATTACAAAAGTAAACATGATACAACTAAAAAGTATAATAAAAATCGTAGAATAAAACCAAAAAACAATCGAAGTCCCTATCAGTTCAAAAGAGACCTTCAAGATTGGTAATTAAAATACTAATATATGATGTCAAAATTAAAATGAGTGTTGACTATTTCGTGAAACTCTTATCCAGGCTGCTCAAACCATTCAGAACTAAAGGTCAACACTCCCTCACTAACAGGGATATAAGTGAAGTCGTTGCTTTGAATAAACTGCAAATAGACAAAAGTTCTAGTGCTTCAAAGCATAGGTTACAGGACATGCAAGTAAATTATTCTGTTTCCTCAAGCCAAAAACATGAGGGTAGTAAACTTACCAATTTACCTGGAGTAGGTCCCAAAGTAGCTAAGATTTTACTGGACGCTGGTTATAGGACATCCGAGGAAGTACTGGCAGCATCAAATGAAGAATTAATTAAAATCAAAGGTATAGGAGGGACTGTTTTAAAGAAAATCAGAAAGTCTAATAAGTAGTTCTTATTGATATATAAGGGATCAATGAATTCTGCATTAGGCGATTGAGAACTAAAATGCTAATATAGAGTAGCTTATTTTCTTACATGAATATTAATTACCTTATAATTGCTTTTGGAGAATTAGATATTTCTCCCTTGACCATTGCCATTATGGTGGCATTAACATCCTTAACATTTGCTGCAGCAGCAATTAGTTCGTTCAAGCTATTTAAATTTGGTCCAGAGGATAAGTAGACAAAAAATCAAACTTTTTTTCCTATCTATGGAGGGGTAATAATATGTATAGTGGAATGAAATGTAAGATCTGTGGAGAAGAGATTATAAGTAATGATGATTATAAAATGGTCAGGTTAATAATAAGTGGTACTTGCCAAAAGTGTAGTAAAAAAACAATATTAGAAGACAAGGATATTCCAAAGGATAGAAACCTACCCTATTATATTCTTTTTATATTAACAATGATAATATTATTGTTAATACTTGTTTAGAAATAGGATATAAAATCGTACTAAATCGTATGAATTAATCTTTTAAAGCTCGTACTCATCTTCGAATTTCTTAATTAAATTATGATACTGAAGAAGTGCCTTCTCTGACTGAGGGGTAAAGCCATTAGTATCATATTCAACTGAGAGAATAACTAGAGTATTTTTTATTGGTTCGAAAGCAGCGCTATATTCGGCTTGTATAGCCTCTTCGTCTATGTCATTAATTATGGCTGTAATGAATTCAACACGTTTGAGACCTAACTTTATTTGGTGTTCCATCTCGCGAGAAAGCTTTCTTCTGCGTTTAGGCATGAGTGTTTTAAAAATAACCTAAAGTAACATTACAGTAAATAAAAGAATAGTTCCACAAAAATAGTTCTAATGAATCATGAACGTAATAAAAATCAGTTGAACTAGGTATGAGAAGATACTTATTAATTGAATAAAGCTATTATTTAAGCTGGCAGACCAAGGTGTAGAAGAACAGTGGTAACAAAAATAACAATATTGATATAGTCTAAGGAGTATGAGTTATTCTAGTAAAAATAAAAAAATGATTTGGATATACCAGCTCCAGAAACCAGAAATTGTGAAGAATGTGGTAAGTCATTATCACTGAATCTATTTAGGGTCAATTCTCAAACCTGTCGATACTGCGAGTCTGGGTCTAATCCTCCTCGCTTCTTAGAATATAAGCAAAAACCTACTTCAATGAGTAGTATCAATAATACTAAATTAGAAATTCCAATTGAGGAGTCAAGCAAAAAACTAAACAATAATGAAGTAATTGATCAGAACAATAATAAGTTAATAACCTATGAGTTATTAATTGAAAATTATCTTGCAGAATTAACTTTAGTTATCGGCTCATCCAACAGGTGGAAAATCCCCGAACTAGATGTTAATGCTTTACAAGAATATATTCAGCAAAAGATTTCTGGAAGCCAAAAGGCTAATACCATTTTAACTTCCAAAATCAATAAAGATGATTTAAATTCTATTGAGATAATTCAATCGTTGGATATTGATGCGACTATGGTTAAAGCCTCTATAAGGACATTACTAAGGTCAAGTTTAGAAAGGAGGGAGTTTTTCATAAATTTCCTCAAACAAACAATTAATGACAATAATAATAAAAAAGAAGCCATAGATACCCTTTCAAAAGATCTATTTACAGATTCTAAAGAACTTGGATACCCAATTCCGATTATGCCAATTCTACTAGCCGAAGAAATTCGTAATATGAAAGATAGAAATCATGGGGTTGAGAATCTGACACTAAAGTTTGCCATAAGAGAAATAGCTACTATGATTAATGAAAATATTTTAATATTTTCAAGACTTCATTTTGAAAATAGTTTAAAACAAACACTAAAAACACATTATTCTGAAATTGATGATCAAAAATTCATGAGTATTTGTGAACCAAAAATCAATTCAGCTATTAACCTTGCATATAAATTATTTGGAATAAAATTAAATCCAAATAATTCCACTATAGAGCTCCATTGATCATCAAAGCATTTAGATAGATCTTTCAATCAAACAAAAGTCTAACAAATTAACAACTATGTCTTAGAAAGCTATCTTCGTGTCCATGGGGTTAATCTCATGGAGTGCTTTCCATTGGTTACCTACAGAATGACGCAGACAATGCTCAGAACACGGAGTTTAAAAAGTCCGCAACGACTGAAAGGCCTTTCCAATAAGCTCGTCAGACCTCAAACATTCAACAAATGACCACTGCATCCTCAGATGCTTTGGTTATAGGCTCAGGGCCTAGCGCTCTTGCAATCGCATCAGCACTTTGCGAAGAGGGATTAAAGGTAGAAGCACTTTCAAACAAAGAACCAAATGAACCGTGGCCTTACACATACGGAGTATGGGGTAATGAGGTTGATGAATTGGGTATGGAGCATCTTCTGGAGCACAGATGGAAAAATACTGTCAGCTACTTTGGAGAAGGTTCTCAAGAAGTAAACTCAAAGAAAAATCAATCTACCAAGCATAATATTGATTATGGACTCTTTAACAAAGTTAAATTGCAACAATATTGGCTTAAAAAATGTGAAGATCATAATTTAAAATGGTATAGAGGTAACGCAGAAGAGGCAAAAGTAGGTGATAAGTTTACTGAAGTAAAAACTAGAGAAGGGTTATTATTAAAGGCACGAATTGTAATTGACGCAAGTGGTTACAATCCTGCTATATTAAAATCCGTAAAAGATGGTGATATAGCTATACAAACCTGCTATGGAGTTGTAGGCAAGTTTAACTATCCTCCGGTTGAAGATGGACAATTTGTTCTTATGGATTATAGATGTAATCATTTAAACAAACATGAACGTAAAGGACCACCAACCTTCTTGTATGCAATGGATATGGGTGGTGGAAGTTACTTCTTAGAGGAAACATCCTTAGGCCTATCACCACCAGTTTCACTAGATACTCTTAAACAAAGACTTTCTAGAAGATTGAGAAGTAGAGGGTTAAAGATTACAAAATTAGAACATGAAGAATTGGGAATTTATCTCCCAATGAATATGCCTTTACCAGATATGGAACAAGGTATCTTTGGCTTTGGGGGTGCCGCAGGAATGGTACATCCAGCGTCAGGTTATATGTTTGGAGGTTTATTAAGAAGAGCACCAGGTGTTGCAAAAAAAATAGCAGAAAAAATGAGAGATCTAAATTCCTCTTCACATGAAATCTCAGAAGCAGCATGGAATGAACTATGGTCTCCTCAAATGGTAAGGAAGCAAGCTCTCTATAAATTTGGATTAGAGAAATTGATGCGATTTTCTGAAAGTCAATTAAGAGATTTCTTTATTGGATTCTTTATGTTACCGAATGAAGAATGGTATGGTTTTCTAACTAACAAACTAAATCTATCTCAATTAGTTAGGGCAATGGTAAGAATGTTTATCGGTGCAACATGGAATGTTCGTTGGGGACTTATGATAATGAAAGGCCGAGAGTTAAAATTATTATGGAAGTTTTTGAAAAAATATAATTAGATTATATCAGATAGATTGAAAGAGATGTTTTGAATCTAAGAAAAACTATTTTAAAGAACTAATATTATATAATATAGAAAATATATCCTAAATTCATGCAGAAAAGAAAAATAATGATAACTGGTTCAACCAGAGGGATTGGCAGGTCCATAGCATATAAGCTTATTAGGGAAGGGCATATGGTAAGTATGGGCGTTAGAAATTTACAGGAAAAACAAAACCTATTTACTAATTTCAAAGAAGAAGAAAGGTATAGGATGCATAATAAAGAATACAACGCTGAGAATAAAGGGAGTGCTGAAAGTTGGGTAAGCTCAACAATTGAACAATTTGGTTCAATAGACACTTTGATAATATCCGCAGGAATATTTAGAGCCACTAAGTTTATTTTTTCAGAGGAGGATGAAAAAGATATCAAAGACTTGTTGAATGTTAATTTAATGGGTCCGTGGTATTTAATGAGAGCAGCGTGGAACGAACTTGTAAAATCCGGTTGTGGCAGAATTATTGTAATCTCGTCAATGAGTGGGAAAAGATCAAGAGGATATTTTGCTGGATATTGTGTGAGCAAGTTTGGGCTAATGGGTCTCTGTCAAACAATTAGGAACGAAGGTTGGGATAAAGATGTTCGTATCACTACTCTCTGTCCTGGATGGGTAAATACAGATATGGCAAAAAATGTAAAGGATATTAAGAAAGAAGATATGACTCAGCCTGAAGATATTGCAGAAATTTGCAGTAATCTTCTTAAACTGCCAAAAGGCTCTATACCATTCGAAATAAAAATCAACTGCAGCCTAGAGAAATAAAATTTTATCTTAATAGCAAATCATCTAAAACTTTATTGTAAGTTTTACCGATAGAACTACTAAACTTAATTCTAATCGTTAGTATTATAAATAATTGGATTATAAGGATTTATACTGATAATAAGATTTAAATTTTGATTAAATTGGTCATCTGATAACAGTAAGGCTATTATTGGTATTCTTGGAAAGAGAAGATTGTCTCCAAGGAAAAATAAGTGAAAAGAAATGAAGTAACCTTTTTAAGTTGGAATGTAAATAGTTTCTGTAAAATCCACCAAAAGCTTTACCTGTTGCATAAGTTCTCTGTATTAACCCTGCTATAAAATTAAAAATCCATAAAGAAAGAATGACTGTAATAAGTCCAGAGGTCATGGAATAGAACTTTCCAATATTCTGTTGGAATGGTTCGAGAAAATGGAAATAATCGAAGAGAGTCATGTGGTTAAATTATAAAAAATGATCAAGAATGGTGGTTTTTTTAATTTACCTCTCTTTATTAAGACAACTTTTTAAGAAAAAGCAAGTTTCTTGTCATTTCAATTCATGGTCACTAGCCTCAAGCAAGAGTTAAATAAACAAGAAAATGTTATTTTTTAAAGAGTTCAACAGAGTAGGTAAAAATTATAAAATAGGAATAAAAGGCTACTCATGACTATTTACGCAACATATTATGGATCTAACGGCTGGCTGATTGAAATTGATGGATTGCGTGTCCTTATTGATCCATGGTTGGTTGGGGAACTGATTTTCCCACCTGGCAAATGGTTCTTTTCTGCTCAACATCGGAATGAATGGCAAATACCGGATGGCATCGATCTGATAGTTTTAACTCAGGGTTTAGCCGATCATTTACATGTGCAAACCCTTGAGAAGCTTCCTAAAAAAACTCCTGTTTTATGTTCGAGTAGCTGTATAAAAAAACTGGATAAATTAAAATATAAAAACATTACAGCAATATCCCCAGGAGAGAAAGTAAGTCATGAACATTTAGAAATCATAGCAACCTCTGGCGCTCCAGTGCCCAACATTGAGAATGGATATATTTTAAGGACACAAGGAACTTCTATTTATCTTGAGCCTCATGGTTACCTTGATCCTGAAATTGAAGATACAAGAATGAATATTGTAATAACTCCAATCGTAAATGTGAGCATTCCAATGTTTGGCAAACTTATATGTGGAAAAGAAATTCTACCAGAATTGATACAAAGATTTAGCCCTGACCATATATTAGCGACTGCAAATGGAGGAGACATAATTTTCAATGGAATGCTGAACAAGCTATTAAATATCGATGATAATCTGACTCAGATTAATCCTTATATACTAAATAAAACTAATATCATCAAAACTAAGCCTGGATTAAAGTATATTTTATGATAAATGGCAAAATATAAGCACATTAAGAATGCTTTTCTTGGAGGTATTTTCACCTCTTTATTGGTAATTTTAGGGACACTATCTAAATTTTTCGACCCATTAATAATTGGATTAAAAGAAATTACCTTAGATAGGCCTCTACCTGGATATTACTTTCCTATATTCATGCTTTTTGGCCTAATAATTCCAATATTCTACAGGTACAAAATAAGAACTAAAATTACCGACAAGAGTCTCATAGAAGCCTATCTCATATTTCTATTTATTCAGATCATAAATGAAATCACATATGTTGTTTTTATAGGGAAGTATATAAGCGTTATAATTGGCTTTATTTTCACAATGGGTCGCATTGTTCAAATAATTCTTGTCCGAAGATATTTAATAGATAGTCAAATAAAGAAATTGTTTGATTTGTTATTTTTATTGTGGGCTGCTAATACGTTTAATATAATTTTTAATCGATTAGTTCCTTTGTACATTAACTCCAGATAAAAGTCATAATAAAAAGTGACTCCTTTTATCACCAATATGGATCATCTGAAAAACAAACGAATACTTCCGATTCTTCATAGTCTTCTATAAAACCTATACAAGCACGAATTACATTTCCATTAACCTCAATTTCACATGCTCCACAACTTCCACCTAGGCAACCAGTAGGTATAGAAATATTTTGATTTTTAGCTGCCTCAAGCCAGGCTGTACCAGTTGTTTCAAAACTGATAGATTCATCAGGCCAAGTAACCTTAACTAAGGAATTCTTCATTAAATTAGTATTTTATCTAAATCAATATTTTGCTCAAATGCATCTGCAAGTGTATCGATCAATTTCTCTCTATATATTGAAAAGTTAGGCTGATCTGTTTCTAATAAAGCCAGCCCTTTTTTTAAACGCAATGAGTTTAACCATAGTCTCCTCCAACGGCCATTATCAAATATTCCATGGAGATATGTACCTGCTATAAATCCTCCTTGATTAGTAAATTTAATATATCCTAATGATTCGTCTTTGAATAATGGTTTTATGTTCGTTTCGTTTCTATTAATAACGGTAGAGCCATGATGAATCTCAAATCCTGAAATATTAGATGCAATTGGCCATAAGGAAATAGTATCTCTTTTTTCTAATTTCTTATTATTGGCGAATGTAGTAGATATGGGTATAAAATTAAGGCCATGCATAATTGTATTTATATTACTTTCAATTCCCAATGGGTCATTAACTCTTGAACCCAACATTTGAAAACCACCACAAATTCCAAATAACGATCCGCCTTTTTCTACGTATTGTTTAATTTGGTTATAAAGGAAAGAGTTTTTAAGCTCCTTCAAATCTGACATCGTTTGCTTACTTCCAGGTAATAAAACTACATCTGGTCTGCCAAGGTTCATCCCAGGTTCAAGCCATCTAACATTTACTGTAGGTTCCGCTTCAAGTGGGTCAAAGTCCGAAAAGTTACTAATTGATTTAAGGCGAACCACAGCAACTTCGATCTCCTCACATTTATTCTTAGCTGTTCTATTTATTAAGTCTAATGTGTCTTCGGCTGGGAAAAGCTCATTTAACCAAGGTAAAACACCAACTACAGGGATCCCTGTCTTGGATTCAAGCCATCTTCTACCATCCTCAAAAAGTTCTCGTCGCCCTCTAAATCGATTAATAAGAATACCCTTAATAAGTTTTCTCTCTATCGGTCTTAATAGTTCTAATGTTCCGATTATCTGAGCGAAGACCCCCCCTCTTTCAATATCTGCGACTAATAGACAATTTGCATTTAAATATTGTGCCAATCGAATATTAGTTAAATCTCGTCTTTGTAAATTTATTTCTACTGGGCTCCCAGCACCTTCGAGAATAAAACGAATATCATTATTGTGACTTATTATTTGGTTAATGCTGCTGCGAATAGCCCTCCATCCAGATAAAAACCACTTCTCATAGTATGTATCAGCATTTGATATACCAACACTTTTGCCTAGATGTATGACCTCGCTAGTGTGATCTCCCCTAGGTTTAAGCAAAACAGGATTCATTGAACATTCAGGAATAACTCCTGCCGCCCAAGCTTGAAAAGCTTGGGAATATGCCATCTCACCACCATTTTCATCAACCCAAGCATTGTTGCTCATATTTTGCCCCTTAAATGGAACAGGAAATTCTCCTCTGCGCATAAGTACTCTGCATATAGCTGCTACCATTAAGGATTTTCCTGATCCACTACTTGTCCCTAGGACCATTAAAGGGGTGTGCTTAAAAGACCTAGTCATTTAAATTGATCAATATTGTCTGGATTGAATGAAAAAAATAATCAATACGGCGGGGGGGCTCATTGGCCTCTGGGAGTGAGATTCTTTTGATTCCTGCTCTACCTAATGGTGTGATTCTAATTTGACTAGTAAGACCCTGACCATCAACTTCACGTCTCATAATTCCAATTTTTATCATCCATCTAAAGGCTTTCTCAACCCAAATAACATTTTTATACCACTGGAAGCCTGCTCTGCAATACCTAGACTTCTCTGCAAAAACCTCTCTGGCATTTAACCCTCTTACTTGAGCATCTGAATAGAAGAGAGAATTAAAAGGAAGAAACTTTATATTTCTAACGGCACGCCCAAGACTTCTCTCATTAAGAGCTGCCGATTCATCTGGCATACGAGGTGTTTGCAAATTTAATGGTTAATGTCACTCTTTAAATTAATATTAGACAAAACTACTGATGTTAATACTTGCTTCCGCATCCTTAGCAAGGCGTAAATTACTTGAGAGTTCAAACATAGACCATATAACGATAAAAAGCCAAGTTGACGAAAGTAAATACAACCTCAACGACCCAAAAGAATTAGTCACATCCCTAGCAACAGCAAAAGCACGAAATGTTCAACACATAATTAAATCATCAAATGAATATGCAGATATTCAGCAAAATTACTCTGCAATATTAGGCTGTGACTCAGTTTTTGAATTTAATGGGGAAATTTTTTGCAAGCCCAAAAATAAAATTCAGGCAAAAGAAAGATGGTTAAAATTGTCAGCTAATTCTGGACTTCTGCATACTGGACACGCCTTATTATTTAGGACACTGAAGAAGAAAAAGAAATGTACTGAGTCATCGATTGAACCCATTATTGGCATAGTTAGCACAAAAGTATTTTTCGAAAAAGTTCAGGAAAAAGAAATACTTCTTTATGTTAACGGTGGCGAGCCGCTCAAATGTGCTGGAGGTTTTGCAATTGAAGGTCAAGGAGCCAGATTTATTAGCAAGATTGAGGGCTGTTTTAGTAATGTGATTGGATTAAGTCTCCCTTGGTTGAGACAAAATTATCTCAATAAATGATTCTTTCAATACACTATTTTGTTTCTAATATTTAGAGCCATGAATAGCAACAAGAGTCATTAAAAACTTCCATAAAAAAACCTTGTCTAAGAAGACAAGGTTTTTTTATGGAAATAATATTTAATTAATCTAGGTCTGGCATAGCCAAAACAGGCTCGGTCTTACGGTCAATGCCTTTTTCGAAACCTGCTGCTGCCGCTCTTGCTCTACCTGCATGCCAGAGATGTCCAATAAATGTAAACCATCCAAGGAAGAAGTGAGCTGAAGCAAGCCACTGACGCAAGTTAACAAAGTTAACGGCATTGGGCTCAGTAATAATGCCTCCAACAGAGTTAATTGAAGCATTAGGAGCATGAGTCATGTACTCAGCTGCTCTTCGTATTTGCCAGGGCTGAATGTCGTTCTGAAGCTTATCAAGACTTAGACCATTAGGACCACGTAAGGGTTCTAACCAAGGTCCACGGAAGTCCCAGAAACGCATTGTTTCCCCACCAAAAATAACTTCACCAGTTGGAGACCTCATAAGATACTTACCTAATCCAGTAGGACCCATAGTTGAACCGATATTTGCACCGATTCGTTGGTCTCTAACTAGGAAAGTAAAGCTTTGAGCTTGAGATGCTTCGGCGTTTGTAGGGCCGTAGAACTCTGAAGGGTAAGCAGTGTTGTTAAACCAAATAAAAGTAGAAGCTACAAAACTGGCAACACAAAGTCCACCAAGTGCATAACTTAGAAGAGCCTCTCCATTCCAAATAAAGGCACGGCGAGCCCATCCTGCTGGTTTAACGTTCATATGGAAGTGACCACCAATAAGCTGGCCAATTGCGAGCCAAACATGGCCACCAACAATATCTTCCATTGAGTTGACACCAACTATCCAACCACCACCACCCCAAGGGGTGTTAGCGAGCCAATAGTGAAGCTTCACTGGATTAAGAGTTGGATTAGAGATGAGACGAACTGCCCCTCCTCCAGGAGCCCAAGTGTCATATGCACCACCTAGGAAAATCCAGTTTGCAGAAAAGAGTAGGGAGCCTAATCCAAGAACGCAAAGATGACGGCCAAGGATTCTGGACATTTGATCCTTATCACTCCAGTCCTGAGAGAAGAAAGGAGAAACTTCCTCTAATCTTGCAGGTCCATAAAGGGCATGGAAGATACCACCAAGACCCAATACAGCTGAAGCTACTAAGTGAACAACGCCAGCTGCAAAGAAAGGATAAACATCAACAACTTCTCCCCCTTGACCAATGCCATAACCAAAAGTGGCTACATGGGGCATAAGGATTAAGCCTTGCTCCCACATGGGTTTGTCAAAGGTGAAGTGGCTAACTTCATAAAGAAGCATTGCACCTGCCCAGAAGACCATCAGGCCGGTATGGGCAATATGAGCTCCGAGAAGGCGGCCCGAAAGATTAATTAATCGGGCATTTCCTACATACCAGGCATAGCCTGATTCTTCATAACTCGCGTTCTCGAGGTTAAAGAGAGTTGGTCTAGAGGGCGTTTCCACGTGGCAATACCTCCTCAGGGAATACAAAGTTTTCGTGCGGCTGGTCTACAGAAGACATCCATGCACGCATACCCTCATTCAGAAGAACATTCTTCGTATAGAAAGTCTCGAACTCAGGATCTTCAGCAGCTCGGATCTCCTGGCTGACAAAGTCATATGCACGAAGATTTAAAGCAAGACCAACAATTCCAATAGATGGAGCCCACATGCCCATAACAGGCACGAAGAGCATGAAGAAGTGAAGCCAACGCTTGTTTGAGAAGGCGATTCCGAAAATCTGACTCCAAAAACGGTTTGCTGTGACCATTGAATAGGTCTCTTCCTCTTGGGTTGGATCAAAAGCTCTAAATGTAGTGCTCTGATTGCCATCCTCATAAAGAGTATTTTGGACGGTTGCTCCATGGATGGCACATAAAAGTGCTCCGCCAAGGATTCCTGCAACACCCATCATATGGAAAGGATTAAGAGTCCAGTTATGGAATCCTTGAATGAAGAGGATGAAACGGAAAATTGCTGCAACTCCAAAAGAAGGAGCAAAGAACCAGCTGTGCTGCCCTAGGGGGTAAATCAAGAAACAAGCCAGGAACACCGCAATGGGAGCAGAGAAAGCCAAAGCGTTGTAAGGGCGAATTCCAACTAGTTTTGCAATCTCAAACTGCCTGAGCATGAAGCCAATCAGTGAGAAAACTCCGTGAAGAGCTACAAAATTCCAAAGACCACCTAGTTGGAACCAACGAACAAAATCACCCTGGGCTTCTGGTCCCCAAAGTAATAAAAGGCTGTGACCCATCGCATCGGCTGGGGTGCTAACAGCAGCGGTAAGGAAATTGCATCCTTCAAGGTAAGAACTGGCAACACCATGGGTGTACCAGGAAGTAACAAATGTGGTGCCGACAAACCATCCGCCTATGGCCAAATAAGCCGTTGGAAAAAGCAGAAGGCCAGACCAGCCTACAAATACAAATCGGTCGCGCTTTAACCAGTCATCGAGAACGTCGAACCATCCTCTCTGTGGTGCGCTTCCTACAGCGATCGTCATGGGAGAAATCGGTGCGGAGAAAACAAGCTGTTGGATACCAGGAGAGATTAACAATCTCTGAGGCTGATTTGGGGGAAAATCTTACCGAGCTGAAACCCCTTGTAGTGGTATTTAAATTTTCGGTTGCTTCATTTTTGGCCAAAAAGCCCTACACAAAAGGGAAAACGGCTTTAAATTAAAAAAGTTGTGAATAAACTCGAACAAAATTCAATTAACGAAAATGAATCAAAAATGGTCCTAGAGCAAAAAATCCTTGGTTCCCGTAAGCCCTCGAATGTAGTAATCGGTGTTCTTTTAGTCCTAGGAGGGGTGAGTTTCGTGCTTGCCTCAACGTCTAGCTACATAGGCAAGGATCTTCTCCCTTTAAGTCATCCATCAACTCTCATATTCATTCCTCAAGGTTTGATCATGGGGCTTTATGGGATAGCAGCTCTGCTTCTTTCGCTTTATTTATGGACATTGATCTCTATAGATTTTGGTGGTGGGTCGAACACATTTAATAAAACTACTGGTCAGATAACCATTAGCAGAAGGGGAATTTTTAGAACTATCACCATCGAAGTACCAATCAAGGACGTAACCGCAGTAAAACTTGAAATCAGAGAAGGCCTTAATCCCAGAAGAAGTATTGCTTTAAGAATTAAGGGGCGAAAGGATCTACCTATTTCAAGAGTTGGAAATCCACAGCCCTTAATAGAGCTGGAGAAGGAAGGAGTCGAACTTGCAAGATTCTTAGGAGTAAACCTTGAAGGTTCATGAGTTTATTAAGGGCAACAAGTGTCATTCTGAGAAGTACACTTTTATTGTTTGTTGGGATTAGTAGCCCACAAATCTTAATAGGATGTACTCAGAATAATCCCTCACTTAAACAAAACATATGTATAGACAGGGAATTCATTTGCCTAAAAGGGAAAAGGGATATATTAATTAAAACCAATAAGGGGAATATAATAATTCGTTTGGATGGAGAAAGTGCCCCGATGACATCAGGAAACTTTCTGGATTTGATTGAAAGGAAAGTATATGACAATACTTTGTTTCATAGAGTAATAAAACACCCTGTAGACTTTGTTGTGCAAGGGGGTGATCCATCTACAAAAGATCCTAAAACTCCTAAAATTAATCATGGCAAAGGGACATATATTAATAAGGAAACAGGTGAAGCAAGATATATACCACTAGAAATCAAACTACAAACTGAAAGCCAACCTAGATATGGACAAGTTATTAATAACACAAGAGAATTACTAAATATTTCCCTACCTCATAAAAAAGGTTCCATTGCTATGGCAAGAGCACAATCACCAAACTCTGCTAGTTCGCAATTCTATATAGCCTTAAAAAACCTTCCTGAATTAAATGGAAGGTATTCAGTTTTTGGAAATTTAGTAACAGGCATGGAAGTTCTAATTAATATCGAGCAAGGCGATATTATTGAAACCATCGAAATCCTTCCTCAAAAGTAAGTATTATCTAATTAGTTTCATTTTGCCAATTTTAAGCAGGCAACCTTCCAGAACTAGCAGATACTTTTAACATTTCCGTGTTAATTCCTGAAGCCCTTTCAAGAGCAACTTTTCCGGTTCTTGCTATCTCTAGAATCCCATAAGGAGCAAGAAGTTTTTCTAAAGCCACTAATTTACCAGGGTCACCGACCACTTCAAGCGTTAGGGCTTCATCCGCCACATCAACCACTTTGGCACGGAAAACCTGTACAAGATCAAAGATTGCACTTCTCTTGCTTGGAGGTGCATTAACCTTTAAAAGCATCAATTCTCTTTCTACAGCTGGAATCGCTGATAAATCTAGAACCTGCAAAACATTGACCAGTTTGTCTAATTGTTTTGTCATCTGTTGAAGAGTTTGATCATCTCCTTCAACAACCATTGTCAAACGTGACCGTCCTGGGGCTTCCGCTAAACCTACGGCAAGACTATCAATATTGAAACCGCGCCTTGCGAAAAGGCCTGCAATCCTGCTAAGTGCGCCGGATTCATCCTCGACCAATACGGAAAGTGTGTGCTTCATAGATCTTGCTCTTGTTTTTCCAAACTCAGACTCAACCAATTGAAAACAACATGATTAAAGCTATCGGAAGTTTCATCATGTGGGCAATGCCCAGAGGAATCCATGACCAAAAAATTAATCCAGGGGTGTTTTGTCTTTATTTGGCGTCCAATATCAAAAGGGACGAATCGATCATTTCTGCCCCAAATCATCAAAAAAGGAACTTTTTTGATTTGATCATCTAAAACACCAATAAGTTCGGGAGCTGTTGAAGCATTAAGGCGCAAGCTCATTCCTATGCACATTGCTCTTAAAGAACCTGCTGCTGAACTTCGCATAGCTGGTTTGGTAACAATTCTAAGGAGGTCCTTGTCAGACTCAACATTACAAAAATAGGCAGCCTGAAGAGCTTGCCTTATTAGAAAAGATCTTGTTATCAACGGCAAAATAATCTCAAGAGGAAGTAAAGAAAAGAAAATTCTTACAAGTTTTTCTTTCAAATAAGAAAAGAATCTATTCCTTAACCTAATAGGCCCCCTCATTAAAGCAGGATCTGGAAGTGGTGCAGTCACAAGAGCAGCTACAGCATTGACATTACGAGCTGTAGCCGTAAGAGCTGCCAGGCCCCCCAACGAATTCCCTATCAAAACAGCTCTTCCAGTTAGATCAGTCTGAACAATTTCTCTTAAAAAAGAACATATCTGTTTGCCCCAAAGTTCATTATCTAACCCCTTCAAAGAAGAGTTGACAGAAGGCTGATCTGATTTGCCAAAGCCAAGTAAATCAAGTGCATAGACCCTATATCCACTTGTGGAGAAAAAAATCGCATTTCTTCTCCAATGGCTACTAGATGCACCAAATCCATGCAACAAGAGCATTGGAGGGTTCTCCTTAGAACCTAAGACTCTCCAATGACACTTGAAGCCTCTCCAAGTCCAAAAATGGCACTCACCCCACTCTGGATTTTCGGCGGGGATTTTGGGAGTAAATTGGCTATGACTTTCCAAAAATTCGATCTCACAAAATCAGTGAGCGCATAAGGACTTCTTTTCTAGCAGCTGTTATTTAATGCTGCCGGAAGCAAGCAACTAAAAATCCAACTACTTAAAACAATTAATAAAATTCTAATATTGTTCTGGGAACTAACTACCACCAAGGGCAAAGTCCATGCCAACAATGAACTATGGATTAAAAACCCACTGGTAGGACAACATTCATTAATCAACCACTTCTAGCCATGAAAGTCTTCCAGTACAAAAGCTGTAAGGTGAAGTGCAAAAACTTACCTGTCAGGGGTTTAAATTGAGAGATATACGCACTAAAAAAAATGGCCTCTGAAATCTTTGGGATTGCAGCTGTCTTTTGGGTTCTTATTCCACTAGGGTTGGCAGGTGGAGCACTACTACTAAAGCTTCAAGGTGATTAATTCCACGATTTTCAATAACTCCTAGTAAGCTCCTGGGTTGTAATGACAGATTCTATGCAGGTTCTTGTAGTAGGTGGAACCGGCACCCTTGGAAGGCAAATTTCCAAACGTGCAATTGATGCAGGCCATAAGGTTCGCTGCATGGTTCGTACTCCTCGCAAAGCAGCTTTTCTTCAAGAATGGGGTTGTGAGATAACCCAGGGGGATTTACTTGAGCTAGAAGGACTTGATTATTCTCTAGAAGGAGTTGATGCAGTCATTGATGCATCAACAAGCAGACCTGATGATCCCAATAGCGTATATAAAACTGATTGGGATGGAAAGTTGAATTTATTTAGAGCTTGCGAAAAGGCAAATGTAAATAGAATTGTTTTTCTATCGCTTCTAGCCGCTGAAAATTATAGAGAAGTCCCATTGATGGACATTAAATACTGTACTGAACTTTTACTTGCTAATTCCTCGTTGGACTACACCATCCTTCAAGGAGCAGCTTTTATGCAAGGTGTAATAGGTCAATTCGCAATACCAATACTTGATAGTCAAACTGTATGGATAAGTGGATCACCCACTGAAATTGCCTATATGAACACACAAGATATTGCACGTTTTGCAGTAGCTGCCATTGCAAACAAAGAAACAATTCGAAAATCCTATCCAGTAGTTGGTCCTAAAGCATGGAATGCTGAAAAAATAATTGAATTATGTGAAAAAGCTAGTGGCAAAAAAGCCAAAACAATTCGAGTCTCACCCTTTTTAATAGGTGTAGCTCAAAATATGGTTTCTTTTTTTGAACCCACTGTTCATGTAGCTGAGCGCCTTGCCTTCGCAGAAGTCACTGGTGGAGGCGCAAGACTTGATGCTCCCATGGAGGAGACATACAAAACTTTTGACCTTGATCCCAATCAAACAACAACTCTTGAAAACTACATTAGCGATTATTACGCCATGATCATCAAAAGGCTCAAAGAAATGGAAGCTGATCTGGATAAAGAAACTAAAAAGAAACTTCCCTTCTAAAGACAAACCACTTGCTAAACTATAGTTTGTTTGTACTATTAATCAATAGTCCAGGTGAATCCCTTCATGTCAATAACGCAAATAAAAAACCTGAACAGGCGCTTGGAAAATCTTGCAAAAGAAGCTTCTAGAGAATTAAATAAAGAATGCGGACATGAGCTTTGGCAAAGAATTGGTTTTGATGCTTTTGATGGATTGGAAGATCCATCAAAAAGAGCTAAGGCGAACTATTACTATGGTCAATGGCAAACAGTAAAAGAATTACAAGAGGTTATTGGATGATTCGGAATCAATTGGCAAGGTGAACTCATATTAATATGATTTTTATTTTTAGGATCTACTGATTTTTATATTTTGTGGTTTTAAGGTTTTTATATATGCAATCAGAAACCTAGTTCTAAGTAATTTTGAACCACTAGAAAAATGTTCGCTAAGGTAAGTAAAATGGATTCATTGATCAACGAAGGTTCAAGAAATGATTGAAACAGCTGGAGTTATTGAGAAAGAGCAAGGGAATGGTTTCTATCTAGTGACCCTCGAGCAACCAGAAGGACATCAATGTCTTTGTCGTGCCGCAGGGAAATTGACTAAGTTTCGGATCAAGTTACTTGCCGGGGATAAAGTCCTTGTAGAAATAAGCCCATACGACCTGACCAGGGGAAGAATCACCTATCGAGAAAGGAATTCAGGAGGTCCTGGTGGCAGAGCCGGTGGCAATAGACCAGGCGGGCCTAGAAGAAGATAGTTAAATTCAGTCTTAAATAAAAAATCATCAAATCTCTAAATTCAAGTCCATAACCATTAAATAGCTATTAATACCTAAAAAGCTAGGGATAAGCTAAATCTTTTGACTCAGATTTCCAACATTTCGTCAGCGTCATTCTGCTGATCTAGCTTTAACATAGAAAAGTTGGGAACCATCAAAGTATTACTCTCAACCAATTCAGGCTGATCTCCTACACAAGTAATCCATTCTCTAAATTCTTCGGTAACTGCATAGCTATCCTCATAATTTTCAAAGCTATCCAAAACAGCAATTCGAGTAGTAGCCCAAAAAGTACAAACACCTACCCGCCGTTTCAGTCGATTTTTCATAATTGGTCCCCAATTGCGCCCTACATTGCTAGTTGATGAGCCAAAAAGCCAGATTTCTTCCAATTAATCACATTTTTGTCTACACATAAAGACATTAAAAGTATTAAAGCTACAAAAATGCTGGAAGTTCGGCACTTCTCAACTTGATAATTGATCCAGCAGCATCTTTAACGGCCTCAAGAGGCAAAGAAACTGTTCTTCCAGATCCAACCTCTACAAAATTTTCCTGATCAGGCTTCTCTATACCCTTGATCAAATAAGGGTTTGTTATTGACCAATTACGGGCAAATTCAATCAATAAAGGGTCTGCTGGTGCAAAAACATAAGAAGGATCCCTAGGTATTTCTTCTAAAAAAGTCCTTTCAGAGGCCATTCTGACAGCCCTAGTAATGGCTTGTAGAAATCTGCTTTTAGTAACAACAGTGCTCAAATAAGCGACAACCCTTATTCGAGGTGCATCAAATCCCTCTGAGCACATGTCAACACTTACCAACCAATCAGATTTACCATCCTGAAAACCAGCAAGTCTTTTAGATGCATCAATTTCCTGTGAATGTATCAAATCAACTCTTGCTCCTTCCTCTTTTAGGAAATTAGCTATTGAACTTGCATGCTCAATATCCTTTGCAATAACCAATCCTGCGGCATTTGGATGGCGAGTCCTTACCTTCTGCAGATGTGATTTTGCTTTAAGCATCAAATGCAGAGCAATACTGCTCGAATCTGCAAGTTTTATTACTCTTCTAAGGTTTCTAGCTCTCCAACTCTCTCTATTTTCTGCTGACAAGAGAGAAAATTCGCTTTCATTGGTTCCTTCTCGTACATGTTGAACAAAACCATCCTGAAATCTAAATTCCAATGGCCTTACATCTCCAGACTCAATAAGCTCTTTAGGTTCTATACACAAGTCAGGTGTAATTTGTTCAACAACTTCTTCTCCTGACTTAAATAAGACCCTTTTACCAGAACAAAATGCCAGGTTATCTGCTCGAAAAGGGGTACCCGTAAGCCCTAAACGAATTTGACAATTTTGAGTTAATCCCAAAAAAGTTTTTCCCCATACTGGTCCATCTGGTTCTTCTGGACTCACCCCCAAATGATGGGCCTCATCAGCTATTGCAAGTAATCCCCCAATATTAAATTGATTTAAATACCTAAAAAAGGATTCAAAGTTCCTGGATGCACCTTGATAGGTAACCAATACACCATCTATATCGTCATAGTGAATTGATTTTTCAAGATCTACCTCCCAATCAATGAATTCAAGACCTAGCTGAGAAGCTGACCTTTTCCATTGATTTTTAATCGTTGTGCGATGAGAGAAGACCAAACATTTTTTAAGCCTTCCTTCCTCCTTCATCTTATGGAAACCAATAAGAGCACCAAGTGTTTTACCAGCACCAGGTCCTGCATGTACTAAGACATCATTTGCTGAGCTACTTTTGGCTAACAAGCGGCGACGCAGAAGTTGTGTGAGATGTCGCTGCCAAACTCTTGGTTTAATACAGGGCTTAGCAGGAACAACTGCTAGGTCGAATGAATGATATGCAATGAGACCAAAGGGTTAGTTAAGCCTTTCTAACTATTATTTTTTAAAATTGCATCCCTTTAAATTCAATTGATCTATGGATTCTTATTTTTAATTCCGATTCCAAGGTAGTGAAATCAATAATGTTCAAAAGAAAATTGACTTTTATTCGAAATCTATCGTTTAGGAATTGAATTAAAAAAACTCTTACTTAGCGTTTAATTAATATTTTATATATGGTTAAAGGTGCAAAAATTTAAATTTAAATACACCCAGAGATCTAATTTCCTAAAGGGCTTCACTGTGATTGACTAAAAGACGTTCAACTTCCTCTAATCCTTCACTTGCAGCTTTTCGAGCTGTTTCAAAATTTCCATCTGAATCATTAAGCAATCCGTTTGCTACTCGATCTAGCAAATCCTCTCTTTGACTTTGGAGAATTACTACTAATTCATCCTCAACAAGCTTTTTAACGGCTTTTACACGTAGGGAGTCTTCAGATGCTTCATCAAAAGTTCCTTGTACCAGCTCTTGTATGAAGAGTCTGTGTACCTCACTGCTTCGAAGAAAACTCTCTGTGGCATTGATAATCCCCTCCACTAAGGCTTCATCTGGTTCGGAACCTTCTTGATTGAATTTGAATTCCCAATCTAGATGACGTCTTTGCCAACCTGAGGAATGCAGGCTTGGCATCACGGTCTGAGAAAAAGTATCAATCGACATTTCATAAATTCTTTCTGCAAGCCTTTCACACCATTCTCGGCCATGACCTTGAAGGTTAGTTTTCATAGTTACTCGATCGACCGCATGACCTCCGTGATGGCTATGACAAACACCATCTGGACATTCAATAGCTTTCAGTCCCATAAAACAAAAAATGATTTCCTACTATTTAATAGCTAAAAGATTGAACTCTGGAAACGTTCATGTGAAAACTTCCCTGAATTGGCTCATGAACTCTTAGTCTCGATTATTAAATGGAATTTCTCTAGGTGAGAATACTAATCCCTTCAGAAACTGCTTCTGGCGAAACACGAGTTGCTGCAACACCAGAAACTACAAAAAAATTTTTAGAGCTGGGATGCACTGTTCTTCTAGAAGAAAATGCAGGAAAATTATCAGGGTTCCCAGATAAAGCATATGAAAATGCTGGAGCTGAAATCATCTCTAGCAATGATGCTCAGCTCTGGAGAAGTGCAGATGTTTTGCTTTGTGTTCAATCTCCAATCAAAGGCTCGCTATCAAAACTTTCTACTAGTTGTGTAATGGTGGGCCTACTATCACCTTATGGGAACCAAGAGTTATTTGAAAATCTTAGGTCGTTCAAACTTTCAGCTTTAGCACTTGAACTACTTCCAAGAATCAGTAGAGCTCAGTCTGCAGATGCCCTTTCTTCGCAAGCAAATCTTGCTGGATACAAAGCTGTACTAATCGGGGCTTCAAATCTTGATAGGTATATGCCCATGCTTATGACAGCGGCAGGGACTGTTCAACCTGCAAAGGTTGTAATACTAGGAGCGGGAGTTGCTGGTCTTCAAGCTGTTGCCACAGCGAAAAGACTAGGAGCAGTCGTTTTTGTTAGCGATATAAGACCTGCTGTAAAGGAACAAGTCGAATCACTCGGAGCCCGTTTCATTGATCCACCGGAAATTGATCAAACGCCTTCCGAAAATATGGTTTATGCAAAGCAGGCTTCAGAGCAGTTTCTAAAAGCCCAACGCCAGAAATTGTCAGATCAATTATCAGAAGCTGACTTAGCAATCTGCACAGCACAAGTACCTGGGAAAAAAGCCCCAAGACTAATCAATGAGGAAATGCTGGAGAGGATGAGACCAGGTTCGGTGGTAGTTGATCTCGCCGTCCAACAGGGTGGAAATTGTGCTGGTACTATTGCCGGCCAGACTGTCAACAGAAATGGAGTAATGCTAATTGGAGCATCTAACTTGCCTTGTAGTGTTCCCAACCATGCAAGTACGCTTTACTCAAGAAATCTTCTATCTCTTTTAGGGCCAATGATTAATGAAGGGCAACTTGACTTAAACACTGAGGATGAGCTTATTGACGCCTCACTAATTTGCCTAGAGGGTGAAATTCGTTGCCCAAATTCATTATTAGAGGGGGCTTAACCAAAATGTCTTTTTTAAGTGAAGCTCTTTGGGTACTTCTATTAGGAAGTCTGCTTGGCCTAGAGCTAATAGGAAAAGTTCCACCAACATTACATACTCCTTTAATGAGTGGAGCAAATGCAATCTCAGGAATAACAATTATTGCTGCACTTACTTTAGTAATAAAGGCAGGAAATCAAATGCCACTCCAAATCATTGGATCTGTAGCACTTGGCTTTGCCCTTTTTAATGTAATAGGTGGTTTTCTTGTCACAGATAGAATGCTCGCAATGTTCAGCAGAAAATCAAATCGCAGGGGGAGTAAGAAATGATTGTTAATGGAGAATTAATTAAGTATGCAATTGACTTAATAGCAGTCCTTCTTCTCTCTTTAGGTATAAAGGGTCTATCAAAAGTTCGCACGGCCAGAGAGGCAAATCGTCTTGCATCAATAGCTATTGGATTATCAATTATTGGAGTATTTACAATATCATTTGCGAACAAGGAGATCTCAAATTCTTCGTTGGTGTGGATATCAATTGGTGCTGCAATAGGAGGACTCTTTGGAATAATTACAGCTAAAAAAGTACCAATGACAGCAATGCCGGAAACAGTTGCTTTATTCAATGGTTGTGGAGGGATGTCATCTCTTTTAGTTGCTCTAGGTGTTACATTGTTTCCAATAGATAATCCCAATAATAATTTTACAAGTGAAATAGTAGAGAATCTATCGATAATCACTTCTATATTTGTTGGCTCAGTTACATTTAGTGGCTCTATAGTAGCAATGGCTAAATTGCAGGGATGGCTATCAACTCCAAAGTGGACTCAAAGCAAATTTCGTCATCTAATTAATATTTTTCTTGCCGTTATATCTTTAATTGCAGCTATTGAAATCGCAAGAAATGGAAGCAACGCTATTTGGCTACTTGTTTTTGGGTCAACCTTTTTAGGTGTGGGTGTGACTTTATCTATAGGCGGGGCTGACATGCCGGTTGTGATATCTCTATTGAATAGTTATTCAGGAGTAGCTGCCGCAGCAGCAGGTTTTGTTGTAGGAAGCCAACTCTTAATAGTTGCTGGTGCAATGGTTGGCGCTGCAGGATTAATTCTCACACAGGTAATGTGCGACGGAATGAATAGATCTCTTATTTCAGTACTTTTTGGTGGAACCCTGGGTTCAACTTCAACATCTAGTGATTCTTCGGGAGGCGAATACTCGAATATCACAAGCTGCAGCGTTGAAGAATGTGCCTTAACCCTTGAAGCTGCTGAAAGAGTAATTATCGTTCCTGGTTATGGGCTTGCAGTAGCTCAAGCCCAACATACCTTGCGTGAAGTCACCAGAGCGATGGAAGCTGGTGGCATTGACGTCAAGTATGCAATTCACCCAGTAGCTGGTCGGATGCCAGGGCATATGAATGTGCTATTAGCAGAAGCTGATATCCCTTATGAACAGTTAAAGGAAATGGATGTAATTAATCCTGATTTTCCAGCTACCGATGTTGTTTTAGTTTTAGGTGCAAATGATGTTGTTAATCCACAAGCAAAAACCGACACAAACTCGCCACTTTATGGGATGCCAGTACTCGATGTTCAAGAAGCAAGAACTGTTTTTGTAATCAAACGAGGTATGAGTGCTGGTTACTCGGGTATAAAGAATGACCTGTTTGATCTTCCAAATACCTCTATGGTCTTTGGAGATGCAAAAAAAGTACTTGGAGACCTTCTTGTAGAGCTAAAAGAACTTGGAATTGGCAGCAAAAATTAATCGGCTATCTGAGCTTGAGCTCAGAAGGCTTCTTTATATCGACGAATTTAAGCAAAGGTTCCCATGGATAGGTGGTGACCTTCAAACACTAAGAGATACTTTCATTAGAGAAGAATTACAAACGGATTCTGGAAAAAGAATAGAAATCTCTATTCCTCAAATGCCTAACAAAAAAGGAGGGTCAGGGAAATTGCTAGCGTTACTTGATCTACCTAAAAAAGAAACAGGTATAAAAGCTTTAGTCATACTTATTCATGGGCTTGGAGGATCAACTAAAAGACAGGGCTTAAGGAGAATGGGGCTTACACTACAAAACTCAGGATTTGCAGTACTAAGATTAAACCTTAGGGGTGCAGATCCAGGAAGAAAACTTGCACCGGGTTCATATGCAGCAGAATGCAATAGTGATATTGAACCCGTTTTAGAAAAAGCAAGACAACTTTGCCAAGAGCTTAGTAAATATAATCTAACCAAGAACAACCCTTTACCTTTGTTTGGAGCAGGCATATCACTTGGAGGTACAATACTATTAAACATTTGTCTTAAAAATAATGATTTTTTACCAGTGCAATCTCTAGATGGATTAATTTGCACAAGTAGTCCTCTTGACCTGTCAGAATGCAGCAAATCTATTGAAAGATCAAGAAACAAATTTTACCAGAATTGGCTTTTAAATCGACTTCTTAAACAAACACTTGCTGACAAAACTGGCCTTGGCACCGGAGAAGAAAAAAGGCTCACAAATGAATTCAACTCAAAAGTCTCTAACCGGTCCATAAGATTATTTGATTCCATAATCACAGCTCCAAGATGGGGTTATGCGGATGTTGAGGATTATTATAAGAAGGCATCGCCAATTAACAACTTAATCAAAAAAGATATAATTCTTCCACCTACTTTGATTTTGCAAGCAGAAGATGATCCATGGGTCCCTTGTGAATCAGCAAAATTGTTAGATTTACATAATCGACATAATATAAATAATTCCCTAAATATATTAATCAGTAAGAATGGAGGTCACAATGGCTTTCACGGAATAAATGGATGTTGGGGCGACCAAGTTGTCAAGAATTGGTTCGATTTATTATTAAATGAATACATTAAAAATTAATACCTTAAATTTGTTTATTATGGTTTATCGTCAATATCAAAGATTTACCAATGTTTTAAGATGCTGAGATTCTAGTTTTGCCCTTACAACTAAATTCGCGAACTGCTATACGCGCCCATTGATCTAGGTTTAAAACATCTGATAATTTAGGTTCTTTTATTAATTCATTTTTGTGAAGGTCACAAACAGATTCGATTAGCTTTGGGATATCAAGAAAGTGTATCTTCTCTTCAAGAAATTGAGCTACTGCTTCCTCATTCGCTGCGTTTAATACTGCAGGCATTGTCCCTCCTATACAGCCGGCTTCGAAGGCAAGGTTCATACAAGGATATTTCTCAGTATCTGGAGACTTGAAAGACAATTGTCCGACCTCTGCAAGATTTAACCGTCTCCAAGGAGTTTCAAACCTGGAAGGCCAACTCATGCAATAAAGGATTGGCAATTTCATATCAGGCCAACCCAATTGAGCCAAAACAGAAGTATCAGAAAGTTCAATCATCGAATGGATGATGCTCTGAGGATGAATAACAATTTCTATATGGTCATAATCAATCCCAAAAAGATAATGTGCTTCAATTACTTCTAGCCCCTTGTTCATAAGGGTTGCAGAATCAACTGTGATTTTTCGTCCCATGCTCCAATTGGGGTGACTAGTGGCATCAGAGACAGTTGCTTTCTCAAGATCTTGAATTGACCAATCGCGAAATGCCCCTCCTGATGCTGTTAATTGGATTCTCCTTAAACCTGGTGTTGGAAGACCTGTAGAAAGTCGTGCGTTTTCCGCCCAAGGAGTACCTTGAAGGCATTGAAATATTGCTGAGTGCTCTGAATCGGCTGGTAACAATCGGCTCCCACTTTTCTTTAATTCAGGCAATACAACTGGTCCAGCGGCAATAAGTGTTTCCTTATTCGCTAATGCAAGGTCCTTACCAGCCCTTATTGCTGCAATGGTCGGCAAAAGACCTGCACATCCAACTATTCCCGTTACTACTAGATCTGCATGATCCCACGAAGCTACTATTTCAAGACCTTCAGGTCCTCCAAATATTTGTGGCAATTTGAAGGAAGGGTCAGCAGTAGATAGAACCCCTAGTCTCTCTCTCATTTCTGGCAAGAGAGTTTCATCTGCCAAAGCAATAGCTTCAGGTTGATGTTTACTTATTTGATCCAAAAAAAGAGTTAGGTTCCTCCCTGCACTCAAGGCAACAACTCTGAACTGTTCAGGGAACTCTTCGACAATCTCAAGTGTTTGGGTCCCAATCGATCCTGTGGACCCTAAAACTGTTATAGCTTTCAAATTCTTCGAGCAAGTAACACTAGTCTCACATCACAAGGTTTAATCTCGGAAGATTAAACTCCACCTCAGGCTGGGGGCAAAGAAAGGTTTATTTAATGGCAATGAAAGAAAAATGGCGGTCAGGAATGGGTTTCGTCCTAGCTGCAGCAGGCAGTGCTGTAGGGCTAGGCAATCTTTGGGGATTTGCATATAGAGCTTCACAGGGAGGGGGAGCAGCCTTTTTACTTCTTTACGTAATTATCGTTGCTCTTATCTGCTTGCCGGTACTTGTTGCAGAAATGATTTTAGGGAGAAGTACTGGTAAAAGTCCTCTCCTAGCTCCAATTAGTTTTGCTGGTAAAGCATGGAAACCGATGGGTTTTCTTTTTGTGATTGCTTCTTGTGGAATCCTCTCCTTCTATGCAGTCCTTATGGGCTGGACAGCTAATACCCTTATTAATTCAATTGCTTATGGTCTGCCTGCAGATATGGCATCGGCTGAAAGGTTTTTTAAAGGGATAAGTACCGGGGAAAGCGTGCTCTTAGGACAATTGCTAAGTTTAATACTGACTGGGTTAGTTGTAACAGCAGGAGTAAGAAGCGGGATCGAAAGACTTACTCGCTGGTGTATGCCATTACTATTTTTATTATTACTTGCCCTAGCTGGTTGGTCAGCAACACTGCCAGGAGCTTTTGAAGGATATAAAACATTTCTCTTTCATTGGGACACACAAGAATTACTAAATCCAACAACAGTGAGAAATGCGTTTACTCAAGCTTTCTTCTCAATTGGAACAGGCATAGGCTGCATTCTTGCGTATTCTGCTTACCTAGATGCACGCAATCCAATACCTAGACAGGCTTTTAGCGTTGTAGGAATGGACACCTCCGTAGGACTTCTAGCAGGAATGATTACATTCCCAATTGTAATTAGTTTTGGACTTAAGGATGTAGTAACTAGTGAAACTGTAGGTACATTATTTATCTCTTTGCCAACTGGATTATCATCTCTTGGTTTAACAGGAAGAATAGTGGCAATATTTTTCTTTCTCTTAGCATATATTGCTGCCATAACCTCATCTATTTCTTTACTAGAGGTACCCGTAGCATCATTAATTGACAGGTTCGGATGGTCGCGTTCTCGTTCCGTAATAGCCTCAAGTTGCTTAGTTTTTCTTACTGGATTACCTGCTGCACTAAACTCAAAAGTGCTAGGAAGAATGGATGCCATTTTTGGAGGCGTATTACTAATATTTGGGGGGCTACTATTGTCAATTCTTGTTGGATGGGTTGCCCCAAGGAGTTTTGATATAGATCTAAGTGAATGCAATACACCAAAGCCTCTAAGAATTAGTCTTAGATTTATGTTAAGGTGGGTTTCTCCACCAGTTATTTGTTTTGGACTGATAATAAGTTTGTATGATTTAATTCAAGGTTGGTGACAGGCTAAATATAATTTTTATTCATTTATATGCCACTCTGTAATGCCACCCGGCTTGTCAAATAACTCCACACCAATATTGTTAAGTTCATTTCTAATCCTATCTGCAGTAGCAAAATCTTTTGAAACCTTTGCTCTTTTCCTTAGTTCTATAGAATGCTCAATAAATTCAACATCTAACTCGCAAGAAGAAATTGAAGATTGGCTTTTGATATTTTCGCCTTTTAGGCCCAAAACCTTTGCGAGATGAACAAGTAAATTCCAACGTAAAAAAGAAGAGTGATCATCCTGCACAGAAGATTTAGAATAATGACCTGTTTTTATTTTATTTGAAAGGGAACGAAGGGGTCTCCCCAAATCAAAAAGTATAGACAATGCTCCTGATGTATTTAAATCATCATTCATCAATGCAATAAACCGTTGATGGTGTTTCTTTAAACTTTCAGGAGTTTGATTATTAGTCTTAAGTGTAATATTTAAATCACCCTTTTGATATTTTGACCACAACAGAATATGTTCATAATCTATACCTATATTCAAAGCCAAGTTAAGACCTTGCCAACCACTAGTTGCTGCTTCTAATGATTCTTTAGTAAAATCTAGAGGTTTTCTGTAATGTGCCTGCAATACAAACAATCGTAAAGTCATAGGAGAAACTCCTGAGTTTAATAATGAACGTATAGTTGTAAAGTTACCAAGAGACTTGCTCATTTTTTGTCCTGAAACATTAACCATTCCATTATGCATCCAATAGTTTGCTAGTTTCTTTCCAGTAGCTGTCTCTGATTGGGCAATTTCATTCTCATGGTGTGGAAAAATCAAATCAGCACCACCTAAATGTATATCTATCGTTTCACCAAGTTGTTCAAGAACCATTGCTGAACATTCAATATGCCAACCTGGTCTTCCATTTCCCCAAGGTGAAGGATAAGAAGGCTCTCCAGTTTTTGCGGATTTCCATAATGCAAAATCAAAAGCATTCTGTTTTTTATTCTCATCATCTTTATCTACTCTACCTTCAGGGTTGATATATTGATTTGTTAGATCTCTGCCACTTAATTGACCATAATTTGAATGTTTCATTACTGAGAAATAAACATCACCGTCAACGGAATATGCAAATCCCTTTTCTTGTAAATTAGAAATCAAAGATCTAATTGAATCGAGAGAGTCAGTTGCCCTTGGCATCCTATCAGGACGCATTATTCCCAAAGCATCCATATCTTGATGAAACTCTCTAATATTTCTTGCACTAACATCTTCCATAGAAAGCTTCTCTGAAGAAGCCTTATTAATGATCTTGTCATCTATATCTGTGAAGTTCTGAACAAAATTAACAATATAACCTTTCCAAATCAAGTATCTACGTAAAACATCCCAAACGATATAACTCCGGGCATGTCCCAAATGGCAAAGATCATAAACAGTTACGCCACAACAATAAATGGTAACCTTTCCAGGTCTTATGGGCTTAAAGGCTTCTTTTCGTCTAGAGAGAGTGTTAGTCAAAAAGAAAGTATCACTTATTGATGAAACTTTTTGGGGTTTACTTTGTTCCATAATTATATTTTATATGATTATTTGGCATCCATCCAATTAGAACCTACTCCACATTCAACAACCAATGGTACTGATAGGTTAACTGCATTTTCCATGGTTTTTAGCAGTAGGTCTTTAACTTCTTCAACTGCAGAAGGCTCAACCTCTAATACAAGTTCATCATGAACCTGAAGAAGCATTTGAGCTGGATAAGATGATTCAGAAAGTTTTTTGTGAAGATTGACCATTGCAATCTTAATTATATCTGCACTAGATCCCTGAATAGGCGCATTAGCAGCGGCTCTAAGTTGTTGAGCTTCCATACCTGCTCTTCGAGCATTATCAAGATCAATCTCATATGGTTCCTTACCTTTTAATCGACCTAATCCATTCTTATCAAAAATAAAATTCCTCCTTCTACCCATAATAGTTTCTACATATCCTCTTGTTAAAGCAAGTCTTTCCTGAAGTTCAAGATAAGAAAAGACTTTCTTATATTTTTGGTGAAATTTCTCTAAAAATATCTTTGCTTCCTGGTTAGTTAAACCTGTTGATCTAGCCAAAAGTTTAGAACCCATTCCATAAATAACACCAAAATTAATAGTTTTTCCAAGCCTACGTTCGTCATCATTTACTTGATCCTTTTCAAGCAAAATACTTGCCGTAACTGAATGTACATCCTGACCATTACAATAGGCTTCCTTAAGGACTTCCTCCCCCGAAAGATGAGCAAGAATACGAAGTTCTATTTGAGAGTAATCAGCAGTGATCAGACTCCAACCTTCTTTAGGAAGGAATGCTTTACGTATACGTTTACTAAATTCGGTTCGAACAGGTATATTTTGTAAATTTGGATTACTGCTACTTAATCGTCCTGTCGCAGTTACTGCCTGGTTAAAGTCAGTATGAACACGTCCAGTTTCTGGTTCTACTAACTCCGGTAAGGCGTCAACATAAGTAGTAAGAAGTTTATGAATTACTCTATATTCAACTATCTGAGGGACAATTGGATGATCCTCTTGTAATTTTTCGAGTACTCGTGCATCTGTACTCCAACCAGTCTTGGTTTTTCTAGATTTCTTACGATCAAGTCCAAGTTTCTCAAATAAAAGTTCCGCCAGTTGTTTTGGAGAAGACAAGTTAAAACCAGCTCCTGCATAGTCTGATACATTTTGCTCTAAACACTTAAGGCGTTCAACGAGCTCTAAGGAAAGCTCTTTTAAATAAGGAATATCGATTCTTATTCCGGTGGATTCCATTACAGCTAAAACATTCTCTAATGGGCCCTCTATATCGAAATATAAACTTAATAACTTATCTCCTCTATCACGAATCTGGTCAATTAACAATGTAGAGATTCTTTTTGTCAAATAAACATCCATCCCGCAATATTTGCTTGCCTCATTGATAGAGACATCTGCGAAGTTACCACCCTTTGGAACAATATCATTAAATGATATTGGTGTATAAGAGAAATACCTCTTCGACATAGCGTCTAAACTATGCTTAGCTGAGGAATCCAATAAATAATCCGCTAAAAGCGTATCTAAAACAACACCTTTGAGCTCAATTCCATGTCGAAGAAAGACTAGTCTATCGTATTTGCAATTTTGAAGTACTTTTGGGTGATCCTCACTCGTTATCCAATAACTTAAAGATTTCAATACAACATCAAGTGCCAACTGATTAGAGCATTGAGGGTCTAGAATTGTATTATTTATAGAATGCATTATCGGGATATAGGCCATTTGATCGGGTTGATCACCCCAACAAAAACCTATCCCTACAAGCTCAGCCTTAAATGGGTTTAAATGAGTAGTTTCAGTGTCAATCGCTATAGGATCATCAGTACTATTAAACTCATTCAAAATCTTAATCAGTTTTTCTAATTGATCCATGCTAGTTATAATTTTTGGAGAGATATTAGGAATAGAAGTTCTATCACAAGATTTTATATTTGTATCATCATTAATAGCAGTATCATCTATTAGATTCTTATTAATTGAATAGCCACCTTTCGATAATGCATTAACAAAAACAGGAATTTGACTAGCAAGGCTATTAAGTTCAAGATCCTCTAATGATTCTTTTAAAGAATGCTCATCAATTGTTTTAAGGGGTATTATTTCGTCATTATCAAGAGGTACTTCTGTTAGTATTTCGGCTAGATATTTTGAAAGATATGCGTTTTTTCGGTCTTTAATTAATTTACTAATCAACGCGCCCTTTATTACATTACTTTTTAATGTTTTGGACTGTTCCTTTGTTAATTGGTCAAGTAAATGGTATATACCATCTAAATCATTACTTTCATTTAGAAGACTAATTGCGGTCTTTGGTCCTACTCCTTTAACTCCGGGAATATTATCAGAGGAATCACCAGTCAGTGCTTTTAGTTCAACAACTTTTGAAGGCTTTACCCCTAGCTTCTCTATTACATCAGCTTCTTTAATATGAAATGGATCACTGCTACTAGAATATCTACCTCCTCCCATATACAAAACAGATATGCCTTTTTGATCATCAACCAACTGAAATAGATCTCTATCTCCAGATAAAATAAAAACTTCCCAGCTTTTCTTCACTGCCTTATTTGCAAGTGTTCCAAGTACATCATCAGCCTCAAACCCTGGCGCAATGCACAATGGAATTTTCAAGTCATCTCTCAAAATTATTTTCAATTGATCTAAATCTTCAAAAAAGATATCTGGAGCAACATCCCTATTGGCTTTATAATTTGAATCAGCCTTATGGCGAAAAGTGGGCTCTGCAGTATCAAAAGCAATTGTTACAGCCTCTGGACTAATCTTCTTACAATTTTCTAAAAGTGATTTTAAAAAACCAAAAGTCACACTTGTAGGCTTACCATCTTTTGTTGAAAGACCTCCTTCACCTCCTTTCGTAAATGCATAGAAACTTCGAAAGGCTAATGAATGACCATCTACCAGTAAAAGTTTATGTTTTGCTTTGTCCTCCGACATAGATCTTATAAATATCTTTGTTAATCTGTTCTACGTTTTGCCCATGGTGGCAAGTCTATAAATACAAGCTCCCCTGGCTTAATTCCACTAACTATTGCTGTCTTGCTTCCACTACTCATTCCTAACTCAACTGGTTTAAAACTAGGTTGAAAATCCGAACCTACTGTTAACAAGCCAGGCTGACCATTTTCCGTAACAATAGCAACCGTTGGTACCAAGGTGTTTTTGGCTGTAGAACCTGTTTGAAAATCTACATCTACCGTCATTCCAATACGAAAAGCCTCAATAGGATTATCAAGGGAAAGTTTCACCTCAAATGAAATAACATTGTCCTTCTTCTCTGCCCGAGGGGCTATTTGAAGAACAGTCGCACTGAACCGCTGATCAGGAAAAGCATCAATTCTTATGCTGGCCTTCTGCCCTTTAAGGATTCGTCCAATGTCACTTTCAGGCACCTTCGCTGAAACCTCTAGCCCCTGAGAGAGCTCAAGTATTGAACTACTGCTTGACCCTGCAGAAGAAGATGCTCTGGTTGTAGGGGTTACAAAAGCACCAGGTTCCGCATACATTGCCGTAATAACCCCATCAAATGGAGCTTTTACAAGTAACTCACTTCCTTCAACTTCACGTTGTTTAAGTCTAGCTTGACTTGTTAAAAACCGATTACGGTAATCATCATTTTCTTCAGCACTGATGGCACCTTCACTAAACAACTTATTCCTACGTTCATAGGCCAATTTATTAGTCTCATAATTTGCCCTAAGCTCTTGAAGACGAAACAAATAATCACCGGATTTCATCTCTGCCAAAATATCTCCCCTTTTAACAAGATCACCTTCCCTGACAAATATTGTCTCTAAAATTCCCTGCTTATCTGGGCTCACATTTACACTCATTTTGGCCTGAAGCTCCCCACTAGCAGTTATCAAGCCAGGAAGCACACCACTCTCAGCTGCAACAGTAAATTCCGTAATGTCTCGATTTCCTTTAAGAATAAAAAGACCTTGTTTGGAAATGAATAAAATCGATGAGAAAGATAAAACCGAGGCTGATAGGAGAAGAATCTTTTTCGCTATAGAAAATTTGCTAAACCTTCTTAGCTGAGAAGATAAGCCTGTAAAGGTTTTTGAGAATTGTAGATTAATTTTAGATCTGGCCATTGGGCCAATGAGCAATAATGTCTTGTAGTGGAAAAAATACCATTACAGTGGACAGCTTTAGAATGTAATCTTAGCCCATACTGAGTGCAGGTGACCTTTTCTACGTTGAACTAAAAACAACGCCCCGTAAAGCTAAATGACTCAAGATTTCAAGCCATGCTAAAAGCAGGAATTGTAGGCCTACCTAATGTTGGGAAGTCAACTTTATTTAATGCACTTGTCGCGAATGCACAAGCTCAGGCAGCTAACTTCCCATTTTGCACAATCGAACCAAATACTGGTGTAGTTTCGGTACCAGACGATAGACTGAGATTACTTTCTAGACTTAGCAAAAGCAAGGAAACAATACCAACACGAATAGAATTTGTAGATATAGCGGGGCTTGTTAAAGGTGCTAGCAAAGGAGAAGGTCTTGGGAATAAATTCCTCGCAAACATTAGAGAAGTAGATGCGATTGTGCATGTAGTGAGATGCTTTGAGAATGATGATGTAATACATGTAGCAGGTTCTATTGACTCCATGAGGGACGCAGAGATTATTAATTTGGAACTAGGCTTTGCTGATTTAGCACAAATCGAAAAAAGAAGAGAAAGAATTAAAAAGTCAATGAAAACAAATAAAGAGGCTATTGTTGAGGATAATATTCTAATAAAGATAAATACCGCCTTAGAAAGCGGATTTAGTGCACGAAGTGTCAATTTAAGTTTAGACGAAAAAAAAATCATTAAACCCTTAGGCCTACTAACCCAGAAGCCAATTATTTATGCTACTAACCTCTCTGAGGAAGAATTATCAACTGGTAACACGTACAGTAGGAAAGTAGAGGTTATGGCAGCTAAGGAAGGGTCAAAATGTGTAAGTGTTTCTGCTCAGGTTGAGGCGGAACTGGTTGAATTATCTCAAAAAGAGAGAACAGACTACCTTGAAGGTCTTGGTGTAAAAGAAGGTGGCCTGGAGAGTCTTATTAAAGCTACATACAGTTTACTAGGCTTACAAACATACTTTACTACTGGAGAGAAAGAGACAAGGGCTTGGACAATAAAAAAGGGAATGAAAGCACCTGAAGCTGCGGGTGTAATTCATTCTGATTTTCAAAAAGGATTTATAAGAGCGCAAACAATTGGGTACAAAAAACTTATAGAGGCGGGTTCTTTTTCACAAGCAAGAAATAATGGTTGGCTTAGGAGTGAAGGGAAAGATTATATAGTAGACGAGGGAGATGTGATGGAATTCTTATTTAACGTCTAAGAGACTATTTATAGCAAGGCTTTCCCCAGGTTAGACTAGCTGGCTTGTCTAACCGTTTTGTCTAACTTTTCAGTCTCATTTAATCCATATCCATAGCGGACGTAATCGTTAATTTGTCTACTTTGCAACGGGGATGGTTCTCTTCCCAGTTACCTTCAAATTAATATCTCTAGTGTTCCCTTCTTGAATTCATCTACTTTAGCAAGAGCACAACCGTTGGTAGTAATTCTTTTAAATATCCAATTTGCTGCTTCTTTCAGAGAAGGTCGCTTTCTATACAAAATCATGGAAGAGATGACAGACGATAAGAAAGACGGGCATATGCGAAACTCTAGAGAATGATGTTGCAACAATAGATTTTTAGCATCTTAGTTCTAAGAGTTGTCGAACCGGTCTAAGCTGAGAATTTGCTTCTATCGCAGTTATCTAATGATTTTCGAAAAGATTATTTGGTAGGAGTCGAAAATTTATTGAATAAACTCAAAAACATTTTGGTTTTAAAATTTATAAAGCTGATCGATTACATGAAAAATTGTACTAATAAACCTTACCGACAGTGGACTGTTGTCTGACTAACTCAAAAAATTCCTGCTTTAAAATTGGATCGTGGCGAAAATCGCCTCGTACAACTGAATTGATCATACTTGTATCTGGCTCCTTAACACCCCTCCATTTCATGCAGTAGTGTTGGGCTTTTACAATTATTCCTAGCCCTTTTGGCTCACACAGTGATTCGATTTCGTCGGCTAAAATCATAACAGCCTCTTCTTGTATATGAGGTCGAGAAAATACCCAGTCAGCTACCCGTGCAAACTTTGATAGACCTATTACCTTATCTCCAGGTTTAATTCCAATCCAACAATCGCCCAATATAGGTACCAAATGATGTGAGCATGCTGATCGTACAGAGATCGGGCCAACTGTATAAATTTCGTCTAAGTTTTTGTCATTAGGGAAGCTAGTAACCTTTGGCTGTTTATGATACCTTCCCTTGAAGACTTCGTTAATGAACATTCGGGAAACTCTTTCAGATGTTTCTTTAGTGTTGTGATCGTTTTCAACATCTATTAGAAGAGTCTTTAGTAAGTCATTAACCCTTGACGCTACCTCCTTTTCTAAGGTGTCCAACTCACCAGGGAAAATGTACTCAGATATATTATCATTAGCATGAAATCGTGCGTTAGCTGAATTAAGCCTATTACGTATAATTTCTGAAACCAACTTACATGAAATCTGATCTTGATATTCTTCGTTGATATTTTCGTTTGATTTAGTTGAAGTCATAATCAAAATTTAGTACAAGGTAATAATTGGCAAAAGTATTAGATAGCTGAAAACTTAAAGCTATCTTTTTTATTGTCTTACATTATAGGACATAAGAGCGATAAAACGCTTATGCAATAATACATTTGTACTAAGGGGTCACTGACGCGCGCAAAGATTTGAAGGTTTAGAAGGCTTATAAGGCCTAGAGAAGGGTTAATTATTAGCAATAATTTAACTTTAGAAGGTTTAGGGATCGGTACTGCTTTAAATAGCGACAAAGAAGAGCAGGGGAGTTAAAAAACCAAGGGTGTATACATAATCATATACAAAAAGATACGTATAATAGATTTAATGTATATGTCTTCTCAACTGAATAGTTTATTGGCCAATCATAGAAATCCTTTTGGAGATTTTATTTTAGAAGGGGTAAGCTTATTTGAATTAGTTGATTTAGGTTGCCTGATGAATGGCATCAAAATCAAAGCAACAATAATCACAAGGAATATGATCATAGAAAACAAGACAATTGAAGTAGTTAGATTTGCACTGCCAAGATGAAGGGTGTTATAAATAGATTTCATTAATTTAAAAAGATATTAGACTTAGTCTAAAGCCAAATATGCATAAATTAGGTTTCGTGACAAAGCTAGCATGAATAAAAGGCGAAAAGGTGGTTTAATATAATAAAGAGAAACAATATTCAAATTAAAACCTAGTGATTCCTAGGTATATTCTAATCAACTAAATTATTATTTATTTTTGTGAATCATCTAAATATGCTAAGTATTATAGAATTAGATTTATATCTCATCCCAAATCTATCTGGGTTTAGGAGATTTCTGATCATCCCTTGCACTAAATGCACAATATATAATGTATATAATCAGCAAAATTCTTCCGTTATTCTTTTTACCACTAGGCCTAAGTCTAGTTCTTATACTATCTAGAAGGGTCTACCATTCTAAATGGCCTATACTTTCAGCTTTTACAATTCTTTGGCTCTTCAGTCTTGGAATTGTAAAAGATGGTTTATGGCGACAGGTTGAAGCTCCATGGAAGTTAGTACCAGTCAGTTCAATTGGCACCGCTGATGCAATTGTAGTATTAAGTGGTGGAGAAATAAGATTAACTGGTGAGCCTATGCGAATTGACTGGTACGATCCAGATCGATTTCTTGCAGGTGTAGAATTATTTAAAGAAGGTAAAGCACCGTTACTTCTATTTACTGGTGAAAAGAATACTGGAAATTTATCAACCGGGCAACTATATATTCAAGAGGCTTATAAGCGTGGGATACCATATAAAAACATGGCTACTACCTCAATAGTGAGAAATACTTATGACGAAGCTATTGCTATTAAATCGTTAATTGGCAATTCAAATTATAAAAAACACAAAAGAGTAATACTTATAACAAGTGGCTTTCATATGCATAGAGCCAAAAAGATTTTTGAAAGACAAGGGTTTGAAATTACCCCGTATCCAGTAAACTTCAACAGGAAAGATAGGCGAATTGGTTCTATATGGCAAGAGCCAGAACAATGGATACCAAAAGCAAGCAACCTTTCAGAAAGCTCAAGAGCAATTAGGGAGTTGATCGGAAGATTTTATTATAGGATATGGTAATGTTATTTTTTAGTGATTGACTTGAAATAGATTTGAATTTTTGCACCTCCAAGCTCTTCTGAAATACCAAATCGAATAAATCCACCTGTATCATCTACAACTCTTCTAACAATCATTAATCCCAGTCCCATTCCTCCAGTTGTTGATTTATATAGATTATATCCATTAGGTACAGACAATGGATCAAATCCCATACCACTATTTTCGATTTCAAAAATCACGAAAGAAGAAAAATTTATATTTATTCTGATTACACCATTTTCTCCTGCAGCAGTAATTGAATTTTTGAGCAGATTTCTTATTACAGCCTGCAATTGTATCTGGCCAGCTTTAATATTAGGGATATAAGAGTCTATAGTCACTGATAAATCCTGATCTAGGCGGTTTAATTCAGAAGCTAACTGTTTTTTTACTGTATTGACAGCGATCTCAAGATCGGCAAAATCTGTATCACGTATACCAGCTAAAGTTAAATCTTGAATTGATTTAGTATTTAGAACAACAGCATCAAGTTCCTTAAGGCAAAGCTTAGACTTATCAAGCAAATCGTTTCTAGAATTTAAATTACCATTTAGATTTAGACTCGAACCAAATTCTTGTACAAGTTCTTCTAAAAGTAATCTCAATCTTATTAATGGTTGTCCTATTTCATGTATTACTGCTCCCGATGCTTCTGCAGCTAAACGTGAACGCATGAATGTTTTCTCTTGATCAAGAGCTTTTCCGGTAGTTTGAAAGATCAATCCAAGTACTCCTATAGAAAGCAAAAGCCATGCAGAAGTTGATAACACTCTTAGGTCCTGAAGGGTGTTAAAAAGTTCGGGATTTAGATTGATTCTTTCCAGTAAAGCCCTTTCGATATATGCCGCAGAAAACAAAACTCCCAAAAGAACAATTAAAGGGGCATAAAGATAGTTTCTTCGATCTCTCCAAACAGCGTGTTTTATTGGTAAAAGCAATAAAATCAATGGAAGTATGATTAAAGATCCAATTGAATCTCCCATCCACCAAAAGAAAGAAGACGTAAACACTTCATCTAGTGAAGTTACTGATGAAAGATAATTTAATTTAAAAAGGAAAAATGTTAATGCAGCTAACCAATTACCTAATGGTCCAATCCAGAGTAAAAATGCAAGCAATTTATAAAAACTAGAAAGTGTGTCATCTAGCAAGTTATTTCGAAACAAAGCCCATCGCACCAAATAAGCCTGAAATGCAGCAGCAATACATACTGGCAACATAAAAGTTTGGAAACCAAGTCCATTGCTGAGATCAAAAGCTGTTGCCAAGAGATTCCCAATAGCTAGTCCTGGGAAAACTATCCAGCCTTGAGTTATTGCTAATCCGTTAGCAAAACCTGCAGCTGGCCAAAGAGTTATGGCTGAAGATTGCCAGGTAAATAAAAATTTTGCAAAGATTGCGAGCAGTAAATATATAACTACTACTACAGCGTTAAGGCTTAAGATAAAAATTAATTTTTTAAATGTCTTGGTCACATTTCTTTTGGCAAATTTCTGGCAAGAGTAACCAATGCAGAGCCTTTGAGTCCTAATTTCTTGGTAATTTGTCGTCTATGCGTCTGAGCTGTAGAAAAACTAATTTGCAATTTCTTTGCAATCATAGCAGTATCTAATCCATCACCAATTAGGCGTAAAAATTCTATTTGTCTTGGAGTTAGTATCGTTAAATCAGGAAGATTGCTATCAAGTTCCCTGGAGAGTTCCCAAATAGCATCCCTCAAAGGAGCCAAGCCATCAGCCTTGTTAATAAGTGAATGAACACTAGTTAGAAGTTTTGCAGGCAATAGATATTGCTCAGATTGGGCAGTGAGTATAAGAATGCGTCCTTGCGGGTTATGACTGACAAAAATTTCTGCGATTTCAATGCCAGAGCCGTCCGAAAGATGAAGGTCTAACAAAAGCCAATCTGGTTTGTTCCTCTTTAAAAAAACTGTTGCGTCTTTTACTGAAGATACTCTGCTTATATCCCCTGCGGGCACATTGATCAAATTTGAGACTTCCTGAACAAGAAAGTCCAGAAGGATTATGTCATCTTCAACAATGAGAACTTCTAGCACTATCGAATCACGTCCCTCAAAAGAATAAAGCTATTAGTGAGTAACTACTTATAAAGTTGACATTAAGAATTCAGCATCAGCAAGAGAATAGGCCTATAACATCTAGATAGCATACCCATTAATGGGTATGCTATGTCATTCACAAGCCTTAATTAGTCTCAAGTTTCAAGACTTTATGGCATATTTCCAATACTTCAGCCAAGTTCAAACCGATTGCCTGCTTAGTAACTTTGAAAGCTTGCTGGAACAAGCTGGATTAAGGGTTTCAAAGGAATACAGCAATCAAGCTCAAATTTTTGCAGAGGACAAAAATCGTGAACAAGGTTGCCAAATAATTGTAAAAGTAATAATTTCCTGGTCTGACAAAGCTTTGAGAAAATGCTCTATTGAAATCAGAAGCGACGAGCCTTACTCGAAAAGAAATACAAGGTGTGAAACCATCAACAAACTTCTTCACTCAATAATCCCTCCACATGAAAGCTCAAAGAATCCCAAAAAACATGATTAAATAAATGCAGAAAACAATTTTCTCCAATTTTTTCTTTTTTGTTTTACCTATTGGAATAATTTTTGTTGCTCATCAAAATGTCCTAGCCAAATGTCTCCAAGAAAGACCTTTTTTACTATTTCCAGTTAATACTTCTGGAAATAACTTCCTTCATTATGACAATCACTTAAAAAGAAGTATTTCTATTCAAGGAAATTCTTTAAATAGCAAAGCAGAGATAAAAGGTTTTCATTCTGACTACAAGCAATCAGAGGTCAATTGACGACAAAAGAACACGCAAAGCCAATTCTTTATTGTTTTTAGCTTTAGAATCCCAAGAAGTATTTATCTAGCTTTATGGAAGCAAATCAAATCCATTTATTAGAGGATCTTAATAAGTTGCGATCCGCCCCTGAAATTCCAATGCCTCAATCAGAAAATATCTTCAAAGAATTAAAAGAGAAAATTGAGAATTCTGATTGGTTCACTATTGGCATTATGGCCCCGTCCTCAAATGTTGCAATCTCTGCATTAAGGGAATTGGAAGATTGCTTCTCGTGGGAAGCAATGAGAATAGTCGAGAAACCAGATATTGACGGCCCTGTTTTCCTAAAGGCAAATCAAAATACTGGTGACGTTTACATACGCATCGAGTATGGGTTAGGAGAAGGAATTTTAATATCATGTCAGCAAAATGATCCAAATAAGAAAATCAATACTTTCGGACCTTTCCCCTTGAAATTCTTTCAGAGAATTCATTGAGGATTATTAAAAGATCAAAAAAAAAGACAAGGAAATCCCTGTCTTTTTTGAAATTATTTAGAAAAACAAGATAGAACTTTTTTTCTAACTAAATTTTAAATGAACTAATTATCCCTTGTTGCCCAAGGATCTATCCTTTTGGAATCATCGGAATAATAAAGAAATTGGGTCATGCCAAAAACAGCTCCCAATCCACATAATGCTGCTACGAGATTAAAACCTCCAGATGGCTTTATTAATCCAATGTCAGAAGGGTGAGGCAGTTGAGTTGCGAAATCTATGATGTGGGATAAATCAATCATCAATAAAAAAGGCTTGCTATGAGCCTTGTGTTGAGAGAATCAAGCTTTTATAGACCAGAAGAGCTCATTAGATGTAGCTCTGTTGCATCTTGAAAACTGAAAGAAGAACTCAAATCTGAATTCCGAAAGGAAGCCAAAAGCATAGTTACCTTTCAAAACCCTAATCAGAACAAGGGTGTAATGAAGACAAAGTTAAAGTTGAGTTCTTATTTTGGTTCCTTTGAAAGGCTTCTTACAAGGCATCACGGTTGTTTAACCGCTTACCACTTAATGCACATTTGCTTGTATTCTCAGCAGGTATATACGTCTTGCGCACCTAATTATGCAGACCTATGGCAATCCAAACCCAACCTACGGGTGGTGGGCTGCAAATTCTTATGTCACCAATCGGTCAGGCCGATTCATCGCCGCACATGCTGGCCATACAGGACTGATCGCATTCGCTGCTGGCGCAGCAACTCTTGCTGAGATGGCAGCCTATGACCCATCAGTACCTATGGGTCACCAGAGCTCAATATTCTTGGCTCATTTAGCTTCCATAGGCATTGGCTTCGATGAAGCTGGTGTTTGGACAGGAGCAGGTGTTGTGACAATAGCCATTGTTCACCTTGTCTTCTCCATGGTCTATGGAGCCGGTGGCCTATTACATGGTGTTCTTTTTGAAGAGAAGACTGAAGACGAGGAGGTTATCCAAGCCCAAAAATTTAAATTGGAATGGAACAACCCTGACAACCAAACCTTTATCCTTGGCCATCATTTAATTTTCTTTGGTGTTGCCTGTATTTGGTTTGTCGAATGGGCCAGAGTTCATGGGATCTATGACCCAGCCATAGGTGCTGTTCGTCAAGTTAATTACAACCTAGATCTAACTCAAATCTGGAACCATCAATTTGACTTCCTCGCAATCGATAGCCTTGAGGATGTAATGGGAGGTCATGCCTTCCTAGCATTCTTTGAAATAGGTGGAGGAGCCTTCCACATTGCTACAAAGCAAATCGGTGAATACACAGAGTTCAAAGGTTCAGAATTGCTTTCAGCAGAAGCTATTCTTTCCTGGTCTCTTGCTGGTATTGGTTGGATGGCTGTGGTAGCTGCCTTCTGGTGCGCTACTAATACAACTGTTTATCCAGTTGAATGGTACGGAGAACCTTTAGCTCTTAAGTTCACAATTGCTCCTTTCTGGTTAGATACCGTTGACCTTACTGACGGCGCCTTCTTTGGTCATACAACCAGGATGGCAATAGTGAACATCCACTATGGCCTTGGCTTCTTTGCATTGCAGGGACACCTTTGGCATGCTTTAAGAGCTATGGGTTTTGACTTCACACGTTTATTAGACAGAAATGGTCCTTTCGGAGCAGAAAGAACTCTTTAGAGGACTAGGCTTTGAACTGATTTAGTCACCCCCTAATCTCCACTGAATTGCCCAAATGGCATTTCAGCAATAAAAAGAAGAGCCTCATCAGAAATGACGAGGCTCTTCTTTTTTAACGTCATAGTATTTACGGACTAGATTTACAAACTAAATAAAGACCTTTAACTATTCGGTCCATATCAATTGAGCAGCTTGTAGGGTTTGGAGGATATCTTGCTTTTATCACTTAAAAATCATGCAGACCTATGGAAATCCAGGTATCTCCTACGGGTGGTGGGCTGGTAATTCTGTGGTCACCAACCGCTCCGGTCGATTCATTGCCTCACATGTTGGGCATACAGGATTGATCGCTTTTGCGGCTGGTGGAAGCACCCTCTGGGAGCTTGCACGCTTTGACCCATCGGTGCCTATGGGGCATCAGAGCTCAATATTTTTAGCTCATTTGGCTTCTATTGGCATTGGCTTCGATGAAGCTGGTGTCTGGACAGGGGTAGGTGTTGCATCTATCGCTATTGTCCACCTGGTTTTTTCCATGGTCTATGGAGCTGGTGGTCTATTACATGGTGTTCTGTTTGATGAGAAGGTTGAGGACAGCAACGTCCTTCAAGCTCAGAAATTCAAACTCGAATGGAACAATCCTGACAATCAAACCTTCATACTTGGCCACCATTTGATTTTCTTTGGTGTTGCCTGTGTTTGGTTTGTCGAATGGGCCAGAATCCATGGCATTTATGACCCTGCGCTAGGTGCTGTTAGGCAGGTTAATTACAACCTTGACCTATCAATGATTTGGCAACGCCAATTTGACTTTCTAAGCATTGATAGTCTTGAGGATGTAATGGGGGGCCACGCATTCTTAGCCTTTGCAGAGATCACCGGTGGAGCATTCCACGTTGTTGCAGGCTCTACAGCATGGGAAAAGAAACGTCTTGGTACTTTCAGTAAGTTCAAAGGAGCTGAATTGCTTTCAGCAGAAGCTGTTCTTTCCTGGTCACTTGCTGGTATCGGCTGGATGGCGATTGTTGCTGCTTTCTGGTGTGCTACTAACACCACTGTTTATCCAGAAGCCTGGTATGGAGAAGCACTTCAACTGAAGTTTTCTGTATCACCTTATTGGATTGATACTGGCGATCTTTCTGACAGCACTGCTTTCTTAGGTCACTCAACAAGAGCTGCTCTTACAAATGTCCATTACTACCTAGGATTCTTCTTCCTACAAGGACATTTCTGGCATGCACTTCGTGCCCTTGGCTTCGACTTCAGCAAACTTAAGTCTGCTGTAGGAAACGAAGAAGATAAGACCTTCACCATTACAAACTAGATGAGTTTTCGTTCCGATTGAAAACAGTTGTTTTCAATCGGAACCCTTCCATCAACAGAAAAAGCCCCGAATTTTTACGGGGCTTTTTCTGTTGATGGGCTTTGTAAAAGAGGAAACTTATTAGGAATTCGTCCTTTGGAGAATAGGTTGCATTATGCCACCGCCGAAATCATCATCATCTTTGTCATCGAAAAATGAAAAAGCCAATAAAAGTGCTGAGATAGGTAATATCAAAAACAATAAGGCAAGTTGTTCATTGCTTAAAACAGGCTCTAATGCACCCCAAACAGACCAAATAGACCAGATCACGAGAAAGGCCAGAAAACTTATCGTCAAATTTGAACGCTGCATGCGCGAAATTCATAACGCTTCAGGAATAATCCCATACAACTGATCGTTTTGAGGTTCGGTCTTAACGAAACAGAATTGATCTCGTACGAAGCAAATCCAAATCAAAGCGATCTAGAAAATCTTGAGAGAGCCTCCATATGGGTGTTTGAAACGAATAAAAAACTCAATCAAAAGAATCATCTAGCAAAAGAGCCAAAGTATTCTCAATTAGCAAAGCATCTCAAATCCCTTTTCCACCAAGGGGTTTTTAAATAAGTTCTCAGAAATATTAAGTTGGTCTGAATTCGCTAAATAAAGACCTTTAACTATTCCCACCATATGAATTGAACAGAATGTAAGGTTCGAAGGTTATTTTGCTCTTAATCTCCTAAAAATCATGCAGTCCTATGGAAATCCAAACCCCACCTATGGGTGGTGGGTTGGTAATTCTGTAGTAACCAACAAGTCAAGCCGATTCATTGGCTCGCATGTTGCCCATACAGGATTGATTGCTTTCAACGCTGGTGCTATCACCTTATTTGAACTAGCTAGATTTGACCCTTCATTGCCAATGGGCCACCAGGGGTTGATATTCCTGCCTCATCTGGCATCACTAGGCATCGGATTCGACGAAGCAGGCGTATGGACAGGTGCAAGCGTTACCTTCGTAGCTGTTTTCCACTTGATCTGCTCAATGGTCTATGCAAGTGCAGGACTGTTGCACTCACTGATTTTCAGCGAGGATACGCAGAACAGTTCAGGGCTTTTTGGACCTGACAGACCAGAGCACCGCCAAGCTGCTCGTTACAAGCTTGAGTGGGACAACCCAGACAACCAGACATTTATTCTGGGCCATCATTTGCTCTTCTTCGGCATTGCAAATATATGGTTTGTGGAATGGGCCAGAGTGCACGGCATTTATGACCCTGCAATCGAAGCTGTTAGGCAGGTTAATTACAACGTTGACCTGACTCAAATTTGGAATCACCAATTTGACTTCCTTTCAATCGACAGTCTTGAAGATGTAATGGGGGGTCATGTGTTCTTGGCGTTCTTCCAAATTGGTGGTGGAGCCTTCCACATAGCTACAAAGCAAATTGGAGAATATACCGAGTTCAAGGGCTCTAACGTTCTCTCTGCAGAGGCAGTTCTTTCCTGGTCACTTGCTGGTATCGGCTGGATGGCGATTGTTGCTGCCTTCTGGTGTGCTACTAACACCACTGTTTATCCAGAAGCCTGGTATGGAGAGACATTGGCGCTGAAGTTCGGGATCTCACCTTATTGGATAGATACTGTTCCTTCTATAGACGGGGCACCTCTTGGCCACACATCACGTGCATGGCTTACAAATGTTCACTACTATCTTGGATTCTTCTTCATTCAAGGTCATTTGTGGCATGCAGTAAGAGCTCTAGGATTCGACTTCAAGCGTATTCCTAAAGCAATACAAAATGCAGACAATGCATCTGTAACTCTCTCCTAAGAGTGAATCAATTTAAACTCTTTACTTTTTTTTCAAGTAGGAGTTTAAATACAATAAAGGGCTCCATCCTTAAAAAGATGGAGCCCTTTCTATTAACAAAGAAAAGGGCCAACACAGAAAATCTTTGTGGAAGAATGAATCAGAAAGACTTATGAAATAAACATAGATTTCTTAAATTTTATAATTTCAACTAAAACCATTTCCATCCTCAATCTCATTAGAAACATCATTATCTGCTTGCTTCTTTCGTTTATCCAAATAGATTCTTATTGGTATCTCAATAGATCTAATTATCAAAACGAGAAATCCAAAAAAACCAATTACTACAGCTACACTTAAGAGAAAAGAACCCAAATCAACCTTCGATAGAAATTCCATAAATCACAAGCAAATAGTGTTAATAAATTTAAGATTCACAAGAGATGTCAGGATTGCTTAATTAATTGAATAATCACAAGGAGAAAGCTAACCATCACAACGAGAAAAGTGGGCCAGATGACTTTCCATCGGTTAAAGGTTTTTACTTCTGAGTTTTGATCGCCAAGAGAATCGAAGATGGACATTCCTATTTAGATTGCTAAGCCATTTTTAGCTAATAAATGGTTTTTATGCTCTTAAAACTACTCAATTATATGATTTTGTAGCCAAAGTAATTAAGTCATTCCTTATAGACTATCTATAGAAAAAAGCTTATTCCCACATCTGAGCTCAAACTGTTTAAAGGCTCTTATTAAATCAGGAGAAATAGTAGAATAATCTGAAAAGTCCTTTGAGAGAGACATGTGTAAACGGCATGCTTTCTCGGGGTTCCCCTTATCAAATTCGTCTCCTATCCTCCTTAAAGCAGAGTCCATTTTGGTGTTGATTGAGGGCTTAGCGGATTCATTGGTTTGTGAATTATTCTGTGTCGGAGCTTCAGGACTGGAGCAACCAAAACAAACTATTAGAAAAATGGAAGCAAGGGACTTGGGGATCATCATTGAAGTAACACAGCAGAAAGTATGTCAATGTAATAACCCAACCGAATCAAATTTACATCGATAATTCTGCTTATTGTGATCGGAATCAATTTCTGAACCTCTCCAAAAAAACCGAAGGCCTAAAAATAGTCTCTTCAAACACTTTGCAAAATTTTCTAAATCTTTATCAGAAGTGGTGGATTTTCAGGAGAGAATGAAAGAACTAAAGGACAAAGGAAAATTAGTGGATACTAAGGAACTTCCTGTTAATGAAAGGGTCAAATTATTGGTTCAAGCACTTGACGGTGCAGAGCGCACAAACGAGGCATTATCTAGTTGCAATGACTCAGAAACAATGATAAATGTGCTTCTTGGCGCCTCCGACAAACTTGATCTAGATCTAACGAGATCAGATCTCATAAAAACTCCACCCATCAGAGATTGGATCTGGTATAAGGATGGGGGAGCTTTACTAACAGTTGGGGATGGAGTACCTAGATATCAACAAGACAAAAACTCCGCAAAGTTACGCTACATAGGAGGTGGGCTTCTAATTGCTATATTGTTTATTTTTGGCATGATGACAGGATTTTAATCTGAGAACTAGCCATCAAAAATGAAAGATTTTAATAGCTGTAATAACTTTGAATTATTATTGGTTCAACTCACAAAACCTAACCAAAAAGGCACCTATCTAATTAATTTTTTATGGGTAGGATTGCTTTAGAGAGTAAATATAGCTTTATTTGATTTCAGCACAAAAGGTCCTTATCCCATAATGGCAGGATTAGGGTCCAGAGAAAAGCCAATAGACTAAAAATAAAAAAGTTGATCAAAAAGAACCTGATTGAAAAAGAAGAACTGTATGCCCTTGGTGAAGTCGAAAATGACTTTATAAAAGCTTCTTAAAGGGCTTAAAAATTTAGTTAATTACTCACAAAACCCTCTTGAGGACTGGCAAATGACTGTCAATGTGTTTAAATAGGGTTATGGAAAAGAAAAAAAAGATCTTCAAGATCGAATCTCACCCAAACTTTGAAGAGAAGGATCATAGACTTGCCTGCGGATGGCACGTTGACATAGAAGGCAGTGGCCAGCGCAAGAGATACCTAAGGTCCCTAAAGCAGGAACAGACTGCTCGTACAGCATGAACGCCTGTTTCAAGGAAATAATAATCCTTTTGATTAAATAACTTCCTCATGAAATAGAAATCGCCTAATTTATTCAATATTTCTATAAATTTCTTTTCTGCAATTCAAGATTTATACGTTAATTGAACTTTGTAAGAATTTTTGCAAAAAAGCAAACTAAATATTCCTTCAGAATCAAATAAGATAAAAGGATAAATCTATTATGAATAAATGATTATATGAGCTTTCTGAAAGCTCCATTCATAGAATAACAAAGTTATAATGAGTATAGCTATGTTTTATTCAATGAACTTATTAGCAACTTCATCTGGTTTTTTCGGAATAAGTCCAACTACTGATCAATTAATTATTATAAATCTAGCTGCAATTCTCATTGCTACAACATTCAATGCACCACAAAAAGCTATTAAATGGGGTGGCCTAATAATTTCCGTTGTGACAACTACATGCGCTATCTGGTGTAATCATTGATTCCCTAAAAAGTCCAACCCAGAACTTCTAATCGTCAACAATTGGGGACATAGTAATCCCTTTTACATAATTCTACTATGGAAAACTTTGATAATGCTATTCACTACGGTCCAAACGATGCAGGGGCATCGACTCTTTCTATTGCAATAGTAGTTCTAACTATACTTTTGGGATCCTGGCTATTTGGAGCACTATATGGAATTATCGCTAATTATTTTAAAGGAAAGTAAAATATAAATTCTTTTTCACTGGTTGATATTATTTACCTATGCAAACAAAAAATATACAAGACTTAAAATAAATCAATAAAATAAGCCTTCAGGATAAAAGTAGTTGTATCTTAACTATGACTTTAACCATTAAAATGACTCCAAGAGAAATGATTAGGGCTCATGCATACCCTGTTCTAGCAGCTGTGAGCACTGTAAGTCTTGTAATTATTTCTGCATCCCTTATACCAATTGCAAAGTGGTCAAGGAGTCAGAATGAATGCATAGAGAGAACGTTTCGCATCAATGGTAAAGACACGCAAGGATTATCGAGTAAGGTTTGGAGTTGTAATGGTGGAGGTGAGTAAGAATTGGAGAAGGGGAGGGGCATCATCCTGACTTACAAGTAATAAAGACAAATAAGCTAATTAAAGTTTGCATCTCTCTTCCTCATTGCCTGAGTTAGTTTTCCGGCAATAAAAGGAATATGTAATGAGTATTTATTTAATTGAATTCGCTCATCAAGCGAAACATGTTCGCCGTTCTCAATTCTAGAAATAATTTCTTGCAATCTCTGACGTGTCTCGTTGGTAAGCATTCTAAATGGCATAGAAACATAGAAAACACTTGCTCATTAAGCTTGCGGTTATTACAGCAGGAATGCAATCAAACGGTTATAAACTGATAAAAGTTAATTAGTATATGTTTTAAATTTACTGGTGATCCAAGCATTGATCCTCTATAGATTTCATTCCTACCCAAGTAATCTGTCTATTGACGTCGAGATGAGCAACAACTTCAGCATTAATCGACATTAGACTATTTTGAGGTAAAGAAACCTGAATCATTCGTATAAAATTTTCGAGTGTTTCTCCCTTAAGGGAATTGCCCTTGGTTTCCTTTAAGTGAGTCTCTTGCTGACGTTTCCAAGTAGATGTAAATTCTAATTTTTGGGCTTTTAAATGCCAAATACTTAAAAAGTACTTCCAAATAGATTCATAGGATTTCAGACAATCAATGACCTGATTTCTGTATTCGATTTCATTTTTCTGGAGAGTTTGAGCTGGTAAAGAATCAGGTTTATGGTGAGCTGAACAACCTAAGAACCAGCCTTCAACAACAAGGATACGAGGCCTAGATAATCGCCATCCGCATCTGTCCCCAAAGCCATTTCGAAGGGATTTATCAAATCTTGGAGAAGACAAAACTCCTCTTTCCAAAAATTTATAAATAGACTCTTCTAACAGTTTTAAATCATGGCTTCCAGGTAATCCTCTAGGTACTCCCCAGGGATTGCCGGACATGGCCGTATCCAAAAGTGGTGAAGGAAGATAAAAATCATCTAGTGATACGACGCATAGCGGGAGGTTATATATAAAAGCAACATCCTCTAACCATCTACCAAAACTGGTTTTTCCACAGCCTGGTAAGCCAGATAAACCTAATAATAAGGGATGATCATTTTTCTTCATAAGATTTTCCACTTTGGTTAGAAAAGGGAGACCCAAACCCCAAAACCAATCTGCTCTTGTACCTTTAGGCCAGAATTCATAAATAAAATCTGAGGCCTCCTTCTTCATCCAATATTCATACCATTTAATTGGATCGTCCCACCCAAGAGCCCTAATAAATTTCTCAAATTCACCAAAATTAAATTCAATCTGATGATGATAGGGTCTAAGTAGATTGTAAAGAGTGTCAGTCACTAATCACCTAGAATTCCTGATACATTTCAGTAAAAAATCTTTTAACAGAACAAGCCCATCCTTTTGCGTGACTTTCTTTAGCTGAGAGAAATTTACCTTGGGTAACATGTTCTCGAAAAAAAGGGTTAATGCCGTTCTTACCAGGGACAACAATTGAACAATCAGCTGCTTGTAAAAGGTGCATGTCATTTGGAGAATCACCTAAAGCAAGAACTTTTACATTTGGGACCTTTAAATATTTTTTAAGGTGGCGAAGAGCAGTTCCTTTATTGGTATTATTACTTATAAGATGACTCATTAAGTTTCCTCTTAAAACCATCGTTCCAAATCCATTTGCTGATTCTTCAATTTTTAGTATATATTCAGAAGGAGGAGTCAAAAATGGTACGCTCCATAATCTTTGCTGAGCAAGTTTTATAGATTCATTCTTAAGGCCAGTTAGCTCGTGTACCTCTATCGGGTTTAGATCCTTAAAAGAAATCAACCTATAATCTATTTTTCTTGATATGTGGTCAAGGATAGGCCTAAGTTCCTTATAACTTAAGCCTAGAGGCAATTCCCAGGAACCACCGTTAGTGTTGTCACCATAGATTGCTCCTCCATTCTCAACAATATATGGATCCTTAAACCCGTATTTACTCCTAAAATGATTCACCTCGGCTTCTGTCTTACTAGTACAAGGAATAACCGGAACACCAATCTCTTTAAGCCATTGCAATGTACCTAAAGCTGGTTGAATATCATAGTTATGGTCCAACAAAGTACCATCCAAATCTGTAACCACCCACCAGTCAGTAATGGAAGTCATAAATCAGATTAATCTTTTAAACCAATAAACTTCATAGGGATCTATGCAAATTGACTGTTTCCGGTATTCTACATCAACTAATATATCTTGCCAAATCTGTGATGCTAAAAGATTATTTGAAATGCATAGATCATTTAGATTAAGCATAATTTTTTTATCTGTAAAATTATGTACTGCAATAATTTGATCGTATTCAGAGCCTCTTGCTATTATGACTAAATCATCGCTGTTAATACTTAAACATTTCATAGGAGATTCAGGGTGAAATGCTATATTTTTTGATCTAATTGACATTGCAGAGTTTAAACAATCTAAAGAATATGATTCCTTAGTATTTGGATTGTCAAGGCAAATGCGTAATTGCTCGACATTAAATCTTTGGCGGTTGATGTCACGCCTCTGACCAGTATTACGATAACTAACATTGTCATTAGTAGAGGCTAATATTGCTTGAAGATAAAATGCTGGGACTCCTTTCAATGACATAGTAAGGATTTGACTTAATTTAAATCGGGAAAACTGATAACTGGAACTATTCTCATTACTATCAGACATTGCACTCCACCAACTTATATTGATTTCATAAGGTTCATCTTTACCATTAACATTAGATCTGTGACTAATCATTCCCCCACGTTGCTCGCAAGCTATTAATAAATTTTTTAATCGTTTATTATCCATAATCCCTCGAACAGCTTGAAGACCAATACCATCATGGCTAGATGTAAAATTAAGTAGTGAAGTCTCCTTAGGTAAATCAGGCCATACCATTAACAATTGATTAATTAAATCACACTTGTTAGTAATCAACCCTTCAAGAAGTAAAGGTGGCAAGGGGAAGTTGTAGACAATATTGGCTTCATTACCAGACTTCAGATAGGAAAGATTGTCGCGCTGGGGAACATTTGTTTCAGTAACAAGAACCGAATCAGGAACCAGATTCTTTATCAAAATTCTAAAAACTTCTACTAACTTGTGAGCCTCTTCTAAATGAATACAAGAGGTTCCAGCCTCCTTCCAAATAAAACCAACCGCATCCAATCTTATCCATTTAACACCATTTTGAACATAACATATAATAAGTTCTAGGAACTCAATTAACAGATAAGGGTCCTTCCAGTTGAGATCTATCTGATCAGGGCCAAAAGTAGTCCAGACTGGTCTAAATCCGTTATTAGTTTGCAACTTGCAAAATAACGGAGAATTTCGGGGCCTAAACACTTTTTCCCAGTTATCATTTAATGAAGGGGAAAGAATGAATGATTTTCCGGGCGCTTCTCCTTTCCTAAATTGCTCCACCCAAGGATGAGAGGAGGAAATATGGTTAAGCACAAGATCAGCCATGATTATATGATTTTTGCCAAGTATATTAAGGTCCACCCAGTCTCCAAATTTCTTGTCTATTGATTTATGATTAGAAACAGCAAAACCTCCATCACTTGTTGATTCTAAAAAAGGTAGTATATGGACTATTGAGGAAAGATTGCACATTTTATGATTTATAATATTAGTCAATATATTTAAAGAGGGCTTATCTAAACCAGAAATAGCATCTGGGTATGTAATTAAAACTGCTGTAGAAGAATCCCAAATAGAATTATCGACTAATTTTCCAGTTTCCCTATTTAATTGGTTTTCTTCGATAATCTGTATTAATTTTGACCATAACGATTGAATTTCATCATCAGAATGATTCTTATAGATCTCTATGAGAAGGTTCTTTAATTGTTGTAGCTGATTTGACACTTAATTTTCTACCCGTCCTTTACTATTGTGCTTACACATTGGGACAAACGCATAGTTTGGTATCACTAAACACCAAATGGACTTTCAACAGGGACTTATAACAACGATTCATAATTACGGAATTTTCGAAGATTCGTTAGCAGAATTGTGTTCTGGATTAAAAAAACGGCCAACATCACTTTTGATACCTTGCCTTTTTGAAGAGTTCAAACGCCCTGCACTAGTTAGAATTAAGGAAGTAGTTCAAGAACTGAAGGGCCTTGACAAGCTTGTAATCGCATTGCATGCAAAATCTGTAAGTGAAGTAGAGGAAGCAAAGGTTTTTTTTGATGATATGCCATTCCAAGTACATGTGCAGTGGACAAATAGTCCTGCGGTTCTTGAGCTTCTAAAAACCCATGAGAAAAATGGCTTAATTTTATATGGAAAACCTGGCAAAGGATGGGCAGTTTGGCAAGGCATCGGTATTGCCACTATGAGCTCAGAAGTAATAGCTCTATTTGATGCAGACATTCGAACCTTTAACCCTTCATACCCCGCAAGGATGTTGAGCCCATTACTTGATGCTTCCGATGGAATTTCATATGTAAAAGCTTTTTACAGCAGAATCTCCTTAGAAAAAAACCAACTTCAAGGAAGAGCCACCAGATTATTTGTTGGACCACTGTTAAGTGGTCTGGAACAATTATTTGGGGATCTTCGTTATCTAAAATATCTCCAGGCTTTTAGATATCCACTGTCTGGAGAATTTGCATTTTCAAAGGGCTTGGCGATGAATTTAAGAATCCCATGTGATTGGGGTTTGGAGATTGGTCTTTTATCGGAGGTTTTTAGGCATGTTTCAACTACTAAAATTGCACAGGTTGATTTGGGTTTATTTGACCATAAACATAAAGAAATTGGTAATACAAAAGAGGAGGGTTTACAAAGGATGTGCTCGGAAATATTTGCTAGTGTTATAAGAGGACTTATGGAACATGAAGGCCAGACGCTAACACAGTCTCAATTAGCAACGTTAGAAGTACTTTATCGACGAATAGGAGAAGATAGAGTAAGGCAATTTGGACTTGACTCTATAGTTAATCACCTTCCATATAATAGACATGAGGAAGAACTTAGTGTCCAAACATTTGGTTCTCTTCTCAAACCTTCTATGCAAACTATATTGAGCAGCCCATCATCGGAACAACTGCCATCCTGGTCAAGAGTACTAAGCTGCGAAAGCAATTTGCAAGAAGATTTAGCCATTGCGGGAACAAATATAAATAATCACATCTTCATAAATTAATCATAAGAACAATTTGCATAATAAATTAAGATAACAAACTATTAGAGAATACGAACAAGGGTCGAAAATTAACTTATTAAAGTTAAACTGGAAAAAGATTAACTTTAATAAGTGAAAAATCCAACTGGAGATGAAATACTAGCATCCTCGTCTATATGGCTGGCTTTCTTATTAAACATATTACCTGGGTTAGGGGCTGGTTATATTTACCAAAGAAGATGGAAAGCTTATTGGATTACTCTATTTATATCAGTTATCTGGTTATTCTTTAGCCTTTCACTACAAACGGGAATAGACACTACTGATCCTGCTCCCAGTCGTTTTGAAGATATTGGTTTTTATGGGCTCATTCTGATTGCTGCTACAACATCTTGTGAAGCTGCATGGGAAACCAAAAAGACCAGAAAATCACTGGACAATTGAACAAAGCAATACACTGAGAGACAGGAATTAAATCGAAACCAGGATTGAAAGCCCTTCAATACATTTCTATTGGTATGATATGAGCAGATCAAAAAGAAGTGAACTTGGCATCTCATTGGCAGCTACTAGGTATTTTTCTCATAATTATTGGACTGATAGTCCAATTTGAAGTTCAGTTTGTAAATTCGCAATCAGACGAATCTATAAATGAACAAGAAAACACGAATTCATAGTTATTTCAAAAGTATTTTCTAAAGTTTGGTTATACATAATGAGATCAAACTCTGAATAAACGTTTGGGAGATTTGATTATCAATTAAATATTTCTTTAACCAGACTGTTTATTTACTAGAACCTCTTGAATTTTTAGTAAATAAACAGTCTGGTTAAAAGTCTTCAATAGCTAACAATTGAATTTGGTTACGCAACAGGGCAATCATTTAGAGATTTCTAAACGAAAGGAGTCTTTTGGGACTCAATGACTCAATATAGGTGTTACTGGTAAAGAATTTTCCGTGAAGATCCCTGGAACCCTTCTCAAAATGATTTGTGCGGCTTGGTGCCTGCTAATCCTTGCTCAATCGGCAAACGCAGAGACTCAGCCAGTAAATATCAATACTTGGTCTGGATCTTTTCAGAATCAGAAGATTAATTCTAGCAAGATTTCTATTGGATTGGGAGCATTAAGAACGCCATCACTAACCTTGATGGAGATTGCACCATTAGAAGTCAAAGCACCACCCTTAAACGTTATTGAAGGGGAGGTTACAGATCCCAATTTCAATGTAATGAGGAATGAGGCTACCAAAAAAAGTACTGCCGTAGCATGGGTAATTGGATGTTTAGTAGTGGCCACAATTGTTCCACTTGTAACCTGGTGGTATTTCTCTAGATAATCCTATTTAGACTTATTTGATGAAGAAAATTAAAAACTATTCGAATTTTAAGCTAATTACTTAAATAGACATATTTTTAGTTTGATGCAAAAGTATCTATCTAATTGTGATATTGAGGAGGCTTAATCTAGCGAATGATGTTAGTATTAAAAATACAGAAAAGAAAGCAAGTCCCTAAAGTCATGCCAGTTCCAGAAAAAGGTAAAAGTCAAATTCTGAAAATAGTATTTTCAATACTTTTCTTTATTACTATTCTATTTAACGTAGAACCTTCAATGGCAGTACTTCAAGAAGGAGAAGAAGTCCCAAATTATGTCCGCTCTAATATTACTGGCGGAGACTTTCATGGACAGGATCTACACAAATCCTCAATCGCCGGGGCTGTAGCGAGGGACGCAGATTTTAGCAATGTTGACTTACAGGGAACAGTTCTAACGCTTGCAGATTTAAAGGGTTCTAATCTGAATGGAATTAATCTCACAGACACTCTTGCCGATCGAGTGAATTTCCAGAAAACCGATCTCAGAAACTCTGTATTAACAAACATGATTGCATCAGGTAGTAGTTTTGCAGGAGCACAAATTGAAGGCGCTGACTTCAGTTTTGCCGTATTGGACAGTGATGACCAAAAAAACCTATGCATGCAAGCTGAAGGAGTGAATCCAACAACTGGGATTTCCACAAGGGAAAGTCTCGAATGTGGTGATAGGGCAGGAGGTTACAAGCCAGCACTACCTAGTGAATAGATCAGTTAGACAATAGATTAATTAACTCACTTTTAATTTATTATTGATCTAGGAATTAAATTCTATAAAATTAAATTTGCAAATCATTACCTTTGTATTACGAGGCTATATTTAGGTATTTTGCGAGTAAGTTCTGAATTTTTTAACTTTCATCCCAGAAGCCAGGGTAAAGTTTATTAGCCTTGGCTATTGCATTAGCAAATTCAAGAAGTGTTTTATAACCAGCTTTCAATAACTGCTCTTGTCTTGTCATCTCCTTATTATTTTTTAAAAAGAAGAGAAGATCTTTACCAGCAAGGGGAATGGACATACTCGGTAGAAGTTTTAAGTGAACTTTTCAATAGAAGTTTAAAATTGGACAAAAACGACTAAAAACTAAAGACTAAAACGTTGGTTTTCATCTCTTGACATCATGAGCGCATCCATCGCCTTCATAGTTGTCACTATTATAATATCCATTTCGAGTTCCCATATATAGGGTTACAAGGACAAAAGGCACGCATGAGTAAATCAAAGCCGTAGATAGAGACATTAAAAAAAAGATGGTTTTGAAATATTAATAGCAATAGAGCTGGATTATCCTAATAGCCATAATTTTTTAATTTTATTCAATAGCTTTATCAGCTTAAATTACAGTAAATATAGAATTTGCAAAAATCTTATTCTGATCATGAATTCTAGAAATTACCGAAGCTTGATTTATTTTTTCCTAGCAATCCTAGGGGCTTCCCTGACTATACATGCTAATTTAGAATTCATTCACGATTATGGTCCGGGGTTCGATATTAAACTTTTTATTAATTTAGCCAATGCAAATTCCGCATCTAGATCTCTTTCTATGGACTTACTAGTGGGAGCTTCTGCAATTTCAATTTGGATAGTCACAGAAAGTAAACGACTTCAAATGAAAAATGTCTGGTTTGTTTTTTTGACGATGTTTACGGTAGCCTTCGCATTTGCTGCGCCAATCTTTCTTTTACTAAGGGAAAGGCGTATGCTCGAATTAGAAGAGCAAGAAACAATTTGAGTGAAAATCAGTTAGGTAGAAGCAATGATCATTATTTATAAAAATTTCAATTTTGATAGTTTAAACTTTTGAAGAAAAATGTAATTATAGACATACATAGCAAAGACATTATTAGCCATAAATGAAAAGCATGGGAATTAGTATCAAGAAACCATCCTGAGAATAATGGGACAAGTAATGCTGTTATTGCAAAGCACTGAGAGAAAATTGCTATTGAAAGTCCTCTTTTGTTAGCAGGTGTCAAATCGATTACTGCTTGAGTCGCTGTAGGAAGGAATGCTGCCAATCCAATTGAAAAGAAAACTTGTGAAAAGAAAATGATAAAAACTCCGTTTTTAAAAAGAGCTGAAAAAGCGACAAGAAAACATCCAAACCCTAAACATAAAAGACTAAGGACCAATCCAAATCTTATCTTTCGGTCTGCCAGCCACCTGCCTAAGGGCCACTGAAAAATTACTAATAAGAACAATTGAATGCTAATAATAGATCCACTAACAGCTTCACTTAGAGGCGGTCTTTCTAGACCACCTCTAACCATATCTAGTGGCAAAGTACTCTGCAACATTGCAAAAATACCCGTTGCCACCAAACTAATAACTAAAATCGGGAAAAGAGCTATGTACCAAGTAGGCTTTTCTGGTGAAATAGAACTATATTTATTCTCCTTAAAAGATATTCTTTCCCTTTTGGGCCACTCCGCTAATTTACTTTTGGAGAAGATATATAACAAGGAGATCATGCAAATAGCATCGAAAAAATAAACAAGTCTAATGAATCCAATAATTGCACCAATTGTTCCTAATAGAGCTCCCAGAGCCATTCCTAAAGCATCTGCACTCCTTACCAGTGCGTAACCTCGCCGGGAAGAGAATTTGTCGCAACTAAGACTTACAGCCAATTCAGCTGCGGGCCAATAAATTCCTGCAGCGAAACCTATTAGCAACTGACCTAATAAGTAAGAGCTGAATTCATCTGCTCTGACCAAGGAGAAATCAGCCAATAGAGTAAAAAGGCAACTAAAACCTATAAGAAAAGAGCAGGAAACCTTACTATCAAGAAGAAAACCACTAAGAAACCTTGAGAATGTTCCTACCAATGCAGCAATTGCGATTCCAACTCCAATTTGAGAAGCATCAAAACCAAACTGGTTAAATGCCATTGGTGTTAAATAAATAACGCCACCTGCCCCCAAAGAAGCCAATACACGGACTCTTGTAATCATCTGAAGAGCAACGGGAAACTGGCCCCACCAACTCCATGGATTCAGCTTTTCTACTAAGAAAGTCAACTAAAAAAATTGCTTTGATAATCGCTAGCAGTTTGATGCTTTCATGGATGGCCTTTACGAAAATAGAGGCGGCTGATCAACTGGAAGTCGTAATAGATGGAACAGTTATTCCAGTGTCAATTAAAGAATTGACTGAATGGGGTCGTGGAAAGAAAAGCTCATCTGAACTGGCTAACTGGCTTAACTTGCTAGAACCAGAAAATCGCCAAGGCCTAATCAAAATCCTAAAAGCACCTTTATTAAAAGAGCTCAGTCTGGGGAGGCAAATGTTAAGAAGCTGGGCCGGTCAAGAACTATTAGACGAAATTAGTGACTTTTTATTGGTAGATAGCGACAGGAGTGGAGTTAAATTATTCAATACCCTCGAGGTTTTGCTCGATATTCAACCAGAAGTAAGCACTCTTGATCTTCTAGAAGCTCTACCAGCAGAAAATATCCGACTTGACTTAGATGCTTTGTTCCTACTAGCTAATAAATGGAAATTGCAATTAGAAAGTCAACAAAAACTTTCAGAAGCTCTAGGCAAACTCTCCTCCTCCAAATCTAGAGAAGAGGATCAACTTATTGGAAATGAATCGGAAGGTGTAAAACCAAAAACAACCCCTCTTGAAGTGAATCATCGTTCTAATCCTTTAATTCTTGAAGTTTGGAACTCAACTCAAAGAAAAGAAAAAAGAGAGAGCTGGGTTCTTCTCATGCCAGGCCTTGGTGGAAGTCAACATCATTTCCGTTGGCTTGCAAAACACCTCAATAACCAAGGATGGCCAGTGGTAGTGCTTGAGCATCCTGGAAGCGATAGTAAAGCGGTACAAGCGTTACTGGAAGGACGAAAACCAGCACCTGGTGCAGAAGTTATTCCTGAGAGGATGGAGGATCTTGAAGCAGTTATTTCAGCTAAGCGAAGGGGTGAATTGGGTATAAAGGCAGACAAAATAGTGCTAATGGGACACTCCCTAGGAGCACTTACAGCTTTCTTTGCGGGAGGTGCAACTCCTAAAGCTGGACTCCAGAATCGTTGCCAAAAAGCCCTCAAAGATCTTGCTCTTACAAATCTTTCACAACTCCTACAATGTCAATTAAGTGATGTGAAGTTAAAAAAGAAAGAAAAAATTCCAGAGCTCCAAGCTATTGTTGCTTTAAACAGTTTTGGAAGCTTACTTTGGCCTGGAAATGGTGACGCATCCATAACTGTTCCTGTATTGATGGCAGGAGGAACACTAGACCTGATAACACCTCCATTAAGTGAACAATTAGGTTTGTTACTTGCTCTACCTTCAAATAACAAAAATGTAGCCATAGTAATTGAGGGCGCAAGTCATTTTTCACCCATAGGACTTGATCAAAACGACCAGAATTCCTCAACGGAAGATCTTTTTAAACTCAGTGAAGATTTAGTTGGAATTAAACCATTAGAAGTTCAGCGACTATTAGCCCGAGAAATAACTATTTTCTTAAAAAACGTTGAAAGTAAAAATTCAGAAAACACGAACTTTTCAGCACACAAGCAAATAAATAACATTCGGATTCACCGCCTCTACCGACCAACAGTAATAAAGCTTCTGAACTCTCAATAATCAACTCTTGGGTCAATATAAGCAACCATTAGATCAACTATAACACTAACCCAAACAACTAGAGCTGCAACAACAACTACTATTCCCTGTACAACAGGATAATCTCTTTGAGAGATTGCTTCCTGAAGTCTCAAAGCTAAACCTGGCCATGAAAATGTTAGTTCTATAAGTAATACTCCGCCAATCAATGAAGCAATAGTAATTCCTATAATCGTTAAAACGGGTAGCAATGCATTGGGTAAAGCATGACGAAGAATTACCCGTCGTTCTCTCAATCCTCTACATCTTGCAGCTTCAACATAATCAGAATTCAAAGTTCTAGAAAGGTTTAGTCTTAATGCTCGACTAAAAATACCACTAAGCAATATCCCTAAAGTACAAGCAGGAAGCACTAAGTGCCTCAAAGCACCTCTTAAAGCATCATAATCAGCAGCAAATATACTATCTAAAATAAGAAACCCTGTTCCTTCAGGCTCCAACATTGAAGGAGGGAAACGTCCCCCCACAGGAAGCCAACCTAAAAGGACAGCAAAACAAAGTTGTGCCATCATGGCAGCCCAGAAAGGGGGTAAAGCATAAGTTCCTATTCCATAAAAACGACCTGCAAGATCAATCGTTTTTTCTGGTTTGGCTACACCACTAAAACCGACAACAAAGCCTAAGCAGATTGCAACGACTAATGCAAAGAATGCAAGTTCAATACTTGCTGGAAGGGTGGAAAAAATGATCTTTGAGACAGGTTCTTGGTTGATTAATGCACTTCCAAAATCTCCATGAAACAAACCAGTTATAAAATGAAAATATTGACTATAAATAGACTTATCTAAACCTAGTTCTATCCTAAGAGCCTCACGTGCGGAAGCCGAGGCTCGAGTACCCAGGACAGCATCAACAGGATCACCAGGAGCAACCCTTAGCAATAAAAAAACTAGCGTTGCAACCAACCAAAGCATTACCGGGGCAAGAGCCAACCGAGTAATGCCATATCTAAAAAGAGATCTACCTGTTTTTACCATTAAATTCGTCTCAAACGTTGCAGTAAAAGTTGCCCACTTCCATCAAATTCAGGTTTAGTGAATTGATTTTGAGACCATGCTCTAGGAGTTACAAGCCAAACAGGTAAATAAGCACCTCCTGAAGCGGCTTTTCGTTCAATAGACTTTAGGAACTGATCACGTTCATCACCAAAGCTCTTTTCACTAGCTCTTAAAATCCTCTCCATACCAGCAGTAGTCCAAAAGCTTCCACTTATTACAGCTTCACCCTCTTCACAATAAGAGCCTATCGACTTGGTGCAGCTTAAAAAAGGAGTCAAATACGACTCAAAATCTGGATAGGAGCCTCTCCAATCAAGCATCACTGCATCAAAGGCACCTTGACCAAGTTGTTTGTAAACGGTAACTGATTCAACCCCGTGCAACTTGAGCTCTAAACAATCAGAAAGATCTCTGTTGATTTGCTCCTTCCAGGTTAGTCCTAATAACTTGTCAGCGGGAACATTTGAACGATAAGTAAAAGGTATTATCAATTTCTTACCATTACAATAACCAGCACTCTTAAATAATAAATTGGCTTTTTTAGGGTTATAAACAGGCCATGGATTGTCTTGGTACTTTTTCAATGATGGTGGCACTAAAGATCTCAATGGTTTACGCATGCCATAACTAACTCTATCAACCATAAGTCTTCTATCTATACTGTAAGACAAAGCCGTTCTGATAACTTGTTTATTTAAAGGCTTAATATTGCTCCTAAATGTTATATATCCAATCTCCATGGCAGGTCCTTCACCTTCTCTAATATCCCCTCTAAGAAACATATTGTGCAATGCTAAATACTGGTCTTCATCTAAGGCATTTGACAAAAGGACATCTATTTCCCCAGTCTTCATTCCCCCAAACAATGCTGTTGAATTACTAAGTTTGACAAAATCAATGCCAGAATTTTGGACTGGTTTACCCCAATAATAAGAAAAGGGCTCTAGCCTTTGTATTTGCCTATCAAATCTTGTCAGTCTATATGGTCCCGTTCCCACGAATTTATCATTAAGAAACTTATTTTTATGGTTTTGATAAGCACTGGGAGAGACTGGTGTAAGGTTTATTGAGGTAAGCAATCTAGTAAAAGAACTTGATGGCCTTGTAAGCTTTATACTAATTAAATAAGGATCAGAAGTTTCTATCGAAGAGATTCTTCCGGCAAGCAAATAATTCAACCTTCCTATACGCATAAATCGTCTAAGACTGAAGGCCATCGCGTACGAATCAAAAGGAGTTCCATCATGAAAAAGAACATCTTTCCGAAGTGGAATAGAAATGGTCTTTCCTGAGTCACTTATGACGGGCAATGACGATGCCAACCTGGGTTCGAGCGAACCATTTTCATCAATGCGATAAAGGGTATCCCCTAACCCACTAAGAAGCTGAAGCGCATCAAAAGTACTTGCCTGGGCTGGATCCAGAGATGTTATTTTCCCTGCACTGGCTACAACTATACGTGTGTCATCCGTCTTGGGCTGACATGAAACTAATAACGAACAATTAATAAGTAAAAAAAGGTTTGCAAGATGGGTATAAGGCTTTTCAGAAAAAAGCTTGAGTATGTTCTTAAGAATCAAAGAGTTTGAGAAAGTTCATTCAGGGATACCTTCGCACACCTTCTTGATGGTGTTATTTGTTGAAGTGGAACCTCAAAAACAGGAGATCCGTTTGGCAAAAGTGGCCACCTTCTCAACCAACAGCGGTTGTGATGATCATCAACTCCAATCACTTGGAAGAACTCCTCACCACTTGTGAGTTGAACACAGTCGCCCTGATGGATATCCATAACAGGTTAGATTTCAATAAAGTGTCTTTGATCTTTTAGGTTCATGCAAACGTCCTGATTGCCCACTTGCCAGGAGAAGTCAGCATCTGCGAACTTGTCCATATTCCACATATAGCAATTCTCAACCTTTCACGGCTACACAAGGTCACTAAGTGTTTTTAAAGACATGCAAAATGAGCAGAGACTCCTTTGACTTCAGATAGTGAATCTATAGCAATTAGTGCTTTATGCATTTGGCCGTAACTTACTTCATGAGTAATAACAACAATCTCTGCTTTTTCCGAACAAGCATCGAATTGCACTATTGATTGAATTGAAACTCCCTGGTTTCCAAAACAGGTTCCTATCGAACCAATCACACCTGGCGTGTCATCTGCACTGAGACGAACATAATTTCTTTGAACAACTTTTTTAGGGTCTGCAATGTGACACAAACGCCAGCTAGAAGCAGAAAGCAAAGGATCAGTAAAGCCCTTGCCTTCCCCAATCTGATTAATTCCTGCAATATTGAGTATGTCTGCCACCACAGCTGAAGCCGTAGGACCAGAGCCTGCTCCTGGCCCATAAAACATCACTTTCCCTACAGGTTCACCTTCAACCAATATCGCGTTATTCACCCCATTAACACCCGCCAGTGGATGATCAAATGGAATCAAAGTCGGTTGAACACGAATACCAAGAGGCAAAGATTCTTCTTCTGTGGTACCTGGGTCGATACATTCACAAACAGCAAGTAGCTTTACACAAAAACCAAGTTGTTTTGCATAGTCAATATCAAGTGCATTTAAGTCACTTATTCCTCTAGTCGGAATTGCTTCACGATCAACTGACCCACCAAAAGCCAGACCACTAAGGATGGCAATCTTATCTGCGGCATCAATACCCTCAATATCTGAAGCAGGATCAGCTTCAGCGAACCCAAGTTGCTGAGCTTCTTTGAGAACCTTCAAAAAAGGAACCCCCTCTTTTGCCATGCGGCTGAGTATGTAATTAGTAGTCCCATTAATGATTCCGCTTACTCGTTCTATTCGATTAGCTCCTAAAGATTGTTTTAGCGGCTCAATAATTGGGATTCCACCACCAACCGCTGCCTCAATAAGCACATAAACACCGGCCTTAGAAGCAGCCGAAGCAATTTCTTCTCCATACCTTGCAATAACTGACTTGTTAGCAGTCACAACAGATTTACCTGAGGCAATTGAACTCAAAATTAATTTTCTAGCCGGCTCAATTCCTCCCATAACCTCCACAACTATTTGCACACGAGGATCATCTACAACTTCTTGGGGATTGGTAGTAAGTAACGAAGATGGTATATGGACTTGTCTTGAACGCTCGATGTCTCTTACCGCTACACGAACTAAATCCAGTTGTTTAACAAGGGGGTTTCTCCCTTCGGCACTTTTAAGAATATTCACCACACCACTACCTACAGTTCCAAGACCTAATAGGCCTATCCCGATTCTTTTATTCATAACAAGTTTTTCTAATTAATCATTGGAAACACAACTCTATTAACTAGAGGTGCCTTGAACAGGAGAACCTTGCATCTCATGAGCAAGAGTCTTCATAGTAAGGAAAATGTTCATAAAACCATTCGCACGTGAAGGAGTGAGACTCACAATCAGACCAGTCTCTTCAATAAAACTTGGGTCAATTGCCAAAACCTCCTCTGTCGTTAAACCAGACATGCCGTTGATCAATAAAGCAAGCAAGCCTCTTGTGATAAGAGCATCTGAATCTCCATACCAAATTAGTTTTTCATTTTTGCGTTCTAGAGATATATGAACCTGGGAAACACAACCCTTTACACGAACTGACTTAGAAAGGAGTGAAGGATCCAAGCGAGGTAGTTTTTTCGCAAGCCAAAGTACATACTCATATTTTCTTTTTGGATCCTTTGTCCTTTGAAGTTTGGAAACCATCTCATCTAAGGCCTCACTACCAAAGCTTTTAATGGAATCACTGGAATTTTGATTCATCAGTTGTTGGGTAAACAGAACGAGAATCCCGCTTCGCTAATCCAACCGTTAAAAGGCACGTCCCAGGAATCACGGGGTAACGGATTAGATGATACGCAAACCTGTGGCAAGACAACAAGGGCAGGAATCGATCTCCAAGAATCATGACTTCTAAGACGATCAAAATAGCCACCACCATATCCAAGCCTTGTCCCAGCATTGTCAATTGACAATGCTGGGACAAGTAAAAGCTTTATATCTTCAGCCTGAAGACTAGGGCAGTGAATTGGTGCAGGAATTCCATGAACATCTTTTCCAAGAGACGAATCATTCCAAGCATGGTATGAAAGCCCGCCATTAAGCCCAGATACTGGCAAAGCCAATGAAAACTTGAGACAATTAGCCAAAGAACGCAAATCAATTTCTCCTTGCAATGGCCAATAAATCCCTATATACCCCTCTGACTTATTTTCAATCAAGAATTGTTCTAGGTAATTACAGACTTGCTTGAAAATTAATTTCTGAACAACTTGATAACTTGTATTTCTAAGTTTAAGGTAAAAACTCCTTTTCTCTTCCTTGATATTATCAACAGGTGTCATTTTTAATTCAAGCGTTTGCACGAATCGATAATTATAAAGTATTGCAGAAACATATCTGTTCACCCATAAGAATAACGTTAGTTATTATAATAACATTATTCAAATAATTTTAAACTCTTATTTATATAATCCAAGAAAGTTTGGCAAAAATAAATAATCGTTTTATTTTTGAAACCATGCTGTCAAAGCAATTGCAAGTGCATCTCCTGCATCATCTGGTCGAGGCGGAGTGATCAGATTCAACTCTCGCATGACAGCCTCAAGAACTTCATTTTTATCAGCTTTACCTGAGCCTGTCAGCACAAGCTTAATTTGCATAGGAGGAAATTCAACAATCGGTATAGAAAACCTAGCCAAAGTCATTATCAAGACACCTCTTGCCTGCACGACACTAATAGTTGTACTGGAACGGTAAAAGAAGAACTTTTCAACAGAAGCGAGATCTGGTTTCCAAATGCGAATTAGCTTTCTCAAATCATTTGCAATTTCCACCATTCTTTCCCCCTCTTTATAAGAGGGGTCTGTACGAATTATTCCGCAATCAAGCATTGTTTTCTTTTGATTATCTATATCAATCAATCCATAACCCACCCTTGCCAGACCTGGGTCGATACCAATTATTCTCAAAACCTAACTCGCTAAAGCAAGTTCAAAGTTAGAAGAATCTGCATCTTCACTTCTTTCAAAAACCTTGCAAAAGACTTTTACCACGCGATCACCAGAATCAACTTGTTCCAAGGGGTCTTTTCTAAGACGATGCCTTAGAGAACAAGAGACAACCCTCGCAACATCCTCTTCAGAAACTTCTGTTCTTCCTTCAAAAGCAGCAAGGGCTCTAGCTGATCGATTAGTAACAATATCGCCCCGCAAACCGTCAACATCTAATTCACCACATACCGAAGAAATTCTCAATCTGAGATCATCATCAATTTCGACACCGTCAAGTCTTTCCTGAGCTTCAACAACTTTTCTCTGCAAGGCCTCCTGTTGTGATTGCACAGAATTCACAAAAGCATCTGGATCAGTATCAAAAGATGTTCGCTGATCAACGACCTGAACACGTAATTGTGCTTCGCGAACGGTTCTGACTTCAACACTCATTCCAAAGCGATCCAATAATTGAGGTCTCAGTTCTCCCTCCTCTGGGTTGCCAGAGCCTATAAGAACAAAACGGGCAGGATGACGAACTGAAACCCCCTCTCTTTCAACAGTGTTCCAACCAGATGCTGCCGAGTCTAAAAGTACATCGACAAGGTGGTCATCTAGAAGGTTCACCTCATCTACATAAAGCAATCCTCGATTGGCCTTAGCAAGCAAACCTGGCTCAAAAGCCCTAACACCCTCACTAAGAGCTTTTTCAATGTCGATCGTGCCGCATAACCTATCTTCTGTTGCTCCCAGTGGCAGGTCCACCATCGGAACCTGGCTTCCCTCTACTGGAAGATTTTCACCCTGCTCCAGCCTCTGCTGAACATCACTGCTCTGCAAATCAGGATCGATAGGGGAACTGTTATACGGATCGCCCGCAACAACCTGAATATCTGGAAGAAGATCTGCTAAAGCCCTAATTGTCGTGGACTTACCTGTTCCTCTATCCCCCATGATCATTACACCGCCAATTCTGGGGTCAATGATATTGAGCAAAAGAGCTAACTTCATCTCTTCCTGGCCTATCACGGCTGTAAAGGGGAAAACCCTTCTCTTCCTTGTTGAACTCACGGCTTAACTTCTCTGTTCATGTGCGATTGTTTCATAAGCTTGGTACCAAAGTGAATTTATAAATTAGAAAATTCGTCAGAAAATTCATGAACTCACTGTGTTTAAGCAAACCATTGAAGACCTTTGAAAAGCAAGTTTTGATCATGTGCCTTATTGCAAAAACATCTAAAAAACATTTGCTGGCCTTGGTTTTATCATAATATAACCACCTTTCTCATTCATTGGAACTCTCTTTGCCAAAGCATCAAACAAAGGCATGTGAGATTTTTCATATCTTGAAAAACTGCAAAAAAAATTATCTAGCAGAGTCAACAAACCAAAAGGTTTTTAATTTTTGGAATCATCTAATTTTTTTGGATCAAGTTAATCAGCGTAAATGAGAGGAAACAAAAAACATAATCGTATTATTTATGGGAAATTCAGAACCTTATCAATCCAAATTTAGTAGCTAATTCAACTTGTGAAAAGCATGTAGAAAATAAGTTCCTCAATTTTAAAATTGCCTAAGAAATCAGAGTTTATTTGGCAAAGAGACAGAAAAGGTTCATTGACTTTGGTAAAATAATAATCTATTAGAAAATTACAATTCAAAAGTGTAGTTATTAATATTAATAGGAATTTAATTTTACGCATTTTTTAGTGTTTGATTCTAAGTTAAAGCGATAGTATAAATAAATTAGTTTAAGCAAGCAATAAATCAAAGATCAAACAAAAATCTGTCAATAACAAATATAATTTATGATTAAGCTATTTTATCCATTCATTTGTTTAAAAAGGGAATCATTGCTGCCGATAAATCTCTAATTAATTCTGCAGATCTAGGGTCATTAAAAGGACCTTCAACGATAAAGCTAGCGACTACTCTTCTGCCATCAGGCAGCTGAATCAAAGCTGCATCAGAATAAGCTATCCCGATATCTCCTGTTTTATTGTAAACACGGTATCCCCTTATCAGCAAACTATTATCAGGATCTTCATCGCTAACACCAAGACCCTTTAACAAGCCTCCTGGTATTAGCCTATTAGTGACAGAAGTACTCATTATTTCTCTAAAAAGATCTCTAGATCTTAGACTAATAACTTTGCCAGTTTCGACCATTGCAATTGTCAATGCTAGATCTTTAGCACTAGTTTTATTGCTTCCAGCTAAATCAGGTAAAAAATCATTTATTATTGTAGAGACCAGCCCTAAAGATCTAAATTTATCATTCAAAAAACCCTTGCCACCAATTCGTTTAACCAAAAGATTAGTTGCCGTATTATCACTAACTCTAATCATTTCAGTAGCTACATCATACAGAGGAAAAACTGTTCCTATAGGTTTCAAGGCCATCCAACCTGCGCCACCTGCTATCACATCTTTTTCTAGTTCAAGAAGTTCATTCCACTTTAACTGACCTGTATCAACCTGTTGTAATACAGAAAGAAGTATCGCTATTTTTATTGAACTCGCTGCGGACAACGAAGCCTCAGAATTCAATTTTGCGTATGATTCATTATCCAAAAAGTGCATAAATGCACTAACAGTCAAATCTGGATAATCATCTGCTATGGCGGCCCAACGATCACTTAATGTTTTAATTTCAGTTTTAGGATTAAAGCTACCTAAATCAAGATAATTTTGACTTCGACTGAAGTAATTTCCAGCTTCAAGACTTTTAAAAGAACCAGGTCTTAGCATTTTCATACCGCTTCCAACCAGTAATCCCACGCCTACTCCAAGCGCTATCAAGCGAACTGCTGACCGCATAAAAAGGACCCAGGTTTTCGGAGCCGAAGAATAAGCGCTTCTATTCAAGACAGTTTTACTCCTAAGAAACTAGTTGAAGTCAAGATCGGGTGCTATTTAAAGCCCAGCGAATTTGTCGAATCATCCCTCTGAGCAAAGAAACCTCATTCTGACTTACCTCAGAACGATTCATAAAAGCTCTTACCTTAGACATTCGTGATTTTGCTGTGTGTTTCATAAGAAATCCAACATCAATCAAGAGGTTCTCAGCGTCATCTAAACAACCTCCAAGCTGGGAAAGTGTGGCAAGTCCTTTTTTACTTGGGGGCTGAGCTAAAAAAGAATTCTCAAACTGGAAGTTTTGAAGTTCATATAGTGCTATCGCCACAGCATGAGAAAGATTTAAAGAAACATACCTGGAATGTAGATCTAGCTTTAAAACCTTTTGTGCAATTAGCAACTCATCATTTGTAAGGCCTCTGTCCTCTCTGCCAAAAACAATTGCAACAGGTCCAGATTCAACCCCTTCTAATAACCAAGGAAGACATTCTGAGGGGCCTGAAAGCGGAATTTCCCCATGGTCGATTCGTGCACAAGTTGCCACAACTCTTCTGCAATCCGATACAGCCTCAATTAGGGAATCAAAATATCTAGCCTTCTCAAGTAAAGGAGTTCCCTTTACGGCCATTTGCTTTGCCATATCTGATAAAGCATTGCAGCGAGGAGATACCAAACGAATTTCTTCAAGCCCAAAGTTCGAACACAGTCTTGCAACACTGCCAATATTTATTTCTCCAGTTGGCTCGACTAAAATTATTTTTATTTTTTGATTCACAACTCAAACTCAAGACAAAGAGTGTAGGTAGGCCAATAGATCTGCCATAGTTTCCTCTTCTAATTCAAAACTAGGCATTGGCGGAGTTCTACCACTAACAACTTGTTTAATCAATTCAGGATCCCTTCGTAATGAAATCACCTCGCGAAGATTCGGTCCTACAAGTCCCTGAGCGTTTATTCCATGGCAACCGGCACAATTCATCCTAAATAATTTAGCTCCATTCCTTTGAGAACCCTCTAACCCCAGTACAGCCTCAACATAAGGATCCTGCTGAGATATGAATAAAAACCAAAGCACTAAAAGGATGCAAGTAAATGATGCAAGTAAAACAAGGGCCCTTACCAGACCAATGCTACTTGTGTTTTTAACTTGGTCTGTTGAAATCGGGCCCGACACGATAAATTAATGGGCGTAAAACAATTGTGCTTGATCAGCTACCAAAACGTGAAGTCATGATCGAACCTCTTCTATGCGGAATAGTCCTTGGGCTAATACCAGTCACCCTTCTGGGCCTGTTCGTTGCAGCGTGGAATCAATATCGTCGCGATAGCTCAATGGTGGGCTAACTAAAACTAGAGCAGTATCACCATAATGCTTTCGAGCAATTTCAATCCAACTGTTCGGGATTTCCATTTCGAACTCAGTTGAGTATTCACATACAACAACAGCATCTTTTTCAAGCCACTCACCCTTCAAAAGAGCTCTAAGCACAGGCAAATAAATATTCGATCCATAGGGAGGGTCAAAATAAACCAAGTCGAATTTTTGCTTTTCATCAATATTCAACTCACCATCTCGCCCTATTGGATGTTTTTCTCTATTGAGCCATCTGACTACCTCATTACAAACTAACTTTACTTTTGGTTGCTGAGATAAACCTTCTTTTGTGGTTAGCAAATTAGTTCCACATAATTTTGCAACTTTTGGATTCTTTTCAACTGCCACAACCAACTTCACCCCTCTCTGCAAAGCCTCACAACTCATAACACCACTTCCACTGCATAGATCAAGCCAATTAGAGCCTCTTAAACGACTTGCTATCAAATTCATAACTGCTTCCCTTACTCGAGCGGTTGTTGGCCTTGTACCAACGCCATCTGGACTTAGAAGCTTCCTCCCACCAGAAAGCCTTAAATACCCCTTCAAGCCCAAGAGTTGGCTCCAGAATCCAACCAGTTAAGCCAACTTATTAACAACCTCTGGCCCGCAAGAGAAGACTTCTCAGGATGAAATTGGCATGCCCCCAGTCGATTCTTCCAGACAACGGCAGTTACATTTTTCGTTCCAAAAGTTGTTGAGGCAGCAATATCTGAATGATCAGTCGGTACTACGAAATAAGAATGTACAAAATACATCCAGTCTTTGCAGTCGTTCTGGGAGAAAAGCGGACAAGGTTTCCTTTTGTTCAAAGGAGACCATCCCATGTGGGGTATCCGTTCTCCTTCCGCACATGGAAGAAGTTGCGCATGTCCTTTAAAGACACCTAATCCCTTAGAAGAGCCTTCCTCACTAGATTCAAAAAATAATTGCAATCCTAGACATATCCCCAAAAGAGGCTTTTCGTCTAGAGCCCACTTCCTAATAGGTTTAACAAGTTTGCATTCCTCAAGGTGATCCATTGCTGGATCAAAACTACCTACACCTGGTAAAACCAAAGCGTCGCATCCAGACAATTCTCCTTCCGAACGAACCAATTGCAACGATCTATCCAATCTTTTGAAGGCTTGTTGCACAGAATGCAAATTGCCCATGCCGTAATCAATTAGGCCAAGGCGAACCATCAGAAAAGAAAGTTAACTGCGTGGAAGTCAAGAAAATTGAGAATAAGTCTCTAGCCAGAGATAGCTAGAGAAGCAAAAACTCAGCCTGAATTTAAATCAAAGATACTTTGAAATGGTCGAAGAAAGAGTCGCCTTAGGTACAGCACCGACAACGGTATCGACCTTTTGCCCACCTTTAAAGACCATCAAAGTTGGAATACTTCTTATTCCATACTGACTTGCAACATTGGGATTCTCGTCAGTGTTGAGCTTGAAGACCTTGATCTTCCCTTCAAACTCCTTAGAGATTTCATCCACTATGGGTGAGACCATTCTGCAAGGACCACACCAAGGAGCCCAAAAGTCAACCAATACTGGGACCGAACTCTGAAGGACGTCCTGCTCAAAAGAGGCATCTGTGACAGCAGAAGCAGTTGACATTCCTAAAGCCAATTATCTCGGTGAAACTTAGCAACCGTTACTCCTTTTTTCAGAAATTGACCCTATTAGCTGTGTGAAATGTGACGGTAGCATCTCTAAAAAGACAAAAAGCCCGAACGCGTCGGGCAGAGTGTGTGAGGAGTGTGTGGGCTATTAGCCCTCACAATTCAATTCTAACTCTTGTCTAAGCAGAGGCCAATAAATCTAGAGGTTTTGAAGTCACTTACCCATTCCTAATTGTTGTGCTTTCTGGTAAACCTTCCCTTCGGTGAGAAGAGAAGGAGCTACCACAACCTCAACTTGCTGCATCTCCTTAAGATTCTGGGCTCCAAGGGTACCCATGGAAGTTTTTAGGGCACCTAAAAGGTTATGCGTCCCATCATCAAGCAAAGCCGGTCCACGAAGGATTCGCTCGATATTCCCTGTTGTCCCAACATTTATGCGAGTCCCTCTTGGCAAAACTGGACTTGGCGTTGCCATACCCCAGTGAAATCCTCGACCAGGAGCTTCCTCCGCCCTAGCAATCGGGGAACCAATCATCACTGCATCTGCACCACATGCAATACATTTGCAAATGTCGCCACCAGTAACAATCCCTCCATCTGCGATTACAGGTACATACCGTCCTGATTGCTTCTCATAATCGGAGCGCGCAGCCGCACAATCCGCCACAGCAGTAGCTTGCGGGATACCTACCCCTAACACTCCCCTAGAAGTACAAGCAGCGCCAGGTCCAATACCTACCATTACACCCGCAGCGCCAGCGTTCATAAGTTGCAAAGCAACCTCATAGGTAACACAATTGCCTATAACAACAGGCATTTCCATTTCCCTACAAAGTTTTTTTAGGTCAAGAATTTCTCGCCCGGTAGGTCCAATATGTTCAGTTGAAACAACTGTTGCTTGAACAAAGAAAATATCGGCTTCGGCCTTAGAAATAATTTCACCAAATTTTATTGCGGCAGCTGGGGTCCCACTAACAGCAGCAATACCACCCTTCTCCTTGATTTCAGCTATGCGCTTAAGAATTAATTCTTCCTTTACAGGCTGACTATAAATTTGCTGCATCAAAGGAACAAAGTCAGTTTTTCCTACAGAAGAAATTTCTTCAAGCACAGTTGAAGTTTTGGAATAACGAGTTTGAATCCCTTCTAAGTTCAATACTCCAAGAGCACCCAAATTGCTAAGAGCAACTGCCATATCAACATCGACGACCCCATCCATGGCACTTGCAATAATTGGAATTTCACGTTCAATACCCCCAATAGTCCATCTGGTATCAGTCACATCGGGGTCAACAGTGCGTGTTCCAGGCACCAATGCGATTTCATCAATTCCATAGGCACGACGAACGACCTTGGAGCGCCCGAGCTGAATATTCACCACTTCCTCAATAAAGTTCAGACAAAATACCAACCTAAGGGGGGGAAAAACTTAAGTTGTTCTGGATCCAGATCAGATTAAAAGGTGATTCGATTGAGAATTCTCCCAAATCGACTGCTAGACAACACATCCATCCATCGAGCTCTTAAAGCAATATTTAGCTATAAAGAATCAAAATTTGAGAGTAATCTTCAAGTAACGGAAGGAATATGTTTTAAACGCTTTTACCCAACTGATCAGCTGCCGAGATAACCTTATGTTTGGTAAACAGCTTCTATATGGCTGATCCATTGGGACCTAGCAACAGCGGTCCCGGAGATTCCGACGACCGGATCATCCAAACTGATCTACGTAATGAAATGTCGCGCTCCTATTTGGAGTACGCGATGAGCGTCATTGTTGGGAGGGCTTTGCCAGACGCCAGGGATGGTCTAAAACCTGTTCACCGAAGAATCTTGTACGCGATGTACGAGTTAGGTCTTACAAGTGATAGACCCTACCGAAAGTGTGCTCGTGTTGTAGGTGAAGTTCTTGGTAAATACCATCCACATGGAGATACAGCTGTTTATGACGCCTTAGTGCGTATGGCCCAAGACTTCTCCATGCAAATGCCATTGATTGATGGGCATGGGAATTTTGGTTCTGTGGATAACGATCCACCTGCGGCAATGAGGTATACAGAATCTCGTCTACAGGCACTCACAACTGACAGTCTTTTAGAAGATATCGAATCAGAAACAGTTGACTTCTCAGACAACTTTGATGGATCTCAACAAGAACCAACTGTTTTGCCCGCGAGAATTCCCCAACTACTTCTTAATGGATCTTCAGGGATAGCCGTTGGTATGGCAACAAATATCCCTCCTCATAATCTAGGAGAACTAATCGATGGTTTACAAGCACTAATAAAAGATCCCGAACTAGATGAAAAGCAGCTGTTAGAAATAATTCCCGGCCCTGATTTTCCTACAGGAGGACAAATCTTGGGGAGAAGTGGCATACGTGAAACATACCTTGCAGGCAGAGGGTCAGTGACCATGCGTGGTGTTGCAAATATAGAAACCATAGAAACTCCTGGAAGACCAGATCGCGATGCAGTAATCGTCACAGAATTGCCATATCAAACAAATAAAGCAGCCTTAATAGAAAGAATCGCAGAAATGGTAAATGACAAAAAACTAGAAGGAATTTCTGATATTCGAGACGAAAGTGATCGTGACGGCATGAGGATAGTAGTTGAGCTTAGAAGAGATGCCTACCCCCAGGTAGTGCTTAATAATCTATTTAAACTAACACCTTTACAAAGCAATTTCAGTGCACATCTATTAGCACTCGTAAATGATGAGCCGATACTGCTTACTTTGCGGAAGATGTTGCAAGTTTTTCTTGACTTCAGAGTTGAGACAATAGAAAGACGAACTAAATATTTACTAAGAAGAGCAGAAGAGAGAGACCATATTCTTCTTGGATTACTTCAAGCACTGAACAATCTAGACCCAATTATTGCACTTATAAGAGCAGCCTCAGATACCGCAACTGCCAAGAAGCAATTACAGGAACAACATGGCCTTACTGAAATCCAATCAGATTCAATACTTCAAATGCAACTTAGAAGATTGACTGCTTTAGAAGCAGACAAAATACGCCTAGAGCATGAAGAACTTCTGAAAAAAATCGCGGATTACAAAGATATCCTTAGTCGTCGTGAAAGAGTATTCAAGATAATCGAGGAAGAGCTAACAAAGCTCCGAGAGAAGTACTACACCCCAAGGAGAACAGAGATCCTAGATCTAGGGGCAGGACTTGAAGACATTGATCTGATTGCTAATGAACGGTCAGTAGTGCTTCTAACAGAAACAGGTTATCTGAAGAGAATGCCTGTAAATGAATTTGAATCCACAAGCAGAGGCACAAGAGGAAAAGCAGGCACAAGAAATCAAGGAGAAGAGGCCGTCAAATTATTTATAAGTTGCAACGATCACGACACCCTTCTTTTATTTAGCGACAGGGGAGTGGCATATGCGCTTCCTACCTATCGAGTTCCTCAATGTAGTCGTACCGCAAAGGGGACGCCTATTGTTCAATTACTACCTATACCAAGAGAAGAAGAGATAACATCTCTATTATCAGTTTCTTCCTTTGAAGAAGAAACATATCTATTAATGCTTACAAAAGGTGGTTTCATAAAACGAACACCCCTCTCAGCTTTTAGCAAAATTAGAGCCAACGGTTTGATTGCTATTGGCTTAGAGAATGGCGATGCGCTTACCTGGGTGCGAATTGCTCTTTCAGGAGATAGTGTCCTAATCGGCTCAAAGGCCGGAATGACTATTCATTTTCGACTAAATGATGATGAGATAAGGCCTCTAGGAAGAACCGCCCGAGGGGTAAAGGCTATGAACCTACGTTCTCAAGATTCCTTAGTAAGTATGGATGTACTGCCCATCGAGTTAGCCGATCAAATTGCGAAGTCCTTAGAAGATGATGATGATGAAGTGATCGATAACAACCAAAACACAGCCATTAGCAAGGGACCATGGGTTCTAGTTGCCTCTGCTAGTGGACTAGGGAAAAGAGTTCCTGTTACACAATTTAGACTTCAGCGACGAGCTGGCATGGGTCTGCGAGCAATCAAGTTTCGAAGAGATGGAGACGAACTAGTAGGTTTAAAAGTCTTAGGTCATGGAGAAGAACTACTTTTAGTCAGTGAAAAGGGAGTAATTGTCAGAACCAATGCCGACAAGATACCTCAGCAATCTAGAGCTGCTACTGGTGTTCGACTTCAGAAACTCGACCAAGGTGATCGCCTATCCGAGGTAGTACTTGTCCCACAAAAAGCTGAAGATGAAGACGACGGGGATCTTAAGACCAATAATGAAAACAAGTCAGAGGCTGGAGACCCTCAGAAAAACTAAAATTGATAAATTGTTCCGAGATAATTGTTATGGGAGCCGGGCCTGCGGCTCTTTGCATAGTTGCAGAGTTAGTTGAGCATGGTCTAAATGTAACGGCCCTTGCCTCTCATACACCAGAAAAACCCTGGCCAAATACTTATGGAATTTGGGCAGAAGAAGTTGAAACCCTTGGGTTGGAATCCTTACTAGGACACCGCTGGAGCAATACTGTGAGTTTCTTTGGAGACGGTTCTGACCCTAATGGGAAAAAACCTACGATCCATAATTTTGACTATGGTCTTTTTGATCAAAACTCTCTCCAGCAATCACTACTAAAACGTTGCCAAGGACTAATTTGGAATCTAGAGACAGCAGAAGAAATAAAGGTTCTAGGCCAAGAAACAGAAGTTACCTGCAAATCTGGAAAAAAATACAAAGCAAGGCTTGTTATTGATGCAAGTGGACACCGCAGTCGGTTTATACGACGTCCAAATAATGGTCCAGTTGCTGAACAAGCTGCATATGGAGTTGTAGGACGTTTCAATTCACCACCTGTCGAAAAAAATCAATTTGTTCTAATGGACTTCAGACCAGATCATTTATCTCAACAAGAAAAGAACGAACCACCCTCTTTTCTGTATGCGATGGATTTTGGTGATGACATTTTCTTTGTTGAAGAAACCTCTTTAGCGTGTTCACCTCCTTTATCATGGAGCACCTTAAGAGCACGATTACAAGCTCGCCTTTCTCATCGCGGAGTAGAGATACGAGAAATTATCCACGAAGAACATTGTCTTTTCCCGATGAATCTCCCGCTCCCAGACAGGACTCAACCAGTACTAGCCTTTGGAGGAGCTGCAAGCATGGTTCACCCTGCTTCTGGCTATATGGTTGGAGCACTTTTAAGACGTGCACCTGCATTAGGGGAACAACTTGCTTTGGCCATGTCAATCAAACCAAATCTTGACTCCTCTGCCTTAGCTCAAAAAGGGTGGGAAGTCCTTTGGTCAAAAGAACTGGTTCAACGGCATCGTCTATATCAATTCGGTCTTAGTCGACTCATGAGCTTTAAAGAAGACGAATTAAGGGACTTCTTTGCCACTTTTTTCCGGCTACCTACAAAGGATTGGTCACGCTTCCTTGCTAACACATTACCACTTCCAAAACTGATATTAGTGATGCTAAAACTCTTTTGGATCGCTCCATGGAAAATCAGAAGAGGAATGATTTTTGGAATATCTACTTCTAAGTAGCTAACTTCTTAACGAGATCCAATCACCAGGCTCGACAAGCGGAAAAAGACAGTCTTCTAATTCAAATTTTGATAGTAAAGATTCTGAATAATCTTCCCGACTATCGATCAAATCTATCAAGCTCCAGAATCGACCAAGGTGTCTATAAATGCGATCTTTAGCTATTTGAGTAGTAGTACCTGCCCTCAGAATAAAACTCCAATCAGATGACTGGGCCAGAAGTAGTTCTCTCGCCGCCTGTTTTAGAACTCGTTGATTTTCACTGTCAACTGCAAATCGACTGCAAGAATCAATCATTGCCTTACTTGCTTTACTCCACTCAGGAATAACCCATGAATTGCTTTCATTAAGCCAGTAATGATGATAACCTCCTTGTCCCCAACTCGATGGAGATGGATCACTTAACTGCAAGCGAGGAGATCCAGAAAGCGAATCAATCAAACGCGTAAATGAAATATTTTCTTTCGGGGCCTGGCGAAATAGTTCAGCTAAAAACTCAGGTCCTTCAAACCACCAATGGCCAAAAAGCTCTGCATCAAATGGGGCTACCAATAAAGGACTACTTTCCATTGAAAAAGTCAATTGACTCAACTGAGTTCTACGACCTTTTAAATAATCTCGCGCATGTTCAATCACTCGTGAGCGTGCAAGATCCGGCTCATAAACTTTCTTGTCTTCAAGTGGAGTAGACATCTCCGTAACCCTATGAAGCTTTAGGCCAAGGGGTCTGGGTTCATTTAAGCCAATAGATTTAAGTTTATCTTCTGAAAAATCCCAACCAAGGTCTCTATGAAATTCACGATATGTCGAATCTCCTGGATATCCTTCTTTAGACGACCAAACAGGAAAAGTAGATTCGCTATCTCTCCCAAAAAAAGCTACTCCATTCTTGCTACAAATAGGAGCATAAAGTCCATAACGTGGCCTAGGCGATGCATGAAGTAATCCATGTCCATCTAAGACTGCATAACGAAGACCAGCTTCAAGCATTAACTTATCCAATCCTTCGTAATAGGCACATTCAGGTAGCCATATCCCTAGTGGTGGAGAACCTATAAGTCGTGAATGTTCTCTAACTGCAGTTAACAATTGTGCTCGTACCGCCTCTGGATGTTCCCTCAAAAGAGGAAGATATCCATGGGTAGCAGCACAAGTTAAGAGGTCTAATACACCTACTTTCTGAAGAAAAGAAAACCTACTTATCAAATCACCATCAATATATTTCCAATAGTCCAATTGTTTTTGGATTCGTTTCGCAAGATGATTAGCTGCTCTTGAAAGATTTGACGGGACTTCTTCTAAAAGGTCAAGCCGTAATGAAATCCAACTGGAAAATCTTGTAGTTAGATCCTCATCAGCAAATAAAGAAAGAAGAGTAGGAGAAAGGCCGAGAGTGGCACGAGGTGACTGATCTTCTGCAGCATGAGCTTCCTCAAGCACCTTCAATAAAGGCAAATAACACTCCATAAGCGCTTGAAAATACCAATCCTCTTCTAGGGAGAATGGATCTCCAGAACGCACATATGGAAGATGAGCGTGTAAAACGAGAGCGAGTTGTCCTTTGGGCACATTCTGTGCACCGCTAAGTAAATTTATAATGTTGATCGCCCCATAGAGTCGAATATCTCAAAGATTCAGCAAAAGGGTAAATAGCGATTATCCTTGCTTTTATCCAGTAACCATACTTGATCGAGACTAATTGCTGTTAAATAGCTAATCCCTCCTTTAGAATTAGCCTGATTTCTTCATATCTACTTACTTATAAATATATAGAGTGAAGTAATGGCAAAGGATCCTGGACGAGTTCTGATTTTCGACACAACCCTCAGAGATGGGGAACAATCCCCTGGGGCGAGTTTGAACCAAGAAGAGAAACTTGCTATTGCCCAACAACTAGCAAGACTAGGAGTTGATGTCATTGAAGCAGGCTTTCCATTTGCAAGCACAGGAGACTTCAAAGCAGTAAATCGTATAGCTGATCAGGTTGGAGGAGGGGAAGGTCCAATTATTTGCGGTCTAGCACGAGCCTCAATCAAAGATATAAAAGCTTGTGCGGATGCAATTGCGCCAGCTCGCAATAAACGAATACATACGTTCATTGCTACTAGCGATATCCACCTTGAGCACAAACTCAAAAAATCCAGAAGCGAGGTTCTAAAAATTGTTCCCGAAATGGTTTCTTACGCGAAATCCTTAGTAGATGATGTGGAATTCTCCTGTGAAGATGCCGGTAGAAGTGATCCAAATTTCTTATACGAAATAATAGAAGCCGCCATCTCCTCTGGTGCAAGTACCATTAATATCCCTGATACTGTTGGCTATACAACTCCATCAGAATTTGGAGAATTAATTAGCAACATAAATAAAAAAGTACCGAACATTGATGAAGCGATAATTTCTGTACATGGTCATAACGACTTGGGATTGGCTGTAGCAAATTTTCTAGAAGCAGTTAAAAGTGGAGCAAGACAACTTGAATGCACAATTAATGGCATAGGTGAAAGAGCAGGCAATGCAGCACTGGAAGAATTAGTCATGGGACTCCATGTAAGGCGACGTTATTTCAATCCATTTTTTGGTAGACAACCAGATAGTCCAACACCATTGACAGCAGTTCGCACAGAAGAAATAACTAAAACATCAAGGCTTGTCTCAAATCTCACCGGGATGGTTGTTCAACCCAACAAAGCGATTGTGGGTGCAAATGCTTTCGCTCATGAGTCAGGCATCCATCAAGACGGTGTTTTAAAAAACAGACTGACTTATGAAATCGTTGATGCTCAAACTGTTGGTTTAACAGATAACAGAATATCGTTGGGAAAGTTAAGTGGCAGAAGTGCTGTTCGTGCAAGGCTTGAGGAACTTGGGTATGACCTAAATAGAGATGATCTAAACGAAGCCTTTGCTCGTTTTAAGGATCTTGCTGATAGGAAAAGAGACATCACTGATAGAGACCTTGAAGCAATTGTTAGCGAGCAAGTTCAACAACCTGAAGCACGTTTTCAATTACATCTTGTACAAGTCAGCTGTGGCAACAGCATAAAACCAACTGCAACGGTAACTCTGAGCGATCAAAACGGACAAGAAAGAAGCACTGCAGCTGTTGGGACAGGGCCAGTAGATGCAGTTTGCAGAGCACTGAACTCACTGGCATGCGAACCAAATGAATTAATCGAGTTCTCTGTCAAGTCAGTAACTGAAGGGATTGATGCAATGGGAGAAGTCACTATCCGCCTGAGAAGAAATGGCAAGCTTTATTCAGGACACTCAGCAGATACGGATGTTGTAGTAGCAGCCGCTCAAGCTTTTGTTAATGCCTTAAATAGACTTGTCGCCTCAGAAACTTCTCTGCCAATTCATCCTCAAAAGGATATTTTAACTTCAGATGAAATCAAACCGGCTATATAAACAAATACAAGCCAGATTTTCAACTACCACAAGGAGAGTATGACCAAATAAGAAAATCAATATCTTCACCTAATGAGTAAAAATACAGAGCAATCAGGCTAGATATGGCAAAGGTTCTTGCAGATAATAAATACCTACTTGGCAAGAGAACAGACTTCATGGAAAAATAGATAGACAGTTAGACAGGCGCACATACATGGCACTAAGGAGCAAGATTTACAGGCTAATCGGCCTAGATGGCAGTCCTCACCCGGTACTAGATGGACCTTATGACTCTATTGAAGCGGCCATGCGAGAAGCTCAAAGCTGGTACGAAGGGGAAGGTCTTAAGCTTTCCCTAGGCGAAAGGGCTTATGGGATTGAAGTCATGACACGTTGTGGAGCATGGAGAACAGTTCTTTATCCAGAAAAGAGCCCTGACAATGCAATCACATAAAGAAAAAATATTGGTCAGCATTGACTTCTGCCTAATCCCTATAGGAACAGATGTTTCTCTTGCACCATTTATAGCGACCTGCCAGAGAATCATTAAAAAAGCAGGGTTAAAGCATGAATTAGGCCCCAATGGAACAGCAATTGAAGGAGAATGGGATGAGGTATTTTCTTGCGTCAGAGAATGCCATAAAGAGGTGCACAAACTAGGGGCACCTAGGATATATACATCTCTGAAAATCAATACAAGAACTGACAAAACACAATCCTTTGCAGAGAAGGTTCAAAGTGTGATCGATATCCAAGAAAAAATTAGAGACTAAGATAGGATTAATATCTGATAGATAAAAAAACCTAAAAGCAAATCATTACTTCATGGAGATATCACTTTAAGATTATGTAAATTCATCGATTATCCTAATAAGTTATCGAAAGGTAGAGATTAAAGTCTAAGAAAGCAGAATCTTTCATGAGCAAAATAGTTCGTGGGTACTGGTCAATGACATGGATCGGGCTTTTTGCCAACATTACAGCTCTTCCTGTTATCGGTTTAATAGCTTTTGCAGGCCCTCCTCTACAAGTTGCTAATATCAGCCTTGCCTTTAGCGTAGCCTGGCCAGCAGCAATAGTTGGAGTTGTTGCTTGTTCCGGTCTTTTAGCTGAACGAAACTGGGGAGTAATCCTTGCAATAATTGCTCTTTCAATGGCGCTATCAGTTTCCTTACCATATGGCATTGTGCGTCTAGTAATTGTTAGAGATTCTAATTTTATCAGTACAATTTCCCTTTCAATGGCCCTTCTCAACCTACTCTCATTAATATATTGGTGCAGACCAATACACCGAAGGAATAGAAGGCTTTAAATAAGTTGGAAGTATAAATAAACTATAAAAATAAGATGTTCTCGAAAGGGCTCAGGGGAAAAAAGAGATTTTAAGTGTTCTTATTGATTTCTATATAATTTACGGGCTGGTATCGGATATGCAATTCTTCGATGTTTCATTCTCCTCCAAACGCGAACAAACGCACGCACAACTAATTCTATCTCTGCTCTAGTAAGACCACTTTCTTTCAGTTGACCATCATATTGACGAGACTCAACGATTCTTCTAACAGTATGACAAGCTTCTAAAGCGTCGGTTTCCTTGTCCATAGACCTAAGTGCTGCTTCACATCCATCAGCAAGCATTAAAATCGCGGTCTCTCTTGTATCTGGCAAAGGGCCTTTATATCTGAAATTATTTTCTGATATATCTGGGTCACTTTGTCTAGCTATATGTAAAAAATATCCCATCTTTAGTTTCGCTTGATGTTGCGGAATAAAATCAGATACAGATTTGGGAAGTTTATATTTTTTAGCAAGCCTTAAGCCCTCATCAACATGAGCTTGAAGAATTTTTGCACTAGCAATTGGATCATTTAATTGATCATGAGGATTAACTCCCTCTTCTTGATTTTCGATAAACCATTCAGGCGCATGTAACTTCCCTACATCATGGTAAAGAGCTCCTGCTCGAATCAAATCAACATCGGCACCAATAGATCTTGCACCTTCCTCCGACAAGCTACACAACATAAGGGTATGTTCAAAAGTTCCTGGCGCTTCAATAGAGAGACGTCTTAATAGTGGTCTTTCCTGATCAGCTAATTCCATTAAACGAGCTCTAGTTACTAATCCAAAGGTATTCTCAAAGAATGGGATCAGAACAATTGCCAGCATTAAAAGGGCACCCATCAAAATCGCTTCTGAGAAAAGAGCTTCTGAGTTGGGAGCCAGCCTTCCCCAAGCCGTATTTGCAGGGGTTATTTGACTAGCTAAAAGAAGCCATTCAACAAAAAGTGCGCCTAATGGTAATAGTAAAGACATCTGAAAAAGTTCTGCTCTACTTCGCAATCTTCCTGCCTGCAATGCAACTACAAATGCAACAGCACTAGCAACCAACATCCTCCCATCTCCAAAACCGCTTACAGGCAATGGCCAAAGCATGCTGCCAATAGCCATCCAAATAAGACCACAACTTGTACCTAGTCCCTGAGATATAAGCAATGTTGGGGGGACAATTACAGCTAAAGGACTTATGGCAGCTCCAAACGATACTTTGCTTGCTTGTACAATTAGTAGTAATAAGAGGGCCAGTAAGGCGTGTCCAAACTGCAAGATTGGCTTTTCTCTTCGCATTATTAATATCAAAATCCAACAGCCCAGCAAAGCTTCACTAAACCGCCAAAACCATGCAAGAGGCCTTGGACTTCTCTTTACCATTCCAAAATAATCAAGTACGTCGTAGTTCTGAGGACTAATTGTTTCGCCTTTTCTTGTAATCAGATCACCTCTATTCACCTCAATGGTCGGAATACCTTGTTTAGTAATTAAATCTTCTAATAACTTCTGACTCTTTAATGGGTCAATACGAAGGTTGCTGCTTCCTTGAAAAGTACTTCTAAGCAACTTGCTTCCAAGGCTTCGAGAAGGACTCTCCCCAAGATTAAACAATTGAGCGAAAGCAGCATCCTTCAATTGCTCAGACGCCAAAGTATTTATGACTCCCTGGACAAGCATTCGATCAGCAGCATCGAGAACATCTAAGGACCAGGCTCTCCTCTCTCCCTTGGTGCTCTGAGAGAGCCAATTTTGCTCTTCTAGAGTGAGATTTACAGGTCCAATTCGATCTCCTTCCCGACTTAAGGCAACAAGTTCAATCTCACCAAGTTTTCTTTCCAGCTTTTGCTTTAGGGCTGCAGACTGATGTTTATCTATAACCTGGACAAAAGTTCGCGGTACCAAATCCGAGCGTTTTTGCTGAAGCGCCTCACTATCTTCAACCAAAGCGTCTCTTGGAGCTCTTGCATCAAAAGGAGCTGGGACACCAGGCCTTAAATTAGGTTCACCTAGCCATTGCCAACTTGAAACAAGCGCTACTAAAACTGCTACTAATATCAAAGTGACTTTCTGGCTACTTGACCAACTGACTAAAGGTTGTCGTGGCGACTCATTTCGCAACCAAATGCGCCAAAGCCTTTTAAAGCTAGTAATAGGAAAAGGAACTTTCACTTTGAAAACCCTTTCTATTTAAAACTGGTAATTAGAGGTATTTATTTTTAATCGCATATGACCCTGAAACTTGATGGTAAAAAGCTTGCTTCTGAAATAGAGGAGCGACTCAAAACCGAAATAGCAGCCAATTTAGACAAGGCTAAACGCCCCCCAGGTCTTGCTGTAATTCGAGTAGGGAATGACCCTGCAAGCAAAGTATACGTTTTGAACAAAGAAAAAGCATGCTCAAGAGTTGGTATAGAGAGTTTTGGTGAACACCTTGACACTCTTAGTAATGAATCAAAAATTGTTCAAAAAATAAACCAATTAAATAAAGATGAGAGGGTGGATGGGATCCTTTTGCAATTACCTCTTCCGGAGGGGATTAACGAAAAGGTCTTGCTTTCAGCTATCTCACCAGAGAAAGACGCAGATGGTCTACATAGCTTAAATCTTGGAAAATTAATAAAAAACGAACCTGGGCCCAGGAGCTGTACTCCAGCTGGAATAATGGCCTTATTAGAAGCAAACAAAATACCAATTAAAGGCAAAAAAGCAGTGGTCATTGGCAGAAGTATCCTTGTTGGCAAGCCCATGTCATTAATGCTTCAAGCTGCTAACGCAACAGTAACCATGGCCCATTCACATACTCGCAATTTAGAAGATTTAACTCGACAAGCAGATATTGTTGTCGTTGCAACTGGTTGTCCACAAATGATTGGAGCAAAACATTTAAGACCAGGAGCTGTTGTAATTGATGTTGGAATTCATCGTATAGAAACAAATTCCCCTGAAGGGATCCCAACAAAAGCAAAGCTTTGTGGAGATGTGCGGGCCGAAGAAGTAGCCTCAATAACTAGTGCTCTAACACCTGTACCAGGTGGTGTTGGCCCAATGACAGTAACAATGTTGCTTGTAAACACCGTACATCGATGGCAACAGCATTGCGGTTTACCATTCAGCCTCAAAGATCTTCTCCCTTAATCCATTATTCCTGAGACAATCCATACAACAAGATTTGGCCATGGAACAAGAAGTAAGGAATTCATTTGACTTTTCCAAATATCTGGATAAGGCCAAAACCTCTATAGAAGAAGCCCTGGATAAATCTCTAGGGCCAGAAAGGCCTGAGAAGCTAAGGGAAGCAATGCGATATTCCCTCTTAGCGGGGGGAAAAAGACTAAGACCAATTCTTTGTCTTGCTGCTTGCGAACTAGCAGGTGGGGATCGTGAAGATGCACTCCCCACAGCCGTAGCTCTAGAAATGATTCATACCATGTCCTTAATTCACGATGATCTACCAGCAATGGATAACGATGATCTTCGGAGAGGACGACCAACGAATCACAAGGTCTTTGGAGATGCCATTGCGATTCTTGCGGGAGATGCTCTGTTAACAAGAGCATTCGAGATGGTCTCACTTAGAAGTAATAATATTCCTGCTGAAAGATTAATTAGAGTAGTTGGAGAGCTCTCTCTAGTAGCTGGGGCACCTGGTTTAGTCGGAGGGCAAGTAGTCGACCTTTCATGTGAGGGGAAAGAAGTAGATCTTGAAACCCTAGAGTTCATTCATCTTCATAAGACTGGAGCACTTCTAAGTGCCTGCGTGATTTGTGGAGCGCTTATTGGAGGAGCACAAGACGACCTAATAAAAGCATTAAGAAAATATGCAAGGGGCATAGGACTGGCATTTCAAATAATTGACGACATCCTTGATTTAACGGCAAGCAGTGAGGTACTTGGCAAAACTGCGGGCAAAGACCTTATTGCAGATAAAACAACTTATCCAAAGTTATTAGGCCTAGAAGAATCAAGGAAACGAGCAGAAACCTTAGTCAATCAAGCAAAGGAAGCACTCGAACCATGGAAACAATCTGCATCACCATTATTAGCACTCGCCGATTACATCACTAAACGAGATAGATGATATTTCTTCAATCCACAGGACAAAGTCCGTTAGATCTCTTTGATAACAGTGTTCTGGCGTGGGGATTAATTGCTTGCGGTATTGCCCAGATATCCAAACTTTTTATAGAACTGATACAACACAAAAGATGGCGACCTACAGTGTTGATAGAAACTGGAGGGATGCCATCAAGTCATTCAGCTTTAGTGACCGGAACAGCTGCAGGAGTTGGATGGGAACTTGGTTTTAATCATCCGGCATTTGCTCTCGCCACGACAATGGCCTTTATTGTTATGTATGACGCAAGTGGAGTAAGACAAGAAGCAGGATTAATTGCAGCAAAAGTAAATCTTCTTCCTAAAAAACTATGGGGAGACTCCATTCAAGGGAACCTAAAAGAGAACCTTGGCCATAGCCGATTGGAAGTACTAATAGGTAGTTTAATTGGACCAACAATTGCATTGCCTGGTCTAGTTTATATTGGATCTCCTCTTCATCTGATACAACTTATAACTTTAATTTCTGGGTGAAAATAAACTCAAAAAAAACTTCTTCTCACACATCGGAATTAACCGAAGAGCAAAAAGAAGCATATAATATTTTTCAATCATGGATAAAAAAGATTAATCAAACAAAAGATACAAATTTCTTATTAAGCGGGTTTGCAGGTAGCGGAAAAACATATCTCTCAATGAAGCTTCTTAGACTTGCTGAAGAATCAAAACTTTGTTGGACTGTCGTTGCTCCAACTCATAAGGCTGTTGGAGTCTTACGACAGGCTCTAAAAAATGAAGAATTAAATCCAGCCTGGTATCCATCGACAATTCACCGTCTACTTAGACTAAAACTAAAAAGAAAAGGTTACTTAGAGCAATTCGAAAAAACGGAACAAACATCTAATGCTCTTGAACAATTGGATCTAGTACTTATCGACGAAGCTTCAATGATAAACAGCTCACTACTCTCGATAATTCTCGAATGCGCTCAACCTTATAAAACACGTCTAGTATTTGTTGGGGATCCAGCACAACTTCCCCCAGTAAATGAAGAAATAAGTCCCGTATTCTCAATGAAAAAATGTACAAGGTTGGAACTTAAAACAGTTGTTCGACATAACGGATCAGTATTAAGGCTAGCCAATGGCATTCGCAAAGGAATAATCCCCTGCACTCCTCCGCCGTTTATACCACGAATAGAATATAAACAAGAGATCGTCGGATGTATAAGCAAAAATGCATGGCTTGAAAAAGCACAAGATTCTCTAAAAGAAGCTTCATATAAAAGCAACCCAGATGGTGCTCGAATCCTTTGTTATACAAATAGAACTCTTGAAAAATTAGTACCTCATGCCAGAAGAGCTATTCACGGAGAAATGGCAGATCAATTACCCGTCTTACCTGGAGAAGTACTGATTACTAGAAATGCAGTTATGGCACCTGCCGCCAGTCAAGGTTCTGAAGAAGGAGAAGAGCCTGACATGGTTTTAGGTTCAAACAGAGAGTTAACAGTATTGGATGTATCTCCTCATGATTGTGACCTGGCAATATTTGGATTAAAGGAAAGTTCAAATTGGGATGTTCCTATAATCAGCACTCAATTAATTCAAGCCAAAGCCGGTGAGACTGAACTAGAACTAAGATTACTCCCAGCTGTGGGAACACCCGCAAGAACCCTCTTGGATCACACGCTTAACAAAATAAGAGAAAAGGCAATAGAGTTATCTAAACAAAATCGCAAAGAGATTTGGAAGCAATTCTTTCTAATTAGGGATGCATTTGCATCTCTAGGGCCAGCATCAGTTCTAACTGTTCATAGGAGCCAAGGCAGCAGCTTTGACGAAGTTTTTGTGGCACCAGATGTTTTTTGGCCAAAAAATTTAAGCCTAAGAAAGCAATTGGTATACGTAGCCGTAAGTCGTGCTATGAAATCAGTATGGCTAGTCGGAGAGATGAAAGATCAAAGACTGATCGAAAACTGGGAGAAAGTTTTGAATTAGAACGTTTAAAAATCGCGATGGTTCTAGAAAATCGAATCATTTTCCAAGGACTCCCTCCAACTGGTAACAATCTTGACATTGCTAGCCCAATGAAGATGAACCCAACTTGCATGTAATTTTGCATTAGCCCATCCTTCTAATTGCTTTTCATGTGCGTAACCTGACACTAGCCAAGGTGACAAAAAGGATCTTTTCTTATTCAGAAAAAAATCTTTGTTTTGATTGATAGTCTCAGGTTTCGGAATAATCTCCCATCTATGAAACTCATGTCCAGTAAACGTATCCTTTTCCTTAACTAAAAGAGTATTGTTAATCCCAGAAAGGGATCGATAACCTACTTTTAAGAAGCCTTTCCTTGATGAGAATGGCAAAATACCAGACATAATATGAGTATTACCCTCTTCATCAAATATAGATTCTCCCAACAACATCATGCCTCCACACTCAGCATAAATCGGGAGCCTTCCATAACAAGATCTAAGCTGATTTAAACTTCTTGTACATGTGGACAATTGAGATGCATATTGTTCAGGAAAACCTCCAGGAATCATTAAACCTTTTACATCTTTCGGTATAGGTTCATCACTGAGAGGACTCCATGGGATTAATTCTATTCCCAATAAAGATAAACAGTCCTTTGTTTCTTCATATCGAAAATGGAAAGCATTGTCTTGAGCAATTGCAACAGGGTATTTTCTACCTAAAAATTTCTCAATCTGCTTTTGAAAACCAACTTTTACTGGATTCAAAGATGCCTTTGGAGCAAGAAATATTCTTTTGAAAGAATCTAGATCTAGATATTGTTCAGCTAAAGATACATAATACTCAGATCTTTGATTTAAGTCATCAAATTGATCTGCAGGAATAAGACCCAAATTCTTACTAGGAACAATAAGTGAGGAGTCTCTTGGTAAAGAGCCAAGAACCTTTACTCCAATACCACTTAGCACTTCAGTTAGCAACTCCAAATGTCGCAGGGAATTAACCTTATTTAGGACGACTCCAGCTATTCGGAGCTTTTTATCATGAGTGCAAAAGCCTCTAACTAATGCTGCAATAGATGCTGCTTGACCAGAAGAATCTATAACAAGAACAACTGGTAGATCTAGGAACTTAGCTATTGATGCAGTACTACCTATCTCCGAAGTTCCAACACCATCAAAAAGTCCCATAACTCCTTCAACTAAAACAAATTCAGCTTCTCCTCCATAGCCTTCATAACTTTGTTTTACCCAATCTAGTCCGCATAAATGAATATCTAAATTTCTACACGGATTACCTGCTACTAGCGAAAGGTGCTGTGGATCAAGATAATCAGGCCCAACCTTAAAGGGTTGGACTCTAAAACCATGATGCCGAGCCCAAGCCAATAGAACTAGACTAAGAATTGTTTTACCGCATCCGCTGGATGGTGCTGCTATAACAAAAGCCATTTAATAATAAAATGTGAAATCAAATCGAATTCTTCCAAAGATTGAACATTTTTTGTGCAAAGGGCACTGCTGATGCAAGTAATGGTCCTGTAGTTCCTCTACTGCTAGCAAGAAGTCTTGCTACATCTCTTTCTACTGAAATATTCTGATTTGGCACAACCTCTTCTAAAAGTCGCATGCTAGCCATTCCTCCAGCTTCGAGACGCATACATTCCCCAGATTCAGCGGCTAAAATCACACAAAGGTCGTCCCCTTCTATAGAATTGGATCTACAAATCAATCTGATTCCGATTATTTGCCCAGGGTGAATACTTGGTTTGCCTACAGGTAAAGACATAAGGTGAAATTGAACATTTTCACCATCAATACGTTTAAACAAACATGCAAATCCATCTTCCTGAATACTCGCCGAATCTACAATTTCCCAACCCAAACGATCAGCAAGCCAAGCTGCAAATAATAATCCCTGAACTGGATTAGTGCCTTCTACATCTATATCAATTTGCACAACATTATTCAGATAACTGTGTCGATTTGGAGGATCAAATACAATTGCTAATGTTTCTCTCCAACTTCTAAATCTCAACCAATTCAAATCATCAACTGCTTGTCCACTTTGTATCCTTTTTGTCAAAAAAAGCAAGCAATATTCAGGCTCACCAAGTGCACTGTCTACAACAAGTCTTCTAGAGGGTAAAGCTACTTTCTCAAGCAATTCAGGGGCTTCATCTAATCGTCCATTCCACCAAAGCCAACAAGGTAAATCTTTAAACGTCACGGTATCTATTATTTCAATACGGTTATCTAATGCATCAAGGCCTCCCCTTAATACAACTACATCGCCACAGGATGCACCATCTCCCGAATCCTCAGGTAGTGGACAATAAGCTGCTACAAGAGTATCTAATTGTTGGCCACTATTTATAGTAGGAGCAATAGTAATAAGTCTTCTGGGATGCAAAGCACTTATAGCAGAATCAATATGCTGACCTCTTAAATCCTCAAACTTTTCAAACGCCTCATTATTTGAAATAACGTCTGCAACAAGAGGATCAAAAGGAGGTGTACTATGTGGCAAATCACCCTCTAAAATGACTTGCCTTGCTGCAGAAACAATAGCTTTTCTTTGAGAGCCGGTTATCGGACCTTGTAGCCTGCCAGTTCTCACAAGTTGTTGTTCTAACCAGGCAGGTTGCCAAACTAATAAGCAAAATGTATTTGCTCCAATATTTTCAGTCTCGGTGTTCTCGTTTTCCCATAAGTTATCTAAATAAATCGGGATTTCTTCAGGCGGTAATTGAAGTGGAGTTTGAAGGGTAAGTTGAGGAGACATAGTAATAGAAAGTCAATTAATCATGGTCTACGCCAGAGAAGATGATCGGCTGACAAAAGATCATCAGCAGCCACTGGTCCCCATGTTCGGGATTCATACAAATTGATGGGCAAACGCCATGGACTCTCCTCAATTAGTTCCAGCAATGGGGTGTAAAGCCTCCAGGCTGCCTCCACTTCATCACTACGTGTAAAAAGTGTTGGATCACCCAGCATCGCATCAGCCAGCAGACGTACATACCCCTCGTCAGATGGCTCTCCGAATGACTCTTCATAGGAAAATTCCATATTCACCGGCCTACTGCTCATTCCTGAGCCCGGAGACTTAACATCAAAACGAATTTCGGCACCCTCATTAGGCTGAATTCGAAGTATTAGTTGATTAGAAGTAGGAGTTCCTCCTACAGCATCAAAAAGATGAACCGGAGCTTCCCGGAAGGTAAGAACGACTTCACTTAAGCGTTTAGCCAAACGTTTGCCTGTTCGTACAAAAAAAGGCACTCCTTGCCAGCGCCAATTATCGATAAATAATTTCATCGCAACGTATGTCTCAGTTGTGCTATTGGGATTTACTCCAGGCTCCTCTCTATAACCAGCCAAAGGTGATATGTCCGTTCCTCCTCGACCATATTGACCTCTAACGCAACAATTCCAAGGCTCAACATCATCTGCCAAGCGAGCGGCTTGAAGAACCTTTGCTTTCTCATTGCGAATTGCCTCTGGGTCAAAATGACCTGGAGGCTCCATCGCAGTTAGAGATAACATTTGAGTGAGATGGTTTTGAACCATATCTCTCAAAGCACCAGAAGACTCGTAATAACCTGCGCGATCTTCTACCCCTACTGTCTCTGCGGCAGTGATTTGAACACTAGAAATATAATTACGATTCCAAAGAGGCTCAAAAATTGCATTTGCAAACCTAAGAACCAAAATATTCTGGACAGTTTCTTTTCCCAAGTAATGGTCTATTCGAAAGATTTGAGACTCATTAGCACAACTCTGAACAATCCGGTTTAAATCCTGAGCACTTCCAAAATCTCTACCAAATGGTTTCTCAATAACTAAACGACTTCGTTTTGGGTCATGCAAAAGACCTTGTGATGCCAAAGCTTTACATCCACATCCGTAGAAGTCTGGTGATACAGAAAAATAAAAAGTTCTATTCCCATGTGTAGCTCTTAAGCGATCAATCTCCTCAAGCCTATCTTTCAATTTTCTGACTTCCATTAAATTCTGAAGATCCAATGGTTGGTAAAAAAGAGACTCTTTGAATTGGTTCCAAGAATCAGGATTCACTGACTCTTTGTCACCCAATGCTTCATACATCCTCTTTCTAAATTCCTCATCAGACCAACCTCGCCTTGCACAACCAAGAATTGCAAATTCACTAGGTAATCGTCGCTGATTAAACAACTCGAAAAGAGCTGGAACCAATTTCCTATGGGTAAGATCACCTGTTGCACCAAAAATCACAAGACACTGAGGAGATATCACCCTCTCCTGCCTCAACCCAACTCTTAGGGGATTGGTAACCGCAAGACCCATTTGAACCCTCCCTCACGGGAATTTATTAAAAGGTAACAATTAAATTCAAATCACTTTGCCTTAAGACGCCAGGAATTGTTGTCGGATGCCCAAATAAGTCTTTACCTATTATCAGATCTAAAGAGGTTTAATTAAACGGGAATTTTTCTTTAAACCAAATCTTCAAGCATCTATCTCACAAGACTAATAAGTCTCTACATGCCACCTACCGGCTTTCTTGAGCTTAGGTCTTAATTCAGACCAATTAATACCTTTTGCAGCTGCTGCTTGTGTCATGGCTTCGTCAATACCAGGCTCCATTCCCTTTAGCCCACAAAGGTAAATGTGGGTTTTGGAGTCTTCAATCATTCCAAATATTTCAGAAGCATTCTCAAGAACCCGGTCTTGGATGTACATCCTTCCACCTTTAGTGTTCGTTTGCTCACGACTAATGGCTTTTGTGTAGAGGAAATTTTCAGAGAATTGACTCTTATACCACTCAAAATCAGCGTCATAGAGCAAATTCGCAGTCTTGGGAGCTCCCATAAACAACCAAGCTTTTCCTTTGAAATTCCATCCATTCTTTTGTCTTTCTTTCTGCTCGAACATCCTGCGTAAATAAGCTCGCATTGGAGCAATTCCTGTTCCAGTAGCAAGCATGATTACATTTGCATCTTCACCTTCAGGAAGAAGCATCTCCTTACCCACTGGGCCAGTGATTTTTACTTTGTCTCCAGGGGCAATATCACAAAGATAAGTAGAACAAACCCCATCTACTGTTGCGCCATCTTTTTCATATTGGAGCTGACGAACGCATAGTGAAACTGTATTCCCTTCAAAATTGTCTCCATGCCTAGTACTAGCAATTGAATAAAGCCTGATCTTATGCGGCTTGCCATTTGCATCTTCTCCAGCAGGAATAATGCCAATGCTCTGTCCTTCCACATAATTGAAATCTGGATCACCACCCGAGATATCAAAAGTGATGTGGTTTACACGACCGATGGCCCCTTCTTTCAAAAGGCTGTAGTTCTCAATAACAGTTCCAATAAATGGGGTCCTGGGCTTGTAAAGATTTACTGGCACTGACTGATGTGCTGCCTTCTTAACTGAATCGGCAGTAGAAGAGGGTTTTGCTGGAGGAGAGATCGGAGCAGCTGCCTGGGGAGGCTCATTGTCCGAAATATCCTTTACAAGGCCACTTCTCCAATTCTGAAACAGCCAAAATGTGCCGATCAGAACTGGAACATGAGCCAGCCCTCCGATTACAACACTTGCTTCCGAGTAAGCCATAAAATCTAAATACCGATTGAGAGATTACCAACACCCCCCCTCAAGCAACTCCTAATTCGCAAGACTGAGGCCACTTTTTTATATTGGCACAACTCAAAAAGCAGATAATTTGAAGGAAATCGCCCTGATTATGTATTGTTTGTTGCTTATCTCAGGAAACTTCACATTTGACATCCACGCAAAAGCGCACAATCGAGGATGGAACCTGTAAAGCTGATGAAGTTAGCTTGCTTCATTTAAAGCGCCAAGCAATCCAGCAAACTATGGAGAAGCTTCCTAATGGAACAAGACGGCTAGCTGCAAAATTAAGAACCCCTATCCAACCACTAGTACTTTGGGAAGTGCTTACAGACTATGAGGAACTGAGTAAATTTATTCCAAACCTATCCAGAAGTGAAATAATTTCCCGCACAGAAAACAAAGTTCATTTAAAGCAGATTGGGACACAAAAGTTCATTGGAATGAAATTTTCTGCTCAGGTACAGATCGCACTTATTACTTATATAAAGCAAAGCAAAAGAAGTCCTTGAGTTTAAATTAATAAAGGGGGACTTCAGACGTTTCGAAGGGGCTTGGAGGATCAGTCCTCTTGCTCATAAAGAGGGCAGCTACCTACTTTATGAATTAACTGTTCAAGGGTGTTTAGGGATGCCTGTAGGGCTAATAGAACAAAGGCTTCGGGAAGATCTTTCAGTAAATTTACTTTCAGTAGAGAAAGAAGCTATTAGAAGAGAGCAAAATATGGAAAATGCTTAAAAATTTTTAAAGCATAAATGTAAATAAATACAAAATCACAAAATCCTTAAAGGATCTACTTAGAGAAAAATTTATTGATTTATACCCCCAAGGGGATTCGAACCCCTGTCGCCTCCGTGAAAGGGAGGTGTCCTAGGCCTCTAGACGATGGGGGCGAGGCCGTGATCAAAATTTTGTTCTTTTAATCACATCCGAAAAATACGGTTCAGCCTCTCCCTCCGTCAAGGTTGTTGATGAGACTCTTTTTCTTAAGCCCGCCAAACAGGAACCTTGAAATAAAACGATGCTCCTTTGCCAACTTCCGATACTACCCATATTTTCCCTCCATGGACTTCGACAATACGACGACAAACTGAGAGTCCTACACCAAATCCAGAAGTCTGCTTAGATGTCTGAGGAAGCCTGACCCTGTCTAAAAAAATTCGTTGCTGTTCTTCTTCTGGAATACCTGGACCACTATCAGAAACCTCTACCTGAAGCCATTGACTAGTCCGATGAAGCATCGTCAATGAGATCTTCCCGCCATCATTAGTGAATTTAAGTGCATTCTCTATGAGGTTTAACAAAACCTGACGCATACGGCGCTGATCAGCAAAAGCCTTCGGAAGATCAGATGGTATATCAGTTCTAATTTCAATATTCCTTGTCCTCCAAAGTTTTTCAAGCTCAAGTATTGCCTCTGCCGCAATGATTGCCAAATCTAGTTTCTGAGGATTGAAAAGAGCTTCCCATTGTGTAGTACCGACCTCAAGGAGATCTTTGGAGAGCACTTCAATTTCTTCAAGCCTTCTTGTGATGACATCTTGAAAATGCTCCAGGTTAATTTGTCCAAGTTGCTGACTTTGAAGAGCAAGAGTGGCTGCGCTTAAAGGTGTTCGCAATTCATGTGCAACCATTCTCAGCAACCTTTCCTGAGAACTGATTCGTTTTATAAGAGTTTGGTTTTCCTGACGGAGTACCAATAACTCATCTTCTAATTTCAGTTCTCTTTGAGTTCGGTTTATCTCAATTGAACTTGGTTTAAGACTCAAGCCAATGCTGTTGGCTATTTCCTCCTGCTGCCAACGTGGGACCCAACCTTTAAATTGTTGAAAAATAGAAGTGCCTGCAAAAATCTGTTTTGGAGCAGGTGCAAGTTTTATAAGCGCCGGGAGAGCAACCAAACGATGAAGTTCTAATAATTCAGGTCTTTCCTTAGGGTCAATAATTTGCAGAGTAACTTCAAAGTCACAGTCTTTACTCTCTAAATAAGCAATAAGAGATCGTAGGTCCCCTCTAGAAAGGTGAAGTCGAGCAGCGACAAGCAATAGTTGCAGCTGAGTTCTGTCATTGGAATCAACTCGATCCAAAACTGAGCTATCTGGGGAAAGTTGTTGCACACCTTATGTTTTTTTCGGGACACTTGACAGATTTTCTTAAGAATTAAACGAAGTAATTAAAAATCTTCATGGTTTGGCGATAAAAAAGCTCGTAAAAAATGGATTTAGATCAAAGTGTCGCCTTGAATTTTCAGGCTCTGTATTATTTGATTATCGTTTAAGTTTCAAAAGCACAAAAAGTTATCGGTCTAAACAAACCCACCAGCAATAAAACAGTTCGATTAACGCAGTATTTTCATCGAAAGCATTTTGCTCTATCAAGGTCTCTCAGTGGGTACTAACACTACTAAACGTTCTCAAAGCCAGGAGGTCTAGGCGCTGATAGAGCAGACAATCAAGCCGTTTGAATTAAGACCCTTATAAAGATCAGCTAATTTACCCGGCGATGAGGCAACATGGCAGGACATTTAAAAATTCCATTGAGCATTTTCAATTCACAACAGCTTTTAATACTGGCAAAAATACTTTTGATTTTGCCAATAGGTCTTTGGGGTTCCGAGGCAATTGCACAATCGAAAAAGGAAACTGCAGCAAACCCTGCTTCAGATAGCGAAATCTTCCTTTATAGGGGTTTAGGTGCGTCCTACGTATGCAATGCTCTTACAGCGAAAGTCGAGTTTCCAAAAGCTGTTGGAATTGCAGCCGCAACCTATACACAATTATTAAGGTCTCGACATGGCGGCAAAGTAGCCTCTGC
>QCGG01000005.1 GCA_003280055.1 Prochlorococcus sp. AG-363-P19
AAACGCTGGATGACCCACTAAATACAGCGGCAGTGCATTTTCAGGATGTGCTGTTTCATAGACAGCAAACTCTGTACCCATTGTCTTGGAGCGCCAAAGGGGTTCTTCTGACACATCAAGCTGACTCCACAACTTGCCATAGCCAGGAATAATTAAACGGACGTCATGGCCAAGCTTGGCAAGAGATGGAGGCAATGCCCCTACAACATCACCCATTCCACCAACTTTGACCATCGGCGCACACTCCGCCGCTGCAAAAAGTACGCGCATTTCAGACCTTGTAAAAGAGCGAAGACTCTAGATACATAATCCCACGCAACCTAAGGAAGCCAACCTGATTCAGAGAAATCAGGTTCTCTCTTTTCAAGGAATGCATTTCTGCCTTCAATAGCTTCATCAGTTCTGTAAAAAAGATGCGTGGCCTGACCCGCAAGTTCCTGCAAGCCTACTAATCCATCAGTTTCCGCATTGAAGCCCGCTTTTAAACAACGAATTGCAGTAGGACTATGCCGCAAGATCTCCTTAGCCCAAGCAACCCCCTCCTCTTCAAGCTTTTCTATAGGAACAACAGCATTAACAAGACCCATATCTAAAGCTTGCTGAGCACCATATTGGCGACATAAAAACCAGATTTCTCTTGCCTTACGTTGACCAACAACTCTGGCCAAATATCCAGCCCCAAAACCACCATCAAAGCTACCCACTTTGGGACCAGTCTGACCAAATACAGCATTCTCAGCAGCCAAACTAAGATCACAAAGCAAATGAAGGACTTGACCGCCGCCAATCGCATATCCAGCGACAAGCGCAATTACAACCTTAGGAAGACTCCTGATAATTCTTTGAAGATCAAGAACATTTAGTCGGGGCAAGCCTGCCTCATCAATATATCCACCATCACCACGAACACTCTGATCGCCTCCAGAGCAAAAAGCATATCCTCCATCAGCTGCTGGCCCAACGCCGGTCATAAGAACAACCCCTATCGTCTTGTCATCCCTAATGCGAGTAAAAGCATCACATAGTTCAGAAACCGTGCGGGGTCTAAAAGCATTTCTCTTTTCAGGTCTATTGATTGCGATCCTTGCAATCCCCTCATCACACCTATCAAGAAACAAATCCTCATAGTCACACCAGGGTTGCCAATCAATAGAAAAGCTCCCAGGTAATACATTTCTATGTGAATTGCCCTTTCGAGAAGACTGCTTAGACATTGAAATTAGAAATCAAAAGATTTTTAGGCATGGATTCAAAATGCTCAACCAATCCTTTAGCAAGATTGTCTCTTAGAGTGGCATCCTGATTGCGATGAGTTGATACTTTTAACAAGACAGTGCTTTTTTGGGTTAAAGACCATTCAATAGCAGGTCGTAAATCATCGAGGTATTTTATCTGCCTAAAGGGTATTGAGTGAGCAGATGCAATCAAAGCAGGATCTACTTTTTGAGGCATTACAAAAAGACGTTCAAATTGATCACGAGAGTCTATTTCTAATTGAAGTTGTTCAAAGATCCCTCCTCCTTCATTATCTATCAAGAAAACAATCAAATAAGAATCTTCAATATTAGATAGCAACCAACCATTTGTATCATGAAGAAGAGCCAAATCACCAGTCACTAAAAAAATAGGGTCTTGAGCACAAAGTCCCATTGCAATTGAAAGAGTCCCATCTATGCCAGAAGCACCTCGAAATCCAAAACATCGCCTGTTTTGAGATCGCTCTCCAGCAAATTTTATCCAGTCTCTGACAGGGCTACTAGCCGACAACATTACAGGTAAATCCTTTGGCAACAAACGAGGCAACCATCTAGCAAGAGATGGTTCAGTAATAAGTCCTTTAAGTGGGAGTTGATCATTCAACCAAGCTTGAGCAATTCGATCAATAGTCTTCCACTGTTGAAAATCAGTTTTTGCTTTTTGCTTAGGGAATGAATTCTTATTCGCAATTTCAAATTGCTCAATCCAATTCGAAAGACCTCCATTCCACTGAATCGCAAGACCTAAAGGGTCAAGATTCCTAAAACCACCTTCTGTAATTAACACCTGAGCAGAGTTAATCCCCTTAAGCCAACGCTCAAGATTTCTACTTGCAGGTATTGGTCCAAGCCGTAAGACCTGTATCTTCGCCTTTTGATCATGCAGCTTTCTTAAAGGGAGCAACAGATCCCAAGCGCGAACAACTCCTTCCTGATCAAAGGGTACACCAGACAATGGATCGGCAAATATTGGCCAACCTGTAATAGCCTGCCATCTAGAAACAGCATTTATGAATCCTGGTAAGTCTTGACTCAATCCTTGCCAAGGACCTGCCACTATGACTCCAGGCAATAATGGGTCTAACCAGGGAAATGGTGGCTTGACAGGTTGAGTCAATAAAAATTCCTTTCTTTTGAGGAGAGGATCAGAATCTCTATGAAGAGCCGGGGTCCATTCAGAAAAAATTGTTGATTGCTCTAAAAGGGATGCGTGCAAAGGCTCCTCAAAAGGAAGATTTATATGCACTGGTCCTGCAGGAGAATGCGCTTTTTCCCAAGCCTCATTAACCAAGGACTCCAAATACTCCTCATTAAAACAATGAGCTCCTTCCAAAGGTCCACTAAAAAACTCCCGACAAACTGACCGAAGAAAATCTTCTTGATTAACAGTCTGGTTAGACCCGCAATCTTTCAAACGGCTTGGTCGATCAGCTGTTAGAAGCAATAAAGGTTGGCAGGAGCGATCCGCTTCGACGGCTGCAGGGAGCAAATTTGCTACAGCGGTTCCTGAAGTTGTAATAACAGCAGAGGCCACACCTTTAACAACGCTTCTGCCAAGGGCAAAAAAAGCGGCCGATCGCTCATCAATAGATGTCCGAAGAGCTAACTGATTACTCCTAGCAAAAAATCCAGAAGCGAGAGCTAAAGGTCCAGATCGACTCCCCGGGCAAAGAACAATATCTTGCAAACCTTTTGCATGAAAAGCATTCAGCAATTTCAGGGATACATAAAGATTGGTCTTTGCTATAGACAGGACTTAACCCCCAACTAATACGATCCTCGGACAAGAAGTCCTTCAAGCCAAAACCACAATATTTCCTATGACAGATAACACAACCAAAACTCAAAAAAAATCTGGAATTTCATGGAAAAGCCTACTCTTATGGGTATCTCTTGCCTTTTTAATAAGATGGCAGATTATTGAACCTCGGTGGATACCATCTGGTTCAATGCTCCCAACGTTACAAATCCAAGACAAAATTTTGGTTGAAAAAGTTACACCTCGACTCCTCTCAAGCAACAAAAAGAAATTTCCAATAGACAGTGTTGTGGTCTTTCACCCTCCTTCAACACTTGTTAATGCAGGATATGAATACAACTCAGCATTAATCAAAAGAGTAGTTGGCCTGCCAGGTGATCAAATTAAAGTTGAAAATGGCCAGCTATTTCGTAACGGTGAAGTAGTTAAAGAAGGTTGGAGAGAGAGCCCGATGAATTATGCAATGGAAGCCCTAACTATTCCAGAACATCAGCTATGGGTTCTGGGAGACAACCGGAACAATAGTCTTGACTCCCACTTGTGGGGACCTTTGCCGGAAGAAAACATCATTGGGATAGCTATTTTGAGGTATTGGCCATTAAAGAGTTTTGGTCCAATTCGGTTCCCCACCCCAAAACAATCTTGAGGTTACGAACATGCTGATATAAACTAAGTAAAGTCACATTGAACCCACTGGGATGATTAACCCGGAGTTCCTGACCACAGATAGTAATGACGGCCAAGAAAACAATGGCCTTGTTCAGTACCTTCAGGAGCAGTCTCCAGACGTTCTCCAAAGGATTGCAAAATCTGCAAGCGGTGACATACAAGAAATTATTAGGCATAACGTCCAAGGTCTTTTAGGAATGCTTCCAGGTGAACAGTTTGAAGTAAAGGTAACTTCTAACAGAGATAACTTGGCAAATATGCTTGCATCAGCAATGATGACTGGCTACTTTCTCCGTCAAATGGAGCAAAGAAAAGAGTTAGAGGAATCATTATTCTCTGACGAATCAATGGAAGTCAAACCAGAGGATCTCAATCTTTAAATTTACTCAACGGATCAATAGGTACAACACCTGTTTTCAAGAGAGCTTTATCAACACTCCCAAGAAACCTCCAGTCACCCTCTGATGAGGCCCAATTACGTGATTTAATTTCATTTCTAAATTCACCAATTGTGTTTTGATTAAATTCAATAGGTGCGCTGAAGTGAGCAGAAATCAACTTGTCAACCCCTTCAAGCTTCATGAGATCATCTAACCATTCAAGAATAGTTTCTTTGGCTCTTGGAAAGACCAGACGCTCCAAAACAGGTGCTATCTGGAGTAGAGGTCTCTCTTGTCCAATAAGCTCTCGTGCTGAATTTTCCCAACCATCTTTCCAAGAAAATGGGAAAATTCCAAAATGAGATTTTGGTGAAAACAAACCAGGTCTAAAAGCAAAACGCAAAACGTAAAAAAAAGAAGGAATATCAAGCAAGTCAGGCCTTAGAAAAGAAGAAAATAAAACCAAACGAGCCCATCCTTTCTTCCTTGCCTCTGGAGTATCTAATAAAGGCTGATCACCCCTATCTCTGGAGTGAAAAAGCAAGGGAGTCGGATCAAATTCAAAAAGCTCTGGTGGATCTTGATGAATGCCCACTAAAGCATCAGTAACCAAAACAGATCCTGATGGCTTATGAAAACACGAAACCTCTTGAAACCTCCCTAAGCCAATATCCAAAGGGCCTAAAGAAATCCAGGAGAACAAATCTTCATGCGGATACCCATCATGCAGCAAAACCTTAGTGCGATTAATTGGTATGCCTAACCAATTCAAGGGATAATTGACCGGGAAGCTCCACTGTCCAGGGCAAACCCAAATCTCAGCTTTAGGAAATGCTCTAGAAAGTGCTGGCAAAGAAACCTTATGCTCAAGGCCTGAAGCCGTTGGCTGAACAATTGTTAATACAGGTCCGTGCAATTCCTCTAATTCCGAAAGTTGATGACGTAGTTCCTCTGTTGGAGGTAGAGGATTGAAAATCATTAAACCGCCACTGACTTTTACAACTGTCAACCTGACTGGGACTGCAACATAATAAAGACCTTGCAGCTGCTCAAAACTCCATATTTGTTGGGGGATTATTTCTCTAACCAAGGTTTTCCTGCAACCATAGGGATATAAAGGCAGTAAAGGCCACCATGGCCAAAACTTCCCTTTGGAAGAAATTGCTTCTTTAATTTCGATGTTCACTTCTTCCACACTACGAGGATGAGATATGCTTATTTATTAATATGCCGTATCTAGGTGCAAACAAAAAAGCAATCAGAAAAATCAAAGTCTGGACAAGAACAATAGCTCCACCGGTTTCAATATCAAACCAATAACTAATATAAACACCCAAAAGACTTGAAAAGGCGCTACTTACAATTGCCAGTAAAGTCATCCTATCAAAACGATCTGTAAGCAAATAAGCAGTAGCTCCTGGGGTGATAAGCATCGCAACAACAAGAATAATACCAACAGTTTGAAGACCAACAACAGCAGTTAATGACAAAGCTGAAAGCAACAAGTAATGCAAAAAGACTGTGTTAATACCTATGGAACGTGCGTGAGTCGGATCAAAGCAGTAAAGCATCAGGTCTCTTCGAAAAACGAGAAGTAAAGCCACAACCATAAATGCAATAAAAAGGGTTTGACTAAGATCTTCATTAGAAATACCTAAAGGACTTCCAAAAAGGATATGCATTAAATCAATATTACTTTTAATCTTAGAAACTAATACTAAGCCAAGTGCAAAGAAACCTGTAAAAACAAGTCCAATGACTGTATCTTCTTTGACACGCGACTTTTGTTTGATAAATCCAATAAGAGCAACAGAACCTACCCCAAAAACAAAAGCACCAACAGAAAAAGGCAGGCCTAGTGCATAAGCAACAACAACACCTGGCATAACTGCATGAGAGACAGCATCTCCCATTAAAGCCCAACCTTTAAGGGTCATATAACATGAAAGTAATCCACTTACTCCACCAACAAGAGCACTAATAAAAAGTGCTCTTCGCATGAATTCATGGCTTAAAGGTTCACTCACCCATGAAAAAGTTGCCAAGGGTAAAGCAATATCACTCATCAGGAGACTCCAAGGATGTAGTACCGGAAAGTAAATCCGGAGGCATTCCACCAAAAGTCATTGTGAGATTTTCTGGTGTAAAAATCTCTGATGTATTGCCATATGCCAAAACAGTCTTATTTATAAGAGCAACTAGATCACAAAATTCACGAACATGACTTAGATCATGAGTGGATATCAATATTGAACGCCCTTCTTGCTTGAATTGTCTAAACAATTCCGCCATCAATCTTTCTGTACGTATATCAACTCCATTAAAAGGTTCATCTAATAGTAGAACTGAGGCTCGCTGTGCAATAGCACGGGCTAAAAAAGTCCTTTTCCTTTGTCCTCCAGATAGTGTGCCAATAGGTCGATGACGCAAATCGTTTAATTCAACTCTTTCAAGAGCATGAAAAACAGCCTTCCTATCTGACTCTCTAGGGATACGAAGAGAATTCATAGAGCCATAACGTCCCATCATTACTACATCCCAAACGCTAACGGGAAAGGAATAATCAATGCATTCGTTCTGAGGAACATATGCAACCGCTTGAGCACGCTGTGCACTCTGCAAAGAGAGGCCATTAATTCGAATGATCCCTCTTGATGGTCTAACAAAGCCCATAAGAGCCTTAAAAAAAGTCGACTTCCCTGCTCCATTCATTCCCACAAGGCCACAAATGCATCCTGATCTCAAATCAAGACTTGCGTCATAGAGAGCTACATTGCCGTTGTAGTCCACACAGAGCTGATCAGCTTCAATTCTTAAACAATTTCCTAATGAAACAGAGCGATAATTGTCCTTCATTTTCAATTGTCCTTATTAGCTAGTCCATCAACAATTAATGAAACATTGTGGCGCATCAAATCAAGCAAAGTAGAGGCTGGACCAGATTTTTCAGAAAGAGAATCTACATAAAAAATTCCACCAAACTCAGCACCACTCGAAGAAGCAACCTCTCTTTGAGGTTTCGAGCTCACAGTGCTCTCGCAAAAAATTGTCGGTACATTCCGTGCCTTTACAGTTTCAATCAACTTAAGCATCCGTCGAGGGGTTACTTGGCTCTCAGCGTTGACAGGCCATAGGTAAGCCTCATCCATACCATAATCCTTTGCCAAATAACTAAATGCCCCTTCACAAGTGACCAATACCCTTTTCTCCTTAGGTATTGAAGCAATAGAAGAACGCAACTCCTGATCAAGCCGCCAGAGTTGCTCTTTATACACCGATCCATTTCGTTCGAAAGTCTTCTTCCCAGATGGGTAGAGACTACTGAACTCCTCAACAAGCCTATCCACGTAATTCATTGCTTTTTGAGGAGACATCCATAAATGAGGATTTGGCTTGCCGGCATAAACATCACCTTCAATCATCAATGGCTCAATTCCATCGCTCAAAACAACTACCGGAATATCGCCAGCAGCAGCAACATACTTTTTAGACCAAAGTTCCAGCCCTAGTCCGTTCTCAATGATCAAGTCTGCTTCGGAGGCTTTAACCAAATCGCTAGGTGTAGGCTTATAACCGTGTATTTCTGATCCTGGTTTAGTTATAGATTTAATTATCATCAGATCACCTGAAACATTTCTAGCCATATCAGCAAGAATGGTAAAAGTGGTTAACACGACAGGTTTTTGAACCAGACCTTCTCGATTAACACTTCCTGTAGACACCTCACAAGCCCCTACCAGAGCAGACATCAATAAAAACATCCCTAAGAAAGAAAGTTTTTTAAAGACAAAAAAATGCATCAATTTCTCCTAGCCCATTTCAATTATTTACATCAACTTTATTCATGAATCACAAACCAAATTAAGTAGGGAGAAGGCTTCTAATGATTTCTTATAAAGAGAAGAGACTTTTTCAAGAGTTAAAGGCTAAGGGAATTGATCTATCACTTAACCAACCACTAGCCTGCTTTAAAAAAGCTGCCCAGTTAACACGCTCTTGCTTGGCGGCATTAGCCACTAATTCTGATGACTGCAACTTCAATGCTTCAAGATCAGGTTCGGCAACACCACTATTAAGAGCAAGCCAATCCGCCATTGACCTTCCCACAACACGGGTCATATAAGCCGCATTCAGAGCCTGGATGGTACCTGCGGCCAACCAACTTCCACCATCCAATTTTGCCGCAGTCAACAAAGCCTGCCCACTCCATTCAACGACCCCTTGCGCTACAGCTGCGCCAGCCAATTGGCGAGCGGCTAATTGCATTACCTCTGGCTTCCAAGGACAAGACCAGATTTTTGTCATCTCCTTAATCATCAATCCATTTACTACGGCCACTGCAAGTAAATCGACTGATGGAACTGGAGAGGCAAAAACAGCGCCAGCAACTACCCACTGAGTTCGCTGCTGTATCCCACGAAAACGTTCCCGTCGAAGGCTCTCTAGTTCTGATTGCCATGTTAAATGCAATCTTGCGAGTAGTCGCTGCTTGGTGTTATCAAGGTTTCTCTTAGGCTCACCTAAAAAACTTCTAATAGGCATAAATAATTTCTGAAATTCAATCTCATCTTCGTTTCCTGAAAATTTGATCACACGGCCAGTCCATCTATCAGGCAATTGGGCCTGCAATGCTTTTTCCTGATCAAGCCATCCTCCCTCTCCTTTGTCATTGCATGAAACAACCAGCCATGAAGGTTGACCATCAGGAATTTGTTCCAGCCACAAAAGATCAGCTGCTCTTAATGGCAAAGGTAAAAAATACAAAAGGGCATCTTTTTCATGAGCCTGATCAGGCCAAAGCCATTCTTCATCTGCCAATGGCAAAGGATCTAACCATGAAAAGGAGAGAGGGCAAAGGGATTCAAAATTTTTCTGAAAAGAAAGCTTCTCCGGCAATCCTCCACCGATTGAAGTGACAAGTGCAATGTCTTGTGGGGAAGTTCTTGCAACTATATTTTTTAGAACTAGAGAGCGCTCTTCACTTTTCGCTAAAGAACCGTCATCTTCCAAGTCTTCAAAATCATTTAAAACATCCTCACATCTACGAACCCACCCTTGGACAGTAAGTGGCGCTTCAAATTTTGCGACTAAAGGCCTAGATAGCCACCAGAACCCTCCACAAGCAAGAAAAAGCCCTAATCCACCTCCAGGGAAATGAACCACATCATTGAAAAGCCATGAACCAAAAAGCAAAGTTGCTACTAAAAAGCCCCATTTACCAAGATGATTAAAAGAGGGGAAAAAACGAACTGAAGGCTGAGATAGAAATTTCACTTCGCCTATGCGTATTTAACTCTTATTAGCTCAATTAACCGGGAAGGCAAATCATGAATTGCATAGTCTTTGAGGATGGTCACAAAAAGGCAAAAAAAACAAAAAGTTGTTAGGGCAGTCAATAAGAGGGTTTTTAGCAATTCCTTAAAAGCAAATCCTTGCCGAAAAAAAAATTGGTCGACATTGCAGCCTACGATGAGTAACAATTCCGCCTAAGAAAAACAAACGTCCATGACGGATTCATACAGCGATCCTCAAAACAGAGATAAAAACTCTGTTGGCTCCCGAGAAGGGCGCCGTGCGGGTGGATTTAAGACAGGCCGAGGCCCTGGCAATAGAGAAGGTGGTGGATTCAAAATTCGCCTAAGCGACAATGAGATGAGATCGGCTCGATCACTTCAAGATGCTTTCAATCTGCGCTCTACTGTTGCCGTTTTGGGATTTTCTCTAAGAACTTTGGGGCAGATGCTAGAGGAAGGGAAATTAGATGATCTAATCACTCAATACCGATCACAACCTCAACACAAGCCTGACAAAAGAGAAGATGGGAGTAATTGGTCTCGCAAAGGTCGTTTTAGTACAGAAAGAACTGACTCTCGACAAGGTGAAAATCGGCCTGATCCCTTTGCAAGGCCTGAAAAACCAAAGCCAAAAGTTTCCCAAACAGAAGAACAGACCTCATCTGCCGAAGAAGTATCCAATGGTGAAACTGAAACTCCTCAAGCAGAATCCTTAATTAATAATTCTCCTTCCATCGAAGATCTAGACCAATCCTCTGAGGCTTCAGTTGACACTGAGGTGCAAGGAGAACAGCCAAGCAAAACTAAAGAGGAGTAATAAATGAGCCGCCCGCGTGTTCTCTCCGGTGTCCAACCCACTGGCGCGCTTCATCTCGGTAATTGGCTAGGTGCTATTCGTAATTGGGTGGAACTACAAGAAAGTCACGAAACGTTCTTCTGCGTGGTAGACCTTCATGCAATAACAACACCACACAATCCAGGCAAACTGGCCTCTGAGACACTCTCAACAGCAGCTCTTTACATGGCTTGTGGTATTGATCCTTCTAAATCAACAATCTTTGTACAAAGTCATATTCCTGCACATAGCGAACTTTGTTGGATACTCAATTGTGTAACTCCTTTGAACTGGCTAGAGAGAATGATTCAATTCAAAGAGAAAGCAATAAAGCAAGGAGACAATGTATCTGTTGGGCTCTTAGATTACCCTGTCCTTATGGCTGCAGATATTCTTCTTTATGATGCAGATTTTGTGCCTGTAGGGGAAGACCAAAAACAACATCTTGAACTAGCTAGAAACATTGCTCAACAAAGAATCAATTCAAGGTTTAAAGAGGTTGAGAAAGACCTATTGAAGATTCCAAAACCAATGATTATAAAAAATGGATCAAGAGTAATGAGTCTTAGTGATGGCTTAAAAAAAATGAGTAAAAGTGATGACAATGACAACAGCAGAATAAATCTTTTGGATCCACCAGAATTAATTTGCAAAAAGATTAAACGGGCAAAAACAGACTCATATATAGGTCTTGAATTTGGGAACCCACTTCGACCAGAAGCAGAAAATCTATTAGGTATGTATGCAATACTCTCTGGGAAAAGTAATGCTGTTGCTCAGCAAGAGTGCTTAGAAATGGGTTGGGGTAAATTCAAGCCCCTGCTTAATGACGCGGCCACTTCTGCATTGAAACCAATACAAGAAAAATATAAGGAGTTAATGGAAAATCGTGATCATTTAAATCTTGTTCTAAAAAATGGCAGAATAAAGGCAGAGCAGACTGCTCAAAAAAACCTTACGAGAATTCGAAATGCTCTAGGATTCCTTCCAGAAAAGTGAGACCCCCATAAAAAACTAATAATCAATCATGCCACAAATTACTCTACAAAATGGGGATCAGAAAGACTTCCCGAACCCTGTAACTACAATTGAAATTGCTGAAAGTATAGGTCCTGGCCTTGCAAAAGCAACGATAGCAGGAAAAGTAAATAACACTTTAATTGATGCATCTCTACCGATCAAAGAGAATGCAAAAGTAACAATAATAACTTCAAGAGATCAAGAAGGTCTAGAAATAATAAGACACTCATGTGCGCATCTAATTGGACATGCCGTGAAGCAATTATTTCCATCTGCAAAAATGGCGATTGGGCCAGTTATAAATGATGGGTTTTATTATGATATCTCGTTTGAAAAAGGATTTACCCCTGAAGATCTCAGCTTAATAGAAGCGAGAATGAAAGAATTAATTAAACTAAATTATGATGTATTAGTAAAAATTGTCACAAAAGAGCATGCTCTTAAAACATTCAAAAGTAGAGACGAGGATTACAAAGTAAATATCATTGATGATATTCCAGATAATGAAGAAATAAAGCTATATTATCACCAAGAATATATTGACATGTGCAGAGGTCCCCATGTTCCCAATACAAAGCATCTTCAACACTTCAAACTAACAAAGCTGTCTGGGGCTTACTGGCGTGGGGACTCAAGCAATAAGATGCTGCAAAGAATTTATGGCACAGCCTGGCCCTCTTCTAAAGAGCTAAAAAAACATTTGCACTTAATAGAAGAAGCCGAGAAGAGAGACCATCGTAAAATAGCAAAGCAGATGTCACTGTTTCATACCCAAGAAGAGTCTCCAGGAATGATTTTCTGGCACCCCAAAGGCCTAAGTATCTATCAAGTATTAGAAGACTATGTAAGAAGAAAGTTACGAATCAATGGCTACTTTGAGATCAAAACTCCACAAGCAGTTGACAGAAGTCTTTGGGAGAAGTCTGGTCATTGGGACAAATTCCAAGAAGAGATGTTTACAACAACTTCAGAAAATAGGGAATATGCAATTAAGCCAATGAATTGCCCTTGTCATATACAAGTTTTTAACAAAGGGCTTAAAAGTTATAGAGACTTACCTCTAAGGCTATCTGAGTTTGGCTCCTGCCATAGAAACGAGCCCTCTGGCGCTTTGCATGGATTAATGAGAGTAAGAAATTTTGTACAAGATGATGCGCATATTTTTTGCACAGAATCACAGATTCAAGAAGAAGTCTCAAATTTCATTGATTTAGTTTTCGAGGTATATAGTGCCTTTGGTTTTGATTCAATACTTATAAAGTTATCAACAAGGCCAAGCAAACGGGTGGGTAGCGAAGAGATTTGGGACAAATCTGAAAAAGCCCTTTCTGATGCTCTTGAAGCAAAAAAACTAGACTGGGAATTATTACCCGGAGAAGGTGCCTTCTATGGACCAAAAATTGAATTTTCTCTAAAAGATTGTCTTGGCAGAGTTTGGCAATGTGGAACCATACAAGTAGACTTCTCAATGCCAGAGAGATTAGGCGCAGAATATATAGATTTAGACAATACTAAAAAGACCCCAGTTATGCTCCATAGAGCTGTGCTAGGCTCATTTGAAAGGTTTATAGGCATATTAATTGAACATTATGCCGGCAGATTTCCTGCATGGCTTGCTCCCATACAAGTTATAATAATGTCCATTACAGATAGAAATTCCGACTACTGTACGAAACTATTTCATTATTTTCAGGGGGCCGGTTACAGGGTTGATATTGATCTCCGAAATGAAAAAATTGGCTTCAAGATAAGAGAGCATACTTTAGAAAAAATCCCATTTTTATTAATCATTGGAGACGAAGAACAATCCAATGAAATGGTCTCAGTTCGCACTTTAAAGGGAAAAGATTTAGGTCGAATGTCACTTAGCGACTTTAAAAGCGAATTAGATGAAGAGATCTCAAACCTTGGAAGAGTTTCAACAGGCTAATACTAATAATTATTGCCTAGCTTAATTAAGGCCAAAGCCTAAAGGTTCCACAAATCACAAACCATTAGCTATTGATTTTAAAGATCTAAATAGCTAGCTTGACAATATGGAGAAAAATTCAACACTTCTAGCTGGTGACATAGGAGGAACGAAAATACTATTGGCCATATACGAGTGGGATAGAATACCTATTCAAAAATATAAGAAAAAGTATTTCTCATCTGACTGGTCTTCAGCAGAGGATGTAGTCTTTGATTTCATAAAAAGTATTCCTGAAGGGGTTAAAAAGCCTGACCATGGATGCCTTGCTGTTGCTGGAAGATTAGAAAAAGACATTGTCAAGCTTACAAACCTTCCCTGGACGATAGAAATAGAAAAAATATATGCCGCTGCTGGCACAAAAAAACTAGAAATAGTAAATGACTTTGAAGTATTGGTATACGGATTAGAATTCCTAGAGAATCATCAAATAAGAAACATCCAAAACAGCAAGAGGGGAAGATTCTCTGACGGAGTTTTTGCAATTATTGGAGCCGGAACAGGTTTAGGAATAGCTAGAGGTTTAAAAGTTAAAGAAAAAATAATTTCTCTTCCCAGTGAAGGTGGCCATGTCGAATTTTCACCGCGAAATGAAGAAGAATGGAAATTATCCAACTGGCTAAAGAAAGAACTATCAATCAGTCGACTAGCAACTGAACGTGTCGTTAGCGGAACAGGTCTTGGAAATATTGCAAAATGGCTTTTAATTTCAAAAGATGATAAATCGCATTCCCTTTATCACTTGGCAACTGAATGGGATTTTGGCAACACCTCTGCACCAAAGAGCGTTGGGGATCTTCCCTCTCTTGTCTCTAATGCTGCGAAACAAGGAGATCGATTAATGCTAAGCGCTCTAAAGATTTGGCTCAGCGCATATGGTTCGGTGGTTGGAGACCTTGCATTGCAAGAGCTGTGTTACTCAGGCCTATGGATAAGTGGTGGAACCGCTTCAAAACATTTGAATGGACTTCAATCAAAAACCTTTTTAGAAGCTCTTCACAACAAAGGTCGTTTTAAACCCCTCTTAGAAGATATGCCAGTCACCGCTTTGATAGACCAAGAAGCAGGACTCTTTAGTGCCGCGTGCAAAGCACACCGTATGGATGAGCAAGGTGGGAGACTAGATTAAAAGAGTTAAAAAGGATGGCGCTTCCTCCGCGCATAGGTCAAAAGGTATTGGTGGACGTTCCATCTACTACAGCCAATCTTGGTCCAGGTTTTGATTGTCTTGGTGCAGCATTAGACCTAAACAATCGTTTTGAAATGCAAAGAATCGAAGGAAGTGGAGAAAGGTTCGAACTCATTATCGAAGGGTCCGAAGGCAGCCATCTTCGAGGAGGACCTGAAAATCTCGTCTATAAAGCGGCTCAAAGAGTCTGGAAAGCGGCTCAACAAGAACCATTTGCTCTAGAGGCTCGCGTAAGACTTGCCGTTCCACCAGCAAGAGGTTTGGGCAGCAGTGCAACAGCCATAGTCGCTGGCCTTGTCGGTGCAAATGCACTTTTAGGAAACCCATTAAAAAAAGAAACGCTACTGGAACTGGCAATAGACATAGAAGGACATCCTGACAATGTGGTGCCATCACTCTTAGGTGGACTATGTATCACTGCTAAAGCTCTCTCAGAGAGATGGAGAGTGGTTAGATGCGAATGGATAAATTCCATTAAAGCTGTGGTTGCAATCCCCTCAATCAGACTCAGCACAAGCGAAGCAAGACGTGCAATGCCAAAAACTATTCCTATTGAAGATTCAGTTATAAACCTAGGAGCCTTAACCCTTCTTCTTCAAGGACTGAGAACAGGAAATGGAGATCTAATTGCAGATGGAATGCATGACAGACTTCACGAGCCCTATAGATGGCGTCTTATCAAAGGAGGTTTGGCTGTAAGAGAAGCCGCAATTAAATCAGGAGCTTGGGGCTGTGTAATCAGTGGAGCGGGTCCAAGCCTTCTTGCACTATGCCCAGAAAGTCACGGCACCAGGGTAAGCCAGGCTATGGTTAAAGCCTGGGAAGCTTCTGGGGTTGCCAGCAGAGCCCCTGTACTTAGCCTCCAAACAACCGGGAGTCAATGGAAACCGTTTCCATCTGAGTAGATTTACTCAGAAAAAGACCCGGTAACTGATAAATTAATAAGGAGTAACTTGCCACCATGGACGCCAATCTGCCCATATCGGCTGCGTCCCCTGCAACCTTCCCCTGGCTTTCGCTGATCGTGCTGCTTCCTGCAGCAGGGTCGCTATTGATGCCTCTATTACCAGGGGACGAGCAAACCTCCTCTGAAACGCCCAGAAACCTTGCTATCTCAATACTTCTGGCAGATTTCTTGTTAATTCTATTTGTCTTTATAAGGTTTTTTGACCGTCAAGATGGAGGTCTTCAATTAATCGAGAGAACTAGCTGGATTCAAGCAATTGGTCTTGAATGGTCTCTTGGTGTTGATGGCATTTCAGCACCTCTAGTAATACTTAGTGGCGTAATAACACTTCTCTCTGCTACTGCAAGTTGGAAAATCAAAAGTAAACCCAGACTCTATTTTGGATTACTTCTATTACAAGCATCTGCCCAAGCTCTTGTATTCCTTTCCCAAGATTTTCTTCTATTTTTCCTCTCCTGGGAATTAGAATTAGTTCCTGTATACCTATTAATAGCAATTTGGGGCGGTTCCAGAAGGTTATATGCAGCTACTAAGTTTATTCTTTATACAGCACTCGCCTCATTACTAATTCTTATTAGTGGGCTTGCCTTGGCTTTCTCAGGGCCTTCTTTTACTCTTAACTTAAGCGAGCTGACATTACTTTCTCCGAGCGGAAGTTTTGGTTTACTTTGTTATTTAGGTTTTTTAATTGGATTTGGAGTTAAGCTCCCCATTTTTCCATTACATACTTGGTTACCAGATGCACATGGAGAAGCGAATGCCCCAGTATCAATGCTTTTGGCAGGTGTACTATTAAAAATGGGTGGGTATGCACTATTACGTTTCAATGTGCAAATGCTTCCACAAATACATCTTCTGGTGGCACCAGCTCTGATCATTATTGGAATAGTAAACATTATTTATGGAGCCCTAAATGCCTTCGCTCAAGACAATGTAAAAAGACGTATTGCTTGCAGTTCAGTAAGTCATATGGGTTTCGTTCTCCTTGGGATTGGAGCCATTAATGCACTTGGAATAAGTGGAGCGATGCTACAAATGATAAGTCATGGTTTAATTGCGGCAGCAATGTTCTTCATAACAGGAACATTTTACGAAAGGACAAAAACCCTTTCAATTCCAAACATGGGTGGACTTGCAAAAGCACTACCAATTACCTTTGCTTTCTTCTTGGCTAGTTCTCTAGCCTCACTAGCCTTACCTGGAATGAGTGGATTCATTAGTGAAATCACAGTATTTCTTGGAATAACCAGCCAAGAACTTTTCACATCATTCTTCCGGTCCCTGACAATAGTCATTGCAGCAATTGGCCTTGTTTTGACGCCAATTTACCTTTTGTCAATGTGTCGGAGAGTTTTCTTCGGACCAAGGATTCCAGCGTTAGCATTAATTGAAGATATAAACACCAGAGAACTATTAATTGGAATTAGCCTTCTAATCCCTACTTTAACTATTGGGTTCTGGCCACGCATAGCAATTGATCTGTACAAAGCTTCAACAGATTTAATGGCTGATAGACTAATTAATAATAGTCTTATAGCACTTAGTCAAAATATTGGCCTTGGATAAAGATGTCTAATAAAAAAAACAATAATCAAAATAAAAAGTTTTTAATCGGCCGTGGTATCCCAGAATTTGAATCCATCACGCCAGAAGTTATCTCAAAAGAATTCCCTCTTCTTCTAGAGAACCTTAATAAAGAATTAACCAAGCTAGAAAAAGATTTTATTGACCTTTTAACAAATCCTGAGAAACTTACTTGGGATAATGTCATGGAACCAATCTATAGACTTTCTGAGGCCCTAAGATGGAGTTGGGGAGTTATATCACACCTTAACGGGGTATGTAACACAAAGGAACTAAGAAAAATCCATTCAGAACTACAGCCTATTGTTGTAAGTTTCTCGAACCGACTTGGTCAAAGCAAAATCATATACCAAGCGCTTTCTGAATTAAAAATCAAAGACAGCAACATACTTAACCAAACTCAAACGAGAATTCTCGATTCTGAGATCCTTTCCATGAAGCACCGCGGCGTTGGCCTACAAGAAAATATTCAGGATGAATTTAATTCATCCTCACAAAAGCTTGCTGAGTTGAGTAGCAATTTCAGCAACAATCTACTTGACTCAACACAAAAATGGAGTCTATTGCTCACCAAAGAATCCGAAGTAAACGGACTCCCCAAAAGAGCACTTGTAGCACTCGCTCAAGCAGCAAAAAAAGCTGGTGAGATGCAAGAAGGAGGTAAATCGCCAACTACTGAGAAAGGGCCTTGGCTTCTAAAGCTGGACATGCCTAATTACATACCATTCATTACTTATGCTAAGAATCGGTCTCTAAGAGAGAAGGTATATAAAGCTCATATACAAAGAGCTAGTGAAGGCAAGCATAACAACAACTCAATAATTGAGGAGATATTAATTCTAAGGAAAAAACAAGCCAATCTTCTTGGTTATAAAAACTGGGCAGAACTAAGTCTTGCTAGCAAGATGGCTAAGGATATAGATGCTGCCGAAGAGCTCTTAGAAGAATTACGCTCTGCAGCCATGCCCACTGCAGAAAAAGAGCTTTCTGCAATTTTAAGCTTTGCAAAGGAAGCCTCAAAAGAAAACATTTCAAGCATTGAACCCTGGGATTTAAATTTCTGGTCTGAGCGTCTTAGACAAGAGAAATTCTCTTTAGACAATGAGAAACTTCGGCCATGGTTTCCTCTGCCAAAAGTTCTTGATGGGTTATTTCATTTATGTAATCGTTTATTCGATATTTCAATAACTGCAGACACTTCCAATATATCCAAATGGCATTCAGATGTTCAATTTTTCAACGTATTAGACAATACTGGAAAAAAAATTGCAGCGTTCTACTTAGATCCCTATTGTCGACCATCCAGTAAACGTGGTGGTGCATGGATGGATGAGTGCTTGAACAGAGATATGTCTAACAAAAGCGAACCAATACTTCCTATTGCCTACTTAGTCTGCAATCAAACTCCTCCAACCTGCAACTCGCCAAGTTTAATGAGTTTTGAAGAAGTCCAAACTCTATTTCATGAGTTTGGCCATGGGCTTCAACACATGCTAACTACTATCGACTATCCCCAAGCCGCAGGTATAAACAACATCGAATGGGATGCAGTAGAGCTTCCAAGCCAATTTATGGAGAACTGGTGTTTGGATCGAAAAACGCTCCTTGGGATAGCACGTCATTGGGAAACAAACGAACCTCTACCTGAAGAAGAATTTGAAAAACTACGCCAAAGTCGCAATTTCAATTCAGGACTTTCGACATTACGCCAGGTTCATTTTGCCCTAACTGACCTAAAGCTTCACAGTATTTGGGATAAGGATTTAGGGATAAGCCCAGATCAATTACGGCGTCAAATAGCAACAAAAACAACCGTGATCAGTCCAATAAAAGAAGATCAATTTTTATGTTCTTTTGGGCATATTTTTGCAGGCGGTTATGCCGCTGGCTATTACTCATATAAATGGGCAGAGGTTCTAAGCGCAGATGCTTTTTCTGCCTTTGAAGAATCTAATCTTAAGAACGAAAGCGAGGTCAAATCAAAAGGAATGCTGTTTAAGAATACAGTATTAAGTCTAGGAGGTAGTAAGTCCCCTTCAGAGATCTTTGAATTGTTTAGAGGAAGAAAAGCTTCGACTAATGCACTTATCAAGGATTATGGTCTAAAAAGGGCTAATTAAATATAAATAAGCCTCATGAATTACATAAGATGATTTATCAATAAAATCACTATCTAATAAGAATTACGAGTTCTCTCTATAGAAACTCTTCCATGAAACCCTGGCAAAGGAACTGAGCATTTAGTAAGTTTCACACTCATCGGAACTGGGCCATAAAACTGCTCCAGCCTGCAAAGAATCTGATCACTAAACTTTTCAATAGTAAGGCAAGTAAAATCGAAAGAAAATTTCTGAAGTGATTTTATTGCCAAGCTGTAATCAGCTGTTAGATCAAGGTTGTCTTCTTTAGAAGCAAGGTCTATATCAAGTCTCAGACTGAAATCCAAACTAAACCACTGACCATTAACACGCTCTTCTTCTAATACCCCTACATGAGCCCAAAGATTCACACCGGTAACATGAATTACACCATTGAAAAGTTCATGCTTCACAATGGTAAGTCCCTATGCGAAAAGGATTTCTCTCCAGAGACAAAGTCTTCTGCGATATGTCCATCACCACGAAGTCTATAGCGGTAGGTAACCAAACCCTCTAACCCTACAGGCCCTCGTGGTGGCAAAGTTTGTGTACTAATTCCGACCTCAGCTCCAAACCCATAGCGAAATCCATCAGCAAATCTTGTCGAGCAATTGTGATATACCCCCGAACTATCAACAGAAGCAAGAAAAAGTTCAGCAGTTTTTTCATTAGTGGTAGCTATCGCCTCTGTGTGCCTTGATCCGTAACAGTGAATATGCTCAATTGCATCTTCAAAGCTGTTTACAATCTTGATAGAAAGTACAAGGTCTAAATATTCTTTTCTCCAATCACTTTCATCAGCTGGTTCCTTAATTCCTAATTTCTGACTGACTGTATCACCAAGTAAACGAACACCTAGCCCCTCAAAAGCGGGAATAGCAACATCAAGAAAGTTCTTGGCAACATCACTATGTAAAAGCAATGTCTCTATAGCATTACAAGCGGCAGGGTATTGTGTTTTACTGTCAATAGCGATTCGCAATGCTTGTTGTAAATTAACTTCTGAGTCGATATACAAATGGCATATTCCATCAGCATGACCTAATACGGGAATTCTAGTATTATCTTGAATAAATTGAACCAATTCATTACTCCCTCTTGGAATTATCAGATCAAGCAAACCATCTAACTTAAGCATTGAAAGGCTTTCTTTTCTAGTAGTAAGAAGAGCCAGTGAGCTAGGTTGAATCTCTGTATTTTTCAAACCTTTTTTCAAGGCTTTCATAATAGCTTCATTTGTAAGTACAGCTTCACTCCCCCCTTTAAGAAGAGCCCCATTCCCTGAGCGAATAGCTAGTGAGGCTATCTGTATAACCGCATCTGGACGAGCTTCGAAAATCACGCCAACTACCCCTAATGGAACGGTAATACGATCCAAAATAAGGTCTTTATATAGTTCTCTATGCACCTGACATGTTCCTAATGGGTCGGGCAAGTTTGCAACCTGCAAAACCCCTTCGATAGCACCCTTAAGTTTCGCTTCATCCAGCTTTAGTCGAGCTATAAGTGCTTCTTGCAATCCCTCTTGCTTGGCAATCTTTAGATCTTGTTTATTAGCTTCCACAATTTCACCTGAATTAAGCTCTAGAGAAGATGCCATTGCAGCAAGAGCAAGTTTCCTTTGTTTGTTATCAGCTTGACCTAATAACATCGCACTACGGCGAACCACCGATGCTCGTTGAAGTAATTCACTTGAAGGTTCCGGAACCGTGAGTAATTTCGTCATCGCATCAAAAAAGTCCTTATCTAATCTTTGTAGCCAATGAAATGGGACAGTGGTGAACTAATTTAAAAACGGAAGAACAATTGCAACTGACTTTGCCACGTTCCTTCATTATCCAAGGAGCCCGCAACTCCAAAATTTGGAGTCACTTGATATGTCAGAGTTCCTTGAGGAGGAATATCACTTCGGTTAGGTGTGGCAAGCACCGAGAAATTAAATCTCTCCGTAAGGTCTATACCTACTTCTGTAACCCAGGCCTGTTGAGGTGGAGCTGCACCAGTAACCTCATCTTGAGAAGAAGTCTGAACATCACTCGTTTCCTCTTTAACTTCTGGAGTTACATATGTTGGATAAAGAGACAGCTGCAATCTTTCACTGAATGAATCTGAAATAGTTCCTAGAACAGGAGACAACAGTGAACGACCAAGAACACTTGCAATCATCTCACTCTCATCACCTCCTGTTAATCCTGCCAAAGTATTCCCTCCAATCAATCCAAGAAGTTGAGCACGAGGCATTGGGGGAGAACTCCTCAACTCTATGTTTTCAGCAATCCGATCGGCAGGACCACTAGCCTTTACCATTACTCTTACAAGACGAAATCCTCCTACACCAAATGGACCCGTACCATTCTTAGAAAAGACATTAGAAGACTGAAAGCTAGTCCCTTCACTTACACTTTCTGAAACTCTACTTGTTAGTGAAACGTCAACATAAGGAATCAATCCCAAAGAGGGGGTAAAAACTGCAACATTTGCAGCCTTCCTGTCAAGATTAAATGTCGTAGTAAATAAATTAACACGTCCATTTAACAATCTCACAACACCTCTTGGCTGCAAAGAAGGTCCTAATTCTCCATTAAGATTAAGGAAGCCCGTTGCACCAAAGTTAGCTAAAGGAAGAGAAGTTATACGTAGATCAGGACCCAAGCGCAACCGCAAATTATCAAAGCTTACAGATGAGACATTTGGAATACTAGATCTTAATAATTTACTTGCAGTAGGTTCAACATCACGTCCAAGCAAAACCAAAGGTTCCTCAAAATCCCATCTTTGCTCCTCAAGGAATTTAGAATAGTAAGTGGGTTCCTCTTCAGACAAGTCAGAATCTTCAGAGTTACTCGAATTAATCGTATCAACTTTCGCAGATGAAGTGCCAACTAATTTAGTTTTACCTGGAGATATAAACCCCTTTTCGATTGTCAGTTCACCACCAAAGGTTGGTTTAATTAAAGATCTAGTTAGTATGAGATTACCTGAAAGTTCAACATCGGCTATTTGTAAAGCCAATCGAACTTGATTCATATTTAACTCTAACGGTTGGCGTTCAATAGAAGGATTAAATAATGCTATTGCACCCTTGCCAGAAATAAGACCTTTAGGTCCTAATTTAGCTTCAAAGTTCTGAAATTCTAATCTATTAAAATCAAAAATCATAGATGTAGTTAAATCTGTAATTAATTGATTATTGTAAATAAATTCGCCATTTTCTATAACTAAGTATCCATTAGCCTTTGGATTATTAAAATTACCACTAATCAAGATTTTTAAATGTGATTCGCCAGATTTCCAAACAGCAGAACCATTACTTAAACCATCAAGAAAATTAAGACCATCCCCGTGTGATTCAACTCTCAAGTTAATTGGCGACAATGCATTTATGGGGATCTGGCCTTTTAAATTAACTGGTTCTTCTGAAAAGGAACTACGTAGAGAGACATTTAAGTCCAACACAGATTTAGAAAAAGAAACTTCACCGAGTTCAAGAATTAGCAAATTATCAAATAGTTTTGCATTATGAAGAGTAAACTCACCAATAAATTCTATATCATCTTCCTTCTTTCGATATTTTCCAGACAATCCAACTCCCCCATTTAAGCCACTAGGAACAGGAGAGACTAAAGACAATAAAGAAAATGGAATGTTAACAAGAGAAAAGTTACCCTCACCACCTTTTAAAGGGCCATTTATTGTTGCAATAAATGGCCCTTTATTTTTTAAATAGACTGGGTTCTGGCCATCTGCCCATAAATAACCTCTAATCTCAAGAGAAAGATTTAATTCTGATAAATCAGCTCCTTTCAAATCAAAATCTGCATCCAACTCACCTCGAAGATCCTGTGGGTTAATAAATTTTCTTTTGGTTGATTCTTCTAATTCTTTCAAAAATATTTTTGCTGCAGAGAGTCCCTTTAATTGGCCATCAACAGAACTTCCATATGATTTTGTCAAAAGAGTCCCTAGTTCTTCCGCTCCACCAGTTGGAGGAAATGATTTTAAATTTATTTTTGGTAATTGAAGGGCACTAAGAGTGAGCCAGCGTGCGCTTACTCTGCGAGCTCTGGCCTGAGCATGTAAACCACCACCTAATCTGCCTGAAGCTTGCAATGCAATTTCACCAATGTCAGGAGGGAACAAGTCTCCTTCTAGCGAATAAACACCATTAACAATATTCCCTTCTAGAACAGCTTCTCGAAGCTGGAGTCCCATAGTCCTTGGATAACTAAAGCGAACATTTCCTTCTACAGATTGATTTTGAAGATTAAAAATCCCATCTCCACTTAATCTTCCAAAAACCCTTTCAAACCGTCTATCGGGAGGCAACGCAAACTCGACACCATCTAATTTCAAACGATGCGCTTGCCAAAAATAATTACCTATTTCTAAATCATGGGTTAATGATAAAGAACCATCGGAACGCTTGAAATTCATTCGATCTAAACGCCAATCTGGCAGAAAGTTCGCTGTCAATTCAGCAGGAATTACATCTCCAACAGGAGTCATTTTCAATAAAGCACCTCCTCTCTTGCTCTCAACAAGATCACCCTTCCAATCTTCCTGAAGTCGAATAGAACTAACTTCAGGGTTCACTACTTGAATCGCAAGATTTGGCCTAAGAGCTTTTAGCGGCCCAATAACTTCACCCGAAACTGAAAGCCTCCCTCCAACACGAGCTCCTATTAGCTCACTAAATTCTGCCAATGGCACAGATTTCAAAGCTAGGACAGCCTTGACTTCTCCCACTTCAACGCCTTCACGATCAAAAGCTAAAGGCAAGCCAACTTTAAACTTCTGATCTTCTCCTCCAAAGTAATTAATTCGAAGAAATCCAGATCTGCCCTGAAAAGAATTTTTGGGAGAGTTAAAAAGAAAATCACCGCCAAAGTTTCCAACGAATTTTCCATATTCCCAAGTGCTCCTATGAAAATAGATTCGATCCTTTCCGCAACTAAAACTCGTTTGAGGAGATGATAAAGATTGGCTCAAATTAGAAGTTTTGATCTTGAGTCCAGAAAGGCTCAACCCACCATCACAACGAACACGACCCCTATTCAGCCTTAGTCCAAAATCCCCATTTAGCTGACCCTTTGAAGCTAAATGGATAGGACCAAGTAATTCTTGTAAAGATTGAAGATTTACATTCTTCAGGCGAGTTTTCGCTACTAAATCAGCCCCATCCCAACTCCCTTGACCTTGCAAAAACAAACTTCCGTCATCAGGAAAATGTAATCTGAGTCCTCCGCCTACTCTTCTTATTCGAAAGTGAACTTGGCCCCTACCACTAGCAACTAGTTTTAAATTTGAAGGCTCCAAAAACACTGTGGCTGGATTAGAAAGACTTAAGCGAAAATCAACTGGAGGGGAAGAGGCACCGTCTATCTGACCAGGTACCCAATAAAAACCATCCTCATTGCGACGAAGTCTAAAAATTGCGCCATTTAACTTGATATCAACAACTGGTCTCCAATGCAAAAAGCTTGCCAAGGGAGCAAACTCAATACGTCCTCCTGAAAACCTAGCCGTTGAGCCATCAAGAGAACTTTCGAGAATCTCTGTTTCACCTATCGCCAATCCCCAAAGTCTTAAACCACGATATGGACCAATCTTCAAAGGATGGCCTAAGGGTTTTGAAAGTTGCTCCTCAAGACCAGGTCGAAGCTCCTCAAGGCTCGATGAGACTACCCTGTCAGCAAGAAACCACGAACATCCACCAAAAGCAAGAAGGGAAGTAAATGCCCCTAAAATCTTCCATCGCTTCTTTGCAACCGCTCTAATCTTTGCTCCCATGATTTAGCTTTAATCTTTCAGGGAGTAGTTGAACTATAAAGACTTAATCCATTCTTCACCAGCCCATGAACCTTCCAGAGCTTCTTCAGTTAAGTACCAAATGGCTTCTTTGGTCATCACTTGCTCTATTTATTCTCGCCTTGATCTCTTTCTTGATCAAATGGAAACAAAGCTTTCGAATAGTAGGAGTCTTAGCCTTTACACTACTTTTAGCAGGAAGTTCTTGGGCATTTGGTATTAGCTATACCCCTCCAGTAACAATAGAAGGTGCTTTGCATCCCCCGATTGTCTTCGACAATGGAGACAACCTTGTCGTGGCTCAAGCAGATATGAATTTCCCAGAGGAATCAGTGCAGCCAACATTACTACAACTAGCGGAGAATCTCAGTGGTGGTGGTCGTAATGGAGGGCCAATTAATATAAGAATAAGACAAGTTATATCGAATGGGGAAGGAGTCAGTGAGCCCAAAATACTCGGAGAAGTCATTCGAGACATCAAAACAAAAACCACTACCACAGTAGCTATAAAAACTAATGAGATTATTGAGCCTAATGAAATTATTGAACCTAATGAAATTATTGAACCTAATGAAATTATTGAACCTAATGAAGGATAAAAGTCCTATAAACCAATTATCAAAAAACTTTGCGAATGAAAAAAAGAATCTCCAGGCTGCTGGAATAACCACTTGGGAAGATCTAAAAAACCTAAATGATTCTGAAATTCTCCTGTTAATAAAAAAAGGGCACTCCTCTAAGAGAAATTTATTAAGGATTCGTGGAATAGCAATTCTTGTTTGCGAACTGGGTATAGAACCACACGAAGCAGCATTACTCATGCACTCAGGCATTTCATCAATCTCATCTCTCGTTAAAAGTTCGCCACAGGAAATAGTTAATCAAACAGGTCGCCTACAAAGACAACTGAATAGCGAATTTCCCAGCTCAGTTGATCTTGTTAAAGCACATGAATGGATTCAACGAGCTAAATTCAAACAAACACTCAACTGACCTATTATTACGAAATCGACTTGGTCCACAGACTCTTTTACGCATATGTGGGGAAATTACCGTCCAATTAAATATTTGCCTCCGTTGATGTTTTTTGCCTTGACAAATATCAAACCTATTAATGCACAGTCAAGTCTTCTAGAAAGCGTAAAAGGAAACCCTCAGGAGGCTATTGAACTATGCAACGAATTTAGAGCTCTAAATAAAAAAGGTATTTCTTCCAATTCTGATATCGCAATCAACAATGTTGCACGGAAAAGAAATTTAAGCCAAAGAGATGCAGACATCCTATCTACTTACGTTATTGGACTGAACTGCCCAGATGTGCGCTAAGGAAAAGTTCCAACCTGGCTCAATTACCTATAGAGATACCTCTCTGGTCATGAATGACGGAGTCAGTTTAATAGCAAGATGCTGGCACCCTGACAAAGGAGGTCCATGGCCTGCATTGTTAATGCGACAGCCTTATGGAAGAGTAATTGCTTCCACAGTTACTTATGCCCATCCAGAATGGTGGGCTGGCCATGGTTATTTAGTAATAGTGCAAGATGTTCGGGGCCAAGGAGACTCAGAAGGCAATTTCAATGGCTTTGATCAAGAATCTTTAGACACAACCCAAACTCATTCCTGGGCAAGGTCTTTACCTGAATGCAATGGAAAATTAGGAACGTTTGGTTTCTCATACCAAGGTTTCACACAATTATTAGCTACTGAAGATATCCTGCCTCCAGATTGCCTTGCACCTGCAATGACGGGTTTAGATGAAGGAGAACACTGGAGCTGCGAAGGAGGAGCATATTGGTGGCATTTAGGTATTACCTGGGGGCTCCAATTAGCCGCTCTCCAAGCAAAACGAAAACAAAATAAATCTGCTTGGCTGACAATTAGAAAGGCACTAAAAGATGGGACATATTTAACAGACGGTGAGGAAATTCTTCGAACTTACGACCCAAAAGGAATGTCCCTAAAATGGCTATTACAGAGCAATAACCCAAACACTTGCTGGAAAAAGCACAAGCCTTTAAATAGCTGGCTTCAAAAACCAATGTTATTAATTGGAGGCTGGTGGGATCCTCATTTGAAGGGGATTCTTGATTTATATCAACTTTCAAATATTGCTGGTGGAAAGCCAGAACTTCATATTGGTCCAGCAACTCATCTTGAATGGTGGGAAGGGACTAATCAACTACAACTACAATTCTTTAATAAACATCTAAAAAATAATTTTGACAATCACAATTCAGCTTGTTTACACAAAATCTGGAACATAACAACAAAAGAATGGGAAGCACCAGAAAATCTAAGAGAGCTCTCCAAATCATCCAAGTTAGAATGGGGACTTTTAAGTAATGGGCTTGCCTGTGCTACTGAACACGAGGGCATCCTTTTTTCCGGTGAGCAAGGGAAAGGCAGTGCAGTCCTAGTTCATGATCCATGGAGGCCTGTGCCTGCCAAAGGAGGGCATTTAGCTGAATCCCCTGGAATAGTCGACAGACAAAAAATAGATCTTCGTAGGGATGTTGCCAAATTTACAAGTAAAGAATTATCTGAAAAGCTTTCTTTAGAAGGTATACCTTCTCTAAAAATCAAAGCGCATGCCGACCAACCAGGATTCGACCTATGCATAGCGCTCTCAATAGTTGACCAAATAAAGCAACGAGTCACACAACTTTCTACTGGCTATTTAAGAGTTAATGGTCCAGAAGCCTTAGAAAATTCAATTTACCAAATCTTTCTTCAGCCATTAAGAGCGGACTTGTTTATTGGTCAAAAACTCAGAGTTTCAATTGCTCCCTCTGCATGGCCAGCCATTGGAGTGAATTGTGGCGGTTCTGCAAAACCATTTGGAGCTTCAGACTTATCAAGTCCCCCTACCACCCTTAGCCTTGATTTACAAGACTCAAAACTTCAATTCTTTCCATTCATCTCCTAAGGAAATCTGAAAAGCCAACACTCATTAAGAATCTGAAAAAATTTCAACCCAACTAATCTGACAAGTAAATCCCCAAATGCACATAAATCATTAACCCTCCCCATTAAGCTCACAAGTTCATGTCCATAGGCCCAATGAGTACCAGTTTTGTCTTCGACTGGATAACAGAAGAAGGTCATCGCATGGCCAATTGTCGCCATGACGATCCCTACAAGGTTCTAGGTCCTCAACGCCTAGAGCAAAACTGGATTATTCGCATATGGATGCCTGAAGCCTCAGAAGTCAAACTAATTTTTGAAGGCAAAAGCACTCTGATGAAAAATCCAAATCACCCTTGGATCTTTGAGAAAGTACTCCCTAAGGATCCCGGGACCAATTATGAAGTGGAAGTTAATAGAGGAGGGGTAACACATAAACAACATGATCCCTGGGCCTTTCGTAACGAATGGATGGGCGAAATAGACAGGCACCTTTTTGCCGAAGGTAATCATCACCATATTTGGCGCAAAATGGGTGCTCACTTAGTGGAACTGAATGGAGTCACTGGAACTTTTTTCTGTTTGTGGGCTCCAAACGCTGCAAGTATCGGCTTATTAGGCGATTTAAATTCCTGGGATGGTAGGCATCACCCAATGCAAAAACGCGATGGTGGAATTTGGGAGCTATTTATACCTGGCATGCAAGAGAATGATCTATATAAATACGAAATCAGAACAAGCGAAGGTCATTGCTATGAAAAATCTGACCCTTATGGGTTTTTCCACGAAGTACGCCCAGAAAAAAGCTCAATAATCTCAAAACTCGATAACTACAAATGGGGCGACAAACAATGGATTTCTAATAGAGACAAACGCAATCCAATAGATCAACCAATTTCAGTTTATGAAATGCATCTGGGAAGTTGGATGCATGAATCAAATGAGAATCCGTTCATAGAACCTGATAGTGGGCAAGTCCGAGAACCTGTGCCTGCTGCAGACATGAAGCCTCATGCTCGACTCCTTACTTATAAAGAATTGTCTGAGAAGCTAATCCCATATGTCAAAGAAAGAGGCTTTACACATATTGAACTTATGCCAATCTCTGAGCACCCTTTTGATGGCTCGTGGGGTTATCAAGTAACTGGGTGGTATGCGCCAACAAGCCGATATGGAACACCAGATGAATTTAGAAATTTTATCGACCGTTGCCACCAAGAAGATATTGGAGTAATCCTCGACTGGGTACCAGGGCATTTTCCAAAAGATGAGAATGGCCTGGCATTTTTTGATGGCACTCATCTTTATGAACATTCAGACTCAAGAATTGGAGAACATAAAGAATGGGGAACACTAATTTTTAATTACAGTCGAAACGAAGTTAGAAATTTCTTAGTAGCCAACCTTATCTATTGGTTTGAGCAATTTCATATTGATGGGATTCGAGTAGATGCAGTTGCTTCAATGCTCTATAGAGACTATCTGAGACCTGAGGGTGAATGGCTTCCGAACGAATCTGGGGGAAGAGAAAACACAGAAGCAGTTCGCTTTCTTCAGCAAGCAAATCACGTTCTTTTTGAACATTTTCCAGGGGCATTATCTATTGCCGAGGAATCAACAACATGGCCAAAGGTTACCCAACCAACCAATCTTGACGGATTAGGATTTAATCTTAAATGGAACATGGGCTGGATGCACGACATGCTGGATTACTTTGAGTATGACCCTTGGTTCAGGCAATTTCATCAAAACAATATTACCTTTTCAATAATGTATAACTATACAGAGAATTTTATGCTCGCTTTGAGTCATGATGAAGTAGTTCATGGGAAAAGTCATCTCCTGCACAAAATGCCAGGTGACGATTGGCAAAAATATGCGAATACGAGAGCACTTTTAGCTTATATGTGGACTCACCCAGGTAAAAAAACAATATTTATGGGAATGGAGTTTGGACAACGTTCAGAGTGGAATGTTTGGGGTGATCTGGAGTGGAATTTACTTAATTATGAACCTCATAAAGGTATTCAATTATTAGTAGATGATCTCAATAAATTATATAAATCCGAACCGGCCTTATGGAGAGATGATTTTGATCCTTACGGGTTTCAATGGATTGATTGTTCAGACAATCAAAATTCAGTAATAAGTTTCATGCGAAGAGAAAAAAACTCTGGGAAATGGTTAATAATTATTGGAAACTTCACTCCCCAAACCCACTCCTCATACAAAATCGGTGTTCCTAAAAGTGGCTTCTACAAAGAAATCCTCAACACTGACGGAGCTATTTATGGAGGAAGCAACCGGGGAAATATGGGCGGAAAAGTTACAGAGATTGAAAACTGCCACGGTTATGAACATTCTCTAGACCTCTGTCTTCCTCCTCTTAGCGTTTTAGTATTTGAACATCAGTCAAAAACCCATTGATTTCGCTCCAGGTTCAAAAAACATGTGACGAACATCGCAACTACATTGCAATAATTACTGAAAGGGGAACTCCCTAAAGTAGGTTTTCGGCTTAATCACTAGTCTTTGAGAGCATTTAATGTCCGACTCCTTGCCTCTTTTACTCCGTGCCGCGCGAGGCGAGTCGGTGGAGCGCCCTCCTGTTTGGATGATGAGACAGGCTGGCAGATACATGAAGGTATACAGAGAACTTCGTGACAGACATCCAAGTTTCAGAGAGAGATCTGAAAACCCTGATCTTTCCTATGAAATATCAATGCAACCCTTTGAGGCCTTCAAGCCTGATGGAGTCATTCTTTTCTCAGACATTTTGACCCCTCTTCCTGGAATGGGGATAAATTTCGACATCGTAGAAAGCAAAGGTCCTCTAATTCAAGAGCCAATAAGGACAATTCACCAAGTCAATTCTTTACAAGACTTAGAACCCGAAGCATCGATGCCTTTTGTTGGTGAAGTTCTTAATCGTCTTAGAGAAAGTGTTAAAAACCAGGCAACTGTTCTCGGGTTTGTAGGAGCCCCATGGACCCTGGCCGCTTATGTAGTTGAAGGCAAAAGCAGCAAAAATTACGCAGTAATCAAAGCCATGGCCTTCCAGGAACCTGAGCTACTCCATAAGCTTCTCAACCATTTTGCTGAGTCCATAGCTTCTTACTTGAGATATCAAATCAACTCTGGTGCACAAGTTGTGCAAATGTTTGACTCCTGGGCAGGGCAGTTAAGCCCAACTGATTACGACACATTTGCAGCGCCTTATCAGAGAAAGGTTATTGAGTTAGTTAAACAAACTCATCCAAACACTCCAATGATCCTATACATCTCTGGCAGTGCAGGTGTTCTGGAAAGAATGGGCCAAACCGGTGTAGATATTGTTTCTCTCGACTGGACGGTTGACATAGCAGAAGGAATTGCTCGGCTACCAAAACATGTAGGCGTTCAAGGAAATGTTGATCCTGGCTTACTCTTCGGAACCCCAGATGCTATTCGCGAAAGAATTATCGACACAGTCAAAAAAGCACAAGAACGTATTCACATACTTAATCTTGGTCATGGGATACTTCCAGGTACACCTGAAGAGAATGCAAGAGTTTTCTTCGAAACAGGCAAAGCCGTAAAAGAACTAATAGGTTCAGGTACTTGAGCAAATCACTTATTCTTATTACTGGTGCTAGCGGTTGCGTCGGCCAGTATATTTGTGCCTGGCTCTTGCAGAATTCAAACTCAGATTTACTTCTTTGGCTTAGAGATCCCCAGAAGCTGACCGCATTTTCAACTCAAAACCCAAGAATTCGATTAATCATTGGTGATTTAAGAGAAGCCACTTTATTCAAAAAAGATCTGAATCAAGTAACTAGAGTTATTCATACAGCAACAGCGTGGGGTGACCCAGAAAGAGCAAAACAAGTCAATGTTGTTGCAGTGAAAGAAATTTTAAACCTGCTCAATCCAACCATTCTAGAGCAATTTATTTACTTCTCTACAGCAAGCATACTTGACAAAAACCTTCAACCTTTACCAGAAGCTTTGGAATACGGAACTGAGTACATACAAACAAAAGCCGAATGCTTAAGAGAGCTAGAAACCCACCAATTAGCAGAAAAAATTGTTGCGGTATTTCCAACACTTGTTTTCGGGGGGCGCATTGATGGAAAAAGCTCTTTCCCGTCAAGTTATCTAACAGAGGGCCTAAAAGAAGCCGCTAGGTGGCTTTGGCTAGCAAGATTTTTCAGGACAGAATCAAGTTTTCACTTCATTCACGCTGCAGACATTGCTTCAGTATGCGGCCATCTAGCTACAACACCACATAAAAGAAACACGGAAAACAACCAAGGTTCCTTAAGACGCCTAGTCCTTGGCCAACCACCAATAACAATAAATCAATCAGTAAAAACTCTATGTCTTTGGCGCGGAGTACGGATCACGCCAGGCCTACCTCTTTGCGGGTGGCTAATAAAAGCATTAGTAAAAGTTCTACCAATAGAAATCAATGCCTGGGATCGTTTCAGTATCAAGCAAAGGCATTTTACGCATTCTCCAATAAGCCCACCAGAACGCTTTGGATTCAAGAGCCAAGCTGGTAACTTAGAGGAAATTCTCCATCAATCTGGACTAGAAAAAGTCAAGCAAAGGGGAAGAGGAGTTAGAATGTAGAAAGTTCGGATAGTCAAATGACTTCAATAGTTCGCTCCATAGCAGCAGCATTCTTCGGCTTCTTGCTCGTATTAGGACTAATTGCTCCACCAGCAAATGCATCGACTGTTGAGGTAAAGCTTGGAACAGATGATGGCATGCTTGCATTCAGCCCAAGCACAATAACCATCAGTACTGGAGACAGCGTGAAATTCGTCAACAACAAACTTGCCCCTCATAATGCTGTTTTTGACGGACACGAAGAACTTAGCCATGCAGATCTTGCATTTGCTCCTGGCGAGTCATGGACAAAAACCTTCTCTTCTGCAGGTACTTATGAGTTCTATTGCGAACCTCACAGAGGAGCAGGAATGGTTGGCAAGGTTGTAGTCAACTAGTCAATATCAACTTCTTCTTTCATCAAGAAAAACAAAGTCCTTAAAAGGTCTATGTGTCTTAAACGCACATAGACCTTTTTCAATGCGACCACACTAAGAATTTTCCAAATAAGAATTAAATGACATAGGTATTGCACTAGACAAAACTTTGTTAGAGCATTGGATGAATAGAGATTATTTGCTTAGATGACTAAAGAGGGCTTGGCTGACTTTTTATACTCTCTAGAGCACAGCGCATCTCTGAGGAGGGAAATACAAACCTGTCATGACGACAATGACCTTATTCAATTAGCAAAAGACAATGGATTTCTAATTAGTCAAATAGACTTAGAAACTACTGAAGAATCAAGCGAAGTAGAGAAATGGTTTAACAAAAGCAACATAAATCCAATTAAAAAATGAGCGATATCAAATCTTTTCAACAAACAATATATGTCCATCTCAAAGACAATATTCTTTTATAATCTAGTATTTACCGAACCCTATAGAGGAATCAGTACAAATAAGTCCGGTTCCCCTTCAAAATATATTGACGAGAAGATTCATAATTAATAAGCGCTTAAGGAGAGGAGATGAAACCTAAAGAAGAAACGTTCACGGAAAAAGCATGGGATGCGATTGTCAATTCCCAGGCCAAAGCAAAGGAATACAGACATCAAAACGTCGAAACAGAACATCTATTTATTACACTAATCGCACAAAAAGACCTTGCGGTTAGAGTTTTAGAAAAAGCTGGTATCTCAGTTTCAAACCTTAGAAAGCTGCTTGAAGAATACCTTTCAAGGCAACCAAAAATGAATAATTCCCCAGAGAAACTTTATCTGGGAAATTCATTAAGCGATTTGCTTGACAAAGCCATTTTAAGCAAAGAAGCATTTGGCGATTTATTTATATCAATCGAACATCTCTTAATCGCCCTTACGCAAGACACACGTTGCGGTAGCCAACTTATTCAACAATCAGGAGGAGACTCAAGCAAAATAAACAATGTAATTAATGAAATCCGAGGAGATCAAAAAGTGGTCGATCAAAACCCAGAAGCGACCTATGAGACACTCAAGAAATACGGAAAAAACCTTTCAGAAGCCGCAAGAGAAGGGAAACTTGATCCTGTAATAGGAAGAGACGATGAAATTCGCAGAACAATCCAGATCCTTAGTCGGCGTACCAAAAACAATCCCGTACTGATTGGTGAAGCGGGTGTTGGTAAAACAGCAATTGTTGAAGGTCTGGCTCAACGAATAGTCAATGGAGATGTTCCAAGTGCCCTACAAGAACGTCAATTAATAGCTCTAGACATGGGTGCTCTCATCGCTGGAGCAAAGTTTCGTGGCGAATTCGAAGAACGCCTTAAAGCAGTCCTTAAAGAAGTAATTTCCTCTCAAGGTCAAATTGTCCTCTTTATCGATGAAATCCATACCGTAGTAGGAGCAGGGGCAGCGGGTGGAGCAATGGATGCTAGTAATCTTCTAAAGCCAATGCTTGCAAGAGGCGAATTACGCTGCATTGGTGCTACCACCATTAATGAACATCGAGAACATATTGAGAAAGACCCTGCTCTAGAAAGGAGGTTTCAGCAAGTCTTAGTTAATGAACCAACTGTTGAAGACACAATATCAATCCTTCGGGGACTCAAGGAACGTTATGAAGTACATCATGGCGTTCGAATAGCAGACAATTCATTAGTAGCAGCGGCACTATTGAGTCAACGCTATATAACTGATAGATACCTCCCAGACAAGGCAATTGATTTAATTGACGAGTCGGCTGCAAAATTAAAAATGGAGATAACTTCTAAACCAGAAGAGATAGATGAAATAGACAGAAAGATCTTACAAATCGAGATGGAGAAGTACTCTTTGCATCGTGAATCTGATTCTGCAAGTAAAGAACGGTTAAACAAACTTGAATGTGATCTTTCTAAACTAACTGAGCAACAGAAAAGCCTTCATGAACAATGGCAAAGTGAACAAAAAGCCATAAAAGAACTTTCCGACCTTAAAGAGGAAATAGAAAAAGTCCAACTACAAGTTGAGCAAGCAAAAAGGAGTTACGACCTTAATAAAGCAGCAGAATTAGAATATGGAATACTTGGAACACTTCAGAAAGAGCTTTTATCAAAAGAAAAGCTAATTTCTATGGAAAATATAACACAGAAAAAATTACTTCTCAAAGAAGAAGTAACCGAAAATGATATCGCAGAAGTAATAGCTAAATGGACTGGAATCCCTATTTCAAAGCTAATACAATCTGAATTAGAAAAACTTCTTTCGTTGGAAGACAACCTGCAAAAAAGGGTTATTGGTCAAACAAGTGCTGTCGTGGCCGTATCAGATGCTATTCAAAGATCTCGCACAGGAATGAATGATCCAAATAAACCTATAGCAAGCTTTTTGTTTCTAGGCCCAACAGGAGTCGGAAAAACAGAGCTATGCAAAGCATTGGCGGAGCAATTGTTTGACAACGAAGATGCAATTGTTCGTATCGATATGTCAGAGTATATGGAAAAGCATTCAGTAAGTAGACTCATTGGAGCGCCTCCAGGATATGTTGGCTATGAGAGTGGTGGACAACTCACAGAAGCAATAAGGAAAAGGCCATATTCTGTAATTCTTTTTGATGAAGTTGAAAAAGCTCATCAAGACCTGTTCAATATAATGCTCCAAATCCTTGACGATGGTCGTCTTACAGATAGCAAAGGTCGAGTTATTGATTTCAAAAATACAATCTTAATACTTACAAGTAACCTTGGTAGTCAATCCATTATTGAGCTGTGTGAAAAGGGAAATTCCCACCAAGAAATGGAAAGCAGAGTAAAGGAAGCTTTAAGAGTTAAATTCAAACCTGAATTCCTTAACAGGTTAGATGAAACTATTATCTTCCATAGTCTCTCAGAAGAGCAGCTCCGAAAGATCGTCGACCTTCAAATTGATCTATTAAAAATAAGACTTCAAGACAGAAAACTATCCTTAGAAGTCAGCACTTCAGCAGTTGATTGGTTGGCAAGTGTTGGGCACGACCCTATTTATGGGGCTCGGCCCATAAAAAGAGCCATCCAACGTGAACTTGAAACACCTATTGCAAAAGCAATCCTTTCTGGACATTATCGGAATGGCGACAATATCCTGATAAGAGAAGAAAGAGGAAAACTTAAATTCAGCTAAATCTCACACTACAAAAACACCGTAAGTCAAAACTATCCCTGCTCCCATAAGAATTCCAGCCAAAATATTCCTCCGTTCTGAAAAATTCTTAAATAAAATTTGGCCAATTGTAATTAGCAATGCTTCACTAAATAATAAGCCGATCACATAAGCCAATAAAGGAGTCGACTCGGCCCCAACTATTACTCCAGAAAGAACATAACCATGAGCAAATATAAAAGGAAAAAAATAAAGAAAGTTCAACTTGCCCAACGCTACAAAAGCTGAAAAAATTATGCTTACTGCTACTAAGACTTCAGCTCCTGGGATCTGCGAGAAAGAAGCTCCCAATAATGAGCCAATCAGACCTGTTCCCAACAAAGACAATATCCAACGCCGGTCATAACAAAAGCCCGCGATGCCAATTGAAAGCAAGAATATAAAGTGATCTAACCCTAAGAGAGGGTGAGCTATTCCACTAACAAATCCTTGAAAGGAAGTAAACGACTGCGCAGTTCCTTCAAAAGGGTGGTGAGCATTTACAGGTATAGGAAAAAATTGAACGGTTAGCAGAAATAATAAAACCACTGACAAGCGTTTGAAAAAAATCAGCTCCTGTAGGTTTAGAAATCGATTAATACGAAACATCTTTTTCAAGTTACCTTGAAAAACAATAGAGCATTACTGATAGATCGAACAATGCTCTTCTACATGAGATTTATTGTTCAATCTGGCACTTTCACTTTACGCTCAAACCAGGGAGGTGTTTTTTCAAAACATGCTGCATTAACTTCATTCTCACGAGCCTCTACCTTCCAGCAACAAGTTCTACCAGCTTGATTTTTCAACAAAAAATCATTTGCCCATTCCCATACCACCCTGGCGGTGGACTCCATTCCAACATTCTTCATGACTCGCAGATCTAAAGCTCCCTGTTCATGAAGCTTCCTCCAACTGTCTAACAAGGGGTCATCTGAATTGGCCAAAAAAGTATGATCAAACTCTTGTCGCAATCGTTGCTCCAAAGGTTTCAAACTAGAAAAATCAACAATAAAACCAAATTCATCAAGAGCTTGCGCAGCAAACCAGAAAGTAAATGATCTACTGTAACCATGGACAAAACGACAATGACCAGGATGTCGCCACTGTCTATGACAACATGGGTAGTCAGCAAAATGTTTGCTGCAACTATATTCAAAGGAAGAGGAGGACATCAAAATTAAAAATCCAAACTGTTAAAGAGGGCCACAAGAAAAGTTCCACATATTATGAAAACCAATGGCACTAATGAACACTAATTTGATCGACCAACTTCGTTTTAACGAAAAAGGTTTGATTCCTGCTGTGACTCAAGATTGGCTAGATGGTGCAATTTTGATGGTTGCTTGGATGAACAAAGTTTCTATAGCACTTACGATTGAGACTGGTGAAGTTCACTACTGGAGTCGTTCTAGGAACGAACTGTGGCATAAAGGGGAAACAAGTGGAAACAAACAAATCCTCAAAGGGATTCGTTATGACTGTGATGCGGATGTATTACTGCTGAGTATCGAGCAGATTGGGGCAGGCGCATGTCATACAGGAACCAGAAGCTGCTTTTTTAATTCCTTAAGCAACCTAAACAACCAACCGTCAAGATCTCTTTTGCCTCCAGCAGATGGTTGTAGTGAACTTTTCCAAGTAATTGAAGACAGAGCCATCAACCCTGAAGAAGGTAGCTATACCAACAAGTTATTAAAAGGCGGAGACAATTTGATCCTCAAGAAAATTGGTGAGGAATCTGCGGAATTTGTAATGGCATGCAAAGACAACAATCTAGATTCAATCGCAAATGAAACTGCAGATCTGATTTTTCACATTCAAGTGGCTTTATCTCATCATGGTGTCAAATGGAGAGATGTGTTAAAAGTTCTTGATAGCAGAAAAAATGCACCTCGAAGATAATAACCATTGAAAGACCCATAAAATATAAGAAAAGAGCCTGAAGATTACAAGCCATCCAAATTCAACTTTTCAACTGACTTAGCTAAGACCAACACCCCTAGCCATCAATGTTGCCATGAAAGGAATTGAGGCAAACCCAATAAGTTCAATGTTGATTGCAAAACCTAAGCGCTTTACTAAGTTCTCAGAAACCTTTGGCAATTCCCCTCGGCTTAGCGGAATTGCCCAAAGGATATATGTAATCGTTGGGTATAGAGACAATACACCAACAAAAAGGAAAATACCTACTTTCCACCAGAACAAAGGGTTAGTAGTGTAAAAAAAGCTTCCTTGCCCAAAATATAAGACTCGGAGTACACCACTTCCTAATAGCAATAACCCTGCCAATCCATAAACAATATCGGTAAGAACCATTGATATTGCTTCAAAACGAGTTGGGGAAACTTTTAAAAGTTTACGCTCAAGGACCAAAGCACCAAAACAGATCATAAAACTTAAATAATGAAGATATGCCACCCCAGCACTCTTGAAGACTTGAGAAGTCAAAGTCATTTCCACAAGCGCTTAACCCAAAAAACTAACGAAAGATTAGCTACTAGAAGGTTTTTTTAAAATATCTCTCCAGAAATACGTGACAAAAAGGACTTGTAGATAATCCAATGTTGATGAGAATCTGAAATAGGGTAAAAATATGAATTCTGAACTCTTTATTACGAGATCTGCAAGTTAACACTTTGGCCCTAAGTTCAATAAAGAGAGAAGTTACCAATGACTAGTTCTTTAAGTACATATCTCAGCGAAATTGGCCGCCACCAACTTTTAACTCCAGAGCAGGAGCTCACAATGGGAAGAAAAGTTCAAGCGATGGTCAAAATAACTAACCGCTGTTTATTGGCAGGAGGTAAAGGTCCTGAATGTGAATACAACAATGAAGAGAAACGCACTATTCGCCTAGGGGAACGTGCAAAAAACCATATGATCACCGCCAACTTACGACTAGTGGTAAATCTTGCTAAACGATATCAAGGTAAAGGACTCGAGCTCCTTGATCTCATTCAAGAAGGGACACTTGGGCTAACTCGAGCTGTTGAAAAATATGATCCAACTAGGGGACACCGCTTTTCAACTTATGCATATTGGTGGATTCGGCAAGGGTTAAACCGAGCTCTCTCGACCCAAAGCAGAACAATTAGAATTCCTGTCAATGTCAATGAGAAGCTGACAAAGCTGAGAGCTGCCAAATCACGTCTAATGCAACGCAATGGCCAAGCACCCACAGCTGATCAGCTCGCCAAATTCATGAAGATGCCCTTATCTGATATCGAAGAGCTTTTAGGGTGTGAACTTAGAAGTATCACCGTAAGCCTGCAAGGAGTAGTCAAATCAAAAGCAGATCCCTCGGAATTAGTAGATATTCTTCCAAGCGAACAAACACCACCAATGGAGATTGCTGAGTTATCAGAAAGAAGTGATTCGGTATGGACCTTGCTCGACAAATCCAACCTGACCCCAAAAGAAAGAACTATTGTCAAGTTAAGGTTTGGGTTAGATGGCACTAACGAATGGAGGACCCTTGCAGAGGTTGCCAGACACATGAACTGCAGTCGTGAATATTGTCGTCAAGTTGTACAACGAGCTCTACGCAAGCTGCGCCAGACTGGCATGCAAAGCGGACTAATAGAAACCTCTGTCTAGATAGATAATTTCAAGAGTCTTCACTTTAAAATGGCAATCAAACAAATTCACAAAGGAGAAGATGACAAAAAGTATCTTCTACAGAATTGGACTGGTTTAGATTTCTTCTTAAGTAACTGTTAATAAACTCTCTTCGGTCTTCCATTCATTTATTAAGGGATATCTAAAGAGTCCTCTGAAGCGAAGCGTTAATCACTCCTCCTTGATTATTTAGGCCCTGTCTTCAACGCTTTGTAAGCCTTGCCTCTGAAGCAAGATCTATTTTTACAAGGAAATTATCGCATTGTTTAATGCCTTTTGACCTTATGCAAACGTGGTTGTGGGGTCTAAGTTTAACAATGATCTAATTGCAGAAAAAACTGTAATCCCTATCTTGTAAAGGCGAACAGCCTTTACAAGATAGGGGAATACCCGAACAAAACTTGTCAAATGGCTACCTCCTTATAGACAATGTCAAACTGGACTGCCGAAATCAATGAAGAGTTTGAGGCCCTCCTAAAGGAGTGGCTGAAACAACAACGTAAAACACAAGCAGATCTCAGCAAAAGTCTGCAAGCCATGTCAACAAGAATGCCTGCTTTATTAGAAGTCCTAGAGCGTGAGTACAGGTTGGGTGGTCTAACTAAAGTTGCAGAGCGTCTTTGTCAAATAGAAGAAGAGTGGGAAACAAGCGAGAAGGAATTTTCTATCAAAGAGAATGAATCGGATTCAGATCCATTCGGGCAACTTGATCTAATCCTCCAGGAAATTCAAGATGATTACGATAAATAAACCCTGGGCCAGAACTAAAAAAGAGCCCTTACCAAGGCTCTAGGCATGAACCCAGGACATACGTAAAGATTGGCAAGGGAAGCAATAAATGAATGAACTGCAAAAAAATCATAATTGCCTTCAACAAAAAAATGATTACAAAGGCCCTACTTCAATTTGTTTGTATTTTCAAAGACTTACTTCAAAGAACATCTTCATGAATTAAAGGGTTTATAGTTTTGCTCTCAAATCAGGTCTGACAAGAATTTGTATGTTTTATTTGTTTACCGATCTGCTTCTACCTGCAGATCACCATCAACCAATCATCTTTAAAAAATGAAGAATACTAGAAGATCTTGTCTAAAACACTTTTCTTTCATCTCTCTCTTCCTAAAACACAATCTGCTTTCTTTTTTAGGCTGCCTTGTTCTAATAGCCATAGTCTTTGTAACGCCAAATAGTCTTCTTGCAGTACCAGCTAAGTCTGGGCAGGTTCTCTTCAATGAAAATTGTGCAGGTTGCCATATAAATGGTGGCAATATCATCCGAAGGAATCGAACACTGAAGTTATCTGATTTAAAACGTAGGGGGTTAGATAACCCTGAGGCTATAGCCAGGATCGCCAAAGAAGGTATAGGAACTATGTCAGGTTACGAAGAATACTTAGGAGAAGATGGTGCCAAGTTGGTCGCAGAATGGATTTGGAATCAAGCTCAAAATGCTTGGACCCAAGGATAAACTTCTAAAGAAGTCCAAATCCCTTCACGCCAATAAACGTCTTTCTCAAGAGTTTCTCTGACACTCTCAATAGTAGAAGCCTCAAATATGCCAAAAACATAACTACTGCATTTAGTTGGCCCTAAAGAGATCAGAATGCCTTCTTGCTTCAGCTTACTAAGCCTATCGAGGTGTTCTTCTCGAAAAGGAGTTCGCTTCTCAAGAGCATTTTCGCAATAAGTACCCCAAAGAACAAACCTTGCCATAACAGCTCACTAGGGAATCTATGAGAATCTAACTGTATAAATGATGGCACAAATGGAGCAAGATTTTCTAAGTTCTGACAGTTCTCTCATCAATTGATCATGATAATTGCAGTTACCTTTTCTAAGAGGCTGAGGAACTTAGTTTTGCGGAAAATCTGCTCTAAGAAGTTCACATGCTCTTCTTCCTGCCCTGAATAATGAGCCACATGGTCTCTCAACTTCCATGAATTATCAGAGTTCCTCTTAGAAAGAAGGTTGTAAACCTTCTTCGAACTAACGTGCGTAGGATTAGCAAAGGTGGAAGAAAGGTAAGTAAAGTGGAGGCCATTGAAGGGATAGCAATCTATCAACTGACAAGACATAGATAGCGTTAATTGGCCTCAAGCCTGGTGATAAATTTAGAATCAAGCTTGCCGTTAAGCAGCTGAGACTTGTGGCTATAGGTAGTAATAACAATGATGACTAAAGGATCTCTCATAAGGCAGGAATAAGTAATCCACAAACCGCTTAATTATCTGATCAAAGCCCTGGAGAATTTTCGGGGCTTTTTAAGTGTCAAGGGAAAAACTCTTTGATTCAAAGTCCCTTCCTTTTCGTCCTCTATGCTCATGAGTGACCACAGAGGTGAATCTGTATTTTAAAAACTACTATTGCTTTCATTATTTACCTTTAAATAGTTGCCACTAATAAACTTAGTGCTATGTTATTAAGGTTGATCCTGTATTAGTCATGCTCACTGGTAAAGAACTTCTCGCCAAAGTCAAAGATCTTGGTGATGTAAGTAAGTCTGATCTAGTTAAAGCTTGTGGGTATGTATCCACAAAGAAAAATGGTGGTGAACGTCTAAACTTCACTGCTTTCTATGAGGCTCTACTTGAAGCTAAAGGTGTAAGTCTTGCTTCTGAAGCTTCAGGTGGTGTTGGCAAAGGTGGAAGGAAGTTGAGCTACACAGCAACTGTTCAAGGGAATGGTAACCTCTTGATCGGTAAAGCTTATACAGCTCTACTTGACTTGAAGCCTGGTGACAATTTTGAAATCAAAATGGGTCGTAAAGGCTTCAGACTTATTCCAGAAGGAGAAAGCTGAAACAAGCGTATATCTCGCTAAACCATAGACAAAATAAATTGAACCTTGTCCTACCTAAACTTACTAGGTAGGACATTTTTATTGCATTGCAGTCTCAAAGACTAAAAAGGAAGTTGATTTCTGAATTGCTGTAAATTAACCAGCAGCATCTTTTAACTGTTTACAGAAATCTGCTGCTTCCTTTGCTTCTAACCCTGAAGAAGCTTGTGCAATCCTTTTTACAAGTGCGCTCCCAACAATTGCTCCGTCAGCTCCCCAAGTTTTCACCTTGCTAATCTGATCAGGACCTGAAATACCAAAGCCTACTGCTACCGGCAAAGAAGAAGATTGCTTTAGTTGTTTAACTAATCCACCTACTCGATCTTCCATTACTGCTCTTTCGCCCGTTACACCTGTAACACTTACCAAATAAGTAAATCCTTTGCTGTTTTCTGAGATTCTTTTCATCCTCTCAGGTGGAGTAGTAGGTGCAACAAGCAAGATCAGATCAAGACCATAAGATGAAGCAATAGGGGAAATACGCAAAGCCTCTTCCAAAGGTAAGTCGGGGACAACCAATCCAGATACACCCGCATTAAATGCCGAGCTACAAAATTCCTCCATCCCAATTGTGAGTAAAAGATTGGTATAAGTGAAAAGAATAATTGGTATTGATAACTTACCTTTCAAAGCACTCAACATTTCCAAAACAGCTTTGAGAGTTGTCCCCGACGAAAGTGCACGAGAGGCAGCCTCTTGAATAACAGGACCATCAGCAAGAGGATCGCTATAGGGTATACCCAGCTCAACCATATCTGCTCCTGCCTCTTCAAGCTTTAAAAGCAAATCTTCCGAGGTTTTCAAATCTGGATCTCCTGCCATTAGAAAGGGCATTAGAGCGATTCGCTTTTGACTCGCTAATCCTTCGAAGACCTGAGAAATTTTCGATTGTGCTGCCAATGTGATCTCCTGAGAACTCTATAAATCAAGAAAAAAATATCAAAAGAAGAATCATAAAAATAAAAACAAACCTATATATGCATTACTTGTCATTTTTATCAATTTCCAGCTCCTCCATCAGCTTAATCTTCTCATCATCAGTCAAAGAGTCAAACCTTTCTTTAAGTTCAGAAGTCGTAAACTCTTCATATGCCTTGCGATAACGTCTGCGTTGCTCCATAAAAGTCATGCTTCCACTTACAACACGCAAGAGATAAGAGCCTGTCCACCCAATAACTATCAAAACTAAAACTGCCTCGGAAACGATCCCAGCAGAACTACCCTGTAGGCCTATCAACCTAAGGGCCAAATAACCAAGCCCACCTAAGGCAAAAACACCTAAACCGAGTTGAATAACCGTTGCTCTTGTCACTCCCTCAATCCTCTCCTTGACCTTGTAAACGCAAATTCAAAAATGGTGAAAAGAGAATCATCCCAGGAAAAAATAAAAATACAAGCCCATAAACGCCCAATCGCTCAACCTTACCCATATGGTGCCATCGGCTATTCATCCAAAAATATAAAAATAGTGGGAATACAACCAAATAAAGAATGCCAATGAATGCATAAGCACCAAGAACGACAAAAGAATTTGTCAAAACTTGGCCATTCAAATACTGAACAGACACAATGTGCATCATCTTAACTATCCTGAATCTAAGATGTGAAGTAGGTCTTTTGCCTTTCTTATCTTGGGGGCATGGCGGAATTGGTAGACGCAAGCGACTTAAAATCGCTAGTCCCGAAACGGATGTGGGGGTTCAAGTCCCCCTGCCCCCATCGCAAGTAAGCTTCACTCAAATTGATCAATCCCATGTAAAATCTTCAAGTATGAGATTTTTTTTGTTCAAAGCAGTGTTTAGAAAAGGCACTAAGAGCTAAGAGCCAAAAACTCCTATTAAGAAACGGTTTTAGAGTCTTTTTCATCCAATACAACAGACCATTGCAAAGTTTCTCCTGCATGAAAAGGCACTAAATATTCCTTCCTATTCAGTTCACTTGTGATTTGAAAGGTTTGCGGAACCACCTGAGATCTTCGAACCAAAGTCATTGGAGTGTTATTAAGAGGCATTCCATAAAAAGATGGACCATTAATACTTGCAAAAGCTTCTAAATGGTGAAGAGCTCCTTCATCATCAAAGACTTCTGCATAACTTTCCAATGCAAATTTTGCGTTAAAAATACCTGCACAACCACAAGAACTCTCTTTATCTACACGTCTATGAGGTGCAGAGTCAGTACCAAGGAAGAAACATTTTTTTCCACTAGTTGCAGCCTGACGAAGAGCTAATCTGTGAAGTTCTCTTTTGGCTACTGGTAGACAATAAAAATCGCTGCGCAAACCTCCTTTAAACAGTGCATTTCGATTGACATGTAAATGATGAGGGGTAATTGTTGCCGCCACCATCTCAGAACTTGACTCCACAAACTGCACAGCTTGCAGAGTCGTAATGTGCTCAAGAACAACTCGAAGAGCTGGATGCCTAGTTAGCAACGGCGAAAGGCACTTATCAATGAACACCTCTTCTCGGTCAAAAATATCAATTTCAGGATCAGTTACCTCACCATGAATTAAAAGTGGCATGTCTATTCGTTCCATCGTCTCTAACAAAGAGTCAATTGCTCTTATATCCCTAACACCTTCCGACGAATTAGTTGTAGAATTAGCTGGATAAAGCTTTGCCGCTGTAAAGACTCCCTCACGATGACCTCGTTCTAAGACGCCAGGAGAAAGATCCTCTGTAAGGTACGCTGTCATTAGAGGGATGAAATCAACCCCCTTAGGAAGAGCGTCAAGAATTCTTTTCCTATATTTAATTGCTGACTCAACACTAATAATAGGTGGCTGAAGATTAGGCATTACAATTGCTCGCCGGAAAATTCTAGCCGTACTGAGAGCAACACCATCAAGAAGGGATCCATCCCTTAGGTGGACATGCCAATCATCAGGTTGACGAATAACTATTTTTTCATGCGAAGTGGTCAAGAGAATTTAATTTCAAGGGCCATACTCATTGCTCTTTGGAGGATGTAAAAGCCTAAGACATAAAGTCAAGGTACACTCATGAACTCTTATGTATTCTATTGTGCTAAAAAAAAGAAGGCTTGCTATAGAAAATTTAATTCAAACACTTTTAATTATTTTAAAGCTAAGGACATATCCTTCAAAACAGTCAGAATTCTAAAAGCCAAGAAATTACTATGCCAGCCTTTCTCCTATCAGCAATAGAAGTGCTGATAGGGATATGCTTATTATTTGGTGGCGGTGAGTTCTTTGTACAGGGGGCCGTAGCTCTAGCATTAATTCTTGGCATCCCCCAACTGGTAATAGGCCTAACGGTAGTTTCCCTTGGAACAAGTGCTCCTGAACTATTCGTAAGTGTTAGCTCAGTGATCAAGGGGTCTGATGCACTTGCTGTAAGCAACGTCGTTGGAAGTAACATTTTTAATGTCATGGTGGTTTTAGGAAGTAGTGCACTTGTAATCCCATTAAAAGTAGAAAGTCGCCTAGTCCGAAGGGACGTACCTCTGTTGATAGCTATTTCTGCAGCCGTATGGGGGATGTCTTCAACTGGTCATGTAACTTGGCAATCCGGAACAGCTTTATTAATCGCTCTAATAATTAACTCAGCATGGGAAATTCGTACAGCACGAGAGGAGCCTGAAGAGATTGAGGAAGCAGAACCGGAAATTAAGATTGGAAGCAGTGACACAAACTGGTCTAAAGCATTTTTTGCATTGATAAGTGGAATACTTCTTTTAACTCTTGGATCAAACCTTCTAGTCAGGGGAGCTAGTGACTTAGCGACTTCGCTTGGAGTCAGCGAAACAGTAATAGGACTAACAATCGTTTCAGCAGGAACATCTATGCCAGAGCTCATTACATCATTAGTTGCCGCTCTAAAAGGACGAACTGACTTGGCAATCGGAAATGTAATTGGGAGCAGTCTTTTGAACCAACTTCTTGTACTGAGCTGCAGCGCTATAGTTGCAGGAAAAACCGGCCTTTATGTAGACCAATTAGTAATAAATAGAGATTTACCAGTAATGGTATTAACATCGCTTGCCTGCATGCCAATTTTTTGGACAAAAGGTTTCATTAGTAGGCTAGAAGGAGGCATTTTATTAGGTTTATATCTTTTCTACATAATCGAACAAGTCCTTCCTCACACAATCCCTGGATGGCAAGACAATTTTCGATTATTGTTAATATGCGTGGTACTTCCAGTAATACTATTGACAATTATTTTTCAAACCCTTTCATACTGGAATTATCTAAATTCACAAAAAATACGACAAAGATCTCCAAGGTGATTTCTTCTATCTAGTAAGGAGCCTGTCAATTATTTGAATTGATCAACGCATCGTAACGAATTCCTCTGCAATTGTTGGATGAAGTGCCATTGTCTTATCAAAATCATTCTTCGTCGCATTCATCCCAAGAGAAATTGAGGCAATTTGAATGATCTCGGATGCATGCTCACCAACCATATGACATCCAATAATTCGATCTGATTTATTCTCAACAACAATTTTCAACATACAGCGACATTTCTGCTTAAGCAAAGCTTGGGACATTGGTTTAAATACAGAAACATAAGTTGTAATTCCTGATTCTCCATGAATATCTATTGCATCCTTTTCGCTTAATCCAACACTTGCTATCTCTGGGTCACTGAAAACAGCTTTCGCCACCAATGAATGATCTACAACTCTTGGGTTTTTACCATAAATGCTATCAGCAAATGCTCTACCTTCATCTATAGCTACAGGTGTAAGGTTAATATTATCAGTAACATCTCCAATCGCAAAAACCCCTTCTACATTTGTAGCTTGGTTTTCATCCACAAGAATACGGCCATTCTCCTCTTTAACTCCAGCAAGATGAAGTTTCAAATCATTAATAAATGGTCGGCGTCCAGTAGCAAAAAGAACTCCTCCACAACAGATTGGAGATTGATCATCAGTCAAAAGAGATAGCTCTCCAGGTCTACCTTGAATTGATGTTGGAGATTTACCAAAAAGCATATCAATTCCTTTTTTTATCATTTCTTCTTTCAACAAAGAAACTATCTCATGATCAAAACCACGCAAAATTGTATCTCCTCGAACCAATTGTGATACATGAACACCAAGTCCTTTAAGGATGCAAGAAAATTCACAAGCTATAAACCCTGCTCCAACAACAACTACATGATCAGGGAGTTCTTTAAGCATAAACATATCATCACTTACCCATCCCAAGTCTGCTCCAGGTATTGATGGGCGAACTGGTCTGCCACCTACAGAAATTAAAACATTTTTACTAGAAATAACCTTCTTATTTCCCAGAGAATCTTTAATTGAAATGGAATTTGGACCAAGAAAACTTCCCCATCCAGAAAACAAATCAACACCAGAGTTCTCTAACATCTTTTTATGTAATTCATTAAGCCGGTCAACTTCTTCCCTTACATTGTCGAACAATTTACCCACATCAGAAGAAACATCCTTGAAGGTCACCCCAAAAGAAGGTCCTTCTTCAATGCTTTGTCGGAAAGCAGCTCCATAGACCAAAAGTTTTTTAGGCACACATCCTCTAATCACACAGGTTCCACCAACCCGATCGCCTTCAACAATGGCAACATTAGCTCCATAGCTTGCAGCCCTTTTAGCTGCCGCTAACCCACCAGAACCAGCGCCAAGGACAATTAAATCATAATGTTGATCCAAAACAAAAAGTTATCTATTCAAGCAATCCTATTTTACTTGTGCGGCAAAAACAATTGCTACTTTAATGTCTCTAGTTAAGCATTAGCAATATCAACTGCAGGAATCGCAGGGAGATTGATTAATATCCAACAAGGAATGATCAAGCAAGGCTGGCTTCCTCTAAAAAATCACAAAGCCTTTTCAAATTTTAAATGAGTTCATCAGAGATTTCTTCCAAAGCGCTTTCATGGGAAGAGCTAGAAAAGCTTGCCTACAAAGAGACAAAAGAAGAGCGCACGAATGGAAATACAAATGCTCATTCTACCCTAAGACTATTTGGGAAATCTGAGAAAAACATCAGAGTTACTCTCTACCGAGATCATCATGCATGGTGCCCATACTGCCAAAAAGTATGGCTTTGGCTGGAATGGAAACAAATTCCATATCGAATAAAAAAAGTAACTATGAGGTGCTATGGAAAGAAAGAGGATTGGTATCTTCGCAAAGTTCCATCGGGAATGCTTCCAGCATTAGAAATTGACAAAAGGCTTTTCACAGAAAGTGATCTTATCCTCCAAGCTCTTGAAGATTCATTTGGCCCATTAGGAAGGCAACTAAATCATCCGGCAACAACGGAGTTACGATATCTTGAAAGACAACTTTTTAGATCATGGTGTCAATGGTTGTGCACTCCTTCACTCAGCTTAAAAAAAGAACAAAAATATAGTGAGGCTTTTAGTGTTCTTGCAAACAGACTGGAGAATAAACTTATAAATAATGGTGGCCCTTGGTTAGATAGCAAACAAAATGAACAAAATATCGATATACCCGGAACCGTAGACATTATTTTCATACCTTTCTTAGAAAGGATGAATGCTTCACTTGCTTACTACAAAGGTTTCAATCTTAGAGAACAGCACCCATTGCTCGACAACTGGTTCAGGAATCTAGAGAATCACTATACCTATCGTGGCACACAGGGAGATATGCATACCCATGCTCATGACTTACCCCCGCAAATGGGAGGATGTTGGACGTCTTCTAATACTACTCAACAACACTTCTCAGAATCTATCGACAGTGGAATTGGGCTAGGAAAGATGGAAACTTCCTGGGAGCCAGAAACTAATGCTTTAAAGAATCAGCCAGAAAAAATCGCCTTAATGAGAGTCATCAAGCATAAAAATAAACTAATAAAATTAAGCCCTCTTGGATTACATCGCTTTGATCAACCATTAAGAGCCGCATTGACTTCAATGATCCTCGGAACCTCCATTCCCCCAAGCAAGGGAACTGCACATGCATTGCGATATCTACGCGATAGAATTTCTGTCCCAAGAGACATGTCACTTTTAGAAGCACGTAAACTTCGCCAAGCACTAGAACGAACTGCCGCTATGGATGGGCCAGCAAAAGGTCCATCCATCCCAACTAAAAATCGCTTGGATCAAAACCCAAGTAATTTTCTCGAAAAGGATTGAATACTTGCAGTAGACATGCTGCAGTTTAGGGCTATTTCAACATAGGATTACTAATTTATTGGTGTCATTGAACATGGAAAAAAATTAGCAGTCATGATTTACTTCTAGAATCAATCTGAAGAAGGTCCTTGATTCTCTGGACCTGACTAGCCATTTTAGGATCAGAAGATAATTTTTTTTCCACTTGTTCGATTGCATACATAACAGTAGTGTGATCCTTACCTCCAAAGGCTTCTCCTATGCGAGGCAAACTTAAATCAGTTCCCTTTCTCATCAAATACATACCAATCTGACGAGCCTGGCTAACAGGTCTTCTTCTGCTAGTACTACGCATCTCTTCTTGCGTTACCTCAAAAACTTCTGATACTTTTTCCAGAACTTGTTGGGGCGTCACTTCAACACCCTGACCATTTGGATCAAGCATAGGAGCTACTGATTCCACCGTCATAGGCAATCCGGTTATTGACGCAAAAGCGACTGCTCTTGTAAGAGCACCTTCGAGCTCCCGAATATTTGACGTAAACCTTCCTGCTATGAAATGTATTAGGTCACGAGGGAGTCGCATCCTCTCTTGTTCAGCTTTTTTCTGCAAAATTGCCATTCGGGTCTCCAAGTCAGGAGCTTGAATATCAGCAATCAGGCCCATAGAGAATCTTGAGATCAACCTTTCCTGGAGTCGAGGAATCTGACTTGGGGGTCGATCACTAGCAATAACAATTTGTTTTCCCGCCTCATGCAAAGCGTTAAAAGTATGGAAAAACTCTTCCTGGGTATATTCCTTGCCTTCAATAAACTGAATATCGTCTACCATTACCAAATCAGCCTCTCTATATCTATTCCTAAATGCCTGCATCCCATCCTTCCGAATAGCAACTATCAAATCATTTGTGAACGTCTCGGTTGAGACATAAGAAACTTTTGCTTCTGGATCAATCTCAAGTCGATAATGCCCTATGGCCTGCATTAAGTGAGTTTTACCAAGCCCAACGCCCCCGCAAATAAATAATGGATTAAATTCTCTACCAGGAGACTCCGCAACTGCCAAGGCAGCCGCATGAGCCATTCGACTGTTTGGTCCAACAACGAAACGATTAAAAACATATCGCAAGTTCAACGCAGGAATGACCCTTTTAGGACCCTTAATAATTGACTGCGTAGAACTAAGCCGTTCTTCAGTTAAGACTTGTCTGGCCTGGGATGAATTAACGCCCATTCCTGACAAAGAGTTAGTTGATGCGTTATGAGATTGTCCATCTTGACTTGCCAAGACAGTAACTCTGATGTCCCTGCCGCAAATACCCCGAGCAACCTCTTCAATAGTCTGAACATAATTCTTTCTAAGCCAATCACTCGAAAAATTATTTGGAGCGAGTAATTTCAACTCGCCGTTTTCAAATCCACTACAGCGAGCAGGCCTAATCCACGTCTCAAAGGTGGGCTTACTGAGATTACTTTGTAGGGCCTTCTGAACCTTGCCCCATATCTCATCACCCTTTGCCACCAGATGTCTTGCCAAGAGTCTAGGAATCTAGGCAATTCCTGGCGATAGTCCATCACTTAATTTGAGTTCACAATCACTTTCGAAACACTTCTAAGGTTCACATCATGCCAATAGGGCCTCTCTCCCACTGCCTTTTTTCAAAAAAGCAAGGTTCAGGATGCCAAAACTTTTCCTCCTCAGCTGCAACGAAGAGTTACCTAATAAGGTCTTTGGGAGGAGTCCATGACAAATAAACCTGTATTGATAGTGATGACTAAATGGCCTGCTCCCGGCCGATGTAAAAGCCGACTTTCAAAAGATATTGGCACAAGGTGTGCTGCCAGAATTCAAAAGAAACTAATCAATCACACGCTGACCATCGCCAAAGACCTTGCCGAAGAAGGCCTAGTAGAGCTGCAACTATCCATATCGGGCTTAGGTCCAAGATGTGCAAAACGTTGGGGACAGAGTCAAGGACTCAGTGAAATAACTCTCCAGGGGAAAGGCTCCCTAGGAGTTCGAATGAGAAAGCAAGTAATACTTGCACAAAAAAATCATTCGGGCGATAAAACAAAAGGAAGACCCACTATCCTTATAGGTACGGACCTACCAAGCCTCTGTCCCTCTGACTTATTAAAGGCTATAGAAACTTTACAAAGCTCTGATTTAGTAATTGGTCCTGCAATTGACGGTGGTTATTGGCTTTTAGGACTTTCTGAAAACCTTGCTAAAACAATTCCGCCATGGCCATTTTCTGGAATATCTTGGGGCACTAATCAAGTATTAGAACAAACACTCTCTAAAGCCCGAGACAAAAGAAAGCTAACATTTTTACTTGAACACCAGAACGATTTGGACTCTTTACAGGATCTTCTGCCATGGAGAGCATGAAACCCCTCCCACACTTGAGCGTCATCATCCCAACAATGAATGAAGCCCAAACTCTCCCGTTACTTCTTGCTGATCTAAAAAAATGGCCTATCCCTCTTGAAATATTAGTAATCGATAGTATGAGTTCTGATGCAACCTGCCTAATAGCAAAGATTGGAGGTGCAAAGACCCTGCAAGTGGAACAAGCAAATAGAGGGCTTCAACTGCATCTTGGCGCCTCAATCTCTTCAGGGGAATGGCTTCTTTTCCTTCATGCTGACAGCCGGCTTCCTTCAGGGTGGCCCAAGATTCTTGAAGAAGCTATTAACAGTGACACGAAAGATCCTGAGGTGAGATTCTTCGAATTCCGAGTCAACAAAAAAGGGCTAAACATAAAATTATTGGAGCTTCTAGTTTTCATCCGAAGCAATTGGCTAAAACGACCTTATGGAGATCAAGGGCTGTTAATTAGAAAATCACTTTACAACTCAATTGGTGGATTTAAGCCACTAGAGTTATTAGAGGACCTGGAATTAATAGAGCGCATCTCTAACAAGATAAAAATCAAAAGTCTTCACTTCCCTTTATATACAAATAGTCGGCGCTGGGAGAAAAAAAGTGTAATTATTAATGCATACAAGAACTTTATGATTAGAAAAAATTGGAGGCAAGGAGAATCTATATCTAACTTATATAAAAAGTATTATGGAAAATCTTGAGAGAAGAAACTTAAAAACATCAAGGCATGTAACTCTTTGATTAAATCTTTCAATTTGCATACCAAAATGCACATCTGCATCCCTTAGGTTCCAAAACCCAACCCTGACGCAAATAGAAATCAACAACGCCTGGATCTGCAAACAAGGTCACTCTTTTAGTACGCATTTTACGAAGAATTTCTAGAACATATTTCATAAGTTCCTTACCTAATCCAGACCCCTGATAAATAGGGTGGATAGCTACATCCCAAACCGTCGCTTCAAGAACACCATCACCTGTACAGCGAGCAAATCCTACTAGGCGAGGAATTCTCGTGTTGTGGTTCCACAAGCCAATAGTTAAAAGACTATTCTCCAATGCTCTTTTCACCCGGCGTTGAGGGCGTCTACTCCAACCCACTGAAGCCAATAACTGTTCAAGCTCAATCAAATCAAAAGGACGCGATTGACTAAAAACCAAAGTAAGCCCGTCATCACAGGAAGGACAAAGTCGAGCTCCTCGTCCGTATAGCTCCTCAATCAGTACAGAATTTAATGATCGAGAGCTAGTCACGTTTTAATTTTTCAATTACTTACCTCTTCTGACCTTAAGAGGAAAGGGAACCAATTCAAAATCTAAAGTTTTGCGAGTCCCTTCTCTTGAAGCTCTGCCAATTGAGCATAAAGACCACCTTGTAAAAGAAGTTCTTGATGACTTCCCTGTTCAACCAGTTCCCCTCTCCTTAAGACAAAAATTCTATCGGCAGCTTCAACAGTTGCTAGCCGATGAGCAATGACAAGCGCAGTTCTTCTTTCAAGTAGACGATCTAAATCCTTCTGAAGGGTCGCTTCAGTAGAAGGATCCATAAAAGCCGTGGCTTCATCCATTATTAATACTTTTGGATTGCGGATAGCAACTCTTGCAACCGAAAACAATTGCCTCTCCCCAGAAGAAAGGTTTCCACCTCTCTCTCTTAATTGAGTGTCTAATCCATTGGGTAATTTATTTAAAAGAGGATTCAATCCAAGCTCCATACATATTCTCATTAATTCCTTATTTTCTAAATTAGAATCAAGCTTTAGGTTGTCTGCAACGTTCCCACTGAATAAGAAAGTATCTTGAAGAACAACACCTAGTTTTGCACGGAGTTCTTTTAAAGGAATAGACCTAATATCTTTTCCATCTAAAAATATCCTCCCAGTCTGTGGCTCATATAGCCTACAAAGTAATCTTATTATGGTTGTTTTCCCGGAACCAGTAGGCCCAACAAGCGCTACATGTTCTCCTGGTGAAACTTTAAAGTTTAAATTTTTGATAATTATCTCATCTGGTCTATAGAAAAAACTAACGTTTTCGAAAATGATCTCTCCCTGTCTTTCTGGTTCCTCAATCAAAAGATTGCAATCTCTATTCAAGTCCTCAGAAGTAGCATCTTCTATTTCTAATGGCTGCTCCAAAAGTTCCCCTATTCTTTCAACAGCGGTTAAACCACCTTGTATTTGTGTAAATCTCTCCGCAAGTTGGCGTAAGGGTTCAAATAGTCGTTGTGCATACAGTATGAAAGTCGCAAGAGTTCCTAGTCCTATGGCATCTGCTGAAACAAGTAATCCTCCAATTGACAAGACCATTGCAACCGCAGCTAAAGCAACCCATTCAATAAATGCTGAGATACTACTGTCATAAAAAATTGTTCCATTTACAGCATTTCGATATGAAGATCCCGTGCGAAAGAAATGCTTACCATTTACAACTTCCCTTCGAAACATTTGTACGACCTCTAAGCCCTGAAGATTTTCTTGAAAATCAGCATTAAGCTGAGAAAGCTCTTCTCTTACTCGATAATTAGCCTTCCTATAACGTCTCTGTAACCAAAGGATCATCCAAACAACAGGCACTTGAGCGAAAAGCAACAAACAACCAAGTCGCCAATCAATTAGCACCATAGTTATTGCTATAACCAAAAGACTTACCAAGTCAGCGAGAACGCCAACTGCTCCGCTTCCAAAAACTTCTGCCAATGCATCTACATCACTTGTAAGCCTTGTCAATAACTTGCCCACAGGCATTCGCTCATGAAAACGTAGAGATAAAGCCATCGAATGGGAAAACAAATCATCACGAATACGCGCAGTAAGTCTTTGCCCAACCGACTGAATATGAAATGTTTGATAACCCTGTAAAAGGAGTCTTAAAACTACAGAGATAAATAAAACAGATATCAAAAGCCTTATTGCTTCTGAAGTTGGAAGATCCCGAATCCATGGTGCAGCTTGCTCACCACGCAAAGTACTTATCGCCTGTCCAACCAACAAAGGCTGTATTGCACCAGCAATTGCTACAGGAAGCAAAATCGCCAAAATAATCAAAATTCTTTTTCGATCTCGTTGAAGGTATCGGCCTAAGCGTTTTATTCGCTGAATATCAGAAAGTGCCATCTCTCTATGTTAAGAAGCTCCGAGAACTAGGTTCGCATTGAATCCACAACTTCTTGAAGCAAGCCTCTATCCAAGCGCAGAGAAAGAGGGTGACCAACTAGCCGGGCTGTGGAATGGAACAAATCCTCAATAGAAACCAGTCCATTATCACGGAGAGTCCTCCCAGTCGCGACAAGATCAACTATTGCCTCAGCAATTCCAGTGATAGGTCCTAGCTCTACAGACCCAGTCAAATGAACCAACTCAACGGGCAAATCTAGTGAATCAAAGAAATCTCGAGCACAATTCGTGAATTTACTTGCAATCCTGCAATGCGGGGGCAAATCAGCAGCGCACTTATAGATACTCTCTTCTTTTACAGCCACAGACATTCGGCACCCACCAAAACCTAGATCAACTAAATGTGCCACGGGCATTTGATGTTCCTTAAGGACGTCGTAACCGACCACTCCAAGCTGAGCCTGGCCATAAGCAACGTAAACAGGTACATCGCCATTACGGACTAAAAGCGCCCTTGCACTGCCACATTTTGATGGCACCATCAATTGTCGATTGTCAGGATCAAGAACATCTGAAAAATCGAGCCCAGCAGTTGCAAATCTCGCTACCGAGTCCTTAAGCAATGCACCTTTAGCCAATGCGACCGTAATCATGTACTAATTAGGAAAACGTTTGGATGAAAAATGTCAGACCATACTTTGGAGATTCTCGCCGAAGAAGGTCCTGCCTCAATCAATGCCTTACCCGTTCTGACAGACAACATCATTTGGGTCTGGACAATTGGTGATAAAGCTGTGGTTATTGATCCTGCAGTGGCAAGTCCTGTAAGGAAATGGCTGAAAGAACGTAACTACGTTCTCATGGCAGTTCTGCAAACCCATCACCATTCAGATCATATAGGTGGAACCAAGGAGCTAATAAAACAATGGCCAGAGGCAGAAGTAATTGCATCGGCTGATGATTATGATCGAATCCCATTCCAAACCATTTCTGTAAATGATGGAGATCAAATCTCTATTCTTGATTGCAAAGTAAACGTAATAGAGGTTCCGGGACACACAAGAGAACATTTAGCTTATTTTCTTCCAGAAAACAGCAACTTAAATATGCCTCCTGTGCTTTTCTGCGGAGACACGCTCTTTGGCGGTGGTTGCGGGCGAATTTTTGAGGGGTCCCCTGAAGAAATGTTTTTAGCTTTACAGCGTTTAAGTAATCTCCCTGAAACCACTCAAATCTATTGTGCACATGAATACACGGAAGAGAATCTCCTATGGGCTTCATCTCTTTACCCAGAAGACATCAAGATCAAAGAAAGACTTCAAGAAGTAAAATTAATTCGTAAAAGCGGAAATTTAACTTTACCTAGCAATGTCAAACTAGAAAAGGCTACAAACCTATTTTTGCGTGCCCAAAATATTGAAGACTTTACGCGGCTAAGAGCTCATAAAGACATTTGGAAAAGTTAAAGTAATTAAGAGTAAAAGCATTTAGGGAAATCAGTCCTTTACTTGCCATTATAAAATCGATAACAAACCAACAAATGACAAATAAATTTGCAAAACCAGTTTCAACTGATCTAGCACCCGCCCCAGTGGGCCCATACAACCAGGCGGTGATAGCAGGAGAATGGTTATTTTGTTCTGGACAAATTGCCCTTAATCCCACCACAGGGGAAATGATCGCCGAAAGTGATATTGAAACTGAAACACGTCAGGTCATAAAGAATTTGTTGGGGGTCCTAAAGGCAGCAGGAGCTCAAACAACACAGGTCGTTAAAACAACCATATACCTAACGAATCTGAATGATTTCAGCAAAGTCAACTCCATTTATGCAGAAGCTTTTGGTAATGGAATAAGTCCAGCAAGGGCATGCGTGGAAGTCTCTGCCTTGCCAAAAGACGCTCATATTGAAATCGAATGCATAGCCTTTTTGGGCTAAGGGCACCCTAAAAGAAGCCATTCAGAACCTTTCTGATAAGCAAATATCACCTCGCAGGGCTCCCAAAAGAAACGTTCTGATAAGCAAGACCCATCTAAAGGGCACACGATTGTCTAAATTAAGTCTTGAACTGCGACGGAACATGGGTGCAGCCAAGTTAACCATTGGAGAACTCGAGGCTGGCTATCCCCTCTACTGCAAGGCCCTGAGGAGGCTTCTGCAAGAAGGCAGGACCAGTAAGGATATTCAACGAACAGTCTGCTGGGGACATTTAGAAACCCTTAACAGATGTCTTCCTGGAAGATACAAGGCCCCTTCTTACCTAATGGTTCTCATCAAAAGAGACCTAGAGGAAGAGGAAGCTAAAAAGAACAACTCAAACCCATAAAGCAAAGGTCATTATTGAACTCTCAAGGCTCCGTTAAAGGTGAACCAGGAGAATCCCTTTCAATCTCTCCCTTAAACACCCTGCTCGCCAACACATCCACGGATTCAATAGTCATAAGTTCTTCTCTAGAAAGCAATTCCCCTTTTCGAGAAAAAAGTCGGTTGGCCTGCCTTAACCGGGCCCTGTCGAGCGCATTTCTAATCGAGCGTGCATTCGCAAAAAAAGGTAATTCTCTACGCCTATCTATATATTCCTGAAAAGAGGAATAGGCACCTTTACTGAAGCAATAGTTTTGTTTCTGTAAGAACAAGAGTGCTATTTTCATTAACTCATCGTTGCTGTAATCAGGGAAATCAATATGATGTGAAACCCTAGAAGAGAGACCTGGGTTGCATTTATAAAAATTATTCATTTGATCACCGTAGCCAGCAAAAATCACTACGAAACCACTATCTTTTTCCTCCATACATTGCAGCAAAATCTCAATTGATTCGGCTCCAAAATCTCTTTCATTACCTGGTTTGTATAAGTAATAGGCCTCATCTATAAACAGAACTCCTCCTTTAGACCTCTTAATCATTTCTCTTGTCTTTGGTGCTGTATGACCTACATATTGTCCAACCAAATCATCCCTAGTTACGGTGACTATATGCCCCTTACTTAAATACCCTAATCTATGAAGTATCTGCGAAATTCTTCCAGCTACAGTAGTTTTTCCTGTCCCAGGTCCTCCTGTGAAAGACATATGTAGACCAGGCGCTGTACTCGGAAGATTTAGCTGATGCCTCGCCTTATCAACCAACAATAAAGCCGCAATCTCCTGAATTCTAGTTTTAACTGGATTAAGACCAACCAGATCTAAATCCAAGCCAGAAAGAACCTGCTCAATCCCTGAATCAGCAAAAGATTCAGAAAGATCAATCGAGGAGTCCATTGATTTCCGAAGCGAAATTATAATCTTTATCAGTTAACTCGGCCTCATCGCAATCATTCTTTGGGCGCAAAGTGATGTTTACATAAGTCTTACCAAAACTAATATCAGGGAAATTCTTTGAGGTTTCACTCAATTCACCTAATTTATCCAAGAAGTCCCTAGTAGAGTCATAACTATCAAACTCAAAACGTCTCTCAAGACGAACTGGCCGTTTGCGTTGTTGCCAATTATCCATTCAAACTCCATTAGATACAGAATTACAACTTAAATCAAATCCAGAATAGAAACCAAAACTTTCTTCAAGGAATTTTCTAAATCTTAGTTTTTACAGACGGCGTTTAGTGGTTGAAACCTTTAACGCAGGCTCCACTTCAACATGAGGACGAGCAATTATATGTGCTGCAACAAGACCATCGCCAACTCGCTCACAAGCATCAGCACCTGCACGAATGGATGCATTCACTGCTCCTGTTTCACCTCGAACCATAACTGTGACATAACCACCACCAACAAATTCTCTTGACACAAGTACAACCTCAGCAGCTTTTGTCATTGCATCAGCAGCTTCAATAGCAGGAACCATCCCTCTTGTCTCAATCATGCCTAAGGCAATCCCTTGTCTAGCATTAGGGGTTGCAAATGAATTCGATTGAATCGTATTTGAAGTACCCCCTCGTCCTGATCCAACTGAAGGCCTTGAAGACCGCGGAGATCGAGCACCAGCAGATCTTTGCTTAGTTAGGTTTGATTTATTTCCTTCTATTGCTTTTGTTTCTTTAGTGCTGGATTCAGCGCTAGCTGTAGCTAATGAAACGTCAACTGTTTGGCTGGAGGCCTTGTCAGAAAAAGAAGAGGATGAATTTGTCATGAAATTAAGCCAATAAGATTCAAGAAGGTGGTTCGTCTAGAACGCCTATCCATCAGGAGTCCAATGATCAATAATCCCTTCAATGGTTAAATCAGTCTGAGTAGAAGGATCAGGACAAGCAAAACGAGCAGCAGTCCCAGTCGCTGTAAAAACCCAATTACCTTCTCTAGCCCCTACAGGATCAACTGCAACTAGAAGCTTTCCTTTACTATTTCGAATAATTCTCAAGTGCATGTGATTAATACCAGATACACGTTGTGTACAGACCAACCGTCCAATAACTTGCATTATTTCCATAAATCAACTTTTACCTTGTGAACCATTAGGTGAATCGGGGTCCCAATAATCAATGATTCCAATAATGGTCAAGTCACTTGGATAAGATTTGCTTCCAGCTGCCTCTCGTGCAGCTGAGCTTCCAACACAAATCACCCAATCATCGGGCTTGCAACCCACTGCATCAACAGCAACCTTTTGAGTACTCCCATCAAGCACTACCTGAAGGTGTTTATGCTCCAGCCCTGGGATCCTGTTGGTCGAAACAAGTGGCTTAAGAACTTTACAAATCAGCATTTAATGAGCCTCCTTAGTTGAAGGATCGAGTGATGACCCTACAGGTTCTGCAGGGGACTTTTCATCTCGATCACGTACAGTGAGAAAAGTATGAAGCAATCCATCGTCTACCAAATCTCGATAACGCACTGAAATCGCCTCATTTACTCTACGACAATCATCTATTGCTCGATCTCGTGCTCCTGGAACTCTTCCTGAATAGTCAAACCGTACAACCACCGGTATAGGAAGATCACGAGATACATTTAGCCCTTTAAAGATTTTGACACCTACGTCCAGGTCAGGCGCTCCTTCCTCAACTGTATCAAGATGAGAGAAATAAGTGAGATTTCGTAGATGAATTTCTTTAAACCCAATTCCTACTCCGATAAAATGTTCAGCATGGCCCGCATCAGAATAAGAACCTCCATGATTTTGACGTACATAGTCAATCTGAGAAATATTATTTGCAATTAGTCGAGTAATGAATTCAATCATTCCTGGATCAGTCTGACCAGGCGAGCTTTCCTGTACTTGCCTAGAGATTGTTTCAAGGGCACGTTCTGCAGACATTGATTGAGTTTGTTTGTAGATTTCAGAAGCACAAACCCATCTGTCAAGGTTCATAGTCGAATCTGTAGAAGGTACATGTACCCGAATTGCATCAGTATCAGTATCAAGTCCAATCAAAAGAAGATCTACAGAAGCCCCGCAACAGAAACTATTTTCAATTGCCTTACGAAAATCCAATAAACGCTGAAGTCCTTCAGCAGCTGCAAGAGCATCATCGCTTCCATGGGCCGCGCAACCCTGATGATGAGGGTCAATAGAACTAAAGTGATAAGTGACAACCTTTAGGTAACGAGTGGGTGACGAAGAAGAATTTGGAAAACTCTCTCTATAACGCTGATGTTCTGTTTTTACCCACCTATTCACAGTCTGTTCAACATCAAACAAGGCACCTGCATGAGAACGACGTCGAACTGCACTAAATGGAATACGCAAAACGTAAGCGATAGAGTGAGCCAAACGTCCGTCAGAGCAAGGAGTTACATCGAGCAGATGGAAACCACATTTACTTAAAAAAGATTGAAATAGCTTTGCATGACTACTTCCTTCAGCTCCTTTTAAAGGATCCGAGTCAAAGAAACTATTACTTGCCTCTTGATAAGACCTAAAAACACACCAAGCAAAAAGAGCTCGCATATCCAAGGGAGTAACCCAAGCTCGTTCAAGGACATGGTTAGGCAAATCAAAACCAAGCTCATCATTAGATAATTGTTGAGCCCGTTCAACAAAATTCTGCTCATGTTGAAGAGCGGAAATGTCCCTAAGCAAGGGTACAATCTTTTCAAATTTGCCTTTTACCTGGGATTCATAAGCCTGTAAATATCTATTCGTTTTTTCGTCAGTCAGAGGATGAATACCAGACCTTAAACCTATAGGCTGTGCATCAAATGGTTGGCTCTGTGAAGCTGGGGGATACCTTTTCCTGGGTGCCGTTGGTCCTTTGACACCCTCAGCTTTTTTGGCCAGGTTACGGTAGGCCATTAGTTAATTAACCTCTCGCTCCACCAGAGAAAGTAACAAGTTGACCATCACGTGTATTACCACTGGCACCTGTAATTAAGAAATCTGGTTTGGAGAGTTCTTCATTTCTCTTACCCTGTGAAGTAGGCATTGCAGTCATTGCCCCTGGACGGGTGGGATTACGGCGCCGTGCAGAGGCACCTTCTGTTCCAGTAACCCTTTCGCCTCGAGCCCAATCATCGCCAGTAATGTTGAGACCTGCAGATTGTCCTTCTCCAGTAATTCGCGAGCCAGGTCGTGTACCTTCCTGAGCCTCTAAATCTTCTTTAATTGGTTCAGCCTGATATTGGCGCTGATTAATGCGATCAAAACGAAATTGCTCAGTCCCAGTTACCTTTTCAGGAGCCATAGCGAATGGACCGGTAATAGCAGAACTGTTTTCATAGCTAGTTCCTGTAACTCCAGAGACTTCTTCTCGCTGAGCTTTGGCAGCTTGAGCGGGTGATTGGACACTGAACCTACTTCCATAACCACCTTCTTGTTTAGAGCTCTGATAGTCGTTGTTTCTAGAGAGGACATTTTCGCCACAGGCTTGAACCAATTGGTCTACTCCGACATATGGAGTACCCGTCAATTGTTCGCAAGCACCTTTATGTGCTCCTGTCATGGCCCCACCAAGACCAGGCTGCAGACCTGTCATACGAGCCCCAGGAGTACCAAACCCTGTAGGCGTTCGCTGTTGTATTTCGTCAACAGAATTAGTGTTACATCTTTGTGAGGCTTGTTCTATCCCAGCGTAAGGAGTACCTGTTACAGCCTTGCAGGTCCCTGGCTCATCTCCTGTTACAAGATTAGAGCGACCTGTAAGTGTGCCACTAACAGGTTGAGACCTATTAGTAAGGCTTAATCCAACCTTCGCCGCCTCAGGCTCAGGTCTTTCTCCACAGAAAGACTGATACTGCTGCAAGCCAACATATTCGTCTCCAGTAACACGCTTACAACTACCCGGTTCATTACCAGTAACAGATTCTGAACGAGCAACATTAGTTCCTGTTACATCTGCTCCACGAAGGGTATTAAAAGTGCCAACCTTTTCTGCAGGTCTACCTTCAGGGAGTGGATCAGAACCTAAATACTGATCGCCTGTTAGACCTTTATTTGAACCAGCCTCATCACCTGTAACCTTCTCAGATCGACCTACCATTACTCCACTAACTTTTCTACCATCAAGAGTGAGGCTCTGACCCACTTTTCGTGGAGATGGCTTTACTCCGCCGCAGAATGATTGGGATTGATTTGCTGAAATATATTCTGTCCCAGTTAAAGACTTACAAGTACCTGGCTCGTCCCCTGTAACTTTTTCAGAGCGGCCAACTTCATTTCCAGTCACCATATTCCCATGGGTGGTATTAGTAACTGAAACCTTTGAGGGTTGACTGGAGGCAGGCGGAGATTGACAGAAAGTTTCAAAAACTTCCGAACCAAGATATTGAGTGCCAGTTATAGCTCTACAAGTACTTGATTCGTTACCAGTAGTCTTTATAGATCTATTAGCTTGAGTACCAGTTACTAACTGTCCAGAGATAGTTTCACTTTCTCCAACCTTCCAATGTGCATCTGCAGAAGCAGACTTCTTGGCTCCATTTTTATTTGGACCACAAGGACGAGCTACAGAAGATCTCTGCTTCCCAGTGGCTCCACTTTTGCTTCTAAGTTCACGGACTCTCTGTGCAATTTCACGAGTCGTCAAATCAGGATCACCTTGACGAGCCACTGAAGCTGGAGAGGTAGGTTGCTTGCCTGCGGTTTTCCCATGTTTGGATTGAGCCTCACGGCGTGCCAGTACAAGTGCACGACTAGAATTTTGTATTGCTCGACGTTTTGTAGTCGTGCGACGAGAGGAATTCCTAACAACTAATTCTTGAGAGCTAGCTGAATTAGTTAAAGATGATGATGAATTAGAAGTATCAAAATCTCTTTCCTTGCATTCATCGCAGCAATATTTTGTTTCATTAGTTGCTTTAGCTGTTTCTGTGGATTTATTGGCAATGTCTACTCTTGTACGATCTTTACTTTTATCAGCTTTTTTACCCTGACGAGAAAGAGCATCACGTCTAGCTAAAACCAAATCGCGACTAGGGTTAACAATGGCTTTTCTTATCGGTCGTGATACTGAAGAGACTTTATGTGTTTTAACTGGAATGGATGAAGAGGAATTCAAGCTTGATGAAGACGATTTCGAAAGAGTTCCTACTGGACTAGAAACTGCTTCCTCAGTCCTTGTCACACGTGCATCATTAGCTGTTCGAACACGACCAGAACCTGAACCACTTGACTCAGCGGCCTTCTTTCCTGTTTCACTAAGTGCCTTACGGCGCTCAAGTGCAAGTTCTCGACTGGATTGTTTTGCCATGTCCGCCCAAAAGAAACGTCTTAAATAAAGAAAAAACTATTAGTGTCAAAGGGAAGTTTTATGACCTCGGAAAATAATTCGAGGCCATAAAACCAGGTAGCCCTAATTAACGACCTTCGAAAACTACAAAGCAGGTACCCTGACTTTGGGTATATGCGTCATAGCCAACGATCCGAACATGATGATCGGGGTATGCGCGATGACACGCTTCCAACTCATTGACGACCACATTCAAATCCTTCTCTCCAAAGAAAGGGAGCTTCCAATAAGACCAATAGGTCTGCATTGAACCACTGGGATGAACGTGCTCAATAACAGGGCTCCAGCCCTGAGCAATGATGTAAGCGATTTGATCGTAGATTTCGTCCTGGGTCATCGGCGGTAAGAAGCCGAAGGTTTCCAGGGTGGCGACTGTTTGGTAGTCACCAACTGTGCTCTGGAAAGGCATGGTGAACCTGGGAGTGTGAATGTATAAATACCGATTAATGAATCGGTTACTGAAATAAGCAATTGACTAGAGGAGGAGGCGAGAAGCCTCCTCCTTGTCGCTATTGCTGAACGTCAAGCTTGTCAACTGTGTCGAATTCGAACTTGATCTCCTTCCAGGTCTCAAGTGCAATAGCCAACTCAGGACTGTGCTTAGCCGCTTCCATCAAGATGTCGCGACTTTCTTTTTCGATTTCTCTACCGGCGTTCCTGGCTTTAACACAAGCTTCGAGCGCAACTCGATTAGCCGCTGCACCAGCTGCAGAACCCCATGGATGTCCATGAGTACCGCCACCAAACTGAAGACAAGAATCGTCTCCAAAGATCGCAAGCAACGCAGGCATATGCCAAACGTGAATACCACCTGATGCGACTGCAAAGACCCCAGGCATGGAGCCCCAATCTTGGTCAAAGAAGTTACCCCGTGAACGATCTTCTGGTACAAAAGACTCACGGAGGTTGTCTATATATCCGAGGGTGGTCTGACGATCACCTTCCAATTTTCCAACAACTGTTCCTGTATGAAGCTGATCACCGCCTGAAAGACGCAAACATTTTGCTAATACACGGAAATGAATACCGTGCTTAGGGTGACGGTCAATAACAGCATGCATTGCTCGGTGAATATGAAGCAGCATGCCATTCTTACGACACCAATTAGCTAAACCAGTGTTTGCAGTAAAACCACCAGTGATGTAGTCATGCATGATGATTGGCATGTCAAGTTCTTTGGCGAACTCGGCACGCTCGTACATTTCTTCAGGAGTAGTTGCTGTGCAATTAAGGTAATGACCCTTAACTTCACCAGTCTCCTGCTGAGCTAGCTTTACAGCTTCTGCAACGAACTCAAAACGCTCTCTCCAACGCTGGAAAGGTTGGGAGTTAATGTTCTCATCATCTTTTGTTAGGTCCAGACCACCGCGAAGGCACTCATAAACCACTCGACCGTAATTCTTGCCTGAAAGACCAAGCTTTGGCTTAATAGTGCAACCAAGAAGTGGGCGGCCGTATTTATTCAAACGGTCACGTTCAACTTGGATACCATTAGGGGGGCCTCCGCATGTCTTGATAAACGCCATTGGAAAGCGTATATCCTCAAGGCGAAGATGCCGCAGAGCTTTAAAGCCAAAAACGTTACCAACTAATGAAGTAAGTACGTTTGTAATTGAGCCTTCCTCGAAAAGATCAAGTGGGTATGCAATAAATGCATAGAAGGACTCCTTGTCTCCAGGGACATCTTCGATTCTGTAACAGCGACCTTTGTAAAATTCAAGATCGGTCAGAAGCTCAGACCAAACAGTGGACCAAGTTCCTGTTGAAGACTCAGCGGCTACTGCAGCTGCGACTTCTTCTCTAGGGACACCTTCTTGACCAGTGCACTTAAAGCAGGCTAAAAGGTCGGTGTCTAGGGGGACGTAGTCGGGAGTCCAGTAGGTGTCTCTGTACTCCTTTACGCCAGCGTCATACTTCTTGCTCATGGAATAACTCCTTTAAGTCGATGTAAGGATTTTTGAGATTTTGCCGTTTCCCTTTTTAGGAAAGCCGCATCAAAGCTCAGTCCTTTTGACCAAGGAAGTTGCCATTACCCAGAGCTGGCTCAACCTCACGATGAGGACGCGCAATGATGTGAGCTGCAACTAGACCGTCTCCAACGCGTTCACATGCGTCAGCTCCTGCTCTAACTGCTGCATTAACAGCGCCAGTTTCGCCACGCACTAATACGGTCACGTAACCGCCACCAACAAACTCACGACCGATAAGACGCACTTCGGCAGCCTTGGTCATGGCGTCAGCGGCTTCAATTGCTGGTACAAGGCCGCGTGTCTCGATCATGCCGAGAGCGATGCCCATTGTTTCGTTAGCCATTGCCTAACTCAGTAAGGGGTGGAATGTTCGCAATGAACAATGCTCTGTACAGCCTCAATAAGTCAAGCGATTAACGGACAAAAGCTGATTACCTTATTTAACGGCGCTGATAAGCCATACTTATCACCCTTGCCCTTACTGATCTAAAGCGCTGTTGGTTTTTGTGTCTGCAAGTCGGCACATTCGATTCCATTAAGAAAAAATCCTATTATTTTTAACGTCCGAGACAGGCCCTAGGCATTGCCAAGGGGTGGAATGTTCAACCCAACCTGTCTCAAACAATTCAAAAAAGCTCCAAATACTCTGCAAGACTTTCAAGTGTTCCGAAAATTATTGATTGTGTTGTGACCAGGAAGCTACTTACTATCGCCAGTGGTAATTCCAGAAAAGTTGCAGAAATAAAGGCAATGCTTGGTCCACTTCCCATTGAAGTGCAATTAAAACCTAATGATCTTGAGATAGAGGAAACTGGTTCAACTTATTTAGAGAACGCTCTTCTAAAAGCCCAAGCAGTATCAAAAGTCACAAACACCTGGACTATTGCTGATGACTCTGGCCTTGAAGTCGATGCTCTTGGTGGTAAACCAGGCATATTTTCAGCCAGACTTGCAAATACCAATGAAGAAAAAATCAAAAAAATCCTATTAGCTTTAGCCAACACCCCATATAGGAGTGCAAGGTTTCATAGCGTAATGGTCTTATGCAATCCAGAAGGTAATCCCATAAAAGATGCCGAAGGAGTTTGCTGGGGGGAGCTCCTGAAAGCACCGGCATATGATGGTGGTGAATTCGAGTCTATTTTTTGGGTAAGAGAAGCAAATTGCACCTACGGTGAATTAAGTCAAGAGCAACTAATCAAACTAGGTAGTAGAGGTAAAGCAGCACGAAACATTGCACCCTTCCTAAGAAAAGAATTTAACCTATAGCGCCTCTGAAGCTATATCTGATCAATAGCCCTCATGGCAGCGGCGGCGGCTTCTTCAACATCTCCTTCTTTCCCTGCAAGAGTTAATCGGCCAAAAGCACCAACACCTTTGACATCTACGACTGTAATATTTGCGGCTTTCTCCGCTTCATTAGCTGCATAAAGAACATAACCAGCAGGTTCTGTTTCAAGAATAAACATGCTCATTCCCGATTGAATCATTGACCCTCTTCTGTTCTGACGGTTTATCAACACTGCATGATCGGGAGTGATCGCTCTAATCACCTCGGTCCAACTAACTTCCGGCTTAGTTCGACGATCAATCGTACTGCCAATTGCATCAAGCACTACATCTCCAGAATGCAAAACAGTGCTCTGGTCACGGTGATAAAGAGCCAAAGAACCAAAAGCTCTCTCAACAATCATCTGGCCGAGACGAACATTGCTCGCCTTCAGAGCTATGTCTGTAACTCGGTGGACTGCCATACCTGGAGAAACTTCCATCCAGAGACATGCATCACCAGGAATCGGCAGAAAACCTTGGCTAACCGTTCCCATATAGGCAGCAAGCTGAGGCTGAAGAGAATCTAAAAAGACATATGTACGTAATTCAATTTGCTGAACATTGCTGTTCTGTCGGGCTACTCGAGCAGTTTCTGAATCTGTAGTAATTACACAACTAGCCCCGGACGAATGGGCTTGAACATCACTTCCGGTAATTAGCGGACTTCCTGAGTGTCGCCGCTCCCGAATATCTAAGCTGGCGAAACTGTTCATAGCGCGGATAATACTAGACAAGTTGTCATTTCTCAAAAATTTTTGAGGTTGCAATAGGACTTGCAACGTCGAGAAGAGTCGATACCTTCAAGTAAAAGGGGGAAACTATGCCTGATTCCAAAAGAGATTCTTCAGAGACAACAAGTCTCTCTAGCGAATTGAATGTCGAGCAAGCTCTTGGAATGATTGGCCTAGGCCTAATGCAAAAAATTTCAAAAGATGGTTTAACTGAATGGTGCTGGTCAGAGAGTGAGGATGGAGGGAAAGCTGATTTAACTTTCCTTCGCCAAAAGCTTGAATTAACGGCTTTAGCAATAGAAACTGGTGCTCCATTAAGCACTGCAGAAGTAACACAACTTCTTGGCGCTCGCCCAGGGTCTGCAAAAACACAAAGAGGAGGCTTAATCGCTAAAAGGATCAGCAGGAATGTATGGAAGCTATTACGTTCTGATCAAGATTCCTCGCATTGGCGTAATTGAACAAACAAATCTCTAGAATCACTTTCCAAATCCTGATGATTGACTAACTCGCTAAATAATCTCAATTGTCAGAGAACTAATACATCCAGCAACAAAACAGGCTTCAATCCCAAAGAGTTTCCGTTATTAGGAACTACTTGCTATTTATCCAAGCAATTTAAATAAAAGATCCAGGATTCATTATGAGCGGCACAACGCTGCTAAAAGAAAGTGGGCCTAGAGAGGTTTTCTGTGGTCTCACATCAATCGTCTGGCTGCATAGACGAATGCCTGATGCTTTCTTTTTAGTTGTAGGTTCAAGAACCTGCGCACATTTAATTCAAAGCGCTGCAGGTGTGATGATTTTTGCTGAACCAAGGTTTGGCACAGCAATACTTGAAGAAAAGGACCTCGCAGGACTTGCAGATGCGCATGAAGAGCTCACTCGAGTAGTCAGAGATCTACTTCAAAGACGTCCCGAGATTCGCACTTTGTTTCTTGTTGGTTCATGCCCTAGCGAGGTGATCAAACTAGATCTTGCAAGAGTTGCTGAACAACTAAACAAGGCATATGAAGGTCAAGTCAGAGTTCTTAATTACTCAGGGAGTGGAATCGAGACAACCTTTACACAAGGTGAAGATGGTGCTTTAAGTGCTCTGGTCCCATTGATGCCAACAAGCCAGCCCCAAGAGAGTCAATTATTAATTGTTGGAACCCTTGCTAATTCCGTTGAAGATCGACTAAAAACCCTTTTCAATCGAATAGGGATTTCAAAGGTATCGAGTCTTCCGCCTCGCAAATCAAGTGATTTGCCATCAATCGGACCGGGAACCAAGGTTCTTTTGGCCCAGCCTTATCTAAGCAATACTGCAAAAGCTCTTAAAGACAGAGGAGCGGAAATACTGCTAGCTCCATTTCCACTTGGGATAGAAGGTAGCAGGCTTTGGATGCAAGAAGCTTCCAAAGCCTTCAACATCGACAAAGGGATCGTCGATTCAACTTTGGAGCCCTTAATTGCAAGAGCCACAAAAGCTTTGGAAGCTTACAAAAGTGCGCTATCAGGCAAAAGACTTTTTCTTCTGCCTGAATCCCAACTGGAGATTCCATTGGCCCGTTTCCTTCATCGCGAATGTGGCATGGAGATAGTTGAAGTTGGAACTCCATATCTAAATAGAGAAATGATGAAAGCAGAATTAGATCTTCTGCCTCCAAACATCCGTGTTGTAGAAGGCCAGCATGTGGAGAAACAGCTAGATCGCGTAAATGCGGAAAAACCCGATCTGGTTGTTTGTGGGATGGGTTTAGCGAATCCATTGGAAGCCAAAGGAGTCTCGACAAAATGGTCGATAGAGCTTGTCTTCAGCCCAATACATGGAATAGATCAAGCCGCCGACCTCGCAGAACTATTTGCAAGGCCTCTTTACCGTCAGCAACTACTAGAACACAAAGTCCTCGCGCATACCTAACTCATGGAACTAACTCTCTGGACATATGAAGGGCCACCTCACGTAGGTGCAATGCGTATTGCATCTTCAATGAAGGGTATTCACTATGTATTGCATGCTCCTCAAGGGGATACTTATGCGGATTTACTGTTCACAATGATTGAACGACGAGGGGAAAGACCTCCTGTCACATATACAACTTTTCAAGCAAGAGACCTAGGTGGTGACACTGCAGAACTAGTAAAAGGCCACATACGCGAAGCCGTAGAGCGTTTCAACCCAGAAGCCCTTCTAGTAGGGGAAAGCTGCACAGCCGAACTCATCCAAGATCAACCTGGCTCACTTGCTCATGGTATGGGGCTTGATCTCCCTATTATCAATTTAGAGTTACCTGCCTATAGCAAAAAAGAGAATTGGGGCGCAGCAGAAACGTTTTATCAGTTAGTAAGAGGACTTCTTAAAGACAAGGTTGACGGACAAACTACACATGATCCGAGAGCATGGAAGCAGGAAGAGAGAAACCCAAAGGTTAATCTTTTAGGCCCATCTTTACTCGGCTTCCGTTGTCGGGATGACATTTTAGAAATTAAAAAGCTGCTAAACGAACATGACATAGATGTTGCAGTTGTTGCGCCTTTAGGTGCAACAACTGCTGATCTATTAGAAATACCCAAATCAGACATTAATGTTTGCTTATATCCAGAGATTTCTGAGTCAACCTGTAACTGGCTAGAGAAAAATTTTGGAATGCCATTCAGTCATACAGTCCCAATAGGCGTTGGCGCTACTAAAGACTTTTTAACCGAAATTCACAAATTACTAGATCTCCCTCTAAAGCCCAATAATGCGAATAATGAATCCAAACTCACTTGGTATTCACAATCTGTCGACTCTAACTATCTCACTGGAAAAAGGGTTTTCATTTTTGGAGATGGTACTCATGCCATTGCTGCAGCTAGAATTGCGAAGCAAGAACTTGGGTTTGAAGTTGTAGGTCTTGGAACATACAGCAGAGAAATGGCAAGGCCAGTCAGAAAGGCCGCTGAAGCAATTGGCTTAAAAGCACTCATTAGCAACGACTATCTGGAGGTTGAGTCAGCTATATCTGAAGCAGCTCCAGAGCTTGTACTAGGGACTCAAATGGAAAGACATTGTGCAAAACGATTGGGTATTCCATGCGCAGTCATAAGTACACCCATGCATGTTCAAGATGTTCCTGCCAGATACAGCCCCCAAATGGGTTGGGAGGGTTCGAATGTCATTTTTGATGACTGGGTGCATCCACTAATGATGGGCCTTGAAGAACATTTAATTGGGATGTTCCGCCATGACTTCGAATTCACAGATGGTCATCAGAGTCACTTAGGCCATCTAGGTGCAGGAAAAGCTGCAACAGATAATTCCTCATTAACAGAGTCCCAAAAAGAAGATAAAGCTATTTCAGAATCTGTGAATCTCGATTCACCAATATGGACTCCTGAAGGGAAAGAAGAACTTTCGAAGATTCCTTTCTTTGTACGTGGGAAAGTCCGAAAAAATACTGAAAAATATGCTCGGCAAGCAGGCTGCAGAAAGATCGACAGCGAAACAATGCTAGACGCAAAAGCCCATTTCAAAGGCTAGAAGACAAGCCACCATTAGCAATAAATCAAAAAAAGACCTGAGTAGATACACTCAATTATCGGAATTTGCTAGAACAGTTTTATGTCCAAAGGAAAGCAAATTAAGAAATAATATTTAGAAAATTAGTAACAATCTCCAGGCTGTCTTTTTCCACTCTTAAATATATATATACCTGTATACATGGCAGAGATCAGTTAATGACGTCAACCCTTAATCGCCCCTCTGATGGACAAGGAAGTGTTCAAGTTCACCAGGACCCTTCAGTTCAAATACAAGAAGGAGCTTTAGTAATAGCTGTGTATGGGAAAGGAGGAATAGGAAAGTCAACTACTTCTTCTAATCTTTCAGCTGCTTTTTCCAAGCTCGGGAAGAAGGTTCTCCAAATTGGCTGTGACCCAAAACACGACAGCACTTTTACTCTTACCCACAAGATGGTTCCAACGGTCATCGACATTCTTGAGGAGGTCGATTTTCACAGCGAGGAATTGAGGCCCGAAGACTTCATGTTCCAAGGTTTCAACGGAGTGATGTGCGTAGAGAGTGGAGGGCCACCTGCAGGAACTGGTTGTGGTGGTTACGTCACAGGACAAACCGTCAAGCTTCTAAAAGAACATCATCTTCTCGAAGACACTGATGTAGTTATCTTTGATGTGCTTGGCGATGTTGTTTGCGGTGGCTTCGCTGCCCCTTTACAGCATGCCAACTACTGCCTAATAGTTACCGCAAATGACTTTGATTCAATTTTCGCAATGAATAGGATTGTTGCTGCAATCCAAGCTAAAGCCAAAAACTACAAAGTCAGGCTAGGTGGGGTGGTTGCCAACAGGTCAGCAGAAACAGATCAAATAGACAAATTTAATGAGCGAACTGGCCTTAAAACGATGGCCCACTTTCGTGATGTAGATGCAATTCGTAGGTCAAGGCTTAAAAAATGTACTATTTTCGAAATGGAGCCTACTGAAGACGTACTTGAGGTGCAGAATGAATACCTTTCTCTTGCTAAAAAATTATCAGAAAGTGTTCAGGCCCTTGAAGCTGAACCATTAAAAGATAGAGAAATCTTTGACTTGCTAGGGTTTGACTAAAACGAAAATTTAATATTCCAAAACTTAAATTAGAATCACCCTAAACCAACCAGCCTCATTGATAAATCCCAAACCTTTCGTGCAGTGAGAGGATCAGTCACTCTGTTAGACAATTCCTGGGAGAATTGTCTTCCATTTTTCTTTTGGCGATTTCCCCAACTCCAATGAACCCCAGAAAGGGCAAATTCCGAATCGGCCACGACTTGAGCCACTCGCTTACCTGCTAAAGCCTGAGTAACAAAACCACCTGTAATTAATTTTTGAAACCAAGGAAAAATAATTTGAAAAAGCTTTGGTGTATTTCTAAATAATTTTGTATTGGCAACACAACCTGGATATAAAGAGCTGAATAAAATTGGCGAATCCTTATAACGTCGATGCAATTCTTGTGTGGTAATCATATTACAAAGCTTACTATCCTTATAGGCTTTACCAGGTTTAAAACGCTTACCACTTGCCATACTTATTGGAGAACGAAAACCCTGCTGAAACCCTTCTAAATCCCCTAAATCAGCAGGAGCAGGAATCGGGATTTTTCCACCAAGTTCTTTATAGTTAGCAGTAACAGTTCCTAGTATAACAACTCTTGCGCCCTCTTCTCCCCACGAAGCTCCCCTCCAAACTGGTCGAGACGAGTCCCTGAGGTTATCCAGCAAAAGATGTATCAACAAAAAGTGTCCGAAATGATTAGTCGCCATTGAAACTTCATAGCCTTGTGCAGATCTCTGAGGTTTTTTGAGTCTTGGCAAATAAACAGCTGCATTGCAGACCAAAGCATCTAAAGGCTTATCCAGAGAAGCTAGCAATGCATTTGTCGAAGATCGGACATCATCCAAATCACTAAGGTCCATACTTATATGCTGCAACTGTCTAGGACGTCCAGATGGAAGGCCAACCTTAATAGCAGCAGCCTCTGCTCGTAGGGGGTTTCTATTTGCAGTAATTACACGCCAACCAAGTTCGACCAAAGCCTTGGTCGCATACAAACCAACCCCAGAAGTAGTCCCAGTAATAAGAACAGTACCCGGTGCAGCCTGTGAAGAAGCCATAGAAGAAAACTAAAAACAAAAAATTGCCAATGAGCTACTACTACTCATTGGGTTTAAGTCGATTGATTAAAAGTTTTTTTCATCTCCAAAGAATCCTCAAACGATCCTGCTCAATCCATTGATCTTGCTCATCCATGAATCTTTTGTCACCACCAATTGTAAATAAATGATCAAAACGTCTTTGAAACGCCATTAGTCTTTGGGATTCAATATCCAAGGCAGCTGAAATCTCACCATGCCGGTCAAGACGTTGATGATAAACAAAACATAGCTTTACTAAGCTCACAGAAAACAAAGCCAAAAGGCCAACCTTCATTGAAAGTGCCAAAAAGCTATAAATCAACTCTGTTTTTTGTTGTTTAAGCTGCAACCTTGAGGCCAAAGTCGCAGCATCAACCCTCTTCAAAGAATCCTTTGAAGAGCTAGCTTTCCTGGTCTGAACATGTGTTCTTTTGGAATAACTAGTCCTGGCTCTACCCAGGGAAGCAGTCAAAGCTATAAAACAACTAATCTGCTTTTATCGCAGACAAGCTTGTCTGCCAAGGTCTGTAACGACCTTTTTTAGGCACGGGCAAGGGTTATTCCTAGACGCAAGGCAAGAATGCCGGCATGAACAACTACCACAAGAAGAAGGCCAGCCAAATCAATACTTGAATCCATGGGAAAAGCATGTATGTGCACCTATTCTCCACTTAAATAGGCAAGAAAATCCACAATCTGCAAAAGCCTGTCACACCTTTACCCAAAAAAGCCAAGCCCGAATCAAAAACCTGGTCAACAAAAAATGTTCCTACAAGAAGACCGGCAGATTCTTTTCTCTCAAAAACCGGAAAAAAATGGTTAATAGCACTAAAGAAAAAATTACACATTTTGAAGCCTGCGGATTAATTAATTCTCTTTGCATGCCAGGACCAGAGCAAATGGCACTAGATGTCCTTTTACTTGAAAAGTCCTTAAAGGAAAAAACACCCATCCCAAAACTACGTTTTTACTACTGGAGAGATTCATGGCTTTCAATCGGCAAAAACCAAAGCGTGATCCCACCTCAATGGAAGGATCTTGTCCAAGAAGAAAAGCTAAAAATAGTTAGAAGGCCCAGTGGTGGTGGTGCAGTGCTTCATAGTGGTGGCCTGACCTACGCAATGATATGGCCAGGGGCTCCTAGAAAACGTCGATTAGCCTATGCAATGTGCTGCGAATGGTTAATTAAAGGCTTCAGAAAACTTGGAATACCTTTAAGGCTAGGGGATGAAATTGGATTAGCTGGATGCACAAATTGTTTTTCAAGAGCCACATCGGCAGATTTAATAGATGACCAAGGCTACAAACGTGTTGGGAGTGCCCAACTTTGGAGATCAGGCAACCTTCTTCAGCATGGAGAAATTATTCTTGACCCTCCACCTCAACTATGGATGGAGGTTTTTGGAGAACCAGCGCCAAGGAAAACTCACAAAACAATCCCTAAATCAGAACTAGAAGCTTTGCTAAAGGAAGCCTGGATAAAGTTTTGGCCAAATACAAAATCTCGTGAAATCATCATTTCAGAAAGGGAAATTGAAGAGATATCGCAAACAGCTTCTGGTTATTGCTTAACTCAAACAAACTAATCAGATAATTCAACAATCCCAGAGGTAATCATTGTTTCCACAATCCTATTAAGAGAAATTCCAAGAGGGTAAGCATTCTGACTTCTCGCTGCAGTCAACATTGCTAGAGGAAGTTCAATTCCAAGTTTTTTCAGCACAGCCTGTCCAAGATCGACCCTGTCTAAAATGCCACAAGGAAGACCAGCACAGCTAAAAACCAGAAGTTTTCCATTGTCAGATTTCTCTAAGTAATTAATTGCTTGCCACAATGGGGTTTTTTCTCCCACGGAAGAAAGTTCATTAAGTGGCCTTACATACTCCCCAAGCCTATATTTGTCCCAAGTCTGTACTGGCAATTCCCTCAGAACCTCATCGGTTAAATACCCTACCCACCTACCAGAACGGCAAATAAAAACCCACTCGGAAGCCCCCTGACCTGACTCTTTTGACAAACGCAATTCACTCAAGCTACGTAGAGATTGATCATCTTCAAGGACCCTCAGTCGCCGAGTCTGGGCATCACCGACTTTTAACTCACAGAGAATTTCCTGCAAAGCCAACATCTGGCTCTGTGAGCGCGAGGCGGACAAACCAAACCAACCAAGCATGATCAACCACAACCCCCCTATTCCTCGACCTTGAAAACAAACCCAAACCCCTAAAAGAATTGCAAAAATTGCTAACAACCGACCAGTTTTTGTAGCCACTTGGATGCCTTTACGCTGGCTTCCCGTCCACTGCCATACCAATGCCTTAAGAATCAATCCCCCATCAAGAGGCAACCCAGGAAGAAGATTAAATAGCCCTAAAACAAGATTTAGGGATCCTATTTGGCCCAGCAAATTAGCAAGCAAAGGGCTCCAATTCGAAGCCGATCCAACAGCATTTAAAAGAACAAGCGCAATTAAAAAACTTACTAAGGGCCCAGCTGCTGCAACCCTTAGAGCAGCCATAGGGGTAGCACACTCTTTTTCTACTCTTGCAACACCTCCCAGAAGAAAAAGAGTAATACTTTTAACCTTCACCCCCTCATTGAGGGCAACAAGAGAGTGGCCTAACTCATGAAGCAATACAGAAAGAAAGAGCAACAAAGCAGTTATTAGGCCTAACCCCCAACTCATTAAGGGTGATAGAGGAACCTCTGAAATTCGAAGAACCTGTCCCTGAGAAGCCCAAGTAAAAAGGAAAAGGATCACAAACCAACTAGGATGAACCCTCAGTGGAATTCCTTTAATCCTGATCAACTCCCAACCTTCTGTCACCATATCCTCCATCAGGCTTATTCAAGAGTTCTTAACTATCCGATCCTAGAAAATCCAAGAATTACCTGCCTAAATAATGGGAGCTCCTACACCGATCGCAGTAAAAATATGCGGAATCACAGAACCTTTGCAGGCCACTGAGATTGCTCAAATGGGTGTAAATGCAGTTGGGGTTATAGGTGTTGCTAATTCAAAAAGGTTTGTGAACGAAAAAAAAAGAAGAGAAATTTTCTCAGCTTTAAAAAAAGATCATCCTCACATCAAAAGAGTATGGGTGATAGCAAATCCATCCGATGCAGAGCTTTCAAAAGGTCTAGAAGGTGATGGGACGCCATCAGTCATTCAACTTCACGGAGCAGAAACACAGGAGCAATGTCAAATGCTCAGTCAAAGATATCCACATGTCGAATGGTGGAAAGCTCTTCAAATAAGTTGCAAAAGTGATCTAGAAATTGTCGATAGTTTGAATAAGAAAGTAGATGCAATTCTTCTAGATGCATGGGATGCTTATCAACTAGGAGGTACAGGAAAACAACTTCCTATCGAATGGCTTAGATCGAAAAGGATAACTACGCCATGGTGGCTAGCTGGCGGAATATGTGCGGAATTAATCCCTGAGATCCTTAAAGAAATAAGACCCTCTGGAATAGATGCATCAAGTCGTTTAGAAGTCGCACCAGGTAAAAAAGACATTCAAAAGGTTAGAGATCTTTTGGAAGCAATTAAGAAGGCAGAAAACTAAGTCCTCTTTTTAGAAACTTAAAATTGAAAACTTGAGATTTTCAAAAAGCACCTTTAGCTGGCATCAAGGTAATGTCTTCAACAATTTGAGAAGATGGTTGATTAGCTAAGTAATAAATAGCTTGTGCTGCTTCTTCAACTGAAAGCATAGAACTCCTGTCAAAATCACTTTGAACAGTCTCAGAATCCCAAAGACTTGTATTTACAGCACCCAGTGTAAGAGTACAGGCTCGAATGGAATTTTGGCGCTCCTCAATTGCTAAGCATTTAGTAAAACTATCCACAGCAGCCTTACTAATGCAATAGGCACCCCACTGAGGGAAAGCATTCCTTGCAGCGTGACTACTAACATTAATAACCAGTCCGCCTTCTTTTCTCATATATGGAACAACTGCTGTGCAGACCTGATAGACACTTGTTAAATTCATTTGAAACAGCCATTGCCAACGTTCCAGAGGCATCTTTAATAAATCTCCTGTCCAAGCAACACCAGCATTATTAATTAACACTGATGGACATAGCCCTTTTTGCATAAGAAAATGAATTTTTGAAAAAATTTGATTTGGCTCGGACAAATCAATAGCTTGATAAAAAACCTTAATGCCAAAATTGTTTAAATCTGCTGTTAAAGCCTTTAAAGCCACTGCATCACGGGATATCAATAGCAGGTCCCAACCTGATTGAGCAAACAACCTAGCTGCTTCTCTACCAATCCCTTTTGAGGCTCCTGTAATTAATGCTGTAGGCAATGTAATTAGTAGTAGTACAAGCAGAAAATTCTAGGTAATCATCCCGCTTTCTGGCTGACTGGTCTCAAGAACCATCCCCATAGCTCGAAACTTTTTATATCTAGCCTCTCTTAACTTATCTATTGGCAAAGCCAATAACTCATCAAGGTATCTCTCCAAAGCTTCTTTCAAAACTTCGCCTGCTTCAAGTGGCGCCCAATTATTACCTCCTGCTGGCTCAGGAAGAACCTCATCAACAACTCCAAGATTTTTTAGATCTGGCGCAGTTATTTTTAGAGCAGATGCAGCTTCTGAAGCCTTGGCAGCATCTCTCCATAAAATCGACGCGCATGCTTCAGGACTTGCAACTGTATATACGCTGTGCTCGAACATCATTAGTCGATCTGCTATTCCTATACCCAATGCACCTCCAGATCCACCTTCTCCAATAACAGTGGCAATAATCGGCACACGGAGCCTAAACATCTCCCTAAGATTTACTGCGATTGCTTCACCCTGACCTTGCTCCTCAGCAAGTAATCCGGCATATGCTCCTGGAGTATCAATAAAGGTGAGAATAGGGAGTTTAAACCTATCCGCATGGTCCATTAATCTAAGTGCCTTGCGATAGCCCCCTGGAGTTGCCATTCCAAAATTTCTAGCAACATTCTCCTTGGTATCTCTCCCTTTTTGATGCCCAATCAAAAGAACTGGTCGCTCACCGATCCTTCCTATACCTCCAATAAGTGCTTTATCATCACTACCCCTTCTATCTCCGTGTAACTCCAACCAATCATCACAAAACATCTGAATAAAATCCAATGTACTTGGGCGATGAGGATGCCTAGCTACTTGAATTTTCTGCGCTGGAGTTAAAGCCTGAAAGATCTCCTCTCTTCTACGAGCCGCCAAAGTTTCCAACTGAAGTAGCTGCTGACTAACATCAACCTCAGAATCACGTGCCAATTGTCTGATTTGCTCGATCTGCTTCTCAAGCTCTACAAGAGGCTTCTCAAATTCAAGCAGGTGACGACGAGCCATAACAGTACTAAGGGAAATTTCTATCAGGCAATGGCTGCCTGACAAGACTCCTTAAGGTTAAGAGTAGAGAAACCATGTCTAACTGAAGCTTCACCTATAAAATCCATTTTTTCCAAAGTGATGTTATTTCTACCCCAACTAAAGTTAGTGTAACAATCTTCAAATTCCAAAAGCATTGCTTCAGCAAAACAAGCAAACATTTGCCTTTGCGGCTTATCCATCTCAGCTAATTCCATCATATTCCATCCAATATCCTTAAAAAACTCAACTATTCCTCCGTTTAGAACATGCACTTCTCGGCCAGCAAACTTGACACCAAGATTCTTTGGATAACCTCCATCGATCATCAAACAAGGCTTTTTAAGAGTAGTCGAGTCAATCTCAAGAGTTTTTGGCAAACTAGCCACCCAAATCACTGCATCAGCTTGAGGCAATGCCTCTTCTAAAGAATGAATTTCCCCTCCTCCTAACTCATCTCTCAACTGCGTTAATGGTTCTTGCTGTCTTGCAACTAAAGAAATCTCTTTAACTCCACTACGAGAAACAAGCCATCTACACACTGCACTTCCAATATCTCCTGTAGCTCCAACTACTGCTACCCGAGATTGTTTTAAATCGATACCGACCTTGGGTGCATTTATTTCTAACTGACGAGATATAACCCATGCAGTGTGAGTATTTCCAGTGGTGAATCTAGTCCAATCAAGCATTGTGCTGCGAACATGCTGATGATTTAGGAGATTGAAATTCTCAAAAATAATTGATGTAAACCCACCTAAAGCCGAGATATCTATCCCTTTCTTTTGTGCTAGCTCCATTGCGTTTAAAACTTTACGTCGAGCAGTTTTAAATCTACCTAGCATCTCAGGAACAAAACAGGAATCAATGTATGCCCCTCTAATAGTCTTACCTACTGCACTCTCAACCTCAACATGCTCGACAAGTTGCGGGGGCGCACTACACCAAACATCCAAATCACCCTTAGCTATGTGATCAAAGCCAAGATCGTGGGCTTTTCGCCTCGCATCTTGAAAGCTTGTTGAGTGTCCGATGAGGCCAAACATTTACAAAGAAAGTCCCCTTGTAAGAGCAAATGATTGATAACCAAGCACGGACATTAGGTCACAGGGTGCAATCTATGAAAATTATCTCTTGAAAATTCGCCGAAAATTACTTTTCAGTAAAGTTCTTAAGGATCAAATTCGGTTATCCAACCAAAGCAACAGCTGCCATCCGGGCCATTTCACGGGTATTGAAACCAATATCAGTAAGAGCTTCTTGATAAGCAATTAAAAAGTCCTCAATCAAATCCTCCTTGTCCATATGAAGAATTGAGGCATCATCAGCAACCTGGTCCAGCATTGATTTGACTAAAGGAAGATTGGCCTTATTCGCCTCAAAAAGCTCTTGTTTAGAAGACTCGTAATTTGCTTTAAGCCATTCTTGCCCATAATTTAAATGTAAATATTCATCCTTCACCACGCCTTCAGTGATCTTTCTAGCAAATGGATCAGACACCGGTATATAGATGTGATAAGCAGAAATCGCAAATGCCTCAATAAGAATTGCCTGTATCAAAAGACAGGTTGGAATTTTCCCCTCCGAAAAAGCAGTTTGAAAGTTTTCATGCAAAGGTCGGAAAAATTCTTTAGCAAATTTCATATCTGCTTCGACGCCAAGATTTTTGCCACAGGCTGTAAAACCTTTCATATGTCTCATTTCCATTCTTGCGAGCTTACTGAGCTCTTCATGCTGATCAGGAAGCAACTTGCCAAGAGATATGTAGTTATCATGAGCCTCCTGCTCGCCTTCTATGACTATTGCATTGATTCTGCTGTACGCATCCTTGTAAGAATCAGAGGTGAAGTCAGGCAAAATGCCAGAAAGCTGCTCGTCCTTAAGACCTATAGAGGGTGATGCAATTGTCTGCATGGATTTCCTTTTTGACACGCAATATGAGGGACTGTAACCATCTATGGTCAAAAACGGATGCTAATTAGTTGCACATTTTCAGATGTTCAACATTTTCAGCTTCCCTCAAGGCCAATCGCTACTCATCAAATTTGTAAAAAGCTTGACCCAATGATCAACCAAATCTTTCTTGATCTTGTCTCCTAAAGCCTTGTCAGCATTGCGACTATCACCTATAACACCCGAATGACTAAGCTCCTTAGTAAGCCAAGCAAATGGAGCAGCGCCTTCCAAACTCCAACCCTTTGGAGGTGAATTTTTAATGTTTTCATTACAAGAAGGGACTCCTTCCACAGGCCTCTCTTGTCCGACCAAATATGGCAACAATGAAAGCATTAAACTTGTCTCAGCTAATCCTGCATGAAGTCCGCCTTCCATTTCTTCAGGGGGAATTAATTCTCCCAACGATGAAACTCCATGCCATAGGAAACAGGGAAGGACAGCCATCGAAGGAGACTGAACTCTCAACTGTCTCGCCACCGCCTGCAATAACCCGATCTGTCCTCCGTGTGCATTGAATAAAACCAACCTTTGAAATCCCATTTCAGCTAATTGACCACCAACCTCCAAAACAAGTTGAAAAAGCAAGCCCCCACTCAAAGAGATTGTCCCTGGAAAAGATTTATGTTCTGGAGAAAAACCCATTGACTGAGAAGGAAGGCTCCATATCGGAAATTCAGAGGGAAGCCTATTAAGCACTTCAGAAAGAATGCTTTGAGCAAAAACAGTATCCGTTGACAAAGGTAAATGGGGTCCATGTTGCTCAAAAGCCCCAAAAGGCCAAACCAATGTTGAGCCCTTACGACTCGCCTCACTAGCAGCAACCGTCCAAGAGAGATTTTCTAAGTGGCGCGAAATACTACTCATTAATTGAGACCTGTTTTATCAGTTAGCCTGTCAGACTGATACCACGATAAAAGAAAAGGCCCCATGGCCGAATCAGAGAGTCTGCCCCCAAACAGACCAAAAACGAAAGCACCAAAAGCAACGCCTCCTCGCAAGCCTCCACAGGTTTTGCATCTCAAGAAGCGAGGCGATGAAGAGGAAATTGCAAAAAAATCAGCTCAATCAGCGCCTAAAGAGGCTCTGAGGCAGCAAGAGAACAGTGAATCTTCTATTTCTGAGGTCAGTAATCAAAATAAAAAACCAAATAATCTTGATGGTCTTGATGGTCTTGATGGTCTTGATGGTTTGACAATGGCCGATTTGCTTGGGCCCACAAATAGGTCGTCTGCCCAAACGCCTAATTTAGAAAAAAATAAAGAGACCTCTTTTTCTGAAGAAAACTTCCATAGAAGTGTTGATGACTTTGACTTTGACGAGGAGGCCTTCCTAGCCGCACTAGATCAAAATGAACCGGTTGGCTTAACCGGTGAAGTGGCAACCGGAGCAGTTATCGGAGTCGAAAGTGATGGTGTTTATGTAGATATTGGTGGCAAAGCACCTGGGTTCATGCCAAAAAACGAATGTGGATTAGGCGTAATTACGAACCTAAAAGAAAAATTTCCAAAAGGACTTGAAGTTGAAGTACTAGTCACTAGAGAGCAAAATGCTGATGGGATGGTCACTATCAGCTGTCGTGCCCTTGCACTCAGAAAAAGTTGGGAGAAAGTTAGGGAGCTTGAAAAAGAGGCAAAAGTTGTAAAAATCATCGTCAGTGGTTTCAATCGGGGAGGTGTAACCTGCGATCTCGAAGGCCTAAGGGGATTCATTCCACGTTCTCAACTTTTAGATGGAGCCAACCATGAGGAGCTTGTCAGCAAAACGCTTAGTGTGACCTTCTTAGAAGTAAATCCTGAAAGCAGAAAGCTTGTTCTATCAGAGAAAAAAGCTGCAACTGCAGCACGACTAGGTGAATTAGAAGTAGGGCAATTAGTAGAAGGGAAAATTGTTGCCGTTAAACCTTATGGATTCTTTGTTGACCTACAAGGAGTTAGCGGCCTATTGCACCAATCAATGATCACAGCTGGAACCTTGAGATCCCTTAGAGAAGTTTTCGACTACGGTGACAACGTCAAAGCTTTAATTACAGAACTTGACCTGAAGCGTGGTCGCATTGGACTGAATACTGCACTTCTTGAAAGTATTCCTGGTGAATTAATTCTAGAAAAAGAAAAAGTAATGTCCGAAGCGGAAGAAAGAGCTAAAAAAGCTCGCTCTCTAATTATAAAAAAAGAAGAGGCTAACGAATGAGCTTTACTTTTCACGCCAAAAAATGAGCAATCTTAAACAAGCTGATTGGGAATTAGACTTTTACTCCCGTCCAATAATTGAATCTGATGGAAAGAAAAGATGGGAGCTACTAATAATCAGCTCACCAGATTTTTCAAATACCAAACCCTTTAAATGGGAGAAAAGATGCCCAGCAAATGAAGTTAATTCCATATGGCTTGGACTGGCTCTGAAAGAAGCACTTGAAGAGGCGAAGCACCAAGGTTGGGAAGCTCCTTTAAGACTACGTTGCTGGCGAACCTCAATGAAATCAATGGTCAAAAGGGCCGCTGAGGAATTAGATCTAAAAGTTATCTCCAGCAGAAGGACTTACGCCCTTGTGGAATGGCTAGCCGAAAGAGAAACAAATTTATATCCCAATGAAGAAGGGTTTCTTTCAGGCCCATTAGCCCCTCCTCCTGCTCCCATTTTAAATCAAGCAATCCCTTTGCCTGAAACCGTAAGAGGGGATGCATGGAGTTGGGCATCTATACCTATTGGAATGCTCAAGGAAGCGCAGGATTGGCCAATGGAATTCAACGGTTTAATACCCATAGGCGAAATAAAAAATGACGAACTTTCTATCCCGGGATTAAGAATTTTCAGTAAAGATAGATCCTTGGCATTGGCTGGTTGGCTAGGCGGATTAGAGCCAGTAAAGTTACTAATTGAAGAAAAAAAACTACTATTAGAGGCCGGACAAGATGACCGGTGGCTGGTAACTGATCTTGATCAAAAAACCGCCAATTTAGCGAATCAAGATTTAAGTAAAACCAGAGAAAATTCTGGAGGACTACAATTTATCGCCGTTCAAAGTACACCCGAAGAAGAATTCTTTGCTGGGTTCTGGATGCTCAAAGATGTAATGTAAATTGATGGCTCAACAAGAGGCTCAAAATACATCGAATAACTTTGAAGAGGTTAACAAGACAACTAACAAACCAGAAAATTTAGATCACTGGACCTGGGTTAACTGCAAAGGGAATTATTATTTGCAATCCAATCTTCTTAAAGAACATGGGTTCAATCACGGTCATTTTACAAATCAATGGAATTCAAAAGGGCCACATGAGCTTTCTTCATCAATAGCCAAAGGAAGAACAGTTCACTTTCTAAAGCAAATACATAGTGCTGATGTTTTATACGCTTCTATGACAAACTCAAACCCCTTAATTGCCGCTGATGGCTTAGTAAGTGATGCTATTAATCAAAGCCTATGGATATATAGTGCAGACTGTATTCCAATTTTTTTTGCAGACAGGTTAACAGGTAGAGTTGCTGCTTGTCATGCAGGGTGGCGAGGAATTGTTTCGGGAATTGTTTCAAAATCACTAAAAATGATTAGAAGGCTTGGCTCTGATCTGGATTCACTAATAGTAACTATGGGACCAGCAATTAGCGGGGAGAACTACCAAGTAAATTGTGATGTTGCAGACAAAATTTTAAAAACAATTGAACACAAAACCCCAGCATTATATGGAAGAGAGCATGGTTTTGATTCCGATGAACTGGAACAAAACACGTTCAAAGAAAATCAAACAAATAAAATATCTATTGACCTACGCCAAGTAGCGGCAGCACAACTAAACAAAGAAGGTATAGAAACAGAGCAAATAAGCATATGCCCACTATGTACGATGAAAGAAAAGCATTTACTTTATTCTTGGAGAAGAGATCACATCAAGGCAGTCCAGTGGAGCTGCATAGCGAACAACTAACTCTTCTGATCTTGAATAATCTTTAACGCGATACTTTCAGCGACTCTGATCCCATCAATTGCAGCCGAAAGAATACCTCCTGCATAACCAGCACCCTCGCCTGCAGGGTAGAAACCAATTACATTTGATGATTCTAAAGAATCATCTCTTAAGATCCTTAAGGGAGACGAAGTACGAGTTTCAATCCCCGTAAGAACAGCATCAGAATAGTTATAACCTGAAACACGTCTTGCAAAAAAAGGTATAGCTTCTCTCAAAGCTTCAATTATCGGCAGTGGAAGTGCAGAGCTCAAATCTACAGGTGTCACTCCTGGCAAATAAGAAGGCTTTACTTTTCCGATGGATTTTGAAGCTCGTTTACAAAGAAAATCCTCAAGCCTCTGCACAGGTGCAAAATATTTCCCCCCCACCCAAAAGAAAGGCCTTCTTCTCCAAAGAACGCTGCAAAGCAATGCCAGCCATTGGATCTCCGCTCCAACGCTCGAATTTCTGAAAATCAATTGGCAGAAGATTAACCACTAAAGCACTATTTGCATTTCGTTCATTTCGTGAATGTTGACTCATTCCATTCGTTACAACACAATCTTTTTCCGAGGTTGATCCAACCACTAATCCTCCAGGACACATACAAAAGCTATATACACATCGACCACTTCTGGAGTGATAAACCAATTTATATTCCGCAGGACCAAGCTTGGGATGTCCAGCCATTGATCCCCATCGGGCTTTATCTATAAGAAGTTGTGGATGCTCTACTCGGAAACCAATTGAAAAAAGCTTGGGTTGAAGTAAAACTCCTTTTTTCTCCAGCATTAGGAAACTATCTCGTGCGGAATGCCCCACAGCAAAGACCACATGACGCGATGAAATCTCTGTCCCATCCTGCAATTTCAATCCAACTATCTGATATTGCTTTCTAGAGTTACTAGATCTTTCATGGCTCTCTAGCAAAACATCATCAACACGAGTATTGAAGCGAATCTCACCACCCAACTCAAGAATTCGTGCTCGCATACCTCTAACTACTGTTGCGAGTTTAAATGTTCCTATATGTGGCCTAGCAAGAGTCAAAATCTCACTACTAGCTCCACTTCTTACCAGTTCTTCAAGGACCTTTCTCCCATATCTCTTTGGGTCAGTTTTTTGACTATAAAGCTTTCCATCAGAAAAGGTCCCAGCACCACCCTCCCCGAATTGGACATTAGATTCTGGGTTAAAAGAACATTTGCCTTTCCAAAAACCAAAGGTTTGGCAAGTTCTGTCTTTGATTTCTTGGCCACGCTCAAGGAGCAAAGGCCTTAATCCCATTTGAGCAAGCAAAAGTGCCGCAAAATATCCACATGGTCCAGCACCTACAACTACTGGTCTAAGAGTATTGGAATCTGGAAGATTTTGACTCGCAGAAACAACCTCTCGATAACTCCATTCACTAATTTTTCTTATTTGATGATTACTTGCATATCGACTTAAAAGAGAAGACTCTTCCTTTACTTCTACATCAACACTATAAATAAATCTTATTTGATTGTGCTTACGTGCATCAATACTCCTCTTGATTACACGATAATCAATTAAATTCGATGCAGGTATCTTAAGACGTTTAAGGATTGCCTTTCTAATATCTACATCTTCATGTTCAACTGGTAGTTTGATCTGTTCTAATCGCAACACGGCATTATCAGACTAATTAGAAAAGATCAATCGCAAACAGATTTAGCAAGTCCAGCATCAATTAGCTCTTTAGAAAGATCTTTATCCATACCCAATGGTTGAACTCTAGCCAAAAGAAAGCCATCATCTGTTCCTTGTGGTCTGAAATTAATCTTTTTACCCCGAGGCAACTTTGACTTTAAAAACTCTCTAGCAGACAATTCCTTTGAAGGGTCAACTTCTAAACATACCAAGCGAACCATATAATTTCTATTTTGATCACCTATTTGCAAAACTAGTGAATCACGAACCTGGAGCACCTCTGCTGCGTATGACTTTAACGGAAGTATCAAAATTAATAATATTAAACCTAAAACAAGTTTCAAGCATTCTTTTAGCATCAAAGCAGCGCTCCACACTTAGAACAATAACGATGTTCATTAGGATTAATATGCCCACAAGAAGAACATTTGTGCTTGATTGCTACAAGTTCTGGGTCCACAGGCAATCCAACCATTTGAGCATTGCTCTTGCCAGGAGGAACCATCGGATAACAATTTTCTCCTCTTCTTACATGTACATCTATCAACATTGGCCCTGGTTCTTTAAAGGCTGTTTTTAACTGCGGAACCAAGTCATTACGCTCTTTAATCAAAACCCCTCCCAGACCAAAAGATCTTGCCAGAGCTATAAAATCAGGCATTCCAGATAGCATGTCTGAGGCCGAATATCGCTCTTCATAAAAACTTTCCTGCCATTGTCGAACCATTCCCTGCCAATGATTATTTACTATGACTACTTTTACTGGAAGCTTGTATTGAGCAATAGTTCCCAATTCCTGTATATTCATTAAGATGCTTGCATCACCAGCGATGCAAACAACATCCTCTTTAGGGAAAGCTATTTGTACACCCAAGGCAGCAGGCATTCCATAACCCATAGTTCCTAGTCCGCCACTACTTATCCAATGTCGAGCTTTATTTGAAAGATATTGAGCTGCCCACATTTGATGCTGACCAACATCAGTAGTCACATAAGCATCTGAAACAAGATCTCTTAATGCCAACAACACTTCTTGCGGATAAATAGAATCCTCTTTTGGAGGTATAAAAAGTGGATAGCGTTTCTTCCAGCCATCAATTTGTTTAAGCCAAGGCAATGTATTTACTTTAACTTCTTTTTGTTTGCTTAATTGAATTAACTTGCGTAAACTAATCTCAACATCCCCAACTATTGCTAAATCCGCTTTTCTATTTTTACCAACCTCAGCAGGGTCTATCTCAAAGTGAATAACCTTTGCTCGGGGTGCAAAAGTATCTAATTTGCCTGTAACTCTATCATCAAATCTTGCCCCTACTGCTATTAATAAATCACACTCAGTAACAGCAAAATTTGCGTACGCTGTTCCATGCATTCCTAGCATTCCTACAGAAAGAGAATTGTTCTCATCAAACGCTCCTTTACCCATCAGTGTTGTAGTAACCGGGAGCTGATGTCTGTTCGCCAATTCCGCAAGGCTATCGTGGGCACTCGCAGCAATAACCCCTCCCCCTGCATAGATGAGTGGGCGTTGGGACTGTTGAATGAGCCCCAAAGCCTCTTCAATGGAAAAATCTAAAGGAGGAGGGGAAAGTCTGAATCCTGGAGGCAAAACAGAGCCAGGCTCAACAGGAACATAATCAAACATCTCCTGTCCTACGTCCTTAGGAATATCAATCAATACTGGACCTGGGCGTCCCTCAGAAGCAATATAAAAAGCTTGCGCTACAACGCTTGCTAAATCCAAAGGGTCTCGAACCACCCATGAATGTTTAACAATTGGAAGCGTTATTCCAAAGATATCAGTTTCTTGAAAAGCATCTGTTCCGATAGCTGACCGAGGGACCTGACCAGTTACGACAACCATTGGGACTGAGTCCATTTGCGCCGTAGCTATTCCTGTAACTAAGTTCGTAGCTCCTGGGCCAGAAGTGCCAAAACATACCCCTACTTTTCCAGTAGCCCTTGCATACCCATCTGCCGCATGAGTGCCACCTTGCTCATGCCTTACAAGTACATGTCTTAGCCAACCTTGCTGCTCGGCTTTATGAACTGCGTCATAGATAGGGAGGATTGCACCTCCTGGATATCCAAAAACCACTTGAACATCGTGCCTCCGCAAAGAATCCATTAAGGCATCAGCACCAGAAATCCTTATGGATTGGTGCTGTTCTCGATTGCCCAAATTCTCAATTGAGGAGGTTAGAGTCACTGCAAAAGCAAAAAGGTATTTCGGATTTAAGAGTAGGTTAGGCGTGAAAGGCCAAGAGGCACAACAGATTTACGAATTAAATTCAAATTCCATCAAATACCCTTATATTTCGAAGTAATATTGAAATAGGCCTTCTTCAAAAACCAAGAAAAGGAATCTAAAGAGATTAGATATTTAAGAAATAGGCTCACTCTAAAAAGTTGACACGGCATAAGTGAATTGAAACAGTTCGGGGCATCAGTAAATGCCAAAATCACAAAACACCTAAGGAATGAAGTATTCCTCGACCTGAGGCTAGCTCTATCAAAAAAGCAAAAAACACAAGCATTGCAACCCTCCCATTCCATACTTCAGAGCTATTGCTCCATCCCCACTGCCATTTCTCTTGAGGATATAACTTTATTCTTTTTGGAAGACTGGCTGCATCATCAAGAGCAATTTCAGGCCCTTCAAGGCTAGAAACAACAATATCTGCAAGAGCTGATATAAAAGCCGGGTAAGTATCTAATGCTCTAACTCTTAAGAAATTAACTACACCTGACTGAATCGCCAACTCTCGATACTCAATATCAATCTCCTGAAGTGTCTCAATATGTTCACTAACAAAACTAATTGGAACAACGACTAAATCACGTGTTCTGGCTGCACCAAGATCCTTAAGAACTTGATCTGTATATGGCTTGATCCATTCTTCAGGCCCTACTCGACTTTGATAAGCCAGTGTGTATTCATTTGAAAATCCCATAATCCTCTCAAGCTCTTGCATAATTAAATTCGCTGAACCTTCTATCTCCTTCTGGTAAGGATCACCAGCATCCTCTATATAACTCTTTGGGACACCATGTGCACTAAAGAAAACATGAGCGGAAGAAGAATCCTCGCAAAGTTTCATTTTATCTGCAATCAACTCTGCCATAGACGAAACATAACCAGGGTTGTCATACCAACTTCTAATACAGCGAATTGGTAATACTTTAAAACCAGGGTCAGCTTCTCTTAATCTATTTAACTCTCGAAAACTTGATCCACTTGTACTTAGCGAAAAATGTGGATAGAGAGGCAGTACAATTACCTGACTAATACCATCAGCCTTAAGATCCGAGACTGCTGATTCGGTGAATGGATGCCAATAACGCATTGCCACATAGATCGTGACATCTAATCCTCTTTGCCTCAACTCACTTTGTAGTTCTCTTGCCTGTTGTTCTGTAATCCTTCTAAGAGGGGAACCACCTCCAATAGATTGATAGGCTTGCTGAGATTTTCCAGTCCTAATAGAGCTAATAAACCAAGCCAATGGTTTCTGTAAAGAAGGGTTTGGCAGCCGAATAATTTCCGGATCAGAAAACAAGTTATATAAAAATGGTCCCACATCCTCTATTCGTTCTGGCCCTCCAAGATTCATTAAGAGGACGCCAATACGAGCCATGAAAAATGGTAATCAGCAATTAAAGACTTGAGCGTAGCCAAGATCGACGTCAAGCTGCATTAAGAAGTAACCCGTCATGACTATCAGCAACAAGCTGAAGGTAATCAACTTAGCTCAAGCGAGCAAGGGATCTGCCATGAGGGTTGAAAAAAGAGGGGAGCGGCTAAGCCTTCGAGGTCCACTGCCTTCCAAAGATGGGGCTTTTGGAACAAAAATCCAAAGGATTAGTCTCCACCTTCCCGCTAATGAAGAAGGAATCAAAGAAGCTGGGAGATTACTCGACCTATTAGTTCTTCAAATAGAGCACGAAAAGTTTGACTGGAAATACTGGGAAAAAGATTCAAATACAAACCACATAAAAAGAAGTCCTAGGGATTTAGATGCAGCCGTTGAAAGTTTTAAATCACATTTCTTCTCAGATCCAACTAGAAAGAATTCAATTGCTGGAAGTAAAACCACATGGAGCTCTGCTTATCTTCCTTATATAAATCGACTATTAAGAATGGCCGAAACTACTAACAAAGGCCTTTCAACAAATCTTTTTTCAAATACCCTCGCCAGCTATTCTGAAAACTCTAGGAGTAGACAACAATGTGCAACTACGCTCAGCGCTTTTGCTACTCACGTTGGAGTAGCTCTTCCAAAAAACTGGAGGATAGAGTCAAGAGGATATGGGCTACATCAAGCCAATTTTCGCCATCTTCCGACTGATAAATCAATTTTAGATGCCTGGAAGTCAATACCAAACCCTGGTTGGAGATTGGTCTATGGACTTATGGCCACCTATGGACTACGAAACCATGAAGTATTTTTTTCCGACGTTTCTTCCCTTTCAAAAAACGGGGACAAAGTTATCCGCGTTTTACCAAATACAAAAACTGGCGAACATCAAGCATGGCCTTTCCATCCTGAATGGGTACAAATCTTTGAACTTGAACAACTTGCCGAAGATCCAAGCGCATTGCCAAAAATAAATACTGATCTACAAAAAACAACACTTCAACAAGTGGGAAGACGTGTTTCCGAGCAATTTAGAAGATATAAAATGCCTCTCACCCCATATGATCTAAGACATTGCTGGGCAGTTCGTACCATCCATATAGGACTACCTGATACTGTTGCAGCAAAAATGATGGGACATTCTGTTTCTATTCACACAAAAACATACCACCACTGGATTACACGGCGTGACCAACAACAAGCTGTTGATGCTGCTTTAGCAAGGAAAACTTCCAATTAATCTGTGAAGTAATAACACAAAATTAATTAGTAGTTTTAGTCCTTAAAAGATATATTGATATAAATCAAATAATGCCCTAGCGAAGACATCGTTAAACATAAATATGTCATAACGCAAAACAAGAAATACAATATACAAACAACCCTCTCATTAAATCTGCAAGTAAACCATTCTCCTTCTAAAGCTAATGACTAAAAACACTAATCAATCAAATCCAGAAGAAGATTTAGATCAAAAAGCTACTCTTCTAGGCATTGGAGGAAATCTTGCTCCAGAAAAAGACTACTTTTCCTATCAAAAACGTATGCAAAAACGCAAAGAAGTTCAAAGGGAACGTGTCAAAGCAAGAAAAAAAGAAAAGGGTTTAATTTTAGTTTTTACAGGAAATGGGAAAGGCAAAACCACAGCATCACTGGGACTTGCACTTAGAACAATTGGTCATGGAGAAAGGGTGGCTATTCTTCAATTTATAAAAGGAGGTTGGCAGCCTGGAGAGATTAGAGCCTTGGAAAAATTTCCCGATTACATTCAATTTCATGCTTTAGGAGAGGGTTTTACTTGGGAAACACAAGACCGAAAAAAAGATGCCTTGCTAGTAAAAAAGGCATGGGAAAAATCTATTGATTATCTAGAGAGAGATGATTACAAGCTGGTCATACTTGATGAAATCAATATTGCACTCAAATTAGGCTACATTTCATTAGAGGATGTACTTGTTGGAATCGGGAAACGTCCTCCTCTCACTCACGTGGTTTTAACTGGAAGAGATGCGCCACAAGGCTTGATCGACAAAGCCGACTTAGTGACAGAGATGAGTCTTGTAAAACACCCTTTCAAAGAGCAGGGTATCAAAGCTCAAAAAGGTATTGAGTTTTAGTCTGAGTCTGAAAAGGTTTCAATTCACTAGCTGTTATCTGAGTAGCTGTAAAAAATACGGATAGGCGCTCACTAAAATAGCCCTATTTATTAAAGGGTTCTCCCAAGAAGCAGGGTCTTTAGCAACCCGATCTAGAGCAGAAATTGTTAACCGAAGCATCAAGACTGAGAAGTCATTAATAGACTTCTCCATGTTTCCAAGGCCTTTCATATATCCAAGCGACTTACTAAGCTTTAACAAGTAAGAGCATCCGGCTATAGATCTGTTATTACAAAACTTGCTACTGTCATCAAGACAAGGAAATTGAATGACGTACAAGAGAGTCCTACTAAAACTCAGTGGTGAAGCCCTTATGGGTGATAAGCCCTATGGAATTGATCCCGCAATAGTTCAATCAATCGCTGAAGATGTTTCGAAAGTGGTTGAACAAGGAACACAGCTAGCAATAGTTGTCGGAGGTGGAAACATCTTCAGAGGCCTTAAAGGATCAGCTGAAGGCATGGACAGGGCTACTGCCGACTATGTGGGAATGTTGGCCACTGTAATGAATGCTATTACTCTTCAAGACGGGCTGGAAAGAAGTGGAGTTCCAACTCGTGTACAGACTGCTATCGAAATGAAAGAAGTAGCTGAACCCTACATACGCAGGCGAGCCATTCGCCACCTAGAAAAGGGAAGAGTGGTTGTATTTGGTGGTGGTTGTGGAAATCCATTTTTCACAACCGACACAACTGCTGCCCTCCGAGCTGCAGAAATCAACGCTGACGTGGTCTTCAAAGCAACAAAGGTTGACGGCGTCTATGACCGAGACCCCAAAAGGTTTCCTGATGCAATTCGCTATGAATGCCTCACCTATCAGGAAGTCTTAAGTAAAGAACTTGGGGTGATGGATGGGACCGCTATTGCTCTTTGCAAAGACAACAATATTCCTATAGTCGTATTTGATCTTTTCGAACCAAATAATATTGAAAAAGCCGTAGTTGGAGAACCTATTGGATCTCGTATCAGCAATGATGGCTGAACTCCAAATTCACACAATTTCAATTTTCTCGAATTAGTCTTCGCAAACCAATGTCAAACAACGAACTTGAATCCAACATGCGTAAGTCGGTTGACTCCGCACAGAGGACTTTTAATACTATCCGTACAGGACGAGCAAACCCTTCATTACTAGACCGTCTGTCCGTTGAATACTACGGAGCCGAAACACCATTAAAATCTCTAGCTACAATTTCAACCCCTGATTCCCAAACCATTGCAATACAACCATTCGATCTAAGCTCACTTGCTCTAATTGAAAAAGCCATCTCAACAAGTGACCTTGGCTTTACTCCTAATAACGACGGAAAAATTATCAGAATAAATGTACCTCCCCTAACAGAAGAACGGCGCAAGGAATTTTGCAAACTGGCCTCAAAATATGCTGAAGAAGGAAAAGTTGCCCTAAGGAATATTCGTCGCGATGCGATTGATAAAATCAAAAAATCAGAAAAAGATGGAGAACTTTCTGAGGATCAAAGTAGAGACCAGCAAGAAAACGTACAAAAACTGACTGACAAATTTATATCAGAAATTGAGAAGCACTTAGCAGACAAAGAAGCAGACATCTTAAAAGTGTGAGCACTAGAGACGTTTTAATTATTGGTGCAGGAGCAGCTGGAGCATCAACAGCCTTTCACCTGGCCAAAGCAGGCCATAAAGTTACCGTCGTCGAGAAAAAATCAACTAATGCGATAAAGCCATGTGGAGGAGGTATGGCGGCTTCTGTGCAAAAATGGTTTCCATTTGATTTAAGCCCGGCAATTGATGAAGTAATCAATAAAGTAGAGTTCACTTGGTGCCTTGACGATCAAGTAGTAGCCAATCTTCCTGGATCCTCTCCCTTCTGGATAGTTCGGAGGGAAATGCTTGACTGTTTTCTCATAAAACAAGCAAGCCTTGAAGGAGCTGAAATACTGCAACCTCTCACTGTAGATAAGATTAAAAAATTAGATGATTTATGGCAGATAACTTGTTCAAATGGAAAGCAATTTGAGGCTAGAGCCATAGTAATCGCAGATGGTTCCAACTCACCATGGTCAGCAAAATTTGGGTTAGGCCCAAGAAAACAAAGACATGCTTTAACAACATCCGTCCGTCTACATGGAAGTGGTAACTTAAAAAAAGGAACTGCTAGATTTGAATTCGGACTTGTTCATCATGGATTTGCTTGGGCATTCCCGATCTCTAACGGTGTGAATGTTGGCGTGGGGACATTCCTTGGCCGTAATACAACTGATAGTCAAGAAATTCTCGATAAGTTCTTACCTGATCTTGGTTTTAAACCTAATGATGGTGAGAGACAACATTCGAGTCTTCGTATTTGGAATGGACACCATGTCCTGCATGGAGAAGGGATACTTGCCGTTGGCGATGCCGCATCTCTTTGTGATCCATTCCTTGCAGAAGGCCTAAGGCCTGCATTAATGAGTGGCTGTAATGCTGCTCATAGCCTGAACAAATGGCTTCATGGTGAAACCAATACCCTTGCTGACTACACCAAAGAAATGCAAAAAGACTGGGGTGCTTCAATGGCATGGGGTAGCAGAATTGCCCAGGTTTTTTATAGGTTTCCAAAAGTTGGTTATCAACTAGGAATCAAAAGAGCAACTGCTCCTGAAAGAATTGCACAAATCCTTTCAGGGCACATGAGCTACCGAGATATTGCTCAACGTGTCATTAAAAGATTACTCTTGCAAAACTAACCGGAACCTTCGAAAAACATGAGAAGCACGATTAAACATCTCCAAAACAAATCCAAAATTATAAGATGTTATGAAAAACTATAGTTTCTAATACTTCCAACACTTCTAATAAGAACAATGCATAAAGAAGACGCTTGGGTCTGGTTTAAAGGAGGGGAGAAGGGCGGATTCTGGCTTGGAGGCTTCATAGCAAGTGAAAGCCAAGAAGATGTTTTTCTAATAGAACGGCCAGACTTTATAAATTGCAAAGTGCCCAAATGGCGTCTTTCATTTAAAGAACCTGAAGACAAAAAACGAGGGCCAGTTATACCAGATGGAGCTCAATGGAAAATACCCTGATTTAGAAATAATTTACTTATAAGATTAATTGCAGAGTATCTTGGATTTAATTTTATAATCATCGTCAGATTCGTTTTCAACAAGAAGGTCCACAAGGCGATCCTTTAATTGACTTTCAAGAGTGTCTATTGCCTTACTAAAGCCACGTATACCTTCATCTAATTTCTCGCTCGCCATCCTGTCTTTTTTCATCATTTGATCATATTCAGATTGACCTAAATGAACGAGATCTATGGAAGAACCTGGGTTGGAATTATCTAGTTTTCGAACTAATTGTCCCTCCTTGCACTTAAGCTGATCTAAAAGTTTTGGAGATATGGTTAACAAATCACACCCTGCTAGCTCAATAATTTCATCAATATTTCTAAAACTTGCTCCCATCACTTCTGTTTCATATCCATTCCGCTTGTAATAATTAAATATCTTTGTGACTGACAACACACCAGGATCCTCAGCTCCAGGATAGTTATCTCTACCAGTCTCAGCTTTATACCAATCTAATATTCTTCCTACAAAAGGAGAAATCAAAGTAACTCCTGCCTCAGCACAAGCGACTGCTTGTGCAAAGCTAAACAAGAGAGTTAAATTGCAATGTATCCCTTCCTTTTCTAGAGACTCAGCAGCTTTTATACCTTCCCATGTAGATGCTATCTTAATGAGAACTTTTTCTCTTGAGATACCTGCTTTCTCATATAAAGAGATAAGTTTTCTGGCTTTTTCTATCGTGGCTTGCATGTCATAGCTTAGCCGTGCATCAACCTCTGTTGATACACGTCCAGGAACAATCTTGAGAATTTCTATTCCAAAAACTACACATATCTGATCCAAAGCCTCCTTCACTACCTGGTCAACGTCAGAGACACTTCCTAAACTTTTTCTTGCAGAATTCAAAGCATCATCTATTAATCCCTGATATTCAGGCATCTGAGCAGCTGCCAAAATCAAAGATGGGTTTGTAGTGGCATCCCTAGGAGTGAATAACTTGATAGCCTCAAGCTCTCCAGTGTCTGCGACAACAACAGTCATTGAGGAAAGCTGCTCTAAAAACGTGGTCATAACCAGAACCCTTCACCATTTGTTTATTTAAGCTAGCTCTGTTTTCATTATTTACACCTCTATTTCAGCCTTTGAAAATGGAAGTTTTTCCGTGTTTTACCCTTTAGCAGGTTGAAAATTAAATCTTTTGCTTGTTGGAGGTATTTTTTCGATTACCAATAAACCATCAATAATCTTCTTTGCAACAGGAACTGCCACTGTGGAGCCATAAGCATTAGTACCTCGTGGCTCATCGACAACGACAAGAACTACATAACGTGGTTTGTCAATTGGAAGTATGGCAACAAAACTACAAATTCTTGCTCCAGGCTGATAAGTCCCATTTACAGCTTTTTGAGCGGTTCCGGTTTTCCCTCCTATGCGATAGCCAGGCGTCTTTACCCCTTGGCCTGAGCCTTCATTGACAACTGATTCCATCCAATCCAAAACCTTACTAGTAACTTCAGGTCTCAAAATTTGGGCATTATCCGAAGAGGAATCCCTGGTTGCCAATTGCCTAGTAATACGAGGATTTACTAAATACCCTCCATTAGCAAGTAGTGCGTGCAATTGAGCCAACTTAATAGGTGTAAGAGAAAAGCCCTGCCCAAACGCAGCGGTTGCAGGTTCAATCGTCTGTAAAACAAAATGTTTCTTACTCTTTAATTGCCCCGCAACCGCTCCAGGTAAATCTGTATCAGGACTTGAGTCCAATCCCAGTTTTTGAAGCCAATCCCAATACAAATCAGGGCTAAGTCGTTGCATAGTCTTAACCATTCCTACGTTACTTGAGACCTGAAGCAACTTAGGGTAGTCAATAACTCCATGTGCAATTCGATCATTGTTGTACAAAGGCCAACCACCTACTTCAATGCGCCCCTCATCAAAAACAGTATCCCCTTCATTAATCACTTCTTCCTGTAAGGCTAACGCTAGATTTATTGGTTTAAATGTTGAACCAGGTTCAAAGAGATCCTGTACTGACCACTCGCGAAAACGGCTTGTAGGAAATCGCCAATATTGATTTGGATCATAAGTAGGCGTAGAAGCAAGAGCTAACATTTCACCATTAGTTACATCCATAACAATTGCCACTCCCTTCTTGGCACTCCAACGCGAGACTTGTTCCGACAAAGCCTCCATCGCCAGCTCCTGAAGCCTTACATCTAATGTGAGCTGCAATTGAAAATTATCTCTAAAGAGAACACCTGGAGCGATATCACCCGGAAGAGGAGTTCCATCAGCTCCTCTTCTGAGACTTCTAGGCTGTTCATATCGAACAATCTCTGAATTAAGACTTTGCTCTAACCCAGCTTGAGGAACACGATCATGATTCAAGAATCCAACAACATTTCCAAAAAGAGAGCCTTGTGGATATACACGCTGAGGATATGGTTCAAGATCTAATCCACTTATTCCCAACTTCTTAATAAGGGTTGCAGTATCAGTGTCAACATCTTCAAGAAGCTTTACTCCCGAAGGGCGGTCTCCGAGGCGTTGAACTATTTCACTCATCGACATAGGAATCAAACCAGAAAGTCTCCTTGCTATATCAATGGGCTTGCGAATTAAAGCTGGGTCATCACCCGGAAAATTAAAGTATCTGGGATGAGCCCATAAGCGATAACGCTTTTCATCTAAAGCAACCAAGCGACCCATGCGATCAACTATTGAACGCCTTATCCCAAGAGGCCTAGTGAAATCAGTCTGAAAAGATCGAGCACGAGCCTCTAGAGCAGATGCCTGTAAAACCTGAAGCCATGCCAAACGCCCACCTAAGCCACACAATCCAAACAAAAGTGTAAAAAAAACTAATCTCATCCGATGCGCTGGGACTTTCTCTAATGGGACGACACGCTTCCTCTTGCCTGGAGATAATTTCGATTTATTCTTATTGACTCGCATCAGTAGCCATGACTGATTGGGTTCCCAATCATTTTATCGCGCAGGTAAGCGGAAACTCTAGGAGCAAAATCATTTGAAGAGCTTAATGATGGGTAATCCAAATAGACAAGATTGGAGACTTTTGTAGGAACCATTAAACCGGGAAGCCTACCCCGCTCTAAAAGATACTCCTCAAGCATAGCGGTGGAATCGGTCAAGCGATGAACTAATTTGCGAGTAGTCTCAAGCCTTGTAAAAGCAATCGTCCAACGATGTTGCCAATGCAACGTAAGAGCAGAAATAAATGTCAAGGCAACACAAGTACCCAAAAGAGCCCCATCAACTATCCTATGAAGACCAGCCACTCTAGGTGAGTGCCGAGCAATCTTCTTGGTTGATAATGCGCGTTGTAATAACTCCATTGATCGAGTCGAACGAGAATTTAATACCTCATCTCTGATCGATATAGAGCGCGGTTGTTTAAATGCAACCACGAGAAAGAATACCTAATACATATAAGTGAACCACTGTCCAATAAACTATGCAAGGTTAACGGATCAGAAGCTCAATACAGTTTAACTATCCTGCTAACAATAAAAGATTAACGAAGGTCATCCCATTCCATAATGCATGCATCAGGACACATGGGAGCAGTCTTCCTGAACTGATTCTCAACAACGCTAGGCCAATTCCTAATACAAGAAGTGGCGGAAACTCGATGACACTTAAATGGGCCATCGCAAAAACAAAAGCACTAGCCACAACAGCCCAAGCTTTACCAATTTCTTTGACTAATACTGGTAGGAGTACTCCTCGAAAGACTAACTCCTCGAACAACGGGGCTAATACAACTGTAGTGATAACTAGCAAGCCAAGAGCAACTGGATCTCGACTGTCTAAAACAAGTTCTAACAGTGGGTTACTGCCGCCCTGGTCTCCAAAAAAGGAGCTGACGAACCAACCTGTTATCAATACTGGAGGTAAAACCATTAACCACGCCATAACTGCTTTCACAGCCGCAGAGTTCAATGGCTTCAATCGCCAATTCAACCATCCGTCTTCCGGCCGGAGAGATTGATCAAGGCTATTTAACTGTCTCCGAAGAATAAAGAGAGGTGGCAATGTCATGGAGCAATAACCAACCAAAACCCTCACTGATTCATTCAAAGGACTAGAAAACTGACTTGTAATGGAAGATGTAAATGGAAGCAACAATGCCGGAGAAATAACTTCTCCTAAAACAACAAAGCCACCTCCGACCAATAAAATCATATCCGTAATAGAAAGGGGGATCGCGGTCATAACTGGCCAGGAGGATAATGAACCTCTTACAAACATCCAAATGTGACGAATCAAAAATCCACTTCCAACAATTAATGCAATTACAGGTAATAGCTGGCTCAAAACCAACCTCATGGCCATATTGTTTGCAACTTCACTATCAATACAATTATCCCCATCTCCTCCTATTGCAAAACAAACGACGTGTTTTAAGAGCGGATCTGAATTGAAAGACAACCCTATATAGTTTTGATCAAAATTATCCTTTACATAACTACTTTCAATAAGGGCTTTTTGAACTGACTCAAAATTCTTATCCTGCAAAGAGAAGTTCAACAATATTTTTTTCTTTTCTAATGAATTTTCGAGAGCAGCCAGAACTAACCTCTGACGATCTTCCATCTCATCTAAAGGAATTGCCCCAAGGCTTTCACGCAGTGCATTTTCCGGTTCACTTCCTACAAGTGTTGTACGCAATGAAGATGGAATAGCAGGTTTTGCCAAAATGGACATTTCCTGCTGATTGATAGAAAGTGCTGGTACAACCGATGGGCGATCAAAACTTTCTTCCAATCCCTGCTTCCAAACAAGCAATGAAATCAGGATTGAGACAATTGCCAAAGCAATTTTCCAAAAGGAGTTAGCTTGTCGCATAAGGAGTTTCAAGGATTTTCAAGCAAAAAAGGAACAAATTTTCCCTCTCTAGAGATGTTAAGAAGACAGTGGCCCCATACGATGGCAAAACCAACCATATCTCTCTTTTGCCATGCGTCTTCTACTTGTTCGCCATGGTTTAAGTAGCTTCAACTCAGAAGGTCGTATTCAAGGCCGTGATGACCTTTCTATCCTTACCCAAGAAGGAATAGCTCAAGCTCGTAAAACTGGAGAGGCACTTGCTGAAGTTAATCTTGACGCTGTCTACAGCTCCCCTCTTAGACGCGCAGCGGAAACAACCCAAAACCTAATAGAAGCCCAAGGCAGCCCTAAACCCCTGGTTTTTGACAATGGTCTCCTTGAAATCGATTTAAGTCCCTGGAGTGGTCTCACTGCTGAAGAAGTACGTCAAACTTTCCCAAATGAATTCAAAATCTGGAAAGAAAGGCCTGAGAATCTTGCCCTTAGAAACAAGCAGGGTGATTTATTTAAACCATTAGAAGATCTCATGAAACAAGCTGATAGCTTTCTAAAAAAACTTTTTGAAAATCACTTAAAAGGAAAAGATACAGTATTAATTGTCGCCCACAATGCAATACTTAGATGCCTAATTCTCAACCTAATTAATGCTTCGGCTCAAGATTTCAGACGATTAAAGCTAGACAATGCCTCTTTATCTGTATTCAACATCTTTTCAACCAAAGTGAATGAATATAATACGCAGATTGAATGCCTTAATAGCACTGTTCACCTAACAAAAAGCATTCCTCCCAAGACAAATACTGCAAGAATTATTCTTGTACGTCATGGTGAAACGAATTGGAATCAAGAAGGTCGTTTTCAAGGACAAATAGATATTCCACTAAATGAAAATGGCCATAAACAAGCCTCAGCCGCTTCAGTTTTCCTAAAACAAGTCAATCTAGAGAAAGCTTATAGCAGTTCAATGACTAGGCCAAAGGAAACTGCTGATAAAATCCTTAAAAATCACAAAAATATTAAGTTAAGATTAGAGAACGATCTCAAAGAAATCAACCATGGTTTATGGGAAGGCAAACTGGAAAATGAAATCAGAATGAAATGGCCTTTACTTTTAGAAAAATGGAAGAACTCTCCAGAAACTGTTGAAATGCCAGAAGGAGAAAGCATTCATCAGGTTTGGGAACGTTCTGTAAGGTGTATAAAAAAAATTGCGGACAGCCTTTCTCCTAATGAAACTGCTCTTGTAGTCGCTCATGATGCAGTAAACAAAACTATTATTTGTCATGCTCTTGGACTAAATAAGTCAGACATCTGGATGGTGAAGCAAGGAAATGGTGGTGTGACAATTATCGACATCTCTAACGAATCAAACCAACCTAATATTGTGACATCTATAAACCTTACTTCTCACTTGGGAGGAATTCTTGATCAAACCGCTGCAGGGGCATTATGAGGTGATGTCACAAACAAAGCTATTAAAAGATATCCAGATTTTGCATGGCCCTGATCAACAGGTTGAAAGAGGCTCTGTATTAATCAGCGAAGGGGTAATTCTTGCTTTTGGCAAAAAAGCTCTTCATCAAGCAAAAACACTCAACATCTCTCCTAGCTCTTCGTCATCAAAATTGCTACTTGCCCCATGCTTAGTTGACCCGCATTCAGTTTTAGAAGAACCAATTTCTGGACATTGTGAAAACCTTTCTAGTCTTTGTCACTCAGCAGCATTATGTGGATATGGACAGATTGCCCTACTACCTAGAAGTCCTTCATGGAGAGATTGCCCTGAACGATTACAAGGATTTATCAATGATCAAAGCAATGTAATCATTCACCTTTGGGGAGGTTTCAGCCTCAATGGTAAGGGGGCTGAAATGGCTCCTCATGCTGATTTATTGCGGCATGGAGCCATTGGATTAGCAGAAGATGATTTCACTCCTTCCTTAGAGCTAATTAGGCGGAGTTTATTACTTGGTGAGCTGGGAAAAGCACCAATCCTCTTTGCTCCTAGAGATAAAGAGATTCAAGGGGAGGGACTTGTAAGAGAAGGAATAGAAACACTTCGGGCGGGATGGAACCCAAACCCAATCACTAGTGAAACGATCCCATTAGCAAACCTACTTACAATGCATAGCGAGAATCCAGAAATATCTCTAAGGGTGATGAATCTTTCCACCGCAAAGGCTGTGGAAATGCTCAAGGCTTCAAAAGATCCCCCAATGAGCACCGTCAGCTGGTGGCATCTTGTTGCTGACATCAATCACCTCAATCCAACCGACCCAGGGTGGCGAGTTACTCCTTCACTGGGAGGCAAGGAGGACAGACGAGCATTAATCAAAGCCGCCCAAGAGGGAATCATTACTGCTATAGGTGTTCATGCAGTCCCTATAGACGATGAGGACATTCAACTACCTCCTGACAAACGCACTCCTGGCCTTGCAGGCCACCACCTAGTACTACCACTACTTTGGCAAGAACTAATTGTCAAAGAAAATTGGTCTATCGAACAACTATGGAATTCTTTAAGCTTTGGACCCTCTAAGATATTAAATAGCTCGGCAGAATGCCTTTCTCCTGGTAGTCGAAGATGGTTACTTTTTGACCCAGATTCTTCATGGACCCAAGCCAAAGATTCTCCCAATACATCTAACGCTGCCAATCAGCCCATGGAAGGTTGCAGGTTATCAGGAAAAGTAATTGATAGTGGACTTAAAAGTCTTCCAAAGAGCCAAATCGACTAATAGGCCAAAATCTCCACACTGCTCTGCCAATGATCTGCTCTACAGGCAAAAAATGGCCACCTGGCCAAAACCGTCCATCCCAGCTGTTGTCTCTATTGTCTCCCAGAACTAAAACATGGTCTTGTGGAACTTTTCCGAGAATAGGTTTGCAAGTCCCCATCGAGTAGCTATCTATTGAGCAATAGCTACTTACATAAGGCTCATATTTTCTCTTTCCGTCAATAATGACCTCTCCCTTCTTATTCACAAGAACCAAATCTCCAGCAACGGCAACTACTCTTTTTATATATGCATCACAAGCAGCATCAGACAATCCAGGGATAAAAGATATCAACGGAAGATTGAGCAGAAAACACCTTGATTTTGAGAAACTCCTAGATGCACTTAAAACTGGATCAAAAGAATAGGGTGAATTAAAAACAATGATTTCACCTCTCAAAGGTGGTCTCCTTCGCAAAGTCATCTTCTCGATAAATAATCGATCTTGTATCTTCAAGCCTGGAAGCATCGAGCCAGAGGGGATATACCTCGCCTCCCCGATATAATTACGAATACCTAAATACAACGCCAAAGTAAATATCACAGGAGCCCAAAAATCCCAGAAAGGATGCGTTATAGAACCTTTTGAGAAATTAGAAGAGTTGGGGTCCTTAGGGAAATCTTCCTTATGCACTTAAGAAAACAGGGCTCCGTATAAAATCAAGAAATAACCTTAGGAGAGAATGGCAAATCTTTAAAAAAGAAACAAGAGAATTTTGACAAAGCGTTTTTAGAGTATTAGAGGTTTAGCCATTTAAAGCTATTCTAATTTTCAAGTATGAAAATAAAAACCAGGAAAAATAACTCACTGGAACTAACCAAAACAAGGAGCAAAGCAAGATGATTTTCTGGGCTTGATTAAAATTTATTTTAATAATAAATCATTCCATATATCAGGCTTAAAACCAACCAAGATCTTTCCATCAGAAGTTATTAAAAAAGGTCTCTTGATCAGTTTTCCGTCCTTCTCTAGAGCTTCTAAAGCTTGTTTATCAGTCATTGCCTTGACTACCGAAGATCCTATAGCACGGTAACTAGCACCACTAGTATTAAATAAATATTTTCTATCCCCCAACTGATCCCAGGCCTTAGTCAACAAGTTATTATCTGGAGGGTTTTCAATAATATCGAAGAGTTCAAAGGAAACATCATTGGATTGAAGCCAACTAATCGCTTTTCTGCAGGTTGAACATCTTGAATAGCTAAAAATTCTTACTGATGGCCTAGTCATTCCTACCTAAGAGAACTTAAAAATAATATTAGGAATTCCCAAGCTCAAAGAAGCCTATTTCTTCGGAAAAGTTGCTGTTATACATTCTTCAAGCAAAGAATCAACTGCCTCGCAATCCCTCCACCCTCCTATAACAACTACTCGCCCCTCAAGACTTTTATAGGTACGGAAAAATTCTGCTACTTCTTCCAACTGATTAGGGGCAATCTGTCTAATACTTCCGATCGATTGCTGTCTTGGATCTGCAACAGGTACACACAACAATTTTCCGTCATAAGCACCTGAGTCATGCATATCTAAAACACCAATAGGCCTTGCCTTAATAAGACAACCTGCAAAAGTGGGCTCTTCCATAATCACCATTGCATCTAAAGGTGCACCATCCTCCGCAAGGGTATTCGGGATAAAGCCATAGTCGAAAGGATATCTCACTGATGAATGAAGGACACGATCAAGCGCCATTACACCTGCCTCAGCTGAATATTCGTATTTATTGCGGCTTCCAGCAGGAATCTCAACCACCAGGTTTACTAAACCTGGAGATGGAGAGGGGGATAGGCTGCTTAGATCCATTGCTTTCTTTAACACTAGTTGTCAGATTTGTGCGTCCTTCGAATGGCCGCACAGTCATAACGGCAATAAGAGGAACAGCAACTGTTGCAATCGCAATTGTGAGTCCCAAAAAGGCAACAGAAGGTTCATTCATTGCCAAAAAGGTTTCTTGCTCAGGCAACAACTTTTTATTCCCTTTCGGGGGTCTCAGGGAAAGCTTATTGGAATTGCTCAGTAAAGCCGGTTCTGGGTCCATCCAATAAATATTTAAAAGCTGTCTGCAATCACAAGAGAAAAAGTCATCCTCATAAAGGCGGCTTGAAAAGAGTAAAAGATGTCTAGAATCTATTCTTGCACTATCGCATTCTTAGGCAGCAGAGCGCTCTTCTTTATCCCTACAAGCTGAGATATTTGGAGTCTGTTGCCCCTGAGCAACTTCTAAACATGATCTAATTGCTACTAGCTCTTCAAGAATAGAAGCAAGAACCTGTTGGGTAGCTGTTGAGGGTGAATTCAAAATTTCTACAGTAACTTCTTTGATCCTCAAAATATCTTTAGCAAACCGTGCAACCTCATTAGGATGAAAAAGCAAAGGATCTTTTTGATCACTTCTATATTCAGGGTTTAACTTTCGAGCATTAAATGGAGGATTCAAATTACGAGGGTCTGTATTGGTATATCTATAAACAGACGCTCGTGATCTATTAAGGGATTTCTGCACCTCATCTATTCCTATTAACGCATCGGACTGACCCATCACAAATCCAACCTCCTGAGCCACTTCAGAATCTGCCGAAAGCTGTGATGAACCCAAGCCCGTTGATCTTGAAAACATATTCTTGAGCCCGTCTCAGTTATTGACTGTGGACACTAGCAGAAGCAACTGATCCGATACTTATTGGTTCTGAGTTTTGAACAACTTGACATTCATCGTTTGCGTCTGCGGATAAAATCCGATGAACCTATCTTTTACAAGAACTATGCGCGTCTCCCGCCTAATGCTGGTGACGCTACGGGAAGTACCAGCTGATGCAGAGATCAGTTCTCATAAGTTATTGCTTAGGGGGGGATACATCCGTCGTGTTACATCAGGTATTTATGCTTATCTTCCATTAATGTGGAGAGTTTTAAAAAAAATAATTGCAATCGTTCAAGAAGAGATGGACTCAACTGGAGCGTTAGAAACACTTTTACCCCAACTTCAGCCCTCTGAACTTTGGGAGAAGAGTGGACGTTGGCAAGGTTACACAGAAGGGGAAGGAATAATGTTCAACCTTAAAGACAGGCAAAAAAGGCGTTTAGGCCTTGGCCCAACTCACGAGGAAGTCATCACAAGTCTTGCCGGAGAGATGCTTCGGTCATATCGACAACTGCCAATAACCCTTTATCAAACCCAAACCAAGTTCAGAGATGAAATTCGTCCTCGGTTTGGACTCATGAGAAGTCGTGAATTCATAATGAAAGACGCTTATTCATTTCATTCAAATGAAAAAAGCCTTAAAAAAACATATGAAGTCATGGATGAAGCTTACAAAAGAATCTTTAAAAGATGTGGTCTAAATGTATTACCAGTTGATGCAGATAGTGGTGCCATAGGTGGTGTGGCTTCTCAAGAGTTCATGGTTACCGCTGAGGCAGGTGAAGATTTAATCTTAACCAGTGAAGATAGTTCTTATGCAGCAAATCAGGAGAAAGCCGTATCTATACCAAAAGAAGCAATTCCTCTTGTTAACCCTAGAGAATCCATCATAAAAACAAATTTCTCTGGAAAGATTGAAGACTTATGTTTATCCCTAGAATTAGACCCATCTCAAATAATTAAGGTTATTCTTATGCTCGCAATTATTGAAGAAGAAAAACCTCAACCAATTCTAATAAGTCTTCGTGGAGATCAACAACTAAACGAAGTAAAGCTATTCAACACGATAACAAGTGTATTAAAGACAAGAATCATAGAGATTTCACCAATAACTCCCGAAAATATTAATCTAGAATGTTTACCCCCTTTACCCTTTGGCTCTATTGGACCTGATTTAAGTGATGAAATACTCGCTGGTGCAAAAACTTGGTCTACCAAGTTTCTTCGAGTAGCTGACTACACCGCCACTAATCTTGAATCTTTTGTCTGTGGGGCCAATGAAATTCATCGCCACAAAGTCTGCGCTAATTGGGAAAGTATTGGCAACAAGCCTCAGGCCTTTGATATTCGAAAAGCCCAAGCTGGTGACAAATGCATTCATAATAAAAATCAAAAGCTTCTAGCAAAACGAGGCATTGAAGTAGGTCATATTTTTCAATTAGGTAGAAAATATTCCGAAGCACTAGGCACAAACTTCACGAATGAGAGTGGTGCACTAGAAGCCTTTTGGATGGGTTGTTATGGAATTGGAGTTTCAAGACTCGCCCAAGCAGCTGTAGAGCAAAACCATGACGAAGCTGGCATCTGTTGGCCCAGCAACATTGCTCCATTTGAAGCGATCGTTGTCATCGCAAACATGAAGGATTCAAATCAGTTAGATCTAGGGGAGAAGCTCTACCAAGTTCTTAAAGACAATAAGGTTGACGCTCTTCTGGACGACCGGCAAGAAAGAGCTGGCGTAAAATTTAAAGACGCAGACCTGATTGGCATTCCTATTCGAATAGTTGTGGGAAGAGACGCAAAAGAAGGAAATGTTGAATTTTGGGATAGGTCCAGTCGAACTTCCAAACTCATTAACGAGAATTCTGTTGTTAGTGAAGTTATTTCTGTAATTGGTCGGGACTGAAGCTCATGAGTGCCTGTAAAAGTCGTAAAGTTATAAATTAATTGCCTTAGAAGAATGAGATCCGCCTTGCATCGCCTATTCAAAAGGCTGATGGGGGCAACCTTGGCTGCATGCCTTGGCCTCTCCTTAATGCTCACCGCCTGCGACAACGGGTCGAGACAAAGTTCATTTCTCAAGGGTGATTATGTCTCAGACACAGTGTTAGTAGCAGAACGCCTCAAAAAAACAATCGAAATCACCGACAAAGATTTACTAGCTTCTTCTCAAAACGAAGCAATAGCAATTATTACTGAATACATTTCTATTTATCGAAATCGACCAAAAACCGCTGGCCTAGATTCCTTTACAAGAATGCAAACGGCTTTGAACTCCCTAGCCGGTTTTTATCAAACCACTAACAACAGACCTCTTTCTGACGCACTTAGAGAACGAATCAGTAGTGAACTGACCAAAGCAGAGGATTCGGCAGCAAAGGACTCTTAAAAGGGACAATTCAATTCAGTTCTAATCATTTCTTTGACTTCTGGAGGGGACATCTGCAATTGTGGACGATTGCAGAAAAGCGGCTTCGGGCCGCAGTGTCCTTGGCCAATGTTGTCGTCATAGGTGCCCAATGGGGTGACGAAGGAAAAGGCAAAATCACCGATCTACTGAGCCGCTCAGCAGATGTTGTAGTGCGCTATCAAGGCGGTGTAAATGCAGGCCACACCATTGTTGTGGGCGAGAAGGTGCTGAAATTGCATCTCATTCCTTCAGGAATTCTTTATCCCGATACTGTTTGCCTTATCGGTTCAGGAACAGTAATCGATCCAAAAGTAATGCTGAAAGAGATAGAGATGCTTAAAGACAACGGCATCAACATTTCTGGTCTCAAACTCGCTTCAACAGCTCATGTAACAATGCCTTATCATCGCCTTCTTGATCAGGCGATGGAACAACAAAGAGGCGAGCAACGTATTGGCACTACAGGCAGAGGAATAGGCCCCACTTATGCTGATAAATCTCAACGAAATGGAATTCGAGTAATGGATCTGCTCGATGAACAGAGACTCAGGGAAAGACTTAAAAAACCCCTGGAAGAGAAGAATCAGCTGTTTCAACAAATTTATGGACTAAACCCTTTAAAAAACGATGAAATTGTTGAAGAATATCTGGAATATGGAAAACAGCTTTCCGTTCATGTAGTCGAATGCACAAGAACAATTCACAAGGCCGCTCGGAATAAAAAAAACATTCTCTTTGAAGGTGCCCAAGGAACCCTTTTAGATCTTGATCATGGAACCTATCCTTATGTCACTTCCTCTAATCCAGTCTCCGGGGGAGCATGCATAGGCGCTGGAGTTGGTCCAACTCTTATAGACAGGGTGATTGGTGTTGCAAAGGCATATACAACAAGAGTTGGTGAGGGGCCCTTCCCAACAGAGTTAACAGGAGAATTAAATGATCAGCTATGTGATCGTGGTGGAGAATTTGGCACCACTACAGGAAGAAGAAGAAGATGTGGTTGGTTTGATGGTGTAATTGGAAAATATGCCGTTGAAGTTAATGGCCTGGACTGCCTTGCTATTACAAAACTAGATGTTCTTGATGAACTTGATGAGATAAATGTCTGTGTTGCCTATGAACTCAAAGGTAAGCGAATCGATTATTTCCCTAGCAATGCTGAGGACTTCGCTCATTGCACACCTATTTTTGAAACACTTCCGGGATGGAATTGCAGTACAGCTGACTGTCGACAATTAGAGGAGCTTCCTAAAGCGGCAATGTCCTACCTTCGCTTTTTAGCAGATCTTATGGAAGTACCAATAGCCATAGTTTCTCTTGGAGCAAGCCGTGACCAAACCATAGTTGTAGAAGACCCTATTCACGGTCCTAAACGAGCTCTTTTAAGTGCATAGAGGCAATCAATGCATGCCAAATAAACCCAATCCAATCAAACAATAAACAGAGATTTACTCAAATGATATCCAAACCTAGATTCGCTAATAAGACTATTGATGTAGTCGGGATAGGAAATGCAATCGTTGATGTTTTAGTTCAATCAGAAGACGTTTTCCTTGAAACTCACGGATTAATCAAAGGGAGCATGACTTTGGTTAATGAAGTTCAAGCAGAAAAGCTATATCAAGATGCTGGACCCGGTATTGAAACTTCCGGAGGTTCAGCGGCTAATACCCTGGCAGGAATAGCAATGCTAGGCGGGAAGGCTAATTTTATTGGTCGCGTAAGGAATGACCAACTAGGCAAAATTTTCAATCATGACATTCATTCTGTGGGAGCTAACTTTGAAACGCCTTTCTCTACAGAGGGGCCTGGCACTGCCAGATGCTTAATAATTGTCACCCCAGACGCACAACGGACAATGTGTACCTATCTTGGGGCTTCTGTCCAGCTAGAACCTAGAGACCTAGATTTATCCGTAATTAAAGACACAAAGATTGTTTATTTGGAAGGATATCTTTGGGATAATGAGGCTGCTAAAAAAGCTTTTATTACCGCTGCAAAACTAGCCAAGAGCTCTGGTGGTGAAGTTGCGCTATCTCTTTCTGACTCCTTCTGTGTAAATAGACATCGTGAAAGCTTTTTGGAGCTAGTAAGCAATCACATAGATATTCTATTTGCCAATGAAAGTGAAATAATTTCCTTGTACCAATCCTCAAATATTGACAACGCAATAAAAGAATTAAGAAGTTGCTGCAAAACAGCTGCAATAACTCGTAGTGAAGCTGGTTCGATAGTTCTTGAAGGGGAAAGATTTTGGGAGATTCCTGCTTTTAAACTAGGAAATCTGATTGACACTACTGGTGCAGGAGATCTATATGCCGGTGGATTTCTTTATGCCTACACTCAAAACAAACCAATTAAAGATTGTGGGGAAATCGGGTCAATTTGCGCTGGAAAAGTTGTTACACAACTAGGACCTCGCTCAAGGGATTCCCTAAAAGAAGTCTTAATGAATTATGGACGATATTGATATAAACGCTTCTTCTTAGCTAACAATATCTAGCATCCAATTCTGATATGAACTTTCTGATGATGTCTTAAAAAAAATAAACTCAGGGTTCTCATATGTATGCATCTGTTTGACAACCTTATGCAACTCCTCTAAAAGACTAGCTTTAGTCTTGATAAGCAACTGCACCTCTTTACTTGACTCTATTCTGTTATTCCACCAGTAATGCGATTCAATGTCTTTAAGACTTACACAAGCGGCAAGTCTCTTCCTTAATATATTCTTAGCAAGCAAATCTGCATGTGCAACATCTGCTTCGGTTGTGATTACCAAAATCAATTCAGATTTAGTTTCTGGCAAAAGCATTATCAGAGGATAGAAAGGGATTAATCATTCAATCACTTTTAGGAAATTTTTCTCAAGCTTCTATTCGATCCAATATTTCCTTGCTTGAATAAACCACATCAATCCCTTTCAAAAAAGCCGGGCGAGCAATAAGCCAAAGTTCTAAACCAATCTCTTCAGACACTCTTTTCCATAACTTTTCCGTAATCCCTCCGGATTGTCGACAAAGCACTGAGGTGATTGACCATCGTCTACATAATGCAAGTTCAATCGCTCCAGAGAATTCTTCTTGCCTAGGTGGCCTAATTACTGCTAATCGCTGTTCATCTAGATCAGTAGCAAGTGCAGATCTAAGACTTAAATTCGACGAGAAAACCCGAGCAAAAACCTCAGCACCCCCCTTTTGCGCACATTTAACAGCATCTTGAAGATTCCTTGTTCCAATAGCAAATAAAAACCTTTTACCTAAAAGTTCTTTATGGGCTAATTCCGACGGAGTTTTGATAAATTTAGCGTTGCGAACTTTTTCGAAAGGGCGCTCATATCTGAGCAAAGGCTGACCAAGCTCAGCACAAGCAAAAAAGAGGTTGGAACGGATCGTTGTTGCGAAGGGATGAGTTGCATCAATCACCCAATCAAAACTTTTGTTCCTAGACCTAGCATCTTCAATAATCCCTTTGACTCCATTTGGGCCATTAATGGGACCTATCCAAATATTTTCCAAAGGAAGGTCCTCATAAACCCTACCTGCACTTTGAGAGACAACGCTCAGGCTGACTCTCCAACCCTGCTTAACTAAAACTTCGACCAATGGAGGTCCATCACCAGTTCCACATAGCAACCATAAATTTCGGTGGTAATTCTTGTGGGTCTGCATCAAGATGGTCCTCAATTCATTAAAAAGACATGAACCACTGCCTGCTTGAAGTTGAGGTTATAGAGGCACCTACTACTAGGTACACCCAAAACAACCAAACTCCAATTGCTGAAATGAAAGTCCAATTCGACGGGCTTAGAGCTGATGATCTCCCAGGGACTCTGAAAGTTGTGGGTTGGGGAAATCTTGCTCAAGAAATGCAAAACAGAATCCACCTTGGACATCACCTTTTAGTTGAAGGTCGCCTGAGGATGAATACAATCTCGCGCCAGGATGGGACAAAAGAAAAATCTGCCGAGTTCACACTTTCAAAATTCCATCCAATTGGCGTAAAAACCAATGAAGGCGATAGAAACATTCAAATCCCAAAAGAAAGCTCAAGCCTTCCTAAGGCTAATCCAACTAAAATTGATCAAACCAATGAAGATAATTCAACTAGTTGGAACAGTGCTCCTCTCATTCCAGATACTGATGACATCCCTTTTTAAAAATTTAACTAGAAAAATTTTCCTTCATCAATTTCTTTAGTGGTCTTATCAAGCAATTGGCCTAACTCTCTTTCTAAGGCTGCCAAATCCAATCGCAACTCTGGCCATCTTCCATTATCAATTTGTTCAAGCAACCAAGCCCTATCCTTTTCAAGCTGGTGAACTAACTCAGCAATTTTTTGGGGATCAACATCAATTCTTGCCATAGCAATTCAATCTAGGGTTACAAGCTGTACCACTGGGAGCGAGAATAAGTGACATGAAAGATCTATTTTCACCCGCCAACATCATCACTGTCACTGGCGCAGTTCTAACAGTTATTGGCGCAATTGCCTATGGCACTGGTGCAGCGAACCTAAGTGTGCCAACCCTTTTCTATGGTTTCCCTATATTTATAGGAGGGCTTGCATTAAAAACATCTGAACTGCCACCTGCTAAAAAAATCCAACCATCTAAAGACCTAAGTGATCTCCAAAAAGAAGGCCCTCCAGAACTTCAAAAACTTGTTGGGGATGTAACAAGATGGCGTTATGGGCAAAAAGCCCATCTCGAATCATCACTCCAAGTCTTAAATCTATGGGATGCGGATGAACCACCCCAGCTACTTGAGATTGAAGAGTTAGATACAGGAAGAGGTTATGGAGTTCGCTTAAGGTTTGAGATTGCTGGAGTGACTCTAGATCGGTGGCATGAAAAGAAAGCTCGCCTAAGTCGTTTTTTTGCTAATGGCCTTGAGGCAGAATTAAGGAGCAAAGATGGAAGAGAGCTTGATCTCATCCTTCTTCCAGCCCAAAGCAAAGACGGCAATAAAAACTCCGATGACCTCCCCTAAACCCGTCAAAAGAACTGTGGATACATCTCGAAACGAATTGATCCAAAACAACTCAGGGAATGATTCTCTAAGAGTTTCAGTTTTGAGCGAGGCACTCCCATATATCCAACGTTTTGCAGAGCGGCGAATCGTCATTAAATATGGTGGCGCAGCAATGGCTCATAAGAATTTAAGAGAAGCAGTCTTTAGAGATCTTGCCCTCCTCTCAAGTGTGGGAGTTCAGCCAATTGTTGTTCATGGAGGTGGTCCAGAAATTAATCAATGGCTTCAACGTCTTCAAATCAAATCTGAATTTCGTGATGGTTTACGAGTAACCGACTCACAAACGATGGAAGTCGTTGAAATGGTTCTAGTTGGTCGTGTGAACAAACAAATTGTCAATGGCCTAAATAAACTAGGTGCAGCATCTGTAGGTCTTAGTGGCTGTGATGGGTCATTAATCGAAGCAAGGCAATGGGGAGATGGAAGCCATGGATTTGTAGGTGACGTTGCAAAGGTGAATCCATCAATATTGAAACCACTGCTCGAAAAAAGCTATATCCCAGTAATTTCGAGTGTTGCAGCAACCGCTAACGGACAATCGCACAATATCAATGCAGACACTGTTGCAGGAGAAATTGCTGCGTCTTTGGAAGCAGAAAAACTTATCTTGCTTACCGATACACCTGGAATACTTCAAGACGCCAATGATCCATCTACATTGATACGTCTATTACCCCTTAGCCAAGCCAGAAATCTAATTAAAAAAGGTGTAGTCAAAGATGGGATGACACCAAAAACAGAATGCTGTATAAGAGCTCTCGCTCAAGGTGTTCATGCAGCACACATCATCGACGGAAGAGTGCCTCATGCACTGCTTTTAGAGATCTTCACTGACGAAGGCATTGGCACCATGGTGGTTGGACGAGGTTGATCGATGACAGTCAACCTGGCGACAGCTGAAGCAGCTATTGCTCGTGGAGACTATTCACTAAGCCTAGAAATTCTAAAAAGACTGGCCAAAGAGAGTCCTTCTTCCGGGAAAGATGGGGCCCAAATCAGAATGCTTATGGTAACTGCTTGGATGGGGCAAGGACAGGAAGGGAAAGCCATTGAGACCTGTCGCCTTCTTACTCGGTGCAAAGACCCTGATCTAAGAGTCAAAGCCAAGCATTTGCTCTCAGTATTGGAAGCACCAAGCCTTGAGAGGCCCTCTAGCTGGTCAATAGAAATACCAACTGTTGAGGTCACCGCTTTAGCGAAAAGTCGTTCAAGACAAATCAAACGTACAACCCAAAAAGGAACCTCAATTCAGCTACCTCCAACTGGACCAACAAAAGGTCTCCAGATTGGCTTTGCAACAGTTGTCTTATCAGTCCTTCTATGTTTAACAATCCTCCTGAGCGGATGTGTAAAAATTACTACCGAGATAAAAATCCCAGGCCCTGATCAAATATCACTTGGATGGGAAGTGGAAAGTTCTACAACACAACTACTTCCGTGGCAAATAAAATTAATGGATTCACTTGTTTACTTATCTGACAAACTCAGGACAGAAGTTGGACCTAGAGGTAGCCAAAAAATCATCTCTGGAGTAATGAGTGCCAAAGAAGCAGATTTATTACTTCAAAAAGTAGTTACTATTGCCACTGATGCAGGAGGAATTGAGCAAACAAATTCCAAACTGGAATTAAAAGAGAAAAATTGGCTTTTGGGAATCAAACAAGACCTAGACCTCTTTATTGATCTTTCAAAAGTTCCAGACATTCCAGGATTAAAATTATCGGTAAAAATTATCCCTTCCCCGTCAAGGCAAAATCTTTCTGCAGATCCAAATTCCCTCCTAAAAAAAGGCAAAGACTTATTTTGGCAAATACATTCTGGAAGGGTTAATCATTTATATCTACACGAATGGAAATGGAGTCGTTTAGGAATAGGTACTGTTCTGATTTGTCTATTACTACTTCTTACACGAACTCTTCAAAGCTTGCGCCTTCAACTCGGATATGGGTTTCCTGAACTACCGCCTTAACTGAAAAACATCTAAAGATTTATAGGGTCAGGATCAACCGCCAAAGTAACCCCTTTAGGCAAAGCTTCCCATAGTTCATTTCCTTTAGGAAGAGGCAATGAACTGCCTTCAGGTCCATGAAGTAGCAATTGCCAACGACTCCGACCAGACACCCTGGCCACCATTGAAGGTGCAGGTCCAACCATCATCCATCCACTGATGTCAGAAATTGGCCTTATAAACTCTGCAATGCTTGATGCTGCAGTTGCAGTTGTAGAAGCTGATTCTCCTGCAAACCGTAATAAACAGGCTCTTTTATATGGAATCAATCCAGCTTCTTTTCTAAGTAAAGATTCTTGTTTCAAGAACTCCTCATAACGACCGTCAACTAAATGTTTGATAACAGGGTGATCAGGACAATATGTCTGAACAAAAACCCTACCTGGAAGTTCGCCCCGACCTGTTCTTCCAGCCAATTGCATCAACGTCTGGAGAGATTGTTCACTTGCCTGCAAATCAGGCCGATGAAGCAATCCATCAGCCGCTAACACAGCCGCCAAAGTGACTTTGGGCAAATCCATGCCCTTAGAGAGCATTTGAGTGCCAACTAAAACATCAGCTTCTCCATTTGCAAAACGCTCCAAGATTCGACGATGTCCATGACGACCTCGTATTGAATCCCTATCAAAACGCATAAAAGTTACTCCTTCCAATTCTCGAGAAAGATGTTCCATGACTCGCTGAGTCCCTGAACCAAAAGGCTTAAAAGCAACTGAACCACAATGTCCACAAGTCGATTCCATTTCGCTGCGATAGTCACACCAATGACAGCGCAACCACTGAGACCCATTCTTTTTTTTGTGAACAGTTAAAGCCACATCACAGTTTGGACATTGCACAACCTCGCCACAACTTCGACAACTCAGAAAACTGCTATAGCCTCTTCTGGGAACAAGCACTACTGCTTGTTCCTTTTTCTCAGGCAATGCAGCCAAACGACTTATCAATGCTCGACTTACAACCAATCGGTGTCCTTCCGCCAATTCCTGCCGCATATCAATTAAATGAATAGAAGGCAAAGGTCGGTTGCTAATTCGATTATTTAACCTAGCTACAGCTATAGAGCCTCTGGGTTCCAAATTTTTCCAAGTAGTCAATGAAGGTGTAGCAGTCCCCAATAACACTTTCGCTCCAATACGCTTGGCTCTATCCAAAGCCAGATCCCTCGCGTGATAGCAAGGCATCGGTGACTCCTGTTTATAAGAACTGTCATGTTCCTCATCCAAGACGATCAAACCAAGTGGCGCTAATGGCAAAAAAACTGCAGATCGAGTTCCTATTACAACCATTGGATTTTCAGCATTAAGTCCCTTGCGCCAAGTCGAAACCCTTTCTTTGTATGTGCATGCGCTGTGATACTCAAATACAACTGAACCAAACCTTTTTCTGAAACGATCTACCAACTGAGGAATTAGGCCTATCTCAGGAGTCAATATCAAACAGTGCCTGCCTTCAGCCAATTCTTTTTCTGCTAACTGCAAATAAACTTCTGTCTTTCCTGAGCCTGTGACCCCCCAAAGCAAAGTTGCCTTCCCAACAGGCTGGGAAGAAAAAAGCTCAATAGCTTTATGCTGCTCATCAGTAAGAATTTGAGGGGGCTCCAAATTCTGTCGCAAAGAAATTGAATCCTCATCACCTTGTTCTTTCTTAAACTCACGCTTCTCTCGTCTGAGCAAACCTTTTTTTACAAGGCCATCTAACAATCTTGCACTAAATCCTTCGATATAAAGATCCTTTTGCCAGGCCCCTCCACTTCTTTCTACTAGGAGATTTCGCAAAGCCAATTGCCTTCTAGAAAGACCATCAAACTCATTGACGTCGCCCTCCAAGGCAATCCAAATCAATTTACGCGGTAAGTGAGTTTCCGCAAAATGCCCTAACCAACCAGGAGGCAAAGCCACCTTAAGCATGCGAAACGGACTGGTGTAACACCTTTTTGCAATTGATTCCAACCATTCTCGCCACAACGGGTCAACAGCAGCTGTTTGGATCAACCCTTCTACAGGCTTCAATTCATGCACTCCCGTTAATCCTTGGTTTTTCTTATCCGAGGAAACTCGTTTCGCTATTACCAAACCATGGATCAATCGACCTCGCAGACGCACTAAAACCAAATCCCCTAGATCTACCCCAAAAGGTTTTGAATCTAAATAAGTAAAACAGCGACCATCTCTTCCCGCCTCCAACCAAACATCCACCTCTACTTGGGATGAGCATGAAGTTTGGACAAGGTCAGTTGCAGAGGTCACAAGTTTTTTTTAACATGAGTGTGTTGAGCAGCCAAAAGGCTGCCGTCGGAATCAAGCAAACTTCCGCCCAGAGGGAAGACGCGAAGATCTATCGAATGGGTTATCTCCCCAAACGATTGACCGGTCTGAGAAAGCCCCTGACAACCATGCAACGATCTACGAATACTTTTTATCATCTCAATACCATCAGCAATCCATCCTAAAAAAAACTTCACGAACATCTGCTTATCTTGATTAGCAATTGGTTCTTGAATCATCATTTCTAAATAAAGGATTTTGAGGTGTTTAGTTTGATCATCGACCTTTGCATATTTATGCGAAGCAGTAATCGTTTCTAGTCAATTTCACCCTTTATTCGAGTCGTTTGCCATGAGTCTTGCCGCAACCAAAGTAGCAACAAAAAAGGTCTCACCTAAAGCATCTAAAAAAGGTGAGGTTTCACCTGTAGCAAACAAAACAAAAACAACTCCCAAAAAGGCTAAGAAGTCATCTGCTAAGGCAAAATCCAAAAAAAAGACGCAGACAACTCCTAAAACAAACCCTTCTCCATCCAACCTTGATACACAAGCAGATCAATTGCTTGCCGCTGCAGAAGCCGAGACAAATCAGAACCCCCTCAATAGCGAACTAGTAACTGACCTCTCTGCTATCAGCAAAGAAGCCAGAGCCAGAGCTTTGGCGGGGATTAGGATTGGCCCCAAAGGGGTCTATACCGAAGATTCGATAAGAGTTTATCTGCAAGAGATTGGTCGCATCAGACTGCTTCGTCCAGATGAAGAAATTGAGCTTGCAAGGAAAATTGCAGACCTCCTTCACCTAGAAGAAATCGCCGCACAATTTGAAAGTGACAATGGTCACTACCCCACCACCAAGGAATGGGCCGTCCTGGAAGGGATGACCCTTGTAAAATTCCGTAGAAGGCTAATGCTAGGTCGACGTGCAAAGGAAAAAATGGTTCAATCAAACCTTCGACTGGTGGTTTCAATAGCAAAGAAATATATGAATAGAGGACTTTCTTTCCAAGATCTAATCCAAGAAGGGAGCCTGGGTCTAATCCGGGCAGCAGAAAAATTTGACCACGAAAAAGGCTACAAGTTCTCTACATATGCCACTTGGTGGATCCGACAAGCTATCACCCGAGCGATAGCAGATCAAAGTAGAACCATTCGGCTTCCTGTCCATCTCTATGAGACCATTTCCCGAATCAAGAAAACCACCAAAGTACTCAGTCAAGAATTCGGACGAAAACCAACAGAAGAGGAAATTGCAGAAAGCATGGAAATGACTATTGAAAAGCTTCGATTTATTGCAAAAAGCGCCCAATTGCCGATATCTCTAGAAACCCCAATCGGTAAAGAAGAAGACTCTAGATTGGGCGACTTTATTGAAGCCGATATTGAGAATCCGGACCAAGATGTTGCCAAAAACCTTTTACGTGAGGATCTAGAAGGAGTCCTAGCTACTCTTAGCCCTCGAGAGAGAGATGTTCTTCGACTTAGATATGGTCTTGATGATGGCAGGATGAAAACACTTGAAGAGATTGGTCAAATCTTTGATGTGACACGGGAGCGCATAAGACAAATAGAAGCCAAGGCCCTCCGAAAGCTCCGTCATCCAAACCGTAATGGAGTTCTAAAGGAATACATCAAATAAAAGAACAAATCTGCTTTGATATTTATTCAGAGATATCGATTCACGCCTCTTTAGATGGATAATAAATATTAAGTCAGGCCATACTGGCAAGACTCAACCAACAAACCTGAAATCTGCCAATAACATTAATGACCCTCGACCAACTGCGTATTGCATCCCGCAGAAGCCAACTTGCAATGGTCCAGACAAACTGGGTCAAGAGCGAATTAGAACTTGCCCATCCAAAAGTATCAATATCAATAGAAGCAATCGCAACTCAGGGTGACAAAATTCTCGATGTAGCCCTTGCAAAGATTGGAGACAAAGGACTCTTTACCAAAGAGTTAGAGGCTCAAATGCTTCTAGATCAAGCAGACATCGCTGTGCATTCTCTTAAGGATCTCCCCACTAACCTCCCAGAAGGTCTAATCCTTGGATGTATTACGGAGAGGGAAGACCCTGCCGACGCTCTAGTTGTTAGTCCTAAAAACATAAACTACAACCTTGAGACACTTCCAGATGGCTCAATTGTAGGGACAAGTTCTCTTCGTCGACTAGCGCAACTTAGATACCACTACCCCAAACTAAAGTTCAAAGACGTTAGAGGAAATGTTATAACCCGGCTAGAAAAACTGGATTCTGGTCAATATGACTGCTTAATTCTTGCTGCTGCGGGCTTAACAAGATTAGGGTTTGGGGAAAGAATCCATGAGCTAATTCCTAGCGAAATTTCTTTACATGCCGTAGGTCAAGGAGCTTTGGGTATTGAATGTGTTCAATCAAAGCCAGATGTACTTAACCTTATAAAAGTGCTTGAACATACTCCAACAAGCAATAGATGTATCGCAGAGCGTTCCTTCTTACGCGAACTAGAGGGTGGGTGCCAAGTACCGATTGGTGTAAACAGTTTAATAAATGGGAACGAATTAACACTTACGGGAATGGTCGCAAGTCTTGACGGGAAAAGATTAATACGGGATCAAAAAATAGGTTCTATTGATAATGCAGAAACCATAGGTAAAGATCTTGCTGACATACTAAAATGTCAAGGAGCAGGTGAAATCCTTTCTGAAATATTTGAGGCAGTTAGAAAAGAGCCTTAGAAAAAATCTAAGACTGACTATTTATTATTTAATCTGGAAAAATGTATACTATGATTTTAATTTAATCAACAAGTTTTGAATCAATCTCTGATAAATAACGCACCTCGCAGGACTTAATTATCTCAACCGCCTTCTGCGCTCCAAAGAAACCATTCACTTTGCAAGTTCCAGGCTTCTTAAGATCTTTATAATGCTCCCAATAATATCTAGTCTCATCCTCCCAGTGTTGACCTAGCTGTTCAAAGCTAGTTATATGGTCCATCCTTTTATCATCTGCCAAGACAGCAATCACCTTGTCGTCAACCTCTCCACCATCATCAAAAGTCATTATCCCAATAATTCTTGCCTCTACGACAGAACCAGGCACCAAAGCCTCTGTTACACCAACAATCTCTATATCTAAAGGATCTCCGTCCTCATCCCAAGTTCTTGGGATACATCCATAAGCAAAAGGGTATGCAAGCGAAGAGTATCCAACCCGATCTAACTTCAAATGACCTGTTTCTGTAATCAACTCGTATTTATTAAGAGTGTTTGAGTTCAGTTCAATGATGGTATTGAGTCTCAACTCCGATTCTGAGACAAAAGCCGGTAATACATGCAAAAGGTTGGGCATACTGCGGCTTGGAGCTTGATCAAGATTTGCCATACGAAAAGATTGAGAACACCAAAAAATATATTATGAACAATGTTCTAACAGATTGAGCTTCTTCTCGAGGTAAACCAGGAAAGGTTCGCTAGAAAGCTTCTTACCACTAATTGATTCGACCAACTGCTCTGCATTCATACTCCGACCATGCAAATGTACATGTACTCGTAGCCATTCCAAAAGGGTGGACTCCTTTCCTTCAGATACGAATTTTGCTATGGGATCTGCTGAATCAATAGATGCACCCGAAAAATCATTACACATGGCTTCAGATAGTTGTGCACTTATGAGATGGCCCAGCAAATAAGAGGGGAAATAACCAAAAAGGCCCTCACTCCAATGGACATCTTGTAAACACCCTTCTACGTCATTTTTAGGTTTGAGGCCTAAGAAAGCCTGATATCTACGATTCCATTCATAGGGAAGATCATCCACCTCTAAACCACCCTCTAACAAAGCAATTTCGAGTTCAGTCCTAATCAGAATATGCAATCCGTAACTGAGCTCATCAGCCTCGACACGATTAGAGCCTGGAGTCAATGGATTCATCAATTTCCAAAGTTCTTTTGAAGATTCAATAGGTGCTCCTACCTTCTTAAACCTTTTCCACCAACGATCTGCAAATTCCTTGCTTCGAGCAACCCTATTTTCCCAAAACAATGATTGACTTTCGTGTACTCCCATAGAAGTGGCTTGGCCTAATGGCCAAGCAAACCACTGATGACGTTGAGATGGGAGGCCCTGTTCATATAACGAATGTCCCCATTCATGAGCTGTCGCAAGAAAAGATGAAAACGGTTGTCCTGAAACAATGCGTGTTGTAAGCCGAAAGTCCTTAGGCCCAAGTGTGATCGAGAAGGGATGAGGAGAACTCCCCACACAAGAAATCGAGTCATCACGCCCCCATTCAGCCAAAAGCTCATCACAAAGTCCTTGTTGGGCAGAAACAGACAAGTCCCAGGGTTTCCTTTCCAGAGGCGCGTTAGAAGTACGAACTCTTTCAATCAAGCAAGGCAACTTTTCCCTCAAAGGCGCAAATAACTCCTCCAACCTCGAGTAAGTCACATCAGGTTCAAATGGTTGCGCAAGTGTTTCCCAGCAAGTTCTAGGTTCTGCTAATTGCCTAGCCTGCTCCTTGCGAAGTTCAATCAACCTTGCCAAGGCAGGTGAAAAGCTTAAGAAATCCGCCGAAGCCCTGGCGTTCTGCCAACTGTTGTAGCCAATTGCTTTTGCTTCAGCGAGATCAGAAACCAATACACGGTCTAACCTTTCCTGCCGATGAAAATCTTGTTCGAGAAGTCTGATATTGCAAGACTTCTGCAAATCTTGAGAAGGGGTTAGATCACCAGAAACTCTCTCCTTCTCCAACTCTGCCTTTGCATCTTCCAAAAGACTTTTAAACAACGAGCTTGTCTGACGTGCATGTAATTCTCTTGCGACAAGACTAAGTTGCTCGCCTCGCCAAGAGGCACCTCCAACAGGCATTCTTGTATTTTGGTCCCAATAAAGAGTGTTCTGAATAGAACCCAAGAGCTGAGTTTCGCGTAAATAATCTCCAAGACGCTGCCAAGCTCCAGCATCCAAAGGCTGACTCCAAAAATGCTTCTTAAACCTTAATCAAATCAGACAAAAAGCAATAGTAATTAAGCTCAAAAATTACCATGTGCTGATCAAATCTGAATTCAGAACAATTAAAAGTCCTCTAAATCCATAAAAGGGTAGCTAAATCAATTAAGAAAGAGAATAAGGCTAAATAATCAACAGGTTTTCATTGCTCCAGAAAAGGAACTCAAAATTAGATCTACAAGATTCTTCGTTAAGCACATCATGACTAGCTTGATGAATTTTTCCAGACCTAGGCATCAGAGTTCCTATAACAGGTTCTATGAATTTCAAACGTCTCTAAGTAATCTGCTTTCAATATCAGCAAACAGCAAAGTGGTTTAACTTAATAATCAGAAAAATCACAATCAAGAAAGGTCCCGAAAAATAAAGGGTTGCCTTACTTGATCCAAGCGAACAAATAGCATCCTTTAAAAAGCACATTATTTATTCGCTTCAATCCCAAAGGGAAGATTATAAAAATTTCCCCTTGGCTTAAAAATTTGCTACCTAGAGGATAACGGATGACTGTCCTATGCCTCACTTGTCTCAGCCAGAAGGTAAACCAGTATTTGCCAAAGGAGTGATCAATAAGCTGCCTTCACTTAAACCAGGAAAATTTAGTCAAAAATTTGAATCTAACAAGACAAAAGAAACCAATGCTATTAAAAATCAAAAGTTTTTCGGGGCATTAGCAAAAGGTGGTATGTGGCTTTCATAAGCCTGAAAAAGGTTTATGACATCTAAAAATGTCATTTTGTCGTTAAAAGGATAGGAAACATGCCAAACAAGATCCTCTAAAGATAAATTATTTAAAGGTCAAAAAACTAGTAATAACGACAATTTACTATATGTTTATTTCCCAATGAAACAATCATTCTCTGACATAAGCCTCAACACAAATGGAGAAGGGTTTACAAATATAACTTCTAACATTGAAAGCTGGATCTCTCAAATGAGATTTGACACTGGGATTTTGCTCCTTTCTATAAAACATACTAGTTGCAGTCTATTGATCAACGAAAATGCTGATCCAAGAGTTCTAGATGATCTCTCTAGATTCATGAAGGCAATTGTTCCCGAAGAGGGAATTCCAAGAATTTTTCCAAACGAAAGACGGCAACCTTATAACCATGCTGAGGAAGGTCCTGACGATATGCCTGCTCATATAAGGACAGCACTAACTGCTACTTCAATTGGTTTAAGTATTGAGAAAAGGACGATCGTCTTAGGAAGTTGGCAAGGTGTTTACCTATGGGAGCACCGGTACTCAAACCACGTAAGGAAGGTACGTCTTCATGCAATTGGAGATTTTTCTTGATTAAGTAGATTCGATTTGACGATTCTTTTGGGATCTAAAGTATCAATCCCAACAATGGCTAGGAAATTTTCTTGTCAGATATGCTATTCAGGAATATAAAAGTGAATAAGTTTAATCATTTAATTTACTTCTCCAAAAAACACTTAAGACTAAGCATTATTAGCTTTTAAGTCCTATGAAAACAGAACTACTTGATGAAAAGTCGATCAACGCCATTGCACCCAGACTAACTGGATGGGATGTTCAAAGCAAAAAAATCACAAAAGAATGGCAATTTGGGGATTTCATTAGCGCCTTCGGCTTTATGACGAAAGTAGCCTTAATTGCAGAAGCGATGAACCATCACCCTGAGTGGAGCAATGTATATGGAACTGTCAAAATACAGCTCTATACACATGATCTTGGAGGTATAAGTAATAAAGATATTCATCTTGCAAAGGCAATAAATAAAATTACACAGATATAATGGCAATGCTAGATAACAAGAGTCTAGTTTTTACATGATCCACAAAAGCCTATGAATAATCAAACCTCAACACAAATAGAACAAATAAACACCTCTAAGAATCTTCCGGTGCCAGTTACAATTATAACGGGTTTCTTAGGTGCTGGTAAAACAACACTTCTCAACCATATCTTAAGTAATCAGGAAGGGATAAAAACTGCTGTTCTTGTGAATGAATTTGGAGAGATCGGAATAGACAATGAACTAATAATATCGACAAGTGAGGAAATGATAGAACTCAGCAATGGTTGTATATGTTGTTCAATAAATGGAGAACTCCTAAATGCTGTTGACAAGGTTGTCAGAAGTCAAAACTTGGTTGAATACATTATTGTCGAGACAACTGGTTTAGCAGACCCACTGCCTGTAGCTATGACATTCTTAGGGAGTGAGCTCAGAGATTTAACTCGTCTTGATTCAATTATCACTGTAATAGATGCAGAGAATTTTAATGGCCAATTACTTGAGAGCAATATAGCTAGATCTCAAATAATTTATGGTGACATACTACTTCTAAACAAATGTGACCTAATCAAATCAGATCATATAGAGGAGATAGAATTCTTAATTGATAAAATAAAGAATGATGCCAGGATTTTGAGGTGCGAAAAAGGGGCTGTATCGCTCCCGCTGATAATGAGTGTTGGTCTATTTGAAACTGATAAATTCATCTCACAACAATTAAATTCCCATGCACATGATCATTCCCATGCACATGATCATTCCCATGCACATGATCATTCCCATGCACATGATCATCCCCATGCACATGATCATGTGCATGGGGATGGTGTAAACTCTGCGGGATTAAATCAAATAGAGGGTTTTTCTTCCGTATCATTTTTTAGCAAGAAGCCTTTCTCGTTAAGGAAATTCCAAAACTTTCTTGATAATCAATTACCTAAAGAAGTTTTTAGAGCAAAGGGTATACTTTGGTTTACTGAAAGTGAAAGAAGACACATCTTTCATCTAGCAGGAAAACGTTTCTCTATTGATGACACTGATTGGATGGGCACAAGAAAAAACCAACTAGTGCTGATAGGTCGTGAAATAAACCATGAAGTCCTTCAACAGCAACTCCAAGAATGTATTAGTTAGATGGCATTAATACCAATGAAATCACAACACGGAAGACTCATATTAAATCTTTTCGTAATTCTTCTCGTTCTTTTATTATTATACCCAATAATTGGTCTCGTAGGAGAAGGAATAGAAGGGCTTAAAAATAACTTTCTCAAGTTAGGCGTAGATGGAATTGATCAAATATCAGGAACTTTATGTTTACTGCTTGGAACAGGTCTATTTGGTGGATTTTTAGGAACTGCCAATGGTTGGATTCTTGCTAATTGCAGGTTTTCTGGCAGAAGAGTTATAAGAATTGCCCAATTAATCCCTTTCGCTACACCAGCATATCTGTTGTCAGCCACATTGATAGATTTAGGAAGCATTCATGCAATAAGAATCTATGGCATGTGCTGGGGCATTGTGATAATGACATTAACAACTTATCCTTACGTTTTTCTACTTAGCACCGAAAGCTTCTCAAAAAGTGGGCGTCGTCAATTAGAAGCTTGCCGCAGCCTAGGCATAGGTCCATGGAATAGTTTTCGAAAAGTTGCATTGCCTATAGCCATGCCAGCCATTGGAGCAGGTATTGCTCTTATGAGCATGGAAGTCATTAATGAACTGGGAGCAGTACAACTACTGAACATTCCAAGCATTTCAGCAGGAATAGTTGAAAACTGGGTCGCAAATGAAAAACCTTCAGGTGCTATTGCCTTAGCACTAATTGCACTAATTCTCGTATTCACACTTGTCGCATATGAAAAAATCCTAAGACGACGAAGTCGACGCTGGACAGATGGAATAGCAGGAGGAGAATCTCCTTCCTGGGAACTAATTGGCTACCGAGCAACAATTGCCCAATTAGTAGGATTACTACCTCCAATCATTACTCTTGGCATTCCTCTATTTTGGGCCTTTGTAAATATTGACCAGTTAAAAGTTGGTTTAAATCTTGAATTAATCGTTCTCACATGTCGAAGTTTAGGGCTTGGACTACTTGCTGCAAGTACAACTTTACTGGCAGCCCTAACACTTGCAATCGCAAAAAGATGGAACACTACAAAGTGGATGCGAAGCCTCACCTTCCTTTCAGGAGTGGGATATGCAATCCCAGGAGCCGTATTAGCCCTTGCTCTTCAATCCTTTGGCGGTCCACCATGGAACCTCGCACCTATCGTCTTACTGATTTGGGGCTATAGCAATAGATTTCTGGCAGTTGCCAAAGGGGGGCTTGATGCCGCACTAGAAAGACTTTCTCCTAGTCTCGATGAAGCGGCTACAGGGTTAGGTTGTCCATGGCCCGAAGTTATGAGACGTATACATTTACCACTGCTTAAAGGCCCTCTTGCAGTTGGTTCTCTATTGGTTTTTGTAGACACAATAAAAGAATTGCCTCTTACTTTTGTTTTGAGGCCTTTTGATTTCGATACTCTTTCCGTTCGCATCTTTCAATATGCGAGTGATGAAAGAATGTCCGAGTCTATTTTACCAGCATTAATGATTCTTCTTTTAGGCTTAATTGCATCTGCGGCATTAATTCCAAGTTTGGAAAATGGAGACGCTATTAACAGAAACGAAAATCTATAAGGAAGTACTTTCCCTAAAAAAAAAGCTCCGAATACGGAGCTTTTAATTCTAAGTTTGGCAATAAAAATTACTTATTTGGTATAACTTTTACCACGATAGGTAAGTAGGGGATGCTTTGTAGACGCTTGATCTCTCCTGCTCGTATAAACCTTGCGTCGATAAGTCAGCTCTACTGGCTGCTTATCAGCTGGATCTTTGTGCTGAAGATACTCGTGTCCGCGATAAAGAAGTGTAGTCATGATTCAGAGTCCGAAAGTGGCCCAAGTCCCCGTTCCTTGGCTTGGGTCGAACTGCGCCTCAAAATTAAAGAGGTGAACGTTTTGGTAGCGATTGCTACATAATCATAATGACTCTTTCTTCCTAGTCATGAGGTTCAGCATGATACAAAGATGCATTTCTTTAGATCTACGTAATTTTTGCTCGCACAAGACGCCATTAACTATCCTCCCAAGAATTCAGGAGCAAAGGTTTGAGGAGAGGATCTATTTGGCTAGCAATTTTTCCTGAGAGTCTTCAGGAAAGGAAGTTTCCCCGGAGATAAAACCGCAGCAAGAATATCTGCAATCGTAGAAGCAAACCTGTAACTCACCACAGCAGCCAATAAAGGCGCTTCAGTCACTAGTCCACCAAGTCTTAAAAAAATTACGGTTTCAAAAACCCCAATCCCTCCTGGGGCTGCAGGAACCACCAAACCCGCAGTCCAAGCTATAGCAAAGGCTGCCAACCATTGGCCAAATGAGATCTGAGTAGTTAGAGAAAATGCCTTCAAACAAAACCAAAATCCTAAAAACCTAGAAAACACAAACAACATTTCAAGACCAAGCGGGCCAAATGGATAATTAGCTGCTTGATCTAAATGTTTTGAAAAATCTATTGAACTTGTGAGTTCGTTCTCAAGCTTCTTCATCTGCTTAAGCTTTACACCTCTAAAAAGCCTTAAAAGTGGTTTTCGACATTGAGGAAGCAACATAAGGGAAGGCAAACAACAACAAGCACCTAACCCTGATTGCCATCCTCCAAATGGAACCAAAAGGAGGGCGGCAACAACCATTAAAAGTGGCTCAAACAAAACGAAATATACAGCCGAAGCACCTCCAACATGAAAACGAAGTACACGAATTCTCTCAACAAAATGCCAGACTCCCCCAGGCAAATATTTTAAAAGATTGCTCTTCAAAAATAAACCAATCAGGGGGAGATCAACTACTCTATGGCCTTGCCAATTAAGCAAACTTTTCCATGCAATAGCATTAACAACTAAACTGATTAAGCTAAATAATATTCCTTGTAAAAGCCAGAAAAATGATTCTACACTGAGGGAAAGTTCACGCAGCTGACTCGAATTTTTAGCTAGGCTGAGTATCACAAATGATATACAAATACATGATACACATAGCTTTATATCTAAAGGCAGATTGAATGATTTGACTGGCAACTTTAAGAAGCTAAGGCCAAAATTAAAGTGTCTTTTTAACATGTCCAATCTTGTTCTGCTGAAAAATCTTTCAGAGAGAATGAAACCTCTCTTCGAACTTCTGACAAGGAATTGCCCGAGTCCAAACTAATACGCAACAAATCATCATGCTCAAGTTTTATATATTTAGAGCCGCTTGGACGGATTATTTGCTTTGCCTTTACTGGGCCCCATTTTGACGGGACAAATCCCGATCTGCGAGGCAAAACCCAGCGCCCCTCAAATCTTTCTCTTAATCCGAAAGTAAATCCTTTTTCCAACCAAAGTTGGCGTAATTCGGAAGCCTTCTCAGGAGACACTAAAGCTGAAAGACTTATTCCTTGTCGACCTTTCTTCATTTGAACCTGTTGACATACAACATCTATTGCTCCTGCCTGTCGTAACTCAGTCGTAAATGCTGAAATATCCTCCGGAGTAGCATCATCAATCCATGCCTCTTGACTTACCAAAGATTGCCAAAAAATGCCTGGGTTAGAATCAGATAGGGAAGGTGATTTTGATTGACCATTAGTAAACTCACAAATTCTTAAAATATTTGGTCTATCAAGACTTCTATGCCCTAGTCCTACTCCAGTAGCTCTAACAGCAATATTCAAGGGTCTGGCAAATCGATTAGCCATCACAGCCATCAAGGCAAGACCAGTAGGGGTCGTCAATTCCCCATGAGGGCAATCTTCACCAAACAAAAGTTCTAATCTATATTTATTAGCTATTTCTAAAACAGCTGGAGCAGGAACAGGAAGAATTCCATGTAAGGTTTCAACTGTTCCACGCCCAACACTAGGTACAGCACAGATTATTTCATCAGGGTTTATATAATCAATTGCAGCGCATACACCAACAATATCTACAAGCGAATCTATTGCACCTATCTCATGAAAATGTATTGTATCGATAGGTTGGCCATGAACAAAAGACTCCGCTTCTGCAAGAGATTTGAATACTCGATATATCTTATCCTTTAAAGTTTCGGAAATTTTCGCCGCAATAATTTTCTCTCTAATTTCTTTCCAAAATCTTGTTCGAGGCTCTATCTCTAAAGAGTCAACATGAACCTTCAGCCCTCTAAAGCCATAACTAGAGCTCTCTTCTATACGAATTTTGTAAGAATTTTCTAAACCAAACGAAGCAATCGGTTTCTCTATAACATCTAATGGAACCCCTAAATCGAGAAGTCCACCCAGTATCATATCTCCAGCCAAGCCCGTTGGACAATCAACAAACAAACCCTTCATAACCAATAAAACCTCTAATAATTAAGCCATGAGCATTGGCACATAATGAACTCTTTCAGGGTAGGTAAAACTAAATAAAAAGCATTATTTACCTCTCCCCTCTTTTTTCACTTCTTTACGGGAATGATCATGATTTCGTTGTTTCTTCTTGATATCCTTATTAGGAATGGGTGCAATAGTCTCATAATTCTCTAAATGAAGATTCTGTTTATATCTTCGAGCATCTAAACTAATAAAATGACCAAGACAATCTATAGAAATCTTTCCTTTCAACTTTAATTTAAAAGGGTTGGCCTTGCTCTTATCTGTTCTAGCCTGCTGGCGAACTTTCACAACCAATTCACCTCTCTCTGGTTTAGTAAAAATCAACTCGCCACGAATCGAGAAATAATCATCGCCTTCAGGGAGTTCATCCTTTGGGAGTATCGACAAATCACCCTCCCTTTTAGAAACCTCACTTTTCTTGTCTAACTCAAGAGTGCTTGGCTCCCATACTCCAACTATCTGTAAATGCAAAAAATCATCCTTACGGCAACGAGGATAAACAACCCACAAATGTGGTTTTGCTATTTCCAAATGGCGCTGCATCAAATTCATTACTCGACCAAGGACAACCGCTTCGACTTTTACACCGTCTTCATCAACCAACTTGCCTTTGGTAAAGAAATTTGGATCACCAGGAACATACGTACCCCTTACAAGGCCGATTGCCCGATATTGCATTGGCTCTGTGACGGGTGTGATCGGATGGTTTCGCATCTAAAAAAGGGCATGATGGGCCCAGCAGGAAATCTAGCCATCCTTCTCAATAGCGAGAACTAGTAATTTAGAAAACCTAAGGCAAACTCAATTCAGAAGTTGATGTCATAGGAACTTCCCCATCCTGATTTTCAAATGCTCTCAAAGCTTGATCTACCGCATCAGAAGGGGGCGTCGCATCATCCATAGCCGTAGCCCTTCTTAAGATATTCATCAATTGCATCGGGTTGGTTGCATCGAAAATTGAATTTTTATCAGAACCACCTGGAGAACTTTCATACAACTCTCTCTCTACAGGAGTTTGAAAATCGCTATTCAACTGGGCCTTAGCTCCAAGGGTTAACCCAGTGATATCAAAAGGCAAGAAGAAAACAGTCCACAAAAAACTAATTCCTAAATTTCGCCTCAGGAAATGCAATTGAGTAGCCACCTTGCTATAGAGCATGCAAATGGTTCCCAATAATAATGGTCTTCGTAAAGGGAAGCTAAAAAAATGAAAATTGCCACATGGAACGTCAATTCAATTAGGACTCGCCTGGATCAGGTAATTACTTGGCTAAACGAAACAGAAATTGATCTCCTTTGTATACAAGAAACCAAAGTTGAAGATCAGTTTTTCCCTGTCAAGGCATTTGAAGATCATGGATACGAAGTCAAATTCCACGGCCAAAAGTCCTATAACGGGGTTGCGCTTGTAAGTAGATCAAAATTAGAGGATGTCCGCTATGGCTTACTTGGAGAGTTGCCGCTCGATAAAGAAGCCAAGAAACTTAGTGATCAAAAGAGAGTTATTAGTGCTCTTTTAGAGAATATTCGTGTAGTCAACCTCTATGTTCCCAATGGATCTGACATCAAAACGGAAAAATATCAATACAAATTAGAATGGCTAAAATGCCTAAAAAGGTATCTTGTTGAACAAAGTAAGCGCAATGAGCCTCTATGTTTATTAGGTGATTTCAATATTGCTCTTGAGGATAGAGACATACATAACCCAGAACGCTTAAGTGGAGGCATTATGGCCAGTCTTCAAGAAAGACAGGCCTTGTGCAAAATCATTGGAGATGAGCTAAAGGATGTTTTTCGTTTATTTGAAACCGAGACCAACCATTGGAGTTGGTGGGACTATCGAAGTGGTGGCTGGGAAAGAGATAGAGGTTGGAGAATTGATCACATTTATCTTTGTCAAGAATTATTAGAACAAGCTAAAAGTTGCACTATCCACAAGGCTATTAGAGGCAACCAAAAACCTAGTGATCATGCACCGGTAGTATTAGAACTAAAATGGCCAATTGAAGACTGCCAAGAAGAAGACATAGATCTTTTCTACATTTAAAACTCTAGATTTTTATATTGCTCATAAGCTTTTGGAATTAAAAGACCTCTAAATCTGATTTAAACTTTCCTCCGTATTTTGCAAAGCCAGCCTGTCTTCTAACGGATTCCCCGCAACTTTTCGGAGTAGGAAATATCTTTCCTGGATTTGCCAATCCCTCAGGATCAAATGACTTTCTTACAAGGCTCATCGTGTCTAAATCATTTTCCGAAAACATCCAATCTAAATAACAACGTTTATCCGAACCAACACCATGTTCGCCCGTGATACTTCCACCCACTTCTAAACATTCTTTCAAAATAGCAGCTCCAAGCTCTTTAACTTTTTGCTGAATTTCAGGGGAGTCATTCTTATAAAGAATTAATGGGTGCAGATTCCCATCCCCTGCATGAAAAACATTTGCAACAGGCAAGTCATATTTTCGGCCAAGCCTTTCTATCGCATTAAGGACCCTCGGCAAAGTGCTTCGTGGGACAACCCCATCTTGAACGTAATACCTCGGAGAAATCTTTCCAATCGCAGCAAACGCTGATTTACGACCCTTCCAAAGACGTTCTCTTTCAATGGGCGTTTCTGCTCTTCTAATTTCTCTGGCACCGGATTTAGTACATAAATCAACAACCGTTTCTGCAGCAGCAGCGACTTCAGCCGATTGTCCATCAAGTTCAATTAGGAGCACTGCTGCCGCATCAGGAGGATATTCATCTTTCCCAAAAAGATCATTAACCGCAGAAATCATGAAATTGTCCATAATTTCCATCCCAGCTGGCAAAACACCCGCAGAAGTGACTTGGCTAACAGCAAAGCCTGCAGCCTCCATCGTCGAGAAATCAGCCAATAAAACCCTTACATTTTCTGGTTCTCTTAACAAACGCAAAGTTATTGCGGTAGCAATACCAAGAGTGCCTTCACTGCCAATAAAAACTCCTCTCAGATCCAATTCAGAATGTTCAAGCAAACCCCCACCAAGATTTGTCACAGTGCCATCAGGTAGAACCACTTCTAAACCCAGAACATGATTGCTAGTAACTCCATATTTAAGGCAATGAACTCCACCAGAGTTCTCTGCGACATTCCCACCAATACTGCAAACAACTTGACTTGAAGGATCTGGTGCATAGTAAAAACCTTGCCCAGAAACGGCTCGAGTAACCCAGCTATTTATCACCCCTGGTTGCACAACAATTCTTTGATTGGCCAAATCAATGTCCAAAATCTCTTTCATACGACTTGTTAAAACCAAAAGCGCATCCTCTTCAACCAATGCACCACCAGAGAGTCCAGTCCCGCTACCTCTTGCCACAAAAGGGATTGAATGGTTATGACAGCAAGTCAGGATATTTGAAACTTGATCAGTACTTTCTGGCAGTACTGCCAAAGGAGGGCATCTACGGTCTATGGTCAGCCCATCACAGTCATAAACAAGCAGCTCTTGCCGCTTACATACGATTGCCGTACCAGGGAGAAACTTCCTAAGATCCTTCTCAAAGGATTTCCAGTTGTGCGGCACTGTAACCTCAGCTCTATTAAACAAATTAAAATTGAAAACCGTCAGCAATCAAACTCTCTAAATAAAGTTGAAGTCCTTTCGACCTTTTTAGGGCAATATGGCAGACGGTCTATCAAAGCCCCTTGGCACAAGTCCCCGTGACAGATAACGCCTTAAACACAAGCAGATCCCAAGAAATTTTTGGAGCTGCCCAAGAAATCATGCCTGGCGGAGTCAGTTCGCCTGTACGTGCATTCAAGTCAGTTGGTGGCCAACCAATAGTCTTTGATCGCGTCAAAGGAGCCTATGCATGGGATGTAGATGGGAATCGCTATATCGATTATGTAGGGAGTTGGGGGCCGGCAATCTGTGGTCATACCCATCCAGAAGTCATTGCAGCCCTTCACGAAACGCTCGAAAAAGGTACAAGCTTTGGAGCTCCTTGTGAGCTAGAGAACACTCTGGCTCAAATGGTCATAGAAGCTGTTCCAAGTATTGAGATGGTCCGCTTCGTCAACAGTGGAACAGAAGCATGCATGGCTGTACTTCGACTGATGAGGGCATTTACTGGAAGAGAAAAAGTTATCAAGTTTGAGGGGTGTTATCACGGCCATGCAGACATGTTCCTTGTGAAAGCAGGCTCAGGCGTTGCAACCCTTGGTTTACCAGATTCACCTGGAGTCCCTAGAAGTACAACTGCTAATACTCTTACAGCTCCATACAATGATCTTGAAGCAGTAAAAGAACTATTTGCAGAAAATCCTGATGCAATCTCCGGTGTAATTCTTGAGCCAGTTGTAGGCAATGCAGGGTTTATCACTCCTGAACCAGGTTTCTTAGAAGGACTAAGAGAACTAACAAAAGAAAATGGCGCCCTGCTTGTTTTTGACGAAGTCATGACAGGCTTCAGAATTAGCTATGGAGGAGCGCAAGAACGGTTTGGCGTAACCCCAGACTTAACCACAATGGGCAAGGTGATTGGGGGAGGCCTACCAGTCGGTGCATATGGCGGTAAAGCTGAAATCATGGAAATGGTTGCTCCTGCGGGACCTATGTACCAAGCAGGAACCCTTAGCGGAAATCCTCTTGCCATGACAGCAGGAATTAAGACCCTGGAACTACTCAAGCAAGATGGGGCTTACGAGCGACTAGAAGCAACGACCAAACGACTACTTGATGGGCTCCTAGAGTGTGCGAAAGACGCCGGAATCCCAATAACTGGAAGTAGTATTGGCGGAATGTTTGGCTTCTACCTATGTGAGGGACCAGTTACAAACTTTGAACAAGCAAAATCAACAGACACTGAGTTCTTTGGCAAATTACATAACAAAATGCTTGAAAAAGGCGTTTACTTAGCTCCTAGCGCATTTGAGGCAGGCTTCACCTCATTGGCGCATTCTGATGCAGACATAGATGCAACATTACAGGCATTTAGCGAATGCTTTTATGAAATAAAATAAACCAAAAATAAACAGGCCAAACAATATTTGCAAGCCCAAGAAAAAACAGGAATTTGATTATCCTGGACTTACATTCAAGTTAGCCTTCTTATCAATAGAGCTAATCCAAGCTATTTAAAATTAATTCTTACTTGCCTCCAACAATTACTGGTGTTTGCCCCCCTTTTGTGCCAGGTAAAGATGGAACTACTTTTGTTTTCCCATCCCACTTGTCGAGAAAAAGTTTAAAGAGAACTTGGTTATCAAGACTTCTCGTTAATGTTTCATACCTTAAAGCCTCCTGCTCAGCTATCTTAACCTCAGTTTGTGCTCTAAGTAACTGTTGTTCTGCAATTTGCTTCTGCTCAATAGCTGCTCTATATTCCTCGGCAATTTCTAGTCCAGTTAAATCAAGACCACGAACATCTACATAATCAAACTTATCAAGTTCTTCAGCAACTGTTCTTTCAACCAACTCCGAAATATCACTCCATTTGCTAGCGATTGTTACCAATTCATACTGAGAAAAAACAGACTTAAGAGCCTTAAGCAAAGATGGTTGAATAATACGTGGATAAACATCTCTATCGCTATAAGCAATGGTGCTGTAAACACGTCCTGCTTCAGTTGGACGAACTGCATATTTGATAGTCGCAGTAGCTTCGATTACTTGGAGGTCCTTCGTTAAAGTTGCAAATTTCTCTGGTCTTACCTGAGTCCTCACATCAAAAGGGAACACGGACTGAACAAAAGGTATTTTCACATTTAATCCAGGCCTTCTTGAACCGCCACTAACTTTTCCAAGAGTAGTCACCACAGCAACCTGTCCTGCAGGAACAATAAACAAAGCTTGCGTGAGCAGAATGAAGCCCGAGAAAGATAGGGCAACAAGAAGAGTTGCAGCACTTCCAGTTCCATTCGGAGTTACATTACGAAAAGGAGTCGTCATGAAGGCCTAAAACTTTTTACTTATGATATTCAACAAGATCAAAAACAGGACATCTGTGCGCCAGCTTTTAAGACTGGATAAAGCCACTAAGCAAAAGCATGAGATAAACGCAGCAGAAGCCTTGCAAGAAAACTAATTACTTTTGAAGTGTTCAACCTAAGAAAAGAAATTCCCCTAGAACGGCCTTAATTCGAAAAACAAATAACATTAAATATATCCCCATCAAGAAAAAGATACTGCTAGAAAAGCAGCCTATCCCTTTAAAAAATGTTCTTAATTACCTATAATTTTCAAACTGTAGGGGCACATCTAAGTCCTCTTCTTTCTTTCGCAATACAGTTATTGCAGACTGCAAATCATCTTTACTCTTTCCTGTAATCCTAAGACTTTCCCCCTGAATCGAAACAGAAACCTTCTTAACGGAATCTCTAACTGATTTACTGAGTTTCTTGGCAATCTCCTGGGTCAAACCCTTCCTCAAAAGAACCTTTTGTTTTACTCGATTTCCAGCAGAAGATTCAGAGGGTTGAAAATCAAAAATCTTAAGTGAAAGACTCCTCTTTGTAGCCTTTTGTCGTAAAATATCCTCTATTGACTTCAAAGTCATTTCAGAAGAGGTCGTAATAACCAGCTCTGTCTCTTCTAGATCAAATACAGAATCAGAATCCTTAAGATCATATCGCTGGCCAACCTCTCTTCGTAATTGATCTACCGCATTAACCAACTCTTGACGATCAAAGTCAGAAACGACATCAAATGAGTAAGTATCAGGCATAAGAAAGAAAGTTTATTTATCCAAGCTAGAAAGTTTTCAGAATTTAGAAACAGTCAAGCCAAAGATAACAATAGGAGGAGTCTACTAGAGCTGCATGTAAATGCTTAAAGGCACTATGAAAATATTGCTAATCAAAAAACATCAGACTTACAACTTTTCCCAGATCCTCAGCACTTTTACAACTGGTCAAAAGAGTCTCACTGTCATGGAAAGCAAAGCATATCAACTGATCACACCTTGTAATTATTTCTTGATTACATAAACTACTTGCCATTGGCAATGGCAAGTCATCATTATCAGCCTTCTCTACAAGGTGCAAAACACTCTCTAATTGAGCACGAATTTCAGGAGTCTGACGATCAAGACTTTGCGGCAACAAAACTGTTAAAAGCGCTGGATCAACATCCAAAACCCCTCTGATTACAGCTGCATTTACTCCCTGCGATCCAGAAGTGATTAATGAATGGCCTTCCTGAGCTAATGAACGTGCTATGAGTTCTACAAGGTGAATCGCAACTACAGGGACATGGCGGCTTCCTAGAAAGGCTATCTGCCTCTTGCCCTTGTCCTGCAACAAGGCAAGCTCCTGAGCGAGTGTGTCAACACCGTCAAGAGAGGGAAGATCTAAGGATCTGCTCAAGGAGCTCCCCATAACAATATGTTGAAACTAGCAGCGATCTTCACTTGAACAATACAAACCTAGTGTTGTAAACAACTTTTCAAGCTGACAATGCTGCTCCACTAGTCGAAAAGCATATGTAGCCTTGACGGCCTCATGCAATCTGACGTGCCCAAAAGCCTGTTCAATCACCTCAACAGTATCAAGAGTATCGTGATCGACCTTAAGTAGTGGCACTTCTAATTCTTCTGCTCTATTAATTAATTGTGGCAAGGGTTCTCCCGCGCCAGTAAGAATTAAACACTGAGTAGAAGCCTCCAAAGCAGCTAATTGAATATCAGTTCTATCAGCTCCAGTCACAACTGCCATGTTGCGACGGCATCTGAAAAACTCCATAGCAGAGTTCACATTCATTGCGCCAATACTCAATGTCTCCACCATTAGTTCTAGTCTTTCTGAACAACAAATAACTCTCGCCTTTAACCTCCTAACCAATTCTTCTACAGTCACGCTCCGCAAGAGGGGTGATCGTGGCATGACCCCATAAACCTTTAAATCAAGCCCTTCTAGATCAGGTACAACATTCTTTTCTAAATTAACAATATCATCAGGGTTAACAGCATTTAAGACCACTCCAACCAATCGTTTTCCTAATTCTTTTTTCGCAGCAAGTAAGGGCTCCACACTCCTGCTATCATTCCAAAGGTGAGCTAATAAAACTGGAATATCTAGTCCTTCAGAAAGCTGGCTGAGACTAAGTCCGTAAAGGATTCCTTCATGTAAGCTTCCAGCAGCTTCGAGTAAAGTAAATTCGTTGGTCTTTGCATTTAATTCATCTCGGAAGAGATCGAAATTCCTACCCGCAATTAGATCACCTTTAGATAAGCGATTAAGAGCAGTTTGAGGATTAATTAAATGGAGTGATGGGATTAATTGTTCCTTGAATAAGCCAAGAGTTTTCCCAACAAATTTAACATCATCATCAATCAGAATCTCTTCCTTAGATTCTTTATTTGGTTCAAGCTCCAAGCTTGTTGCAAGAGGCTTGCCAAAACGCACCTGAAAATTTGCACTGATTAAATGGCGAGCAAGTCCCAAGACCAAAGCAGATTTACCGCTAAATGGCTCACAAGACCCAATCAATAAGGCCTTAGTCATAGAACAACCAAACCATTTTCCCTTAAAAGAAAATCTAAGCTTTTATAGAGGCATTTATACAACCAATCTCAACTCATGAGTAAAAACCTTAGAAAAATTTTGGTCTTCACTCAGCCAAGAAAAGCGACTGATCATAAATTGAATCACTATTGGATCTTTGAAGAAAGCGCGTTAACAGCAAGAATGAAAGTTCACAAATTAATTAAGGGATGGTGATTAATTCTGCTCTAAACAAAAACTGGGTTGGAAAGCGTATTGGCATAACTGGTGCGAATGGCGCACTTGGTCAAGCCCTAACAAAATGCTTAAGAGCCAAAGAAGCTTTAATAGTTGGTATTACCCATGGAGAGATCCCCAAAAAAGACTTATCTGTTGAAGCTCCCCAAGAATGGGTTCAATGGGAATGCGGGAAGGAAGCTTACCTGGAAGAAACTCTTGCAGGACTAGACATCCTAATTATCAATCATGGAAAAAATCATCGAGGAAGCCAAACATTTGAGGACCTAAGTGAAGCTTTAGAAATCAATGCTTTAAGCAGTTGGCGACTAATGAAACTATTTCAGTCGATCTCTCAAAAACAAAATGACATGTCAATTCCTCGCGAAATTTGGATTAATACCTCAGAAGCCGAAATTCAACCTGCTTTAAGTCCAGCTTATGAAATAAGCAAACGCCTTATTGGTCAATTAACTACACTTAATTGGACTAACCTTTCAAAGGAACAGCGCAAGAACTACACAATAAGAAAACTTATTCTTGGACCATTCCAATCTGAATTAAACCCAATAGGTTTAATGACTCCTTCATGGGTTGCCAATCAAATCATCAGACAGGCTGAATTTGGACTAAGCCTAATAATAATAACTCCCAATCCCATTACATACTTACTAATGCCAATAACCGAAATCCTAAGGGTATTATATTCAAAGCTAATGCTATTAAATCAAAAGCAGAAAGACTAATCTTAGAACTTTAATTATCTCTATCTGTAAGTATTTCACAACCATCCGAAGTTACAACAATAGTATGTTCCCATTGGGCAGAAAGGCTGCCATCTTTGGTTACAACTGTCCAACCATCTCCAAGGGTTCTGCATCCCTTTCTACCGGCATTTAATATTGGCTCAACTGCAAGTGTCATTCCTGGTCGAAGAGTGACATTAGGCAAATCACTAGTCCTAAAATTAAAGACTGATGGTTCCTCATGAAGATTACGACCAACACCATGACCGGTGTAATCCTCAACAACACTAAAATTATTTGCCTTAACGCGATCTTCAATTGCTCCTGCGATATCCAAAAGGGTGTTATTAGGCTTGATCTGTTCAAGTCCTGCCATCAATGATTCCTGCGCAACTCGACTTAATTGATGCGCCAGCTCAGAAACTTCACCTAAGCAAATAGTTATACAACTATCCCCGTGATAACCCTCAAAATAAGCACCCGTATCAACCTTCAGTAAATCTCCAGCCTTAATAAACCTTTTCTTAGCTGGAATTCCATGCACAACTTCATTATTGATGCTTGCACAGATACTTGCAGGGAAACCGTGATAGCCCTTAAAACTTGGAACCGCACCCATCTCACGAATACGCCTTTCTGCATACTCATCAAGGTCAGCTGTTGTCTGACCAGGTTCAGCCATCAAATTAATCTCACGCAAGACAGTAGCAACAATCTTGCTGGCCTTTCGCATTATCTCAATTTCTCTAGAAGACTTTATTTCCACTCCTCTTCGCTGCTTAATCCGGGGCCCTGTAGCAATCCTCTTGGGTAAAGAGTTTGAAGACAAAAGATCTGAAAAAAGTTTCATATGTTAGAGAATCGTCAGGAATCAAGGATTTGGGCCATCAAGAGAGACAGCACTTGTATCCAGCTAACTTCAAATTATCTCGATTTTGCACGTTTGCACCAACATCGGCCACTCAAACCAAGCCAAGGTGAAAGATGGATTGCGAAAACCATCTGTCTCTATGAGTTTGCAGGATAACCATCTGCGATTTGATCTATTTCTCAGCAAGAGCTCTAGGGTGAATTCACATAGAATCAAGTGCCTAGAAAAAATGTTGTTGTTTGAGTTGAATTGATTACGAAAGCAAGAAAATCCTTTTTTTATTTACTTGTGGCCGTGGCTTGAGAAAGATCTGAAACAAAGGAATCGGCTCGTTTCTGAGCAATTTTTTGAAGAAAAGACTGCCCGAGCAATTGCAATTTGGGAGAAGTGGGAATGTAAGATTGTAGTTTGGCGATTTAATGCGGAGCTTGGATGGCCTCTGAGTCGAATAGCACCTCCTCAGAAAAGGGTGCAAATAAAACCGAAGAAACAGTTTCACCTGATACTGAGACTGCGCCTACCTTGGCGACGAAAAAACCACAGCCTGAGACTTTTACTGCTAAAAAGCTCAGCGCTGAAGAGCTTATTCAGGGATTCGAACTCTCTCAGCAAAAAAACAAACTTCCTGAGATATATGTCGGGGATACGGTTCGTGTGGGCGTGCGAATCAGCGAAGGTAATAAAGAACGTGTCCAACCTTACGAAGGTGTTGTGATATCTAAAAGGCACGGAGGTCTAAATGGAACTATTACTGTGCGTCGTATTTTTCAAGGCATCGGTGTAGAGCGTGTATTCATGCTGCATAGTCCACAAGTGGCCTCCATAAAGGTGGAACGCCGCGGTAAAGTTAGAAGAGCGAAGCTTTTTTACCTGCGAGAGCGAGTGGGCAAGGCCACACGTGTGAAGCAGCGCTTCGACCGCTGAGGTTTATACACCTCGTTCATTCCAAAAACCGTCGTCTCTCACGATGGTCATAGGTCCATCGTCAATGCGCCGTTAGTTCAGTTGGTAGAACGCAGGTCTCCAAAACCTGATGTCGGGGGTTCAAGTCCTCCACGGCGCGTCCGATGAATCTTCCTGCAGTTTCCTAGTTTTAAGCATGGAGTTGGATCTTCAACCTGGTGATGTCGTAAAAGTGCTTGAGTCTGCAGCACTAGGCTGGGTTCGTGCTCGAGTGATTCGAGTCAAATCTGGCGGTCGAGTGGTCGTCCAAAGCGACCAAGGTCGAGAATTTACTGCTCGAGGCAATCAAGTAAGACTAATAGAGCCAGCAGGGTTCCGGCCATGAATTTGAGTTCTTGAACCTCCGGGCTTGAATACAAAAAACTCGAAGTTCCGAAGCTAAAGACCATTAGCCGAGACAAGCCTCATAAACTCCAAAGCTTTGTGAGTTGAGAAAATGTAGTGTTCGGTCAACATCGTTATACAAATTTGAAGTTTTAAAAGTTCCTCTTCACCTAAGTTTCATGATTTTTATGCCCACTATCTTTTCTATGATTACTTTCTTTTGCCCTCTCTCTACTCAAGCTGTCAAATCAACGAGTTGACGTGGGGTAGGGCAGAGGTTGATACTTCATGATTGATTGCTTGCTTGCTTGAGCGGCAAAGCCACTCCATCGTCATAGACAACTCAGTCTTCAATCCAGCACCAACCTGGGACCGTAGTTCAACTGGTTAGAGCACCGCCCTGTCACGGCGGAAGTTGCGGGTTCGAACCCCGTCGGTCCCGTTCATAATTTTCTATGAAATCTTGACTGTGCGTGTTCGCTTAGCCCCTAGTCCTACTGGGAAGCTTCATATCGGCACAGCAAGAACAGCACTATTTAATTGGCTTTTCGCAAAAAGTCAAAACGGAAAATTCCTACTCCGCATTGAAGACACCGATCAAGAACGATCCCGTGAAGAATTCACCAAAAACATTATTAATGGCCTTCAATGGCTCGGCATCAATTGGGATGAAGAACCCATTAGGCAAAGCCAACGAGTAAATCACCATCGGAAAGCCATACAACAACTCCTAGATAGAGGCCTTGCCTATCGCTGCTACGCAACAGAAGCAGAACTAGAAGAAATGCGCAATGCCCAAAAAAAGAGAGGTGATGCTCCGCGATATGACAATAGAGATAGGGATTTGGATCCCAAGAAAGAAAAAGCCTATCAAGATGAAGGAAGAACCTCAGTTGTGCGTTTCCGTATTGATGACGGTGAAATCATTCAATGGAATGACCTTGTCAGAGGTCAAATGACATGGAAAGGGTCTGATCTAGGTGGGGATATGGTTCTTTCTAGGAGATCCCAACCAGATAAAATTGGCGCTCCTCTTTACAACTTAGTTGTGGTTGTAGACGATGCTGAAATGAACATTAGTCATGTAATTCGTGGAGAAGACCATTTAGCAAATACAGCAAAGCAAATAGCCATTTACAAAGCCCTAGGGTTAAATATACCAATCTTCGCTCATACTCCTCTAATACTTAACGCTGAAGGTCGCAAACTATCTAAGCGCGATGGAGTTACATCCATAAGTGAATTTAAAGATATGGGCTATACAAAAGAAGCAATGGCAAATTACATGACCTTATTAGGCTGGTCTGTACCAGATGGCATGGACGAAATATTTACAACCAGTGAAGCCGCACAAGTTTTTAGCTTTGAAAGAGTTAACAAGGCAGGTGCAAAGTTTGACTGGGACAAATTAAACTGGTTAAATGCACAATCAATACATAAATGGTCTGCAGAAAGACTACTTGAAGAGATAAGTCCTATCTGGGCAAGGACTAATTGGAATCCTCCAGATAAGCAGTGGGGGCTTGACTTGGCTGAGTTGTTAGGACCATCTCTAACACTAATTAATGATGCTAAAGAGCAATCTCTTCCTTTTTTTGAAACACCGCCAATAAAAGATGATGGAATCAAACAAATTCAACTCGAAGATTCTCAAAAAGCCCTCAGAATACTTTTAGAAAAACTTGATCAAGCCCCATGGGACGGTCTTGAGGAGGAAACAGCCAAAAATCTACTAACCAATTGCTCAAAAGAAGCAGGAGTAAAGAAAGGTTTGATGATGAAAAGTCTTCGGGCAGCCCTTTTTGGGCAACTGAATGGTCCAGATCTATTTAGCTCATGGAGTCTATTGGCTAGGGTCGACAAAGACCGAAGTCGAATCAGGAGGTGCTTGTGAAGAACTATCTTCCTCAGGATTTTGTTTGGCTAACAAGCCAAATGCTTTTGCCAAGGGTTGGGCTGTTAATCCCTGAAGCCCAACAGTCATAACAATTGTAAGGAAGACAAGACCCTGAAGTCGACCAGCTCCCAAGACACCTGCCTGCTCTAAGCGAATTGAAAATAATGATGCCACCGCTGCAGTGACAATTCCTCTAGGCGCTAACCAGCCCAAAAAAAGTCTCTGGCTAAAATCCAAAGGAAGTCCCACAGTCGCAATACTTACAGCAATAGGTCTCACTAAAAGCATCAAAGCCAAAACGCAAGTAACCCCCCCCCAACCAAGCGGACTTAACTCTGCCCAAGAAACGTCTGCAGCCAATAAAGGGAAAAGCATGGTTATTGCAAGTTGAGCTAGTTCTCGAATTAAACCATCCAACTGTTCAGCATTAGTTGCGGGCCTTCGTCCAACAACTACTCCAGCTGCAACTGAGGCTGGCAAACCTGAAAGAGGAAGAAGCCACTCACAAACACCATGTAGCAAAAAAAGCAACCCTAATGTTATTTGAAGCCTCAAACCAACTGAAGGGTTCGACTTTAAGAATTTCAAGGCCTCAGACATTAACAATCCGAAAACCAACCCGAGACCAACTCCTCCACCTAATCTTGCAAGAACACCAGAAGCAACTTCTCTCCATCCATGAAGGTCACCCAACGCAAGTTGAAGAAGTAACAAAGCCATAACTGCCCCTATAGGCTCTAAAACCAATCCTTCTGCTTCCAAAACATCTCCCAAAGGAGGAGCAAGACGTATTTGCTGCACTAATGGCGTAACAACGGTTGGTCCTGTGGCTAAAACTATTGCGCTATAAACAGAGGCCACACCCCAGCTCAAACCAGCCAACAAATGAGCAGCAACCACTACCGCAGGAAAAGAGATCAAAAGCCGAATTACAGATATCCGCAAGACGGTTGCTTTAATTGTGTCGCCTGGGAAACGAAGATTTAATCCGCCATCAAATAAAACAAGACTCACCAGAAGTCCTACTACAGTTTCAAGACCCTGACCTAAATCCAAAGGTTCTACCAAGCCAAGTCCTGACCTCCCTATAAGCAATCCAGAAATCAAAAGGAGTACAACCCCTGGCAAGCCTGTAAAAGCCGCCAAAAGCCTTGCCCCCGCCCCCGCAAAGACAGTAACACCCCAAAGCAGACCTAACCGCTCAGGCGTCATTGAAAGTCCCAGAGAAAGCCTCTATCACAAAAAACAATAAATTTAATGAATGACTAGATAAAAGCATGTCGTCTATCTCGCTGTATAACATCTGAGAAAAAACGGGTCAAAGCAAACATTAATGATTTCAATATCCTCCTGCAAAGTTCTTTCATGCATCTAGCAACTAAGTAGTTGTTCTTGTTATCCAACAAAAATTTTATTTGGTCAAGGGACAAATGCTCTTTGTGCTTTTAGCGATGGTTGCTCATAATCCGTCAAACACAAATTTGCAGAAAGATATAAAGGGTGACGAGGGTGCCCACAGCGAGTGGAGCCTAGAGAGAGAAGTCCCTTGGACTTAGGGAGAAAAATTTCTCTTGCAAATAGTAGCGGTTTCAACATCGAAATCGCCCTAGAACTTCGTCCTAAGAAAGCCCCCCCTTCTCCCCATCCAAGCCAGAGATCAAAATCAGGTTCTTGAGACCATTTCTTGAAAATTGCCAGAAGGAAGCTGTCATTTAAAGAACCAATAGGATTCTTTGCTCTTCTAAGTGTGGCTGGGCTCTTTGCAACTCTTGCAAATAAATTTACAACTAAAAGGCGTCCATAACCCCAAGAACCTGCAAAAGAAATTATTCGCTTAAGAGTTGCATCATTCTCATATTTATTTGCCTTTGAAGGGTTCAAGCCAACAAAGACAATGGTCTTCAAACTTTGATTCAAATGACGCTTCAACCACCATCTGTAATTGCCACAATGGCTAAAAGATGCATCAGACCCCCAAGAATTCCAAACTTGCTCTAAGGATTCGCTCACTTGCCTTACCATCTCCAAATGGATTTCTAGCACTTGACATTTTTTCGTAGGTCTTCTTGTCCTTTAACAAGCGTAAAGTCTCGTTAAAAATATTCTGTGGGTTAACACCAACTAAACGCACCGTTCCAGATTCAATTGCTTCAGGGCGTTCCGTGGTATTCCTTAAAAGCAATACTGGCTTACCAAGAGCAGGTGCCTCCTCTTGAAGGCCTCCAGAATCGGTAAGCAACATATAGCACCTTTGCATAACTCCAACCAATTGATCGTAATCCAAAGGGTTAGTCATAAATACTCTTGGATGAGAGCCTAAATAAGCCTCTAAAGGTTCTCTAACTGAAGGGTTTCGATGAATTGGGAACAAAAGCAAAACTGAAGAATCTGCATCTAAAACTCTTTTCAAGCCTTCAGCAATCTGCTTCAGGGGCTCCCCCCAATTTTCTCTTCTATGAACCGTAACTAAAACAACCCTTTGTGAGTCCCAATTTATACCAGCTAAATTTACTTTAGGAATTTTAGATGCAATAAAATAAAGAGCATCAATTATGGTGTTTCCAGTGACATGTATTTTTCCCAAAACACCCGAAGAGTTTAAATTATTTGCAGCATGATTGGTTGGGGCAAAATGAAGACTAGCAATCTGTGATATTAATCTCCGGTTAACTTCTTCAGGAAAAGGATCAAACAAGTTCTTAGTGCGAAGTCCGGCCTCAACATGCCCAACTTGTATCTGCTCATAAAAGCTTGCTAAAGCTGCAGCAAAAGCAGTTGTTGTATCACCTTGAACTAAAACTAAATCTGGACGATTGATCTTAAATTCCTCCCTTAAACCATTTAGAACTGATGATGTCACATGAGTCAGAGTTTGATTAGGAGTCATCAAGTCAAGATCATAGTCTGAAAAAAAATCAAATAGTTCCATAACCTGCCGAACCATCTCTTTGTGCTGTCCAGAAATTACGACACGTGTTTTAACCTTATTGCAAGATTTAAAATGCCTAATTAGAGGGGCAAGCTTTATAGCCTCAGGACGAGTGCCAAGGACTATCGAAACGCTAGGTTGATTATTCATAAAGACTTAATTGCTTTGCAGAAAGCACCTAGAGTTGTTTCTAGTTCCTAAGTTAACAGTAACCAGATATATTGATAATTTAAATAGCTAAAGATTTTTCTAGCAATCTGTTTTTCATCTAAGAGCTAAACCTAAGCAAAATTAGTACAGATATTCCTACTGCCAGTCCAAACATAGCCATACGTCCATTCCATATCTCCGCCTGTGGAGTAAACCCGCGCCTCCATGAATTCAGCTCTCCACCAGTTACGGGTTCTGAATCAGAAAGTTGCTCGTTTTTCGTTTCTGGTTCCATATATTTAAAAACAACTTAGGAACAAAGCGCTTCTCAAAAAAGCGGGTTTTGACTGTACAAAGCCTCTGCTTGATGCAAAGATAACCTCGCTGAAACCCCAAGCTCCAAAGAACTTGAGGAGTTACTGAATTTTAAACGATTTAAAGCTGCAGCACCCACCATAGCTGCATTATCTGTACAAAAAGCTTTTGGGGAAAGATGCACCTCAATAGAATTCTTATGGCAAGAAGCTTCCATCAACTCCCTAAGTCGACTATTAGAAGCAACACCTCCAACCATTACAACTTTCTTCAAATTACGATTGGAAGCACAGAGCAAAGTTCTTTCAACCAAAACCTCAGCCACAATATTTTGAAAACTAGCTGCAAGATCTGCAACTGGTATTGCTTCAACCGAAGCATCAAAGGATTCCACTCTTCTAAGCATCGCAGTCTTTAGACCACTAAATGAAAAGTCGTACATATAAAAGCCCCCTCCTGGCTTTGAAACCCTGCCTTTAGGAAGCTGAAATCTGTTTGGATTTCCATGCTTAGCAACCGCTTCAATTGATGGCCCTCCTGGATAAGGCAAGCCAAGCAAACGTGCAACCTTATCGAAGGCCTCTCCAGCGGCATCATCATGACTTCTCCCAACGCGTTGATATTTCTGATGATCTATAACCTCAATCAATTCGGTATGTCCGCCACTAACGAGTAGCACTAGATATGGAGGCTCTGGTGGCTTCTTAGAAAGCAAGATTGATGCAAGATGTCCTTCTAAATGGTGTATCCCTAAAAATGGCAACGAATAAAAAGCAGCAAGTGTCCTTGCAGTTACTGAGCCAACCATTAGAGCTCCAACCAAACCAGGTGCAACAGTGGCGGCAATCGCATCAACATTGGGAATGAAAACTTTGGATTCTGCTATCGCTTGTTCAATTAGGAAGGGAAGAGCTTCTAAATGTCGCCTTGAAGCAATTTCCGGAACAACCCCTCCCCAACGTGCGTGTTCTTCAACTTGAGAGGCAATTTTGCTTGATAAGACTTGAGTTTTCCCATTGTTCCTCCTAACAAGAGCAACAGCTGACTCGTCACAACTTGTTTCGAGGGCAAGGACAGTTGTCAACATTTCTACGTAACTGATCTAACTTTGGATAGTTACATCCTGCCTAGAAAGGCAGATTTAATACAGGTATTGAACAAATGCGTCGTCTCTTTGCCGTCTTGCTCTCGGGACTTCTTGTGTTCGGCTTCGCACCGGTTGCAAAAGCTGAGATCTCCGACTTGCATGGCGGTCTCACCCCTTGCTCTCAAAGCGCCCGTTTCCAAGAAAGGGCAAGTGCAGCTTCCACTCCTCAAGCGGTAGCAAGATTTGAACGGTATAGCAAAGCAGTATGTGGAGATGATGGTCTCCCTCATTTGATCGTACCCGCAACTATCGAACCTTTTGCTGCAAACGTTTTTCGCGGCCATGAAGGCGATGTATTAATACCAGGGCATATTTTCTTATATGTCGCAGGCATTATTGGTTGGTCAGGTAGGGAATACCTCAAGCTTGCCCGTGCTTCTAGCAATCCTGCTGAAAACGAAATTTTCTTGAATCCAGATTTCCTCAGAGCAGCTTTAGCTAAAGGTGCAGTATGGCCACTAGAGGCAGACAAAGAAGCCCGCTCTGGCCAACTACGGGAAAGCAACAACAAAATCACCACTTCGCCAGAATCTGATTTCAGCAAAGTCACCTTCTAGCTAAAAGCTAACTCCCCTTAAACCTCTCAAAAAAACTCATGTCAAACACTCCACATAAAGGCACCTACTACGACAAGCACAAGATCTTCAGATCAGTGCCAGTTGTAGCGGCTGGCTGGGTAGTTTTTACAGCAGGCTATCTAATTGAATTTAATCGTTTCCACCCAGACCTACTTTTCCACCCAATGTCTCTTGGTTAAACTAATCAATCTTTAATCAAAGAGAATCAATACATCTAAACCGATTAAATTCCCTTAAATGTATAAAAAGAGGCCCTTAAGGGCCTCTTTTTATACATTTAAACCCATAGTTTTCTGAACCTGATAACACGCAAGTTGAAGGTCATCATTAATTATCACAGCATCAAATTCATTTTTCGCATTTAATTCCTCTCTGGCACGAGTAAGGCGTTTATGAATAGCCTCTTCGGAATCGGTTCCCCGTCCTCGAATTCGTCTTTCCAATTCATCAAAACTGGGAGGAGCCAAAAAAATCTGAAAGGCATTAGGTGAATTTTTCCTTACCTGTCTAGCACCTTCAAGCTCTATCTCTAGCAAAACAGGTTGTCCTTTAGAAAGATGATCTTCTACAGGCTTCCTTGGTGTGCCATAACTATTCCCTGCAAACTCTGCCCACTCCAGAAAGCCTTTGGCAGCCACTAATTCCAGAAAACGTTCCTTTTGCAAAAAGAAGTAATCCCTCCCTTCTTTCTCTCCTTCTCTTGGAGATCTAGTTGTGGCAGAAACAGAAAGCCAAACCTGCGGTTGCGACCTCAAAAGTTCCTTCACCAAAGAACCTTTACCCACACCACTTGGACCAGTAATGACAGTGAGTCTGCCAAGATCAGTTGATAGTTTCATTTATCTATTCAAATTGCCTCGCAAAGGCGAGAGCCCTTTGATCAAAGGATACCGTCCTAAAAGCTAAATGTTTTCAAACAATCCCCAAACTATGGACATCACTGCCTTGAAAGCAGTGATATGCGAATTACGGAAGGAGATTCAACCCAGTCGTTTTGAGAAAGCCCAACAACCCGACCCTCACACACTTCAAATTGGCTTCAGAACATTAAATGAATTAATTTGGCTTGAGCTTAGTTGGAAAGCAGAAGCAGCAAGATTAGTAAAAATCCCCTCTCCATCAAGAATCGATGGCGCAAGTACCCTTGCAAAACAAGTTCAAAGCTGCCTTGGACAAAAGGCCCTAATAGATATACAGCAAAAAGATTTTGACCGTGTGGTTGAGTTTCGCTTAGCTCTTCGGCCAGGAGCGCCTATAGAACGCACGCTGGTAATAGAGCTAATGGGTAGACATAGTAACTTTCTGCTCTTAAATGAAGATCATAAAGTTATCACACTTGGGCGACAAGTAAAGGTAAGCCAATCTCGCATTAGGCCCATTAGTACAGGAGACAAATACATTCCTCCTCCGCCTCTTAAAGGAATTAAACCTAATAAAAATGAAGAAATAGAATGCTGGAAAAAACGACTTTGCTTGATCCCAACCTCTCTAAGAAAGGCTCTCCAAGAAAGCTATCAAGGCATCAGTCCAACACTTGCCTTGCAACTAGCTAACGATGACCCAGTAATAGCAAAAAAAGTTCTGGAACTTTCTGTGCTTGAAATTACTAATGAACACTGGGAAAAACTCTACAAAAGATGGTGTTCTTGGCTTACAAAAATTGAAAAAGGGGTTTTTAAACTTAGCTTTGATGGGCCCACTGCATACAAAGTCTGGGACACTGAAGGAATTGAAGACTTTTCACCAAGTGATAGCATATGCCTTTCTCTTGGTAAATATTATCGAGACAATCTAGACCATCAAGCAATAAATAATTTTTCAAAAAAACTGTTACAAAAACTAGATTTTTCTCTGAAAAATGAACGCATATCTCTCAAAAAACAAAAAGAACTTTTAAGGAAAACCTCAGAAAGCTCTTCGCTGAAAGAAGAGGCAGATAAAATTCTCAGCCAACCCTTACCGACACGTGAAAGCATTACGAAAGCGCAGAAATTATATCAAAAAGCAAAAAAACTGCGCCGTTCAGTGGAGAGCCTAAATAAACGTTGTAAGTATCATCAGGAACGCATTCATTTTCTCGAAAATATTCAGATATATTTAGATGAGCTAATTACAAACCAATGGGAGGATTCTCAGACAAAACTTCAAAGACTTGAGGACTTAAATGTTGAATTTCTTACTTTACTAACCAAAGCAAAGCAAAGTAAGAATTCTAGGAAAAATCAAAACAATCAAAAACAAAAAGCATTGGAGATAAAAAGCCCTAGAGGACTCTTAATACAAATAGGCAGGAACCATCGCCAAAATCTATTGATTAGCCTTAAAGAGTCAAAGTCTGGAGATCTTTGGTTCCATGCACAAGAATGTCCAGGAAGTCATGTTGTACTCAAATCGTCAGAAGCCCTTGCTGAAGAATCTGATCTGCAACTAGCATCTGATTTCGCAGCATATTTCAGCAAAGCTAAAGCCAATAAAAAAGTTGCAGTTGTAGTAGCACCAACTCAAAGCTTGCAAAGAATAGGAGATGCCTCAACGGGAACCGTCCGGCATCGTGAGGGAAGTGTGAGATGGGCAAAACCAGAGCGTGCAGAAAATTACATTTCCGAAAAAGAACTCTTCAACTCATAATGCTCTTAGCCCTAGATAAAAACTTTTTTAAAAAGCTCTAGAAATTACCAATGACCGCACGTGCCCAATCACAACAAAAGGGACAAGGAAGCATGGAAAAGTTTCCTAATGAAGTGGAAATGCCATTGGTGGACCACCTAGAAGAACTTAGAAGAAGGGTTCTTCTAAGTCTTCTTTCTGTTGTCATAGCAGCGGCTAGCTGCCTTCTTTTTATAAAGCCATTGGTACGAATTCTTGAAGAGCCTGCACAGTCAATAAAATTCTTACAAGTGGCACCTGGGGAGTTCCTTTTTGTATCACTCAAAGTCGCTGGATATGCAGGTTTAACCTTGGCTCTTCCCTTTATCCTTTATCAAGCTCTCTCGTTTGTTCTTCCTGGCTTATCTATTAAAGAAAGGCGGCTTATAGCACCAGCAGTAGCAGCATCAGCATTATTATTTTTTTTAGGACTAGCTTTCTCTTGGTCGGCACTTGTGCCTGCAGCACTGAGATTTCTTCTGAACTATGGATCAGATGTTGTTGAACCTATTTGGTCAATTGAGCGGTATCTAGATTTTGTATTAGCGCTAATGCTGGCAACCGGATTGGCTTTTCAGCTACCTGTTCTTCAATTGCTCCTAGGTGCATTTGGACTGATCAACTGGAAACAAATGCTCTCTTCTTGGCGTTGGGTGGTTCTCGCATCTGCTCTAGCAGGTGCTGTACTAACACCATCCACTGATCCAATTACAATGCTTCTTCTAACTAGTGCGATAACTGCCCTTTTCTTAACTGGTGTAGGGCTCGTTGCATTAACAGATCAAGTCAAAGAACAAATTCATTCAAAGACTGATCGGCCACCAACTGCAAACTAAGCGCCCTGCCAACCCTAGGCTTTTTAGGAGTCTGAGCAAGCCAACTCCTTACTTCTTCTGCCAATCCAAGCCTATTTACTACTTCTAGGACCTCAGCAATATGTAATTCATAGGCGCCTTCATCTAAAGGGAAAGATTGCTGCTCCAAGTAAGCCCACATCACTTGTAAGTAAAGGCGTTTACTTCTCACAACCAATTGCAAGTCATAACGAACCCCCCACCGCTCAACAAAACAATTAATCACCTCATCAACCTTTAGAGGAGAAGAGGGACTTGGAGATCTTGTACCAGTCAATGAGTAATAAGGGTTTCGACGAAATAACAAAGCCCATTTTCCCAAAGCAATTAGGGCCCTTCACAGTCCATAATGGTGATAATTGTGCTCAGGTTAACGGTCCTTATGACACAAATGACCAGTAGCGATGTGCCCTCAATGGGTCGAAGGCAGTTTATGAACCTGCTTACATTTGGATCGCTGACTGGGGTCGCCCTCGGTGCCCTATACCCAGTAGTTAATTACTTCATTCCTCCAAGTGCGGGGGGAAGCGGTGGAGGAACAAGTGCTAAAGATGAACTAGGCAATGCAGTAACTGCATCTGGATGGCTTGCCAACCACCCTGCTGGTGATCGAAGTCTGGTTCAAGGTCTTAAAGGTGATCCAACTTACCTAATTGTTGAAGGACCCGAAGCTATTGGGAATTACGGTATAAATGCAATCTGCACTCACCTTGGATGCGTAGTTCCATGGAACGCAGGTGCCAACAAATTCCAATGCCCATGTCACGGCAGCCAATATGACGCAACTGGAAAAGTTGTCAGGGGACCGGCGCCTCTCTCCCTTGCATTGGCAAATGTCTCAATCGAGGATGACAACGTCTTTGTAAGTCAATGGACTGAAACAGATTTCCGGACAGGTGATAAACCCTGGTGGGTCTAACACTAAATCCCTCCTCAAAGTATTTACCCAGCTTTCTCTTTGTATCATGCGTCGATTTATCTCCCAGTTACTAAGTTCATTCCTGATCCTTAGTTTATTTGTAACTTTTGCCCCATCTAAAAGCTGGGCATATCCTTTCTGGGCACAACAAAACTACGAAAATCCACGAGAAGCCACAGGAAAAATAGTTTGTGCAAACTGTCACTTGGCGAAAATGACAACCCAAGCAGAAGTTCCACAATCTGTAAGGGCTGACAGTGTCTTTAAAGCAACCGTCAAAATTCCATATAAATCAGGGACGACAGAAATAGGTGCTGATGGAAGCAATGTTCCACTACAAGTTGGCGCCGTTGTGATGCTCCCCGAAGGATTCAAACTAGCGCCTCAGGATCGCTGGACAGATTCAATCAAAGAAGAAACTCAAGGTGTTTATTTCACCCAATACAGTGATGAGCGTGACGACATTATCTTAGTAGGCCCTTTACCTGGCGACCAAAACAGAGAGATAGTCTTTCCTATTTTGGCGCCTGATCCCTCCAAAGATAGCAATATTAAATTTGGGAAATATTCAATACATGTGGGAGGAAACCGTGGAAGAGGGCAGGTTTATCCAACTGGAGAGAAAAGCAACAACACTATTTTTACAGCCACAATAGACGGCACGATTGCATCGATTGAATCAGGTGAAGGTAATACAACACTGGTTACAATAGAAGGAACGGATGGAGAAAAAACTATTGAAAAAATCCCTGTAGGACCAACACTCATTATCAATGAAGGAGAAGATATCCATGCAGGCGAGCCTCTTACTAATGACCCTAATGCAGGAGGTTTCGGTCAACTAGATACTGAAGTGGTTTTACAAAATCCTTTGAGAATTTATGGTCTGCTAGCTTTCTTTGCCTCTGTTTCACTTGCACAAGTTTTACTAGTGCTCAAGAAAAAACAAGTTGAGAAAGTTCAGGCTTCTGAGGGTATTTGAAAATAACACTTCCACAATTAAGAACAAATAAAAATTCAAAATAGTCAGTGATTGCAAACTTCCAATCGCCAGGACCTGAAATTTTACAAATCGGTCCACTTTCATTACGCTGGTATGGGGTACTAATAGCAATAGCGGTTTTTAATGGCTTACAGATCTCCAGTTATTTAGCTAGAAAGAAAGGCTTGGATTATAAATTAATAAATGACCTATTACCTTTTCTCGTTTTTTCAGCAGTCATTGGGGCGCGTGCCTATTACGTAACATTTGAATGGTCAACTTACAAAAATAACTGGTTAGATATATTTGCGATTTGGAAAGGTGGGATAGCAATTCATGGAGCATTAATAGGAGGAAGCATAGCCATCTTTCTGTTCTGCAGATTTAATAAGCAAAGCTTTTGGGAAATTCTCGATGTGATAATTCCATCTGTTGCTCTTGGCCAGGCGATTGGTCGGTGGGGGAATTTTTTCAACAATGAGGCTTTCGGTTTGCCTACCAATCTTCCTTGGAAGTTGTTTATTCCTTTACGCTCTAGGCCCTTGGTATTTGCTGATGAAAAATATTTCCATCCAACATTCTTGTATGAATCAATATGGAATCTAGCGATTTTCGTTTTATTGTTTTCCCTCATTAGACTTAGCCTCAGCAAATCAATAAAACTTAAAGCTGGTTCAATTAGCTTTATATATCTTCTTACTTACAGTATCGGGCGAATCTTTATAGAAAGCCTTCGAATAGATCCTTTATGTATTGCCTCAATGCCGCCTTTCTGTGAAGGAGGTATACGAATTGCCCAATTAATGAGCCTTGTTCTTGCTACTTTTGGCATCTTCGGGCTTTGGAGACTGTATATACAAAAAAAAGAACTGCCAAACTACAAGTCAAAAAATTACTAAGTGATGCAAATCCCCATATCCATTGTCGGTGCAGGTCCTGGGGCACTAGACCTCTTAACAAGAAGAGCAGAGGATCTCTTAAGAAGGGCAGATGTTCTGATATGGACAGATTCTTTAATTAACCCTGAGATCACTGAAATAGTCCCTGCGTATTGCGAAAAGATTCCAACAAGTTCTCTAACTTTGGAAGAAATACTTGCTCTCTTAATTGAAAAAAATCAAGAAGGGAAAAAGGTGATTCGACTCCATGATGGTGACCCCTGCTTGTACGGAGCAATTTCAGAACAGATTTGTGGACTTTTAGAAGCAGGAATAGATTTCGAAATAATCCCAGGAGTCAGCGCCTATCAGGCAACTGCAGCAACCCTTAAAAGAGAACTAACTATTCCAGGAGTTGTACAAACAATAATCTTAACTAGAGCTTCTGGGAGAACAGGAATACCTAAGAAAGAGTGCTTACAAAGCCTTGCTGCTCATCAAGCTTCTCTGTGTCTTTATCTAAGCGCAAGGCATGTAGAAGAAAGCCAAAAAATTCTTCTTGAGCACTACCCAGAAGAAACACCAGTGGCTATTAGCTACAGAATCAGCTGGCCTGATGAATGGTTGACAATTGTTCCCTTAAAAGAGATGGCTTCCACTTCGAGAGAAAAAAAGCTGATTCGTACAACTCTCTATTTAATTAGTCCTGCTCTTAGGGAAACACAAAAGCGCTCTAAGCTTTATTCTCCTGAACATCACCATCTATTTAGACCCAACGAGTAGCAATTCAATTGCCAAAATTCAAACAAGAAGAGCAGATACCTAGTCCCAGAAACTCGTTAAGTTCAAAGAAATTAAAAAATTATCTAGTTAAAGCAATGACATTTCTCTATTAATAATATAGCTTTAGTGGGGTTTGAAGTGAACAGGCATGACTATAGATGAAACTCCTCTAGATGCTATGAACAATAATTCGATTCAACCTGACAGCAATTTTTCACTTCGAGAGATTGGTGAACTACTTAAAAAAGCACGACTTGAGCAAAACATATCTTCTAAAGATTTCGCTGACGATCTCAGAATAGGAGAAGGCCAATTACTTGCCTTAGAGGATGGCAAAGAAGCTGATCTTCCTGAACCTGTTTTTATAAGGGGAATGATACAAAGAGTCTCAGAGAAATTAGGGCTAAATGGTGAGGAGATGATAGGTAAACTTCAATCCAAACAAAACAATAAATAGCAATCACAGCATTCTTCTGTAGAAGGCTTTGAAATTTATCAACACACAAAATAAAGCAAGTTAAATTCTCAACTAAATCTTTTATTTGCTAAAAACATTAAGATCTAATCCGGTTAACTCCTTGACGGATTTCGCGCAATTTAATAAGCTCCACATTTCCAAGGTTAAATCTAATTCTTCATTCATTGGATATAGTTCAAAAGCAATACTTGTTGAGTCAACCAAAACTCTAACTGACTCAACAAAATGATCAGGTCGCCTATCAATCGCGCTAGCAAGCCTTAAAATTAATGCCATTTGACTAACAATTTTCCGATTCTGACTAGAAGTTATTGTTTGCCAAGCCTCATGGCGATTTTTAGGAAGGCTTTTACGGTGATAGCGTGCTATAGCAGCAACCATTAAATGCTCAGAATGAGAATATCCAAGCAATTCTCCATGTCTAATTAGATACCAAGAATGCTTATGATATGCGGCAATGTTTATCAATTTACCACAAGAATGAAGCATAGCCGCAGCCCACAACAACTCTCTTCCTGCCTCATTTTTATGATGAAGAGAACCAGCTGTTTGTTTAAAAATACTAAGAGCGTAACCAGCTACCCGTTCTGCTCGTTTTAAATCAACAAAGAAGCGCTGAGCTTGATGGAAAACTGTACGTTGACGAATATTACTTTGATAAG
>QCGG01000006.1 GCA_003280055.1 Prochlorococcus sp. AG-363-P19
CAATAGTTAGAAATGTTGGTGGTCTTGTTGACACTGTTACCCCACATGACCCTGTCAAAAACACGGGTACCGGATTTTGTTTTGACCGCTTTGAACCAATTGATTTTTACACTTCATTGGTTAGATCTTGGGAGGCTTTTCGACATAAGGAGAGTTGGAGAGCTCTTCAGGTTAGAGGAATGGAGGAGAACTATGGCTGGGCTATGTCCGCGAAAGAATATGATCAAATGTATAAGGAAGTTTGTGGAATTAAAGAACCTTCTCCTGATGCTTCAATTGTAGAAAAACTTTCTTTTGGACAGACAGCTGATCCTGCCTTTAATTTGAAAGATGGTTCTGTTACTTCATGATTTAACAGAACTTTGGGGAGAACCGCATCCTTTAGGTTGTCGAATTCTTGAACAACCTCTGGGAAAGGTTTCTACAGATACAAGAGAGTTATTGAAAGGTGATTTTTTCATCCCTTTGAAAGGCGAGAGGTTTGATGGTCATGAGTTTCTGGCTGAGGCATTTGCAAGAGGAGCTCAGGCTGCTTTGGTGTCTGCTGATTGCAAGGTGCCTATTCCAGATGGATTTATACATTGGGTAGTAGAAGAAACGCTTATTGCTTTTCAGGAGTTGGCGTTACTTCATCGAACTCGATTAACTATGCCTTTTGTCGCTATCACCGGTTCTGTTGGGAAGACTACGACAAGAGAGATGATTCGGGCAGTTTTTGAGACTTCTGGGCCGGTTTTGTCTAGTGAAGGGAATTACAACAATGATATAGGAGTTCCTTTGACTTTATTGAAAGGTCATTCACAGCACAAAGCTGCTGTTATTGAAATGGGTATGCGTGGTCTCGGAGAAATTGAGAGACTTTCAAAATGTACTCAGCCAGATATTGCGGTGATTACAAATGTTGGCAATGCACATATCGGGCTTTTAGGGACTAAAGAAAATATTGCTACTGCAAAATGTGAGATTACTGCTTCATTAAACCCAGAAGGGATTGTTGTGATCCCTTGGGGCGACCCTCTTCTGGAATCAACTCTATCCAAGGCTTGGAAAGGAAAAATTGTCCGAGTAGCCCTTGAAAGTAAAACTGGCGACACGACTGTTAATGATAATAGTGATTTGTTTTTATCTGCTTTCCCTGAGCCTGATTTTATTGGTCGTGTTGATCTTTCGAAGAACCTTTTAGAGCTTAGAGGCGACATTTTTGAACTTCCACTGAGAGGAAAACATAATGCTCTGAACTTTCTAATGGCATTAGCAGTTGCATCTGAGTGTGACATTTCTTGGTCCCTTTTAAAAATGCTCAATGTGAGACTCCCAACCGGAAGAAGTCGGGAGCTTCATATTGGAGGGATGACAGTTTTGGATGAAACTTATAACGCTTCGCCTGAGGCCGTACTTGCAGCACTTGATTTGTTAATGGAATATTCTGGACGTCATTTTTTCGTGCTTGGTTCTATGCTTGAGCTGGGTGACCAAAGTCTTTCTTTGCATAGGCGAATCGCTCATAAGATAGGAGAGATTTCTTTGAATGGCTTGGTTGTGGTTGCTACTGGTGACGAGGCAGCTGTGATGAGAGAAGTCGATAGTAGTATCGAATATTTTGCATTGGTTAATGATATATCTCAAGCCTATGAAAACCTTGTTGCTTGGCTGAGGCCAGGAGACAATTTGCTACTTAAGGGAAGCAGGAAAGTTGGGTTGGAGAGCCTGTTAGCAAGGCTCCAAAAACGTTATGGCTAGGGAGATGAGATTTGTATCCAATTCTCTTTAATAAGTTGCTTGGCTCTGCTAATAGATAATGCGTTCGAAGGAACATCTTTTGTAAGTGTCGATCCCGCTCCAATTGTGACGTTCTGACCTAGAACAATTGGTGCAACAAGTACAGAGTTGGCACCGGTTTTACTTTTATTGCCAATTACTGTTGGGTGTTTTCTTTTTCCATCATAATTTGCTGTGATTGTCCCAGCACCAATGTTCACCTCAGTCCCAAGAGTCGTATCACCTATATAACTGAGGTGGCTTACTTTTGAAGACATGCCTATTTGGCTGTTTTTAATTTCTACAAAATTTCCAATACGAGATTTATTGTCTACATTCGAACCTGGGCGTAGATGAGCAAATGGACCTATGGATACATCGTTCGCTATTGTCGCTTTACGTATGACCGAATAAATAGCCTTAACTCTCTCTCCAAGTGTTGTTTCTTCAAGAAACGTTCCTGGACCAATATGACATTCGTCTCCAATAAGGCATTTCCCTCTTATATGAGTTTGGGGCTCTATGACAACATCCTTACCGATTTGGCAATCATCACTTATTGTGCAGCTGTAAGGATCAATGAAGGTTACTCCTTGACTCATCCAATGATCACGAATCTTTGACTGCAGATATCCTTCGCATTTTGATAGTTGCTTGCGATCATTTATTCCATTTACCTCACGTGAGTCGTCTACCTCAATGTGTCTAGATGAGGAGAGCATCGCTACGGTATCTGTGATGTATAGCTCTCCTTGTGAATTATTGTCTTTTAGTTTTGGGAGGACCTTCTTGAGGCTTTGCCAATCGAAGCAGTAAATTCCTGAGTTTATAAGCCTGTTCTTTTTCTGCTCTTTGTTGCAATCACGATCTTCAATGATTTCTTTTACAATGCCTTCATCATTGGCAAATACTCGACCATATCCGATGGGGTTATCTACCCGAGCTGTTAGTAATGTAACTGAGGGTTTTTTATTTTGATGTTCTTTGAGAAGTCTGCTGAGTGTTGCTGGACTTAATAAAGGGACGTCTCCATTGAGTACTAAAAGTTGGCCATTGAAGTCTTTAAGTTCTTTCTCTACTTGTTTGATGGCATGACCAGTACCATTTTGAGGTTTTTGTAGAACGAATTCTAGATTCGAGATATGTTTTAGGCTCGCTTTTACCTGATCTGCTTGATGCCCAACTATTACTATTTGTCTTTCAGGGCTTAAATGCTGGCAACTTCTTAGAACCCTTTCTATCAAAGTTGCCCCACCAAGTGGCTGAAGCACTTTTGGAAGAGCACTTTTCATTCGTGTACCCTTGCCAGCAGCTAATACGGCGATCGCGAGCATATAAAAAAAGACTTGCCGAAGGAATATTTATACCTTCTACCTTACTTCTTTAGCCAACGTTTTTGCCAAGAACTAGTGCTTTCTAATTTGCAGACCTTCTGTTCCTGTTCTCGTCTTTGCAAGATTGTAGTTGATGTGTCTTTACCATTTGGGTCACGATATGGAATCGCTGCGCGAGTAAGTAGATGCTCTTCTTCCATTTGCGTTAGTCGATGCCATTTTTTGTTCTCATGATGGTCATTGATTGACTTCTTCACACGTATAGCAAGTGTTCCAGCGCTCCATTTTTGTTGACTGATTACCTCAGGGTTTAAAGAAAGCAATTGAAGTCCTGTTTGTTGTAGAGAATTTCTTACTGCCGCCGCTGTGCAGTAGGTAGCTAGTCGGCCATTTGGCGCAAGTTTATTCGCTAATGCTCTAAGGAACTCATGACTCCACAATTCGGGGCAACGACTAGGAGAAAAAGGGTCAAGCATTATCAAGTGAAAGGTAAGGTCTTTGGGTACGGATCTAATCCTTTGCCGTGCATCTCCCCATAGGATTTGACCTTGACTCTTTGAGTCTTCCCAAAACCCACTATCCCTTATTCTTAGAAGTTTTTCCCTTACTTCGTTGGACCAGCTTTCTCTAAATTTTGTTGTATCTAAAGCAATTTGAATTGGTCTTCGATCTAGTTCTAAACCCCACCAGTTCAGATTTAATGACATCTCTTTTGTTTTTTCTAAAGCACAGGCTGTGTTGTAACCAAGTCCAAGACAGACATCTAGAATACGAAGATGTTCACCTGCTTTAAAGCGTGAAAAGTCGGCTGGATTAATGAATTTCCTTTCTGCTTCCGACATGGCACCTTCATGATCATGGAACCCTTCTTTAAAATGACTACTATGAAGTGAAATACTGCCGTCAAGAGTCTCACTACAAATAAGTTCCCCTAGAGGGTGACTGTCTGACTTTTGATTAGTGACGTAGACGCTCAAGGTCTTTCCAGAAATTTGGATAAGAAACGGCAGCAGCCTCACTTTGTAAAAGAGTCGAATTCCCCTCGGCCATAAGTGCTGCTATTCCAAGGCTCATTGCAACTCGATGGTCTGTCTCACTGTCTAGCGATGCACCTTTTAGAGTTTTCCCTCCATATATAATAAGACCATCTGAGTGCTCTTCTATATTTGCCCCCATACGTTTGAGCTGTCGGGACATAACAGTAAGGCGATCGGTTTCTTTTACTCGTAGTTCGCTAGCTCCAGTGATCTTGCTTTCTCCATCACAGAAGCAGGCTGCAACGGTGAGAATTGGAACTTCGTCTACTAATCTTGGAATGATTTCTCCACCAATGCTAAAGGGTTTTAGAGGTCCGCTTCGTACACGTAGCGTCCCAACAGGTTCTCCAGCTATTTCTTCCTGAGTCAACACTTCTATTTTTGCTCCCATCTTTTCCATTACTTCTAAAATTCCTGTCCTAGTAGGATTTAGACCTACATTCTCGATAGTTAAATCAGACCCTGTTAACAGAGCTCCTGCGACAAGCCAAAAAGCTGCGGAGCTAATGTCACCAGGAACAACTACTTTTTGTCCTTTAAGCCTTGCTCCTGGTCGCACAATTATGTGGCGCCCCATCTCCCCTCCGACCTGAAGGTCCGCACCAAAGGCTCTTAGCATGCGCTCACTATGGTCTCTTGAGTGTGAAGGTTCAATAACCGTTGTTGGTCCTTGCGCCGTCAGAGAAGCCAGGAGCAGGGCTGATTTAACCTGTGCACTAGCTACAGGTGTTCCTATCACAGCACCGTGAAGAGAGCTTCCTTGAATGGCAAGTGGAGCAAAATTACCTTCAGATCTTCCTGTTACTTTCCCTCCCATGATTTTCAAAGGACGACTTACCCTCTCCATTGGTCGGTGTCTTAGAGACTGGTCCCCAGTTAATACGAAATGACGATTTTGTTGGCCAACAAGCATTCCCATAAGCAATCTCATTGTGGTTCCAGAATTGCCGCAATCCAATATCCTCTCGGGCTCTTCGAGCCCATCAAGCCCTACCCCTTGGATTTGAACAGGATTACCATCATGGTCAATAGGACTTATTTTTGGACCCATTGCTCTTAAGCATTTTGCTGTGCTTATTGGGTCTTCTGCTGGAAGCATTCCTTCTACGGTAGTTATTCCATCAGCAATTGCTCCAAATAAGAGAGCTCTGTGTGAGATTGATTTATCACCTGGCACTCGAACTTTTCCTGATAACACTCCACCGGATAGAAGCTCTCTCTCTTGTGGGGTATTAATGATGTCCAAGGATAAAAGCTTTGTCTTCTATAAATTGTATGAGCTATTGAGTCATGGTGGCTTGATTCATATCTTTTCTACTTACTCAAAGCATCTTTTTTTTTCAGGATTTGGTCAATTACATATCCGAAAAGATAAGGATCAGGCTCATTGTTACCAAGATCTCCAAGACCTAGCTCTTGCCACCGTGAATCGACTTTTTTCTCTAATTCAAAGGGACGAGTTAGCGGCTTCCCCCAGTCGTGATTTTTCTCTGGTCCAATTTTTGTGGTTGCATCGATAGCCAACCTACCTCCCATCCCCATATGCTCGCTTGCAAAGTCAAGACTGTCAAAAGGGGTATTTTCTATTACGCATAGATCTCTCTGCGGGTCAACTTGTGCTGCAATTGACCAAACAACTTGTCTTGGATCTCGTATGTTGATGCTCTTGTCTACAACGACTACGAATTTCGTATATGTAAATTGAGGGAGGGCACTCCAGAATGCCATTGCGGCCCTTCTTGCTTGACCTGGATAATCTTTATCTATAGATATGATTGCTAATTTATAACTAAGTGCTTCCATTGGTAGAAAGAAATCAATAATTTCTGGTACTTGTTGTTTAAGTATTGGTGTGTAAATTCTGTTTAAAGCTATTGCAAGCATTGCTTCTTCTTTGGGTGGTCTGCCACTAAATGTTGTTAGGAATATTGGGTTTTTGCGTTGAGTGATGCAATGTATATCTATAAGTGGGGAGTTTTCTATTCCTCCATAAAAGCCCATATGGTCTCCAAAGGGACCATCCGGTAATTCTTTGCCAGGAGAAATGGTTCCTTCTAAAACTATTTCGCTATGACTCGGTACTTCTAGGTTAACAGTTTTGCATTTTGCTAGATGAACCCCTTTTCCCGCGTAAAGCCCTGCGAAAAGCCATTCACTTAATTGCACTGGTATTGGTGTTGCCGCTGCCATAACAAGTAAAGGATGAACTCCTATTGCAATTGCTATTTCAAGAGGCTTTCCTAATGAAGTTGCTTTTTTGAGGTGTCGTGCACCTCCTCTTACACTGAGCCAGTGAACTGTTAATGTCCTTGGAGATTGACGTTGAAGTCGATATACACCAATATTTGGGACCTTTGTCTCAGGATCTTTTGTAATTACCAATCCCAAAGTGATTACACCACCAGCGTCATTGGGCCAGGGTTTTATTAACGGAAGGGTATCCAAGTTGACTTCATCTCCACGCAACACTTGTTGATGACAAACTGGAGTGAGGTCAAGATCGGGCCTCGCTTTAAATAGATCTAAAAGTAAGTTTCCAAATCTGACTGTTTCTTTTATACCTTTTGGTGGTTTGGGTTGTTGAAGCAAGGCTAGTCGGGATCCAAGTTCTTCAAGCTCTTTTGTACTTTCTAGTCCCATACTCCAGAGGACCCTTTCAATCGTTCCAAGTAAATTGACGGCTACTGGGATTGAAGATCCAGTTACGTTCTCAAAGAGTAAAGCTGGTCCTCCAAGGCTTAATACGCGATCACTTATTGCAGATAGTTCTAAGTCTGGATCTACTTGAGCAGTAATTCTTCTTAATTGTCCCTTCTGCTCAAGTAGAGAGAGGAATTGACGTAAATCCTTAGTGGCAGGTTTTGAATTTAGAAAGGACATTGTTAGACACGTTTCGACGATGATCTGGTTACTGTGACTGGTATAACTAACTATGCATGGGTTTCGTGAGGCTTTCTTATTTTCATGTTGCTGCTGATGTCCCTAAAGGGAAGCTACCAGATGCAGCTGTTGTGATTGATGTACTCAGAGCGACTACCACAATTGCATTTGCATTGCATAACGGTGCTGAATCGGTGCAGGTTTTCGATAACCTTGATGACCTTAGGCAAACGGCCAATAAATGGCCTGAATCCTCTCGACTTTTATTAGGAGAAAGGGGTGGTAAACGCGTGGAAGGTTTTGATTTGGGAAATTCTCCTCTTACCGTTGGAACTGAACAAGTTTCGGGGAAAAGGCTTTTCATGAGTACGACAAATGGGACAAGATCTCTTCATCGAGTAAGAGATGTTCAGTCTCTCTACACTATGGCCCTTGCAAATAGACAAGCAGTAGTTGAGCAATTGTTAAAAGAAGGGTTTGAGGAGGTTTGGATTGTTGGTAGTGGTTGGGAAGGAACTTATTCTTTGGAAGATTCTTTGGCAGCGGGTGCCTTGATTGAATCTCTTATTCAGAATTCTTTTAATGCAGTGGATGTAATGAATGATGAACTCTCATCTGCTCTGGCCTTGTGGGAAAAATGGAAGGATGATGTTCTTGGCTGTTTGCGTCTGTCAACTCATGGGAAACGACTTTTGAGAATTGGAGACCATGAAAGGGATTTGAAGTGTTGTGCGACATTAGATGAGCTATTGATTGTCCCAACACAAAGTTCTCCAGGAATTCTTTGTGCAAGCTAAGAGTTCTATGGAGCTTTAAAGTTTTTATGTTTATTGTGACCTTGTGACCGACTTTTTGGCGGCCGCTTTGCAGCTAACTAGCTCTTCAGAGCCAGACGCTAATTTTTCAGCGGCAGAAGAACAGGTTGAACTAGCTGCTCGAAGAGGAGCTGAACTCATTGGCCTGCCAGAAAACTTCGCTTTCATGGGAGATGATCAGAAAAGATTAGAAATCGCTTCTGAATTGTCTGAAAAGTGCAGTCGTTTTCTAGTGACTATGGCTAGACGCTATCAAATAGCACTTCTTGGAGGCGGTTTCCCTGTTCCGATTGGTGATGGTCGACATACTCTTAACCGCTCTGAGTTGGTTGGTCGTGATGGACAGTTGTTGGCGAGGTACGACAAGATTCATTTGTTTGATGTAGATCTCCCTGATGGAAATACATATAGGGAATCTGAAACTTTTACCCCTGGAGACTCTTTACCTCCAGTGGTTGATGTCCCTGGATTGTGCAGAGTGGGAATGTCTATTTGTTATGACGTTAGATTTCCAGAGCTTTTTCGTTATTTAGTTTCTGCTGGGGCTGAGTTGTTAATGATCCCAGCAGCTTTCACAGCATTTACCGGAAAGGATCATTGGCAGGTTTTGCTTCAGGCTAGAGCTATTGAAAATACAGCTTATGTAGTTGCTCCCGCTCAGACAGGGTTGCATTCCGGCAGAAGGCAGAGCCATGGTCATTCAATGGTTATTGATCCTTGGGGAACTGTTTTAGCAGATGCTGGCGTAATAGCTGGGGCGGCTATAGCTCCAATTGATACTTTTCATGTTGGAAGAATTAGAGAGCAAATGCCTTGCTTAAAACATCGTCAACCCGACCTGTTTTAAAGGAAATGTCATCGGCATCTTTTCGTCGATTTTCTATTCTTGTTGTTGGTATTTTACCAATCTTTTTTTGCTCTTTAAATGTTCCTCTAAGAGCTGCTAGTGCTTTAGCTGCATGGTCTATTGGTGAAAATGGAGTTTTGCGTTTAAGGACTAAAAGAGACGCAGATTTAAAAGCTTTTTTTCAGCCTTCTGATTTTCAGAGTGGAGAACGTGTTTGGATAGATTTTCCTGGTGAATTGATTCGGGCAAGAAGCCTTAAGGGAAGTGGTCCAATACGTGAAATTCGTCTGGGCAAGCCTAGAACTGGTTTTACTAGACTAGTTGTTGAATTTCGCCCAGGTATTGTTCTTGATCCTTCTAAATTGCAGTTAGTAGCAGTATCTGAAGATAGATGGGAGCTCGCTTTCAAGGGATTGCCTACTTATGGTCTTTTTCGTATCGGGGAAGGGACGTTGCAATCACCTTCATGGTTAGCAAATTCAAGGAATCGTTCAGTTCCTTTTAAACGTAATTCTACTAATGTTGACGATCTTCCTGAAGTTAAAAGAGGAATTTATAGGGTTGTTATTGACCCAGGTCATGGTGGCCCTGATCCTGGAGCAGTAGGTATAGGTCGTTTACGTGAGACTGATGTTGTTCTAGATATTGCACTTCAAGTAGGTAGGCTTTTGGAATTAAAAGGGGTAAAGGTTAGCTTTACTAGAACTACTGAGAGGGACTTAGATTTACCACCTAGAGTGGCTCTTGCAAACCGACTGCGTGCGTCTGCATTTGTAAGTATTCATGCAAACGCATCTAGATCAAATAAGGCGTCAATAAATGGGGTGGAGACTTTTTTTTATTCGGGTTGGAAGGGAAAAGCTTTGGCTAGAAATATTCAACAGCAGGTTTTGAAAGTTTCTCCTGGAAGTCCAGACAGGGGAGTTCGGCAAGGACGATTTTTTGTTATTAGGAGGACAAATATGCCAGCAGCTTTAGTTGAGACAGGATTTTTAACAGGCAGCTTGGATGCCCCTCGACTTGCCAAGAAAAGTCATAGGAGAAGGCTTTCCTTTGCCATTGCTAAAGGAATACTTAATTACTTAAAGGAGGTTAATTAATTTGCCTTTGGGTCTTTTTGATAGTGGTGTTGGTGGGTTGACTGTGCTCAAGCAAGTATTAAGAAGGCATAGGAATTCTTCTTGTTTGTATTTAGCAGATACAGCTCGTGTTCCTTATGGGAATAGAAAACCAAGTGACATAAGAGAAATAGCTTCAGAAATTGCTCAATGGTTTAGAGATAAGGAGGTGACTACTGTTCTTATGGGTTGCAATACGACCAATTCATTGGCTTTTGACATTATCGAGAGAGAGGCTGGAGTTCCAGTGATTAGTTTGATACGCTCTGCAGCGAGCATGGTTACCAAGGATAGAGTTGGTGTGCTAGCAACAAAAGCCACTGTTTTGTCTGGGGCTTATAAGGCTCAAATTGAATTATTTGGTTCGAAAAAGATAATTCTTGAGCAAAGTTGTCCTGCTTTTGTTCCAATGATTGAGAATGGCAGGCTTGAAATGAGTGAATTGCGTCGAGTTGCAACTGATTATTTGAAACCACTTTTAGAGGCCAAGGTGGAAGAAGTTATTCTTGGATGTAGTCATTACCCTCTTCTGGAGCCTCTTTTCCGAGAATTATTACCAGTTGGTATACGTATAATTGACCCTGCTGTTGGTTTAGCTAGGGAGCTAGATGACTTGATTGGAGCCCCTTCTGCGACATTAAATGGTAATTTCTCACTTGCTTCTACTCGTTTCTGCGTCACAAAATCTCCTATGGAATTTGCAGCCCGCGCTAGTGATTGGTTAGGCAAGTTTCCAGAGGTTGAGTTGGTTTCGCTACAGCAGAGGGCATGTTTCTTTTAGGATTAGCTCACCGAGGGATTGCATGGCTACAGTCACTGAGCTGCTAGAGCCGGTAGAGCTAGATCTTGAGACCTTGCTCTCAGATCTACGTAGCCTTATTGGGGCAGGTCACCCAATATTGCAGGCTGCTGCGGAGCATCTATTTAGCGCAGGAGGTAAGCGGCTTCGCCCAGGGATTGTTCTGCTGATTTCCAGGGCTCTATCACCATCTGGTGATCTTTCTCCGCGTCACCGCCGCTTGGCTGAGATCACAGAGATGATCCATACAGCATCATTAGTTCATGATGATGTTGTTGATGAGGCTGCTACGAGAAGAGGAGTAGAAACAGTTCACAGTCGTTTTAATCATAGAGTTGCTGTTCTTGCTGGAGACTTTCTCTTTGCTCAAGCAAGCTGGCATCTTGCGAATTTAGACAATCTTGATGTTGTGAAGCTTCTTAGTAGGGTGATAATGGACCTTGCGGATGGAGAGGTTAAACAAGGTTTATATAGATATAACTCTGGACAGTCATTCGAGTGTTATTTGGAAAAAAGCTATTGCAAAACAGCATCTTTAATTGCCAATAGTGCTCAAGCTGCAGGAGTTTTAAGTAATCAGTCTCAAGATAAATTGCAATTGCTGCATCATTTTGGTAGGCAACTTGGGCTCGCGTTTCAGGTTGTAGATGACATCCTTGATTTTACGAGCAGTGAGCAGCAACTAGGTAAGCCAGCAGCCAGTGATTTGGCTAGTGGCTATCTCACCGCTCCTGTACTTTATGCTCTTCAGGAGCACTCATCTTTGGCTGGATTGATAGATAGAGAGCTGACTTCGGAGGATGATTTAAAGCAAGCTTTGCAATTAGTTAGAGACTCGGATGCAATTCCTAGAAGTAGAGAATTGGCGCAGAGATTCGCTCGTGAATCTCAAGAAGCTGTTATGTGGTTGCCAGAATCAAGGTATAAGAGTGCGTTGGTTGACCTTCCTGATTTTGTTTTAAGTAGGCTTTTTTAGCTATGTTTACTTAGTTTAAAATTTTCTTTAATTGATTATAAATGTCATTGAGATGATTGATTTTAATTGGATTCTCAATTGAGAACTCATCATTCCCTGCCTTTTTAAAATCTTCTTTAGTAAGGACCCAAACTTTACAGCCTGCTTTTAGGGCAGATAGTGTTCCTGCCAATGAGTCCTCCATCGCCCAGCAATCCTTGGGATTTACATTTAGTCTTTTAGCCGCTAATAGGTAAGGTTTCGGCGATGGTTTGCCTTCACCAAGAGGTATGTCATCTCCTAGAACACGGATGTTAAGCATCTCTAGCCAAGGATGAGGGTAGGCCTTGTTAAAAACTGATTCTTTGCTGCTACTTGTTACTAAGGCCATAGGGATTTTATTTTTAAAGCAGTATTTCACTAATTTCTCTGCTCCTGGCATTGCTTTTGATTGGCGCAGTAGCAATGTGGAGATTGGTTTGTGTATAGCAAGAAGATCTTTAAAATATTTTGGTTTACCAAGCCATTCTGTTATTTGAATTGCACAGTCGATTCTCCTTCGGCCTCTTAAGGCCAATAATTGCTCTTGTGTGAGCTTCTTTCCAAATTTCTCTGCTGTTTTTGACCAGGCTTTGCCATGCAGTGACTCATTGTCTAGCAGTAGACCATCAAGGTCAAAGAGGCAGGCCTTAGGAATAAGCATAGAGTAGAAGAAGCGTGTTTTTCTTTTAAATAGAGTTTCACCCTGCTGTGGGTTCTATTGATAATGGCTTGAATGAATCAATTGATTGGTTGTTAATTCTCTAATGTCATCAAACTCTTCCAACGCTATTGAGTCTGTTCTTCAAGAGCAGAGAATCTTTTCACCTTCAAAAGAATTTTCTAGTAAAGCCAAGATTGGCAGTCTTGGTCTTTATCAGACAATGGTCGATGAGGCGAACTCTGACCCTGAAAAGTTTTGGGGTGATTTGGCTAAAAAAGAGCTCCATTGGTTTAAACCATTTCAAAAAGTTCTTGATTGGTCAAATCCTCCTTTTGCAAGATGGTTCGAAGGGGGCACTACGAATCTGTCATTTAATTGCTTGGATCGACACCTTGATTCTGAAAGGGAGAATAAGACGGCCTTAATTTGGGAAGGAGAGCCTGGGGACGTAAGAACTTTTTCTTATAGGGAACTACATTCTGAAGTTTGTAGGGCTGCTAATGCTCTGAAATCAATTGGAATAGGGAAAGGGGATCTAGTAGCTCTTTATATGCCAATGATCCCTGAGGCTGCTATTGCAATGTTGGCTTGCGCTCGGATTGGAGCTCCCCATTCAGTTGTGTTTGGAGGTTTTTCCTCAGAGGCCTTGGGAGAAAGGCTTCGTGATGGAGAGGCTAAAGCGGTAATTACTGCGGATGGTGGTTTTCGGAAAGACAAAATTGTTCCACTTAAGGTTGCGGTGGATGAGGCTCTCGCAATGAATGCTTGCCCATCCGTTGAATCAGTTTTGGTAGTGAGACGTACAAAAGAGTCAGTATCAATGCAATTACCTCGTGATCATTGGTGGGATGAATTGGTTCCCAAGCAGTCAGAGGACTGTGAAGCAGAGCAAATGGACAGCGAAGATAGACTTTTTGTTCTTTACACCTCTGGTTCAACTGGCAAGCCCAAAGGAGTAGTTCATACCACTGCTGGGTATAACCTTTGGGCTCATCTGACTTTTCAGTGGATTTTTGATATTCGAGAAGAGGATGTTTATTGGTGTACCGCTGACGTGGGATGGATTACTGGACATAGTTATATCGTTTATGGACCATTATCAAATGGGGCTACAACAGTTATGTATGAGGGTGCTCCGCGACCCTCAAATCCAGGGGCGTTTTGGGAGTTGATTCAGAAGCATCAAATTAGTATTTTTTATACAGCTCCTACTGCTATTAGAGCATTTATGAAATCGGGACGGTCTGTTCCTGATAAATTTGATATGAGTAGCTTGAGATTATTAGGTACTGTTGGCGAGCCCATAAATCCTGAAGCTTGGATGTGGTACAGAGATGTAATTGGGGGGGGGACTTGTCCTGTTGTTGACACTTGGTGGCAGACGGAAACTGGAGGAGTAATGATCAGTCCGCTTCCAGGGGCTACCCCTGCAAAGCCAGGTTCAGCGACCCTCCCATTGCCTGGTATCCAAGCTGATGTTGTTAATTCTGAAGGTGAAACAGTTTCGGTAAATGAGGGTGGATATTTGGTCGTTCGAAAACCTTGGCCGGGAATGATGAGAACTATTCATGGAGACTCAAAACGTTTTCGTGAGAGTTATTGGGAATATCTGCAGCCCAAAGATGGAAACTTTTTTTATTTTGCTGGAGATGGAGCACGTCAAGATAGCGATGGTTATTTTTGGGTTATGGGAAGGGTTGATGATGTTATTAATGTTGCTGGTCATCGTTTAGGAACTATGGAGGTTGAATCTGCCTTAGTAAGTCATCCGGCGGTTTCGGAAGCTGCAGTTGTAGGTAGACCTGATGATTTAAAAGGTGAAGCGATAGTTGCTTTCGTTTCTTTAGAGAGCGGAAGAGAATCATCTGAAGAACTTATTTCACAACTCCGAAATCACGTAGGGAATGAAATTGGAGCTATAGCTAAACCTGATGAAATTAGATGTAGTGATTCACTTCCTAAAACAAGAAGTGGAAAAATAATGAGGAGAATTTTGAGAGCATTAGCTTCAGGACAGGAGGTTATCGGTGATACGAGTACTTTGGAAGATCGCTCAGTTCTTGATCGACTTAGAAGCTAATTATTTGATCTATAATTCTCCTGACAAGCAGGCAATTTGTTCGAAAATGTTTTCTTGCGTTGTATTAATTGCCCATTCGCCAAAGACATTTTTGCGAAAACCTGCACTTGCTGGGGTCAGGTGGTCTCCTTCAAATGTTATTAGTTTAGAGGAATCAAGAGAGCGTTTTGATAAAGAATCTTGTAAACTTTTTGTTTGGTCTAAGCTGTCATTATTGAATCTGATCAAAAGATTTTTTGGTTGAGAATAATGATCTCTAATCAGCCGAAGTGTCTGCTTGGGACTAGGATGAAACTCTGAATGAAAACCAAATTTTGATGATGCTTTTTGAAGAATAGGTATTGATTTGTTTGCTCCAAAATTATTAAAGCTTATAGCTATTAAAGCTTTGCTGTTTCTTCCTCCGTCTGGAGCTAAAAGATGTAATTTGCAACCAAGACTATGACCCATTCGGATTGACCTTGGAAGAAGTCCAACTCTTGATTCAAGTTTCTCTCTAGAAAGTCTTAGATCTTTCCATGCTTGATTTGCTTGCGCTTGATGATCTAACCCTGGCAGATACCCCCAGGCATGAACAGCTAAATTCTTATTTGCAAGTGTTTCTAGAAGTCTTCTATAACTGATTTGAGGATTACTCGCGAGGTAGCTTCCGCCAATGATTTCGATCAGACCTTCCGGTCGGTTGGGCCATAGTGACCAGGTATTGCCGAGATTTCGCCAACGAGCCATTTTGTTGATTGGTACTGTATAGAAAACAGTTGGGTTGAGATTTTAAAGAGTAAAAAGGCTTTTAAGCTTTTTAGATTTCTTTCAAGAGGGGTTTCCTCGTTCTTGATAGGTGGGGACAATAAAGTGCAGGTACTTTTTTTTTCGTGGAGGATCTTAATCAGAGCAGGTTCCGTTTGGATCAGCTCAATTTGTTGGAACAACTTGCTGAACCTTCAGAAAAGATTTCTTTGGAAAATCCTTCCTCAGTGAAAAGTGACTTTTTGCTAGAGACCCTCTTAATACTAGATACGGAAACCACTGGGTTAGATCCAAAAATAGATCAATGTCTAGAAGTTGGAGTAATCCTTTTTCATATTTCTTCTAGAGCTGTATTGGCTCAGCAATCTTTTCTACTACCAGTAGAGAAAAACCCAGCCGAACGTATCAATGGTATTCCTGCTTCAGTTACAAAGTTGCCTCAGCCATTTTCACTAGGTTTGAAGTATCTAGATGCTCTGATAAATACCGCTGATATTGTTGTTGCGCATAATGCTGCTTTCGACCGTCAGTGGTTTGGTCGTGCCCCTCTGCCAGTTATTTCAAAACCATGGGTTTGTTCTATGGAAGATATTATTTGGCCTGAAGAAAAGAATCTTCGGCCAAGGCCTTCTGTAAGAGACTTGGCGCTTGCCTACGGAGTTCCAGTTTGGTCTGCTCATCGTGCTCTTACAGATTGCATTTATCTTGCAGAGGTCTTTTCTAGATGTGAAGACTTAGAGCTTCTTTTGACGCATGGAATGGAGCCAAAAACCCTTATGGTGGCTAAGGTTTCATATGAAGAAAGGCATTTAGCGCGCAAGGCTGGGTTCAGATGGAATGATCCAGTAAAGGGAGCTTGGAGCAAGAGATTGACTTTAAGGGAGGCAGAAAAGCTTGAATTTCCAGTGATTTCTTTGGAATCTAATGGATCTAACCCAGTGGGATGATGGCAATTTTTAATTGAAAGATTTCCTTTAGCACTCTGAAGGGACCCTGTGATTTTTGTTTTTAGGTCTAATAGTTGCCAACCTAGGTAAGGAGTACTTCTTTTTAGATCACTAATCATTGGACCATTGGCCTAAAAAAATAAAAGGGCCCTCTGACCCGTTGCAATTAAGGCTTTGCAATTGGCAGCAGGCTAGAACTTGGGCTCGCTTGATTCGAGAAGCTGAAAGCTTGTGGCATGTCGACGCCAGGGAGTTGAGAAGAGTTGGAGAGCTTGAATTGTCACAGCTCCTACAGGAGGTCCCTCCTCGGCAACGCCACAGGGTAAATAGATGGTTGAAAGGCTATTTGGTGGCAACCCGTTTTAGAACTAAGAAGGCCCTTACAAACTTTTAGAAAAGGCTTTTGGGCATTTTTTCGACATAAGATCTTTTAAGTGTGAGAACACAAGGGCGTAGCTATTGCAATTGAACAAATTTGATAACTGAGGGTTTTCCTGAAGGTGTTTCCATCAGCGTTAAACAAATTAAATCGGAGCGGCGGGATTTGAACCCACGACCCCCACTACCCCAAAGTGGTGCGCTACCAAGCTGCGCTACGCCCCGTAAACTCAAGCTAACACAAGTCATTCTTGCTTAAGTATAAAAGTGCTTTTACTCTTTAGGTTCTAATTTTGGTGGTAATTTTTTTAGTAGTCTTTTTCTAAGGCTATCTGGGGTTTCACTGGAATATCCGAACAGTTGGAGGCTCTTGGCTAGAAATCTTAGCTCTTTTATATTCATAGTGGCTAATTTAAGCTCAGTATTGACTTCCCATTCATGATCTTTTTTGTTTAGTTGATGTCTCTTATATTTACCATTTACTTCTATGAATATTTTTGCAAATGCTTCAGGAATAATTACTAAAAGTATCGCAATTATTCCATAAAGATTAACTAGGGGCCTGGGAAAAGGAGATAGATCTCGACTAGATTTAAGCGTCTTTTTGCTTGACAAGGAAAGCTTAGGGCTTTTTTTTATTATACCTTTTATGTAGAAAAATCTTAAAATCTAGATTTTTTGAAATTCTGAGGTGGTCTCTGGCATGTCTCTCCAATGTATGGATGGCTCAATGTTCTGACCATAGGGACGTGTGGAGAAAATAAGGCTAAACACCAAAAACAGAGTCGCTATTAAAGCAAGTATTACAGTCTTGTCTGGTAATTGATTCATGATACTAAGCCTTTGGTAAGGGTAAAGAGAACTTTTTCAAAGGCTTATTGGTTGATTGTTGCTACGAAGGACGCAGTGAGGAACTGACCAATCAAACGAATCCCATATTTCAGCTTTTAGTTTGTAGTTTGAACTGGGGAAATCATTTAGGCTGACACCCGTTGGCATGGCAGAACAATAAGGTCTGCTAGATGGTTTAGCAAGATATTGTTGATGATAATCTTCTGCAAAATAGAAATCAATATTTCTTTTGATCTCTGTTGTGATTAATCCATAGCCTTTGTTTTCTAATGCTTTTTGATAAATGCTTTTACTTGACAAAGCAAGCTTCATTTGTTCGTCTGTTGTTGTGTATATCGCAGAACGATATTGACTTCCATGATCATTACCTTGTCGATTTCCTTGTGTTGGGTCATGGCACTCCCAAAAAAGTTTTAGAAGGTCACTGAAATCAATTGCATTTGGCTTCCAAAGTACTCTTACAGCTTCTGTGTGTCCGGTTCTCCCACTGCAGACTTGTTGGTATGTAGGTTCTTTAGTTTCTCCTCCTGCGTATCCAACAGCTGTAGTTAATACTCCAGGAAGTTTCCAGAAGCCTTTTTCGGCACCCCAAAAGCAGCCACATGCAAAATAGGCTTCTTCTTGACCTTCTCCTTTCGGTAGTTTCACAGCCGAATTGAGTACAGCGTGTTTTTGAATGCCTTTCTTCAGATTGAAGGGTTTTTCAGAGGTGTTGGTAGTAAACCAAGATGGGAACATTAAGTTTAGAAAGCCTCTTTATACATTACTCAGATTTGATTGGATCTAGTTGGATGTGGTTTAGGAGTGTTGTGACGAAAGCAAAGAGAAGAAATGGCAAGCTTAAAACCAAGATTAGACCAACTCCTACAAGAGCAAAGATTGGTCGGGAGGATCCCATAAGCCCAAGTCCAGCAGCAAGACTCACGAAAATCACCGCCATCCATGCCAAGACTTGGGCATAAATGTCGCCAAAGGTGAGGTTGCATTTGATTGAATAGGGTGTTCCTGTAGACATGGGGTTGATTTTCTACGTCTATATACATTTAGTCTGAACTTGGTAGATCTATCTAGTTCTTTCTCAACTTTTCGAGTTTTATTTATTTTCGTTGACTGGGAGAGCAGAGTCAATTCTCTGAACAGCTTGTTCTCGCTCCCAAAGTCGTTTATAGGGACCTTCGAGCAGAATTAAGTCGTTGTGCTGTCCTTCTTGAACAAGATGTCCATTCTCAAGTACAAGAATGCGATCACAGGCAGCGGCTGCAGAAAGTTGGTGGCTGACCATGATTATTGTTCTATTTCTTTGACTTCTCATTGAATTTAGTATTCCCGCGGCTGTTTTGTTGTCAACGCTCGCCAAAGCATCATCTAGAACTACTACAGGCGAGGGAACTAATAGTGCTCTTCCTAATGCAGTCCTTTGTCGTTGCCCTCCACTAAGAGTTATGCCCCTTTCTCCCACAAGTGTGTCGAAGCCATCGGGGAATCCATTTACATCGTCTATTAAATGAGCCTGTCGAGCAGAATCTTGTACTTGCTTAAGAGAGGCTTCGGGATCTCCATACCGGAGGTTGTCAGCAAGGGTACTAGTGAAGAGGTAACCCTCTTGCGGAACTAGTGAGATATTGCTTCGTAAATCATTTAGATCGAGATCATTTACATCATGGCCATCAAGGAAAAGTTGATTCCTGGGAACTTCGATCGTTCTTCCAAGGGCTCTTGCAAAAGTTGTTTTGCCACATCCCACTGGTCCAACCAATGCAATAAGTTCACCAGGTTCAATTTTGAAATTCACATTAGAGAGAACCTTTCTGTGACTGTCTGGATATTGGACAGTCAGACTCCGGGCTTCAATTTGTCCTTTGATTTTTGTTTTTAGACAAACGGGAGTTTTATTGTTTTTGATCAGGGGCTCTCTTTTTAGAAGTTCTTCAACTCTTTCAAGGCTTACTTGCCCAACTTGGAAAGTATTTAGTGTGAAACCTAAAAGAGCTGTAGGAAACACAAGCCTTTCTACATAGAGAATAAGAGCAATTAGTCCGCCAATAGTTAGCCCCCCCTGTTGAAGCTTTGTGCTTCCTATTGCAATCAGCAGTAGTAGCGAGATTGAAGAGATGCCTTGTAAGAGAGGAAAAAGTGTGCTGGCTGTTCGAGCAACATTAATTGCTGAATCTCTATAAGCATTGTTCTTTTTCTTAAAGGCATTTTGTTCAAAACCTTCTTGCCCATAGATTTTTATGGCACTTATTCCAGAAAGATCTTCTTGTATGAGTTCACTTAGGTCGGCGAGAGATTCTTGTTGGCGTCTTCTTTGTTTCACCATCCTTCCTCCAAAAAGACCAACCGTGCATAGCATTATTGGGTAAAGAGAAATAGCTGCTCCAGTTAACCAAGGATCGATGGCTAACATTGCTGGAAGGGTAAATGAATAGGCAAGAATAGTATTAGTAAGGCTGAGGATTGTGAATCCAAGAAGTCTTCGAATATTTTCTACATCGCTAGTAGCTCGACTAATTACTTCCCCACTTCCAATTGTTTGAACCCATCCAGGTTCTTGTTTTAAAAGGTGATCAAATAATTTTTGCCGAACCTCTACTTCAACTTGGCGACCTACTCCGAAAACCAGTTGGCGTGAAATCAGTCTGACTATTGCCATGCTGCTAGCAAGAGCGACAATCCACCATGCTTGTTTTAGGAGAGCATTTATTTCGAAGTCTTCGACGGCTTGCAAATTGTCTATTAGCCTGCGCACCTCCATTGGGATTGTGACACTGAGGATATTCACCAGAACCAAAGCCAAAGCACCTAGAATTACTTTCTTGCGATGAGGCTTGAGATATCTGTAGATAAGATCAAAACGAAATCCGATCATGCGTTTGTTGGTTTGATAATGAAACTAGCGAATGGCTTTGGAATCAGGGTGTTGTTCCGAATGGTTAACCAATGAGTGATTTGCAGGACAATTACAAACAAAGTCACCCCCTTTATAAGGTTGATAGGGCCCTTGTAGATAGGTTGTTGGGGAAGCAATCACCCAGCGAGGAAGACCTGGTTGATTTGGCTAGACTTCTGATTCGTTTTGATGGATTCCCTGGGGCTCAAGATCTTCAAGTAGATCTGAAGAAGACATTAAATCTTTGGGGCCTTGATCGTGAAGAATTAAACAAACTAGTTCGGGGGATATGGGCTAACGGTTTTAGACCAGGACAATCTTCTTCAGATTCTGTTGGATCAGGATTTGACACTGCTGATGATGGAGACAAGTGAGATGGTAATGGAGTGGTTGTTTACTAAACCTCGCCAGATGGGTATTTTTAAGAGATATTGGATAGTGTCCCCATCACCAGGCCCGGAGTGCGATGCACCCGGGTTTTTTTTCTGATTCGATGACATCTTTATCAGCTCCTTTTTCCACCATCCTTGAACATTTGATTTCAGGAAAGAATCTTTCTGAGTCACAGGCCACTGAATTAATGAAATCCTGGCTTCAGGAAGAGTTCAATCCTGTTCAGACAGGTGCGCTTCTTGCTTCGTTAAGAGCTAAAGATGTAACTGGAGAGGAGCTTGCGGCTATGGCACGAGTTTTGCAAGCGGCTTGCCCTTTGCCTTGCGAGGCCCCTCAGATGGCCACTGTGGATACATGTGGGACTGGTGGGGATGGGGCGGATACTTTTAATATTTCCACAGCAGTTGCGTTTACAGCAGCAGCTTGCGGAGCCAATGTCGCAAAGCATGGGAATCGAAGTGCGAGTGGCAAAGTTGGCTCAGCTGATGTTCTTGAGGGTTTAGGACTTCAATTAAAAGCTCCTTTGCCAAGGGTTGTTGAAGCTTTGATTCAATCAGGGGTTACTTTTCTTTTCGCCCCTGCTTGGCACCCATCTTTGGTGAGTCTTGCTCCATTGAGGAAAAGTCTTGGTATACGAACTGTATTCAATTTATTAGGCCCATTGGTTAACCCTTTAAGACCTGCGTCACAAGTGCTTGGAGTGGCCAGAGAAGATTTATTAGATCCTATGGCAGAAGCTTTGAAAAGATTGGGGCTTAAAAGAGCGATTGTTGTTCATGGTGCAGGTGGTCTTGATGAGGCGTCTTTATTGGGCCCTAATTCTTTACGTTTATTGGATGGTGGTGATATTAAAAAGGTGCATCTTGACCCTATTGATTTAGGGTTAGATGTATGTTCCATGGAGGCGTTGAAGGGTGGAGATATTGAAGTTAATAAGCAAATTCTTTCCTCCATCCTTCAAGGGAGTGGTACAAACGCACAGCACAATGTTGTCGCTTTAAATACTTCTTTAGTTCTTTGGGCTGCGGGAATTGAAGATGACTTCATGAAGGGGTTGGAGGTTGCGAACAAAGCTCTCTCAAAAGGAGAACCTTGGCTTCGTTTTAAGCAACTGCAGAAAGCACTTCTCTAGGATCAAATCACAAGATCAGTTTTTTAAATAATTAGAATTTCTCCACAGATGAGAGTCCCATTAAAAAAACCAGCTCTTTTACTTCTTGCTGATGGCACTTTGTTTGAAGGTAAGGCCTTTGGTCGCATTGGAACTGTTCTAGGTGAGGTGGTCTTTAATACAGGGATGACTGGCTATCAGGAGGTCTTGACTGATCCAAGTTATTCAGGACAGTTGGTGTGTTTTACATATCCAGAACTGGGGAACACAGGAGTTAATTTGGAAGATCAAGAAGCTTCTATTCCCCATGTAAAGGGTGTGGTTTCTAGAAGAATTTCTGAAATACCAAGTAATTGGAGGTCTACAGACTCACTTCAGAATTGGCTTGAATTTCATAAGGTTGTGGGAATTTGTGATATTGATACAAGAGCACTTGTTAAACACCTGAGGGAAGCAGGGGCAATGAATGGTGTGATAAGTAATAATGGCTCTACTGCTGATGAGTTGTTTGAGTTACTGAAGAAGACTCCTTTGATGGAGGGTTTGAATCTCGCCGAGAAAGTTACAACAAAAAAATCATATAAATGGGATAAAACTTGTCCGGTTGAATTTGACAAAAGATTGAAAAATTTAAATACGCGCCCCTATAAGGTTGTTGCAATTGATTTTGGTATTAAGAGGTCAATACTTAATCGCCTTGTTTCTCATGGTTGTGAGGTTGATGTTTTGCCTGCAACTGCAGATTTCCAAGATGTCATGAAACTAGAACCAGAAGGAGTTTTCCTTTCTAATGGACCTGGGGACCCTGCTGCTGTAGACAAGGGTATTTCTCTAGCGAAAGAATTAATTAAACAAAAAGACCTTCCAGTTTTTGGTATTTGCCTTGGGCACCAAATTCTGGGCATTGCCATGGGTGGCAGTACTTTTAAGCTTCCTTATGGGCATAGAGGACTAAATCATCCATGTGGAAAAACTGGAAGAGTTGAAATTACTAGTCAAAATCACGGCTTTGCATTAGATGCTAATTCCATCCCTAATGATTTGGTTTCGATTACCCATTTAAATCTGAACGATTCAACTGTTGCTGCGATTGCGTTTCGTGACCGACCAATTTTTGGAGTTCAATATCATCCAGAAGCCAGTCCTGGCCCGCATGATGCTGATCATCACTTTGCTAGATTTGTAGCTCATATGGCAGAACATCGCTGAACAGTGGTTTATAGCGCGCTTAATTACTACACTTCTTGCGAATGCCCTAAGGGGGATTGATCTCATAACCGAATTACAACGACTAACAGTCTCACTGCGAGGTGGTTTTGAACGGAGGCAGTCCTGCCTTGTCTTTTCTTTCACTGGGCAGCTCGATGCTTACTCTGAAAAGCAATTCATTACCTATGTGGAGGATGTGCTTAGCACTAATAATTCTCCAGTAGTAATTGATTTGAGCAAAGTTGATTTTCTTGATTCATCTGGCTTGGGAGCACTTGTTCAGACCGCGAAGCAATGCAATTCCAAAAAACGTGCATTTCAAGTAGTTGGGAATGCGCGGGTTGTTCAAACAGTAAAACTTGTTCGACTTGAGGAGTTCCTCCATCTTGTGAAGGACTTGCCCACGGCTTTGAGCCAATTAGCGGTTTGATTAATTGGCTCCGTTCACAGCAGCCGATTGGTTGTCCTGACGATTTGGGCCCTCTTCAACTGGCTTGGTTGGGAGATTCAGTTTGGGAATTGCATCAGAGGCTTAGGCATTGCAAGAAACCAGCAAGAACAATGGACCTTCATCTTTCAGTTGTTAGTGAGGTAAAAGCAGTGGCTCAGGTTTCTGCTCTTAAACGTCTTGAAAATCATCTAAGTAAATCTGAAAAGGATTTAGTCCGCCGGGGGCGTAATAAGGCTGGTAGAGGACCTCGAAATGGCGATCCTGCTGTTTATGGCAAGGCTACAGGGTTTGAGACAATGATTGGATGGCTCTTTTTGAAGGATCCTGCGCGTCTTGCGCAGCTGTTAGACCAACTTGAGGAGTCAGAACCTGTTTAGGAATAGGTCTTAAATTTATGAGTCAAAGATTCAAAAAACAATCGGGTAATTCACGAGGCTCTGGGCGGAAAGGGAGACCTTTAAGTGAAAAAAATGGTCCGGTTTATGAAAAAGACTCTTCGAATAGTAGGGCTTTTAAAGATGCTAAGAGTTACCAAACTAGGGAAAGAAAAGCATCTACAGGAAAACCTTCGAATGATTTTCCTAAAAGGGCTAATGACGATCGTCGAAGATCATCTTTTCAACAACAGCAAGAACCTGTTAGAGGTAAATCAAAATCAACACCACAAAGATTCAAGAGAAAAGAGGATTCATTTCGGTTTAAAGATGAGCCCTCTCGAGGGCGTAACTCTTTTAATAGAAGACCTTCTAATAAAGCCAGGATAGATGAGAGCTCAACTTCAACAGACCAGGATTTTCGTTCTTCTCCTCAAGTTGAAATGTTTTCGGCTAGTTCAAGAGATGATCTTCTTTGGGGAAGACATTCTACTCAGGGTGCATTAGAAGCTGGCAGGCCAATTCATCGAATTTGGTGCACCTCTGAGTTGAGAAGTGCTCCTAGATTTCTTCAGTTGCTTAAAGAGGCCAAGTCCTCAGGAGTGCTTGTAGAAGAAGTTACCTGGGCGCGCCTTGCTCAATTGACTGGAGGTGCTGTTCATCAAGGAATTGTTCTTCAAACTGCAGCTACTCAGACTCTTGACTTGTCTAGCCTTATAAAAGGCTGTCAGAACTTGAGAGAACCTCCTCTGCTTGTAGCTTTAGATGGATTAACAGATCCTCAAAACCTAGGAGCAATAGTTCGTTCTGCAGAGGCACTTGGGGCTCATGGGATGATCATTCCTCAAAGACGAAGCGCAGGATTGACGGGTTCAGTTGCAAAGGTTGCAGCAGGAGCTCTTGAACATTTACCAGTGGCAAGGGTAGTAAACCTGAATCGGGCTTTGGAAACTCTTAAGGGAGTTGGATATCGAATTATGGGCCTGGCTGAGGAGGGGGATCAAACTCTTTCTGAAATTGATCTTCAAGGTCCTTTGGCCGTTGTTGTCGGGTCAGAAGATAAAGGATTATCGCTTCTGACTCGTCGGCATTGTGATCAGCTTGTTCGTATTCCTTTGCGTGGAGTTACCCCTAGTTTAAATGCCTCTGTTGCTACAGCAATGTTTTTGTATGAGGTCGCTCGTAGTGGATGGATGAAGGATTTGCAAGGTCAATCACCTGCGCCCAGGATTACAAGAGCCAAGTGTTCTTTTCCTGTTGAGGATATGAACATTTAGGAATGAGGCTTGGAGACTTGACAATAAAAATTTGGATTGTGCAAACACAACAGTGAAAGCTGAGGGGTAAAGAGATTTTTGGAAAATGAATGAGATTTAAGCCCTTTAATAGGTTTTAGATTGATTGCTCTAATCTTTTGAAAAAAAGATGAAAAGCCATTTACACTTAAACTAATAATTGGTCATGAAATGAAGTTCTTTAATGACGAATTTTTCTGCTGAAGGCAGAATGAATAAATAATCTGCAAGCTTTTTATATGAGCCCTATTTTGAGGGGCCTACGAAGCCTAAGTAATAGTCTTGGAATGGCTTGGTGGGCCCAAGTTGAAACAAAAACCCCAAAAGCAACCTATTGGTTCGGCCCATTTCTCACTAGAAGGAGCCTGAATGGCAACCTTGAGATGTTTTTGCAAGACCTTTATGATGAGGGTTCTACAGGTGTAAATCATAGATCTGTTAGAGCTCGTAGAAGTGAGCCTCTGACCATTTAGGCATAGAAGTCCTAACAACTGATAGCGTCAGTTTAATTTTTAGAACTTTTGACTAATGACAATATCGAAATTGAGGGAAAAGCTTAAGCGACGCGAGATTTCCGCTAGAGAGCTTGTAGAGGAATATATTCAGCGTATTTCAGAAGTAGACCCATCTATTAATGCCTTTTTGAAAGTCACTTCGGAAAAGGCACTTCTAGAAGCTGATCAAATTGATAAATCTGTTGCTTCTGGAAATCCTTTGCCACCATTGGCAGGAGTTCCAATCGCAATCAAAGACAACCTATGTACAAAGGGGGTGAGGACTACCTGTTCAAGTCGAATGCTCGAAAATTTTGTCCCTCCATATGAATCAACGGTCACAGAGCGTTTGTGGAGTGCTGGAGCTGTTTTGCTAGGTAAAACAAATTTGGATGAGTTTGCGATGGGTAGCTCTACAGAGACATCTGCTTTTGGGGCAACTTCTAATCCATGGAATCCTTCTAAGGTCCCTGGAGGGAGTTCAGGCGGAAGTGCAGCCGCAGTTGCCTCTGGCGAATGCTTGGCGGCTTTGGGGTCTGATACAGGAGGGTCAATTCGCCAGCCCGCTTCTTTTTGTGGAGTCGTAGGACTTAAGCCTACTTATGGTCGTGTAAGTCGTTGGGGCTTAGTAGCATTTGCGAGCTCTTTAGATCAGGTTGGCCCTTTTGCTAATTGCGTAGCTGATTCGGCAGAACTGTTGAATGTCATAGCCGGTCATGACCCTAGAGATTCCACTTCTTTAAATGTTCCTGTTCCTGACTACTGTGCAGAGCTTCTTAAACCTTTAAAAGGTTTGCGAGTGGGTTTGATAAGTCAGTGTTTTGATCAAAAGGGTCTTGCGACCAATGTTAAAAACTCTGTTTTAAAAGCTGCTAGCCAATTGGAAGTTTTAGGGGCTGAGTTGATTGATATAAGTTGTCCAAGATTTAATGATGGAATTGCTACTTACTATGTAATAGCGCCATCAGAAGCTTCATCAAATCTTGCTCGATATGACGGTGTTAAATATGGTTTTCGGTCTGAGGGGGCTGAAAATTTAGCCGAGATGATGGCAGCCAGCCGTGCAGGGGGGTTTGGGAGTGAGGTCAAGAGAAGAATTCTTATTGGTACATATGCATTGTCTGCTGGTTATGTAGATGCCTATTACAAAAAGGCTCAACAGGTAAGAACATTGATTCGAAGGGATTTTGATAATGCTTTCACGCAAGTAGATATTTTGTTGACTCCTACAGCTCCAACAACTGCTTTCCAGGCGGGTGCTCATTCAAATGACCCTTTGGCAATGTACTTGTCGGATTTGCTTACTATCCCAGCCAATCTCGCAGGTCTGCCTGCAATAAGTTTGCCTTGTGGTTTTGATGAAGGTGGAATGCCAATAGGTTTACAGCTGATTTCTAATGTTTTAGAGGAAAAGCGTTTACTGCAAGTGGCCTATCAGTATGAGCAGGCTGCCGATGTGATGAAAGATCGTCCAAAGGGTGAATTCATTCTTTGACTTGTCGCCGGCTTTAACAAGATATAGCGTTTATTTCTTTTATAGGCCCCATATCTTGAGTAATCGCTTAGTCTGTGGCAATGGCTTTTGTCCCTTTACATAATCACAGTGATTACAGTCTCCTAGATGGAGCTAGTCAGCTCCCAAGAATGGTTGAGCGTGCACGCGAATTGGGTATACCAGCTCTTGCGTTGACTGATCATGGGGTTATGTATGGAGCGATTGAGCTATTGAAGCTTTGCAGGGCTGTTGGAATTAAGCCGATTATTGGTAATGAGATGTATGTCATTAATGGATCTATTGATGATCCTCAACCAAAAAAAGAACGACGGTATCATTTAGTTGTTTTGGCAAAGAATGAAATTGGTTATAGGAATTTGGTCAAACTTACGACCATTAGTCATTTGCGAGGCATGAGAGGGAGAGGGATTTTCTCTAGAGCTTGTATTGATAAAGAGTTATTGAAGGAACATCATGAAGGGTTGATAGTTTCTACGGCTTGTTTAGGAGGAGAAGTCCCCCAGGCGATTTTGCAGGGAAGGCTAGATGTGGCTAGGGATGTAGCTGCTTGGTATAAGGATATTTTTGGCGATGATTTTTATCTTGAAATTCAGGATCATGGATCGGTCGAAGACAGAATTGTAAATGTTGAAATTGTTCGAATAGCTAAAGAATTAGGAATTGAAGTGGTGGCAACAAATGACGCACATTATCTCAGTAAGAATGATGTTGAGGCGCACGATGCTCTTTTATGTGTGCTTACTGGAAAACTTATTACTGATGAAAAGCGTCTTAGATATACCGGTACTGAGTATATAAAGTCTGAAGAAGAGATGAAAAGGCTTTTCTGTGACCACCTTGAGCCGGAGATAGTTATTAGAGCTGTTTCAAATACATCTATTGTTGCAGAGAAGGTTCAGGAATATGACATTCTTGGTGGCTATAAAATGCCTCGTTTCCCTATCCCAGATGGTTATACTCCAGAAACATATTTGCGTGAAGTTGCTGAAGAGGGTTTAAGGGAAAGATTAGATAATGATAGGAAGAAAAATACTCCCCAAATATACTTTGAAAGGCTTGACTATGAGTTGGAAATTATGCAGCAGATGGGTTTTGCAACATATTTCCTTGTTGTTTGGGATTATATTAAATTTGCTAGAGAGAAATCTATACCAGTTGGACCTGGAAGGGGTTCTGCTGCAGGTTCATTAGTAGCATATGCTTTAAGAATTACCAATATTGATCCTGTAAGTAGAGGTTTATTATTTGAGAGATTTTTAAATCCAGAAAGGAAGTCAATGCCTGATATAGATACAGATTTTTGTATTGAAAGAAGAGGGGAAGTGATTGATTATGTGACTTCACGTTATGGGGAAGACAAAGTAGCTCAAATTATTACTTTTAACCGAATGACTTCAAAGGCAGTGTTGAAAGATGTAGCTAGAGTTCTAGATATTCCATACGGAGATGCTGACCGTCTTGCAAAATTGATTCCCGTTGTAAGAGGTAAGCCTGCAAAATTATCAGAGATGATAGGAGATAAGTCGCCTAATAAAGATTTTAGAGAAAAGTATGAAAATGATCCACAAGTAAAGAAATGGGTTGATATGGCGATTCGAATTGAAGGAACCAATAAGACATTTGGAGTACATGCTGCCGGTGTTGTTATTGCTTCTGAGCCTTTGGATGCTTTGGTTCCTCTTCAGAGAAACAATGAAGGGCAAATTATTACTCAATACTTTATGGAAGATGTTGAGTCAATGGGTTTGTTGAAAATGGATTTTCTTGGATTAAAGAATCTAACAATGATAGATAAGGCTCTTGAATTGGTTGAGATGACTAGTGGGGAGAAGATTGATCCAGAATCTCTTCCTCCTGAAGATGAAGATACATTTGCACTTTTAGCAAGAGGTGACCTTGAAGGAGTTTTTCAACTTGAATCTACAGGAATGAGGCAAATTGTCAGAGATTTAAGGCCCTCCTCCTTAGAAGATATTTCATCTATTTTAGCTTTATATAGACCTGGTCCTTTAGATGCTGGACTTATTCCTAAGTTCATAAATAGAAAACATGGTAAAGAAGCAATTGACTTTGCACATTCATTGCTTGAACCGATCCTTAAAGAGACTTATGGAATCATGGTTTATCAGGAGCAAATTATGAAAATTGCTCAAGAACTTGCAGGTTATTCTTTGGGAGAAGCTGATTTATTAAGAAGAGCTATGGGTAAGAAAAAGGTATCTGAAATGCAGAAGCATCGTGATTTATTTGTGACTGGAGCATCCAAAAGTGGGGTTGATAAAAAACTTGCAGACAGTCTTTTTGACCAGATGGTTTTGTTTGCTGAGTACTGTTTTAACAAGAGTCATTCAACAGCATATGGTGCCGTCACTTATCAAACTGCATATCTTAAAGCTCATTATCCAGTTGCTTATATGGCGGCTTTGTTGACCGTGAATGCAGGTGCTACAGAAAAAGTGCAGCGATACATCTCAAATTGTAATTCAATGGGGATAGAAGTTGTGCCTCCAGATGTTAACTCTTCTGGTATAGATTTCACTCCTAAAGATGCTCGTATTCTTTTTGGTTTATCAGCAGTGCGCAATCTTGGTGATGGAGCAATTAGATCTCTGATTTCAAGCCGTGATAATGATGGACCCTTTAACTCACTTGCTGAAATATGTGATCGTATTCCTTCTAATGTTCTTAATAGAAGAGGACTGGAATCATTGATACATTGTGGGGCGCTTGATTCTATTGACCCTCAAGGGAATAGGGCACAGTTAATGGCTGATTTGGATTTAATTATTGACTGGGCTTCTTCTAGAGCCCGAGACAGAATTAGTGGCCAAGGTAATTTGTTTGACTTGATAGCCCAAGATAATAAGGATAAAAACTCTCAGGAAAAAATTATTGCTCCAAAAAGTCCCCCAGTTTCTGATTATTCACCGACAGAGAAGCTACGTAGAGAGAAGGAACTGGTTGGCTTTTATTTGTCTGATCACCCACTAAAGCAGCTAAACCCTCCCGCAAAACTTCTTGCTCCTATCGGTATTGGTGGATTGGATGATCGGGCTGATAAATCAAAAGCAAGTGTGATAGCCATGATTTCTGAAATGCGACAGGTGACTACTCGCAAAGGAGATCGCATGGCCATACTTCGGCTTGAGGACCTGACAGGTGGTTGTGAGGCAGTTGTCTTTCCAAGAAGTTATGAACGCCTCTCTGATCATTTACTACTTGAGTCAAGACTCCTTGTGTGGGCATCAGTAGATCGCAGGGATGATCGTGTTCAGTTGATTGTTGATGATTGTCGTGCAATTGACGACCTTAGACTTCTTTTGATTGAGTTATTGCCGGATCAGGCAAGTGATCTAGGAGTGCAGCACCGATTAAGAGAATGTCTTACTAATCATTTGCCGAGAAAAGAGGAATTTGGTGTAAAAGTTCCTGTAGTGGCTGCTGTAAAACAAGGATCTAGTGTTCGTTATGTTCGCTTGGGAGATCAGTTTTGTGTGAGAGATGCTGAAGCAGCTGTAAACTCTTTGCAGAAGATGAGTTTTAGAGCGAGTTGTAGCGATGCTTTATTTGCTTGATGAGTCAGATGTTCCTTCTACCTTAGATACCTTGTTTGCTTGAAACGATTCTTTGACTTTAGTTAGGTTAGGTCGAATATTTTCAAGCCCTAAAAAGCTGCCAGGCTTAGTCTCCCAGCTCGCAGAAAAAAGTCCATAGCTAAGACCCAAAAGTCCTAGAAAAAAGAAAGAAGCTGATAAAAGTAGAGTCACAACAGGTGGAATATCTGTTATGCCTTTGCTTACAAGAAGGTAACTAACAATGAAAATTCCCATGCCTGAAATAGTGGGTAAACCACTTGTGAAAGCAACTCGTCTAGCCATCCTGTTGGCAACTACAGTTGGAATAGCAGCTTGTTTTTGAGAGCTTTTCTTTTTTGGACTATTCACTCCATAACCTTTTGAGGATGAGGAGTTTTTTTGTGCAGGATCGACCATTGTTTGAGAGTACTTTTAGTAAACCCTTTAATAGGATCAGCCTCTGATACCTAGCTTTGTAATCAAGTCTGTAAACCTTTTCTCACTTTTGCTACGTATGTAGTTCAGGAGACGCTTTCGGCGTCCAATCATCTTCAGTAGGCCTTGGCGAGAAGAATAGTCTTGTTGGTTGTTTTGTAGATGCTCGCTGAGCTTTGAAATACGCTCGCTAAGCATGGCGACTTGAACTTCCACGGACCCTGTATCTGTGCCATGGATTTGATTTGAGTTGATTAGCTTTTGCTTTTCTGCTGTATCTAGCGACATGCTTTCCTCTTAGTCCTTTCAATCAAAAACATAATTTAACTCCTTGAGGACCCTTTCTCTCAAGCAGCTTCACGAGTCAACCATAACAAGCTTGCTCGGAGCAGGTTGTCAGGGTCGTCCAGAGTACTCAATGTAAGGTCTTCTTTTGCCGGAACACCTGGGTTTTCTACTCCTATGGCTTCGATAGCTTTGCGTATCTCAAAGTCTTCATAACCTAAAGAACTGAGTGACGTATGAAGCTCTTTGAGGTTTTTGGCTTGTACTTGTTCGGGGTTGACCTGATGAGATGTTTTAAGGAGAAATTGTTCTTTTGTTTTTTTCCAAGGCGATAGCTTTGCTCTTAATTCAATTGTGAGTCTCTCTGCAGTTCGTTTACCAACACCTGGAGCCTGGCAGAGTTTGTTGATATCAGCTTCGATTACAGCTTCTACAAGTTCGCTGGTTTCAAATTTATCGAGAAGAACTAAGGCAAGTTGAGGTCCTACGCCGTTTACTCCTATGAGAATCCTGAATAGGTCTCTTTCATTGCGATTGGGAAAACCAAAGAGGACCTCAGAGTCTTCCTTTTGAAGATGGTGTGTCCATAAGACTAAGTCTTGTTTGGAATTTATTTCGTTCAGATATTTTGAAGAGGTTTGTACTTCATATCCAACGCCTCCACAGGCTATTAAGACCCCCTGGCGATTCCCTTGCTGCCAGCTTTCAAGCTTGTGCCCTTGTAACCAGGCAATCATGGAGTATCTCTTGTTCGCCTTATGTTGCCGTATTTTTTGAATTTGGAACTCTTAAATGCCTCAAATTGATAGTTCTTTAATTGAGATGAATTAAAGAGTTGGTTCCGATCAGCCTCCATCTACTTGACAGCCAATCATTGCTCCTGCGACTCCTCCTGCAGGCACTGCAAACCATTGGTCCTTCCCTCGTGAGCTCATTCCTGCTAGTCCTGCCCCAAGAAGGCCGCCAATAATTGTCCCTTCAGAACAGTCATTAGTATCCAAATCTGCTGGATGAGCGTGGCGGTGATTAGTGCTTGTTCGTGAACTCTTGGAATCGCAAGGGAATTCAATAGTTTCGGTCCAGGATCTTACGTAGCCAGGAGAGACCTCGGTTCCTGGAACATATTCTTCCCGATACTCATTGCGTGTGCAGGTTCTAGAAGCTGCGTATCCAGGTTGATACTCTCCTGCTAAAGCAGTTGGGGTGAGGCTGAGAGCAAAAATAGTTAAGAGGATAAGTCTCATTAGTTTTAGCTCCTTTTGTGATTGAGATGGTGCCTTTTGGAAGGTGTTCCGCTATGCAGAAGCTCTAGTCTTCTTTCATTCTTGCCCCAAAAGCTACTAGTGGGCAAGTAGAACTTAATTTAAGGGACGTAGGTTTTTTCTTGTCAACTGTCTTGCTTGACGAGAACCAACAGTGAATAAGGGCTATTTGTGACTACTTATACCGATCAGTGTTCCAAGTAGTACAAATATTGCGCCAATTGAGATCCAAAAATCTATTGATTCATTGAAAATAATAGCCCCCCAAAATATAGAGAAAAGAACCTGAGAATAGTTTATTGTAGTGGCTTTTGCGGCAGTAAGTATTTTAAGTCCTTTTGTTATTCCTATTTGACCTAGCTGAGTAAAAAGACCTATGCCAGATATCCAAAACCATTCTAAGCCTATTGGCTGGATAAAGTCATTTAATACAAAGGGTAAGCATATAGGGATTGATATCAAAGGAAAATAATAAATAATTACTAGTTCATGTTCGTATTTAGAAAGTTGGCGAACACAAATATAAGCAAATGCAGTAAGTATTGCTCCTGAAATGGCTATTAAGGTGGGAATAGTAGGAAGTGCTTCTCCGCTTTTTGTTATCCATTCTGGTCTTGTAATTATTGCAATTCCCATCCAGCCAAGTAGAACTGCAAAAATAATTCGACGTTTTATGTTCTCTTTGAGAATGAGCCATGCGGCTATCGCAGTGAATGTTGGATAGGTGTATTGGATTACAGTTGCAGCGCTTAAAGGAAGTGTTCCTAGAGCATAAAAAACACAGAAAAGTGCTCCAGTTCCAAGCAACCCTCTCAGGAAAAGCAGGTTTTTGTTCTTACCCCAGGGAGAAATATTTTCTTTGGCTAGCAAGAACTGAGTTATGAAAAGGCTTATTAATGCTCTAGAAAGAAGGATTTCTGCAATTGGAAGACGATTTCCTAGATGCTTTACGCATACGCTCATTAAGCTGAATGCCAGAGCACTTAGTAAGAGGGCCATGCTCCCTTGTGTCTTCGCTGCATTAGGCCCACTATGAGCTGACCAATTTGAACCCATGTTTGAAGCAGTTCCTATCGATTTGCTTTGAGAATCCTCTGCAATCTATTGGTCGCTATTAATTCCGATTTAGATAACTAGACCAATTACCAGACAATGAGCAGAATGTGTCGATGCCATCTCCTCGACTTCACCCTCGTACTATTGAGGCCGTAAAGGAACGGTCTGACATCGTAGACGTCGTTGGAGAGCATGTTGTTTTAAAAAAGAAAGGGCGTGAATTTGTAGGGATTTGTCCATTTCATGACGACAGTAAGCCTTCAATGACGGTCTCTCCAGCCAAGCAGTTTTATTACTGCTTTTCATGTGGTGCTGGAGGAAACTCTATTAAGTTCTTGATGGAGTTCCAGAAACAGAGTTTTGGAGAAGTAGTTCTTGAACTTGCCCGTAAGTATCAGCTGCCGGTTGAGACTGTAGATGGTCCATCTCAGGAGCGTTTTCGCCAACAATTATCAAGGAGAGAGAATCTGCATCGAGCCTTGTCTCTTTCTGAAGGTTGGTTTAGAAGTCAACTAAAAGGCTCGAAAGGGTTAAAGGCTCTTGATTATCTTCTTAAAAATAGAGGTCTTTCTTTATCGACAATTGATTCTTTTGGACTTGGTTATGCTCCTGAAGATTGGGATGGCCTTTTAACACACCTTGAGAAGGTGGAAGGACTTACTTCAGACTTGATTGAATCGGCAGGACTGGTTGTCCCAAGAAAAGGCGGGGAAGGATTTTACGATCGTTTTCGAGGTCGCATTATGGTTCCTATCCATGACCGACAAGGCAGGATCATCGGATTTGGTGGCAGGAGTCTTGATGGAGTGGAACCAAAATATTTGAATTCCCCTGAAACAGAAATCTTTGAGAAGGGAAAACATTTGTTTGGTTTGAATAGAGCTGTTAATTCAATTCGAAAGCAAGACAGAGCACTAATTGTTGAAGGCTATTTTGATGTTATATCTTTACATTCTGCAGGGATAACAAATTCTGTTGCTTCTCTTGGCACAGCCTTAAGTAATCAACAAATCACGAATTTATGTCGATGTACAGAGAATAAAAGAATAGTCCTGAATTTTGATTCTGATGGAGCAGGTATTCGTGCAGCTAATAGAGCTATAGGAGAGGTGGAGCAGTTGGCGTTGCAGGGTCAATTAGAGCTAAGGGTTCTGCATTTGCCATTAGGGAAAGACCCTGATGAGTTTTTGCGAACTGGCTCTGTTGGTGAATACAGAGCCTTGCTAGATCGAGCCCCTCTTTGGCTTGACTGGCAAATCGATCAGGTTTTTGAAGGAACCGACTTGTCCAAGGCTGATCAGTTTCAAAAGGTTGTTAGTGGTCTTGTTGAACTCTTAGGGAAGTTGCCTCAGACGGCAGTTCGAACACATTATTTGCAAAAGGTTTCTGAACGATTAAGTGGTGGACAGGCACGTTTGGCCTTACGGCTTGAAGAGGATCTTCGACAACAGGTGAAAGGGCAGCGTTGGCATGGGAGGTCAAGTCGTTTTGAACAGCCAGGTGAGGCTTCTCAACGTGAGAAAAATGAAGCACAGATACTTAGTTTGTATCTTTATTGCCCAGAGCATCGTTGTGCTATCAGAAGAGAACTAAGACAAAGAGAACTTGAAGATTTTGCATTGCAGCATCATCGTTTGCTATGGGCTGCTATTAGCGATATAGAAGAAACTAATCTTGGCCCTGATCATCTTGAGTTAATTATTCGTGGCAGTAGTTCTGGAGAAGAATTAGGAAATATTGATTTGCCAAGGCTGCTTAGTGATCAATTCTTGCTAGAGAACTCCGAGCTCTTAGCTCGTTTGACTCCTTTACTTGAACCAGGAGAAGTGCAAATTGCCTCCTTTTCTCAACCCATGCATCAGTTAAGAGGCTCTGCTGCTGTTTTAGAACGCCAAAAGAGTCTTAAGCGCTGCCGTCATCTCCTTGAAGCTTGGTCGGGACAACGTTTGGCAACACTTGAAAGATGCATAGCTGATTTAATAGAACAAGAACGGCTTCGGCCTTCTGAATCTGTTGATATGGAAGTAAGGATAGAAGCGATGTTTAATGAGTTGAATTCAGATGCAATAAATTTCCAGAATCTTTATTACGCTGAACGAAAGCATATTATTCACTTGGATCAACAACGTTGTGCTGGCTTTTCTGATGAGGGTATAATCTCAGCTTAGTTTAATTAATTTTGGTTTATTTCTATTTATGAACTCTAAATTAATAGACTTAAATTCATATACTCAAGTTGATGATCTTTGGTCGAGATTGGTTGATAGGATTGGACTTGACAAAGCGAAGCGCGCAATTTCTCAAGCTGTGGATCTCAGAGCTATGAATGCTAAACCGAGCATTCTTTCTGTATTGTTTTTTGAAACTTGTGGTTTGGCTCTTGTAAGTGCAGAGACCTTGTCTTTTCAGGCTGACATTCCTGTGCCTTCGTCTCGAATGGTTTTGATTGCGAGTCTTCGTGAGAAGACCTTGCAGCTTTTAAATCATATTTAAAGTCTTTTCAGACCTCTTCGCCTTTTCCCCATTGGGGTTTGACTACCTTCCACCCCTCTTTTAAGAGTTTTTCCCAATTTTTCATGGCCTCTTTTTTGTGTACATGTTGCCTTCTTTTTAATAATGCTGGCTTCCCTGGGAAAGGACGCCCTGAATCGATGAAGACCATTGGGAATTCGCGATGACTTCTTTCGTCTCTATGAAACCTTTTTGTTTCAGTTGTTTTTGGATCTTGAAGCCAGCCTTGTCTGCGCATTTTTTTCTTCCTATTGGGGCAGCCGAGGAATACCATTCCTCGGCTGTAAAGATTGCGTATGGAGATGCAACTTGAGCCATCGATTCGCAGCTAATACATATGTACTAGCATGGCTTGTTGGGTCTTGTCAACTGGTCTCGTTCTTCTTGTTGTCAGTGACTTTTGTTGTGTTATGCGTGTGCTATTGGAATCTCTTTGAAGCGACTAGTTGCGGCTGGGCTAAGCCGATTGCGACGCATTTCCCAGGGCTTCTCTAGACCGGAGGCTGCCCAGGTGATGGTGTTTTGCCCGTATTGGCTATTTAGTTCGTCTATCGTTGATAAGAGTCTTTCATTTGTCTTGGGGACTGAAAATAATTGCTGTTGCATGAATTTCGTTGTGTCTAGATTTTGCATTAGTACTCCAGCTTTGATGAAGGCATAAGATGGATCGAAAATCTGCTCCGTTAATAGCAGGGCTGCGTCGAGGAGTACTGAGGTATCGTTGCTTGGCGGATTTATTTGTGTTGTTACGGCTTGTTTGCAAGAAGATGGCCTGAGCTCTCTTGTCCTTGCAAATACCGTCAAAGTGCTCGCTACTTGTGAATGCTGACGTAGCTTTTCTCCTCCGCGAATTACATGGCTAGCAACTGCCTGCCGTAGTTCGCTTAATTGATGGATTGGTCTGCAGAAGCTTCGACTTACGCACATCTCTTTCTTGGGAAGGGGTTTTTGCGTAAAAGGAATGCATTCGTATCCCAGTAGTTCGCGTTGTATGCGGAGACCTTTGATGCCGTATTTGGAAAGTATCTTTCCGGAAGGCATGTCACGAAATTGTCTTGCGGTATTGATGTTGTGTAGACGGCACCATTTGGAAAGTTTTTGTCCAATGCCCCATACATCTTCGATGGCTACCTTTTCTAGCCATGAGTCTTTGTCTGTTTCTGCAGAGAGGTCAAATGCCCCGCAAAGGGACGCCACTGACTTTGCGGCGTGGTTGGCGAGTTTGGCTTGGCATTTTGTTTCGCCAATGCCGATTGCTATTGGTATTCCTAGACTGCGGTAAACCTGGGCTCTTAGTTGATGAGCCCAGGGGCGTAGGTTTCCGTTAGATGGTCTCTTGAGAAGTGCGAATGCCTCATCGATGGAATACACCTCTAGTTGTTCGCTGCTTGTTCTCAGTATGTTCATGAGCCTTTTGCTCATGTCGGCGTAGAGGGCGTAGTTTGAGCTGCGGACTATTACGTTTAGGCTTTCTAGCTTTTTGTGGACTTTGAAATAGGGTGTTCCCATTGCTATATCAAGTGCGCGAGCTTCTGCGCTGCGTGCAATGATGCAGCCATCATTATTTGAAAGTACGACCAGAGGGCGTCCTGCGACAGAAGGGTCAATACTCTGTTCGCATGAGGCGTAAAAGTTGTTGCCATCTATCAAGGCCGTAGCTCGACGCATAGCAAGAAAACCACAAGCACTGAGTAGTATACTTGCACTACTCAGTGCTTGTGGTTTTCTTGCTTGCCTTTAGAGTTTGCTAGGAGTAGGGCGTTTTATTTGTGCACTTTGCTTGTATTTTAAGTCGGTTTTTGGATGTCTGGTGATTTCTTCGATTTGATTTTTTTATTATTATTTTTTAGTAAGTTGGTAGTGTTTAGGAAGGTTTTCTCTGATGAGTAATGGGAATGTTTTTTGGACTTCTCCTGCTTGGTTTATTCCTGTAGCGCTGATGGCTTCTTTTACCTTGATTGAAGGGATACATGTAAGCCAGCATTCGAAGTATTGCAAGACAGAGGCGCAATGGATGAATGACAAGGGGATGGAATACGATCGTGAATCTTCAGTTGATTAGAGGTTTTTATTGGAATCATTCTATGTTTCTAGGAGGCCTTTTTCAGAAGTTATTCAAGATTTATTTATCTCGGTAATATTAGATATGGGAAATTAGGCTGTGAATTGAATAGGTTACAACTCCCCATATGTAGATTTCTTTTTCATCGTTTAGGGGTATTATTTGTTGCTCGTCTTGACCTGCTTCTAGAAATGTAATTTGTTTATAATGTGTTAGATACTTAACACTAAAGTGGCCTTCTATCACTGCAATTACTATGTTTCCTGGCTTTGCTTCTAGGCTGCGATCAACGAGGAGAAGGTCTTGATCATTTATGCCGGCTTGTTCCATCCTTTTTCCGCTGACACGAAGGAAAAATGTACTTGTTGAATTAGGGATTAATTCCTTGGATAGATCTATTCCGACTTCTTCGTAGTCGTCTGCTGGCGAGGGAAATCCTGTAATCATGCTTCGATTTTCTTTGTTCGAGTTCGAATCGGAGCGCTTTTTTTTTTGGAAGGAGCTAATGCTTACGATTTCCATCCGAACAACCTGTAGTAGTACACTTATACTATTACAGGTTGTTCGGATTTCGCTATTCGCGATGATATGGGCTTTTTTGAAGAATTGATTGAGCGCGATAAATCTGTTCAAGAAGAAGCAATTGAGCGATTTCGTGTGGAAATGTCATAGGAGAGAGGCTGAGGTTTAGGCTTGCGGAGTTTTTTAGTCGAGTAGTGAGTCCATTAGCTCCTCCAATGGCGAAAGCAAGTCGTGATGAGCCAAAACTCTTTAGATATTCGGCGAAAACCTTCGAAGTCATTGGAGTAGCCTCCTCTGCAAGAGCTATTAGGGTTTCTTGAGGAGTTAGTGATAGAAGGATGGCTTGCTCTTCCCGTTTTGGAGTGCTATCACGCAGCTCAGTGACCGTTAGGCCTGGAAGACGTTTGAGATATAGGCTGACACCATCACGAATCCACTTCTTTTTTACCTTGCCAATAGAAAGAATGCGGAAACGAGATGTGTGAAGCAAAGTCACCTCCTTGGTGGTATTTAGATTTAATCTTCGTCTTCAAGTAATAGTTGTTTGAAATTTATATAAAGACTCTCTTCATCTTTGCATTTATCAGGAATAGTATTAGATTTATTAAGAAAATCTTTGCTTCTTTTGGATTTTTTTTGCGAGTTTTGCTTGTTGTAATTAGATGTTTTTTCCTTGTTTTCTCTGTTATCTATACTTTGCCTTGAGTTGTTCAACTCCGCTTGTTTTAATCGATCTATGAGATGAGAGGGGATATTTCCGTCTGGACTGATTTCCAAGAGTTGTTTGAATAATTCTTCTGGGTTATTTTCAGTTTCAACAGGGTGAATGGTTTGGGTTTTGTTGTGTTCTATTTGAGTTTCTTTGTTGGGTTTTGGGAGAGGTTTTGGTAAGTTTCGACCTAGTTCACGAAGTCTCTGAAGGCTATGGGAATTAAAATTCATCTGATTAATAGGTTGTATTTCTTGGGGTTTGAAGTGCTTGGCGGTCTCTTGGGGCCAAGTTCTACTTCATCCCTTAGTGCTTGACGACGTTGTTCAAAGGGAAGATCTTCAAAAAAATCATCATCGAGAACACTAGGGAGGTCGACATTAATGCTATTGGCTTCTGGTTGAGGGGACGCAACTTCGGCAAGATTTGGCTGAAATGGAACTATTAGGAGAAAGACCGCAGAAGCTATGGCTAAAAAGCAGTTAAGCATCAAGGCTTAGAGAAATTTTTCCAACCCTAGGACTGATTGATCTGGAAATTGATTATTTGGATATCAAGGAGAGCAGAAAAGTTTTTATATTTAAGGTGAGATGAGTTCGAGATGGTTCATCTGATTGTCTTGGTCCCTTTTAGGTCAAAGTTAAGGAATGATTTTTGAAAAGCATGCGGCCCGCAAAAGATTTGGTCAGCATTGGCTGCGGGACCCTCAGATCTTGGAAAAAATTGTTGAGGCTGCGGACTTGAGCTCCGACGACCGAGTCCTAGAGGTTGGTCCTGGGAAAGGTGTTCTCACGGAAAAGCTCTTAAGGTCACCTGTCGCATTAGTTCATGCGATCGAAATAGATAGGGATTTGGTTAAAGGTTTGAGGAAGCGTTTTTTTGACCAGCCAAAATTCACTTTGCTTCAAGGTGATGTGCTGAAGGAGCCATTAAATTTTCCTGATGGTCTTCCGGCTAACAAGGTGGTGGCAAATATCCCATACAACATTACTGGTCCACTTTTAGAGAAGTTGTTAGGACGTTTGAATAGTCCCGTGAAAAGTAAATATCAAGTATTGATATTGCTTTTGCAGAAGGAAGTCGCAGACAGAATTACTGCAAGGGCAGGAGAAAAGAGCTTTAGTTCTTTGAGCGTAAGGCTTCAACTTATGGCTTTTTGCAGAAAGGTCTGTTCGGTGCCACCTCGATGCTTTGACCCTCCTCCAAAGGTTCAGTCAGAGGTCATCGCAATTGAACCGTTTGCTGCAGAAGAACATTTAGAGCCTGTTTTGGCACGTCGAATAGAGACTTTGCTAAGAAAAGCTTTTCTTTCTCGGAGAAAAATGTTGAGAAATACTCTTGGTGATATCTGCCCTTTGGAAGAGCTGGAGTTTATTGCTCAAAGTGTTGGAATCAGTCTTCAGCAGCGTCCTCAGGAGATTTCCCCACAGGATTGGTTGAAATTTGCAAAGGCGTTCAGTTCATTAGAAGGGTCCCGAACCAATTGATAGTGATGCGAATATGAATGGTATTGAAAAATCAGTTAATCCCTTGTTTGTCTCGGCGCCTGCAAAAATCAATCTTCATTTGGAAGTTTTGGGCTTGAGATCTGATGGTTTCCATGAATTAGCAATGGTGATGCAGTCTGTTGACCTTGAAGATCAAATTAAGATGATGGGCAATAGAGATGGATTGATAACGCTTAGATGTGATAACCCTGAGCTAAGTACTGCTTCTGACAACCTTATTATTCGCTCGGCCTATTTGTTACGGGACAAAGCTGGATTGAATGAGCTTGGCGCAGAGATTAACTTAAAAAAGTCTATCCCTATTGGAGCTGGTCTTGCTGGTGGCTCAAGTGATGCAGCTGCAACTTTGGTTGGCCTAAATCAATTATGGGGTTTAGATCTGCCTATAGAAGAATTGGAAGTATTAGCTGCAGAACTTGGTTCGGATGTCCCATTTTGTTTAGAAGGTGGAACCCAATTATGTTTTGGACGTGGAGAGGTTCTTGAGAAGAAACCTAGAAGCAATTCATCTTTGGCAATTCTTTTAGTTAAAAACCCTTCCGTGAGTGTTTCTACACCATGGGCATACTCACGTTTTAAGGAGATGGAATTCGGTCGATATTTGACAGAAGAAGTTGAGTTTGAAGAACGAAGAAAACTTTTAAGAAATCAAGGTTGGTTAAATCCTTTTGGCGGAAATCAATTGCCTCCTTTAAAAAATGATTTGCAGGAGGTAGTTACTGAAACAACCCCTTCTGTAAAAGAAGCTCTGGGGCTGCTTAGATGTATGCCTGAGAATCTAGGGGTGGCAATGAGTGGATCTGGCCCAAGTTGCTTCGCACTTTTCTCGGACTTGACGAAAGCGAAATCAGTGTATTTCCAGAATAGGCAGCGTTTCAAGGATGCAGGGTTGATGAGTTGGTGTTGTTCATTAAGGGCTGAAGGAGTAAAAATTGAGAGAGATTGAACAAATAGGCATTTGAGTAAGGAAACTATTAATTCTTCTGATCCCCAGGGAAACAATGCAGAGAAGCAGGCCCCGAAAGGACCTTTGAGCTATCTGTCAGGGGCAGTTACAAGTGGGATTTTTGCTTGGCTTTGCTTTGGCTTGAGCAAGAAAGCAATTGTATATTTCACGATTCATCAACCCACCTATAAATCGGCAATTGCTCAAAGCATTGCTTCTGCTATGAAGACTTTGGTCATTGGAATGAGCTTTTTAGCGACATTTACTTTTGCATTTATAGGTTTGGGGTTAATTCTTGTTTTGCTTCGTGATTTAGTTTTTGGCAATGAAGCCGATCCTGCCTAGGGTTTGATCATTGGTCATTTGCTGCGAATTTGCGGCTCTTTATATGAACTTTCATGATTTAGGAATGTTGGTATTACTTTTGAGCCCTGGCATGCTCATTTCGGTTTTGTTGTTGACCACATTTGCGGCAGGCGGCTAATTAGACCCGCATTGAGATAGTTTGGCTTCGTTACCCTTCTTAATTGGGATTGCAGTTCGACAGTGGCTGGAACACTTCTTTTTAACGCACTTCGTGAAGCCATCGATGAAGAGATGGCAAGAGACTCCCTTGTCTGTGTAATGGGGGAGGATGTTGGTCATTACGGAGGCTCTTACAAGGTCACCAAGGATCTTTGTGAGAAATATGGCGAGTTAAGAGTTTTAGATACCCCGATTGCTGAGAACAGCTTTACGGGGATGGCAGTGGGGGCTGCAATGACCGGTTTACGGCCCATAGTCGAGGGGATGAACATGGGGTTTCTACTTCTCGCTTTTAACCAGATTTCCAACAATATGGGAATGCTTCGTTATACCAGCGGTGGTAATTACACCATACCTACTGTTGTAAGAGGCCCTGGTGGGGTTGGAAGACAACTAGGAGCGGAACACAGCCAACGCTTGGAGGCTTATTTCCATGCTGTTCCTGGGATAAAAATTGTGGCGTGTAGTACTCCCACTAATGCTAAGGGCTTAATGAAGGCCGCTATTAGGGATGACAATCCTGTTCTCTTCTTTGAGCATGTTTTGCTATATAACCTCACCGAAGAGATACCTTCAGGAGAGTATGTTTGTGCTTTAGATCAGGCTGACTTAGTAAAAGAAGGAAAAGATGTGACAATTCTTACTTACTCTAGGATGCGACATCATTGCTTGAAGGCTGTCGAAATGTTGGAAAGTGAAGATATTGATGTTGAGTTAATAGATTTAATTAGCCTTAAGCCTTTTGATATGGATACAATTAAACGTTCAATTGCTAAAACTAATAGAGTGATAATTGTTGAAGAATGTATGAAGACGGGAGGAATAGGTGCTGAGTTGATAGCTTTAATTACTGAGGAATGCTTTGATGACCTTGATGCGCCTCCAGTAAGACTTTCAAGTCAGGATATTCCTACTCCATATAACGGTAAATTAGAAAATTTAACTATTATTCAACCTCATCAAATTGTTGAATCTGTCCAGAAAATTGTTAGTAAGGGGGTTTAATTGATGGCCCGTCAGCAAGGATGGTTTGCTTTAATACTTGCTCTTGCGATTTCTGCAGGTTCAGTTTGTGCGAACTTCCCATTGCAGCTAGGCCTTGACTTCCGGGGTGGAAGCCAGCTAACCCTTGAGGTTCAGCCTGCAGGAGAGATTAAGCGGGTTAATGCAGAGCAGCTTGAGGCTGTGAAAACCGTTTTGGATCGGCGAGTTAATGGATTGGGAGTTGCTGAATCGACACTTCAAACAATTGGAGAAGACCAATTACTTTTACAGCTTCCGGGCGAACAAGATCCCTCTAGAGCTGCAAAAGTTTTAGGAGAAACAGCACTGCTTGAGTTTCGGGCTCAAAGGGCAGGAACAGAGTCTGAAATAAGAATTTTGCAAAGGCTCCGCCAGCAAGCAAATAGTGTTTTGTCTTTGGCAAGGTCTAAAGGAGACGGAAAAAGGTTGCCTGCTAATCAGCTTAATCAAAATCAAATAAACTTAGCCCAGAAACTGTTAGGAGTGGAAGTTAAATCGGTAGATGAAGTCGATCAAATGGAAGAATTGTTAGACAAGGTTAATGAAAAGATTGTTTCTTTATTTGAACCAGCATTTCTTACTGGTAAGGATTTAGTAACTGCTGGACGCCAACAGGAGCAAAACACTTCAGGATGGGAAGTCACATTAAATTTTAATAGAGAGGGATCTGAGAAATTTGCAAAACTGACCCAATCAATTGCCGGTACAGAGCGGCTCCTTGGAATTGTTCTAGACGGTCATTCAATAAGCGAAGCCACAGTAGGTGAGCAATTTAAAGCTGCAGGTATTACAGGAGGTGCAGCAACGATCAGTGGAAGGTTTAGTGCCGAGGAAGCGAGGGATTTAGAAGTTCAATTAAGAGGAGGGGCTTTGCCTTTGCCAGTAGCAGTTATTGAAGTTAGAACTATTGGGCCAACATTAGGCGCTGAGAATATTCGTAGAAGTCTTTTCGCGGCACTCTCAGGAATTTTATTAGTAGCTATTTTTATGTTGTTGGTATACAGAATTGCAGGTTTTGTGGCAGTAATTGCGCTGAGTCTTTATACACTTTTTAATCTCGCAACTTATGCATTGATCCCAGTAACCCTTACCTTGCCAGGTATAGCAGGATTTATTCTTAGTATTGGAATGGCTGTGGATGCAAATGTTCTTATTTTTGAACGTGTCAAGGATGAATTGCGTAGAGGCAATACTCTTATTCGTTCAATAGAGACAGGCTTTTCTGAGGCTTTTTCATCAATAGTTGATGGACATATAACCACTCTTATTAGTTGTGGAGCTTTATTCTTCTTGGGAACTGGACTTGTCAAGGGCTTTGCCGCAACATTAGGAATAGGAGTTCTTTTTAGTTTGTTCACTGCTTTAACTTGTACCCGCACTATTCTTAGATTTTTAATGGGTTATCAGTCACTTAGACGCCCGACAAACTTTTTACCTAAAGAGCAGTTAGGCTCTTCAGCTTTGTAAATTATCGAAATGACCTTTATGTTAAACACTAATCAAAATTTGAGGCTTACCTATTACAGGCGTATTGTATGGTTTATATCTGGAGCTGTAACTTTTATATGTTTATTGGGTTTGATTCTTTCTTTTCTAAATCCATCTATTAAGGCACCACTTAGGCCAGGTCTTGACTTCACTGGTGGAACTCAGATTCGGCTTGATCGTAAATGTGATAATGGTTGTAGATCTCTAAGTGCCAAAAGAATAGAGAACTCTATAAAACAAATTGATTTCCAATCTGATAACAATAAGACGTCAATTAATCTTTCTTCACTGAGAGTTCAGATTCTTGATAAAGGCAACTCAATTGTGGTTAGGATGCCTTTCCTTTCTTCTTCGCAAAGCAATCAAGTAATAGATAATATTTCATCACTTGCAGGACCATTTATTGTTGGTAGTGAATCCATTGATACCATTGGCCCAAGTCTTGGTGGTCAACTACTTAAGAGCAGCCTGATTTCATTGCTAGTCGCATTTTCTGGAATAGCTTTATATATAACATTGCGATATGACAAGATTTATGCATTCTTAGCACTTGTAGCCTTGGCTCATGATGTTTTAATTGTATGCGGAGTTTTTTCATGGTTAGGAATCATTTACAATTTAGAAGTTGATAGTCTTTTTGCTGTTGCCTTGTTAACAATTGCAGGTTATTCTGTTAATGATACTGTCGTGGTTTTTGATCGTATTCGTGAGAGAAGTCGCCAGGAAGCCTCTCTTCAATTTTCAGACCAAATAGATTTGGCTGTCTCAGCAACCCTTACTCGAACGATTTATACAAGTGGTACGACATTGCTTCCTCTGATAGCTTTGATTTGCTTTGGAGGGTCGACTCTTTTATGGTTCTCAGTTGCTTTGGCTATTGGTGTATTAGTAGGAAGTTGGTCAAGTATTGCATTGGCACCTTCATTGCTTAGTCTAAGAAAAAGGAAAATAGTTAATAAAGAGTCTGATGATGAAGATTTGTTGGAATGAGAAACTCTCTTAGCCGTAAACACCTGTCTCTCGATAGGTGGACTCCAATCCTTTTATTCTTTTTTGCAATTTGGGATCTCAGACTAGAAGTTAGATTACTAGCAGATCATTTCACCTTGACTTCTTTTTTGTTTACTCTAAGGCACCACTCTCTTGCTGTATTGGTTTTAATTAGCACCCCATCAATATTTTTTCATTATGGATTGTTAGAACGTTTTTCTAATCGCCACCGTAGATAAAATATCTATCTATTACCTACCATCTGTCCATAACTTCTTTCACAAGTATTTTTTGCATTCCTACTTGTAAGACAACCGCTAAAGGAAGGGCTATAAGTACTCCTGGAAGTCCAAGTAGAACGCCAAGACTTAATTGCGATGTTAGGGCTACAGTTGGCAGGAGGTTTACGGTTTTTCTAAGTAAAAGAGGTGTTAGTAGAAAAGCTTCAAGATTTTGTATTGCTAATCTTAGAATTAAAACTTGAATCATTAATGATGGTGATATAAGGAGTGATACTCCTAGAGGTAAAAGACTCGCTGTACTAGGACCAATTGTCGGGACAAAAGTAAGTATGCCGCAAATTAATGCACTTAGTAATGCTAAAGGGACCTTTAGAAATACAAGACCTGCCCATGTAAGTAAGAAAACACTTGCAGCAGAAATCGTCATACCTGTTAGCCATCCTCCAAGGGCATTTCTACATTGATCAAGTAACTCGGTAATGGTTTTACGTTTGCTTTTTGGTGTTATCGAGATAAGTATTTTACGATGAGAGTTTGGATCTAGCACTAGCAAAATCGCGAGCAATATTGTAAGTAGAAATTGAAAAATAATGTTTGCTGCCCCTCCTGCAAACCCTAGTAATTGATTCCCTATTGGTTGTATACGGTCCCAGCTAAGTATTTCTGAGATGGAGTCTTGGAGATTTAGTAGTTTGAGTTCACTGTCAAGAATAGATTTAAGTTTGTCTAGGAGATTAGGGGCTAATGTTTCAAGATCTTTAGTTTGATTAACTAGTTCAGGTGCTAAAAATATATACATTATTAATCCTCCAGATATTAGTAAAGTAAGAACAATTGCAAGGGATAGTTCTCTGCCAATATGGATAAAACTTTGAATTTTTTTTATAAGTACATCAAATCCAACGGCAATTACAATGGCTCCAAAAACTACCAATAATACCCAACGCAACTGCCATGTAAGGAATGTTGCAAATAGAAAAGTTAGTGTTGCTAAAATTGTCCTTGAATTCAAGAGTATTTACGTTGCCTCCTCCATGTATCTAGAAGATCGTGAATAAGTACTTCTCTAACCAGAACTTGAATAACTACAGCAAGAGGTAATGCAAGGAATAGTCCCAAGGGGCCAAATAATATGGCAAAAATAAATTGAGCTGTAAGAGTTAAAGCAGGAAGTAAGCTTACTCTATGTTGCATTATCGATGGTGTAATTAAATAACTTTCTAGGTTCTGTATTAACACGTATAGACCTACAACTGCAATTGCCTTCCATGGTGCATCTAGTAAAGCAACTGATGCAGGGAATATAGTGCTTAGTGTTGGACCAACATTGGGGATTATATTAAGAATTCCGGCCAAAAGGGCATTTGCCATGACTAGTTTTACCCCGAGAATTGAAAGGCCAATCCCTGCAAGTAATGCTACAAAGAAGGAACTTATGAGTACCCCAACCATCCAGTCACTTAGGGAGTTGCCACACTGTGATAATACAGAGCGAGCTCTTCTTCTGTAGAAAGAAGGGACTAATTGTATAGCCACTTCCCGATAAGAATTTGGTTGTATTGATATCATTAATGCTATTGCAATAACAAAAAGTATTTGTATTAAACCGTTCCCAAGATCTCCGGCAATTCCAAGGATCTTTTGTATCCCTTGACTGATTCCTGAGGCTAAGGAAGTGCTATCTGGGAATGGAGAGATATTAGTAGATGTCAGCCAGTTCTGACTTAATGCTTCGTCTCCATAAAATAATAAGGAGATAGAATTGATGCTGCTTAATGTTATTCCCCAGAGTTTTCTTCCCGCCTCGGGAATTTGTCTGAGAATCTGTTGAAACTCTTCCGTGAAAGGTGGAACAACGACTGCTATTGCAGTGCAGATTATTAAAAGAAGCGTTGATAAAGTTATTGTTAGAGCTAAAAGTCTTGGCATTTTCCATCTTGACCTTAATTGACCAACTAAGGTGCAAATCGCCAAAGCTAATACAATTCCAGCGAAAAGATGAATAAGAACATCCCTTAAACTCCACAACAAAACTCCACAAGCCAGAAGAATTGAAAGAGAGAGCCACTGGGAGAATTTCACTTTTACTGACTAGTTTTGTTGTTCGCCAGTTTGGGAATAGCCCAGCCCATGGCTGTCTGCGTATCTCTGGGCAAAACGCATGAACCGTTGGAAATCAATCTCTGTTTTCCAGGTATAGATCGCCTCGATTGCGCTTGGGCTGCCATTAACAAAGCGGGCTTTTACTTCGCGAGTTATCAGCTCACCTTCTTCATCAATGAGGATCATTCCTGTGATCTCACCCATTTGTTCTGGGTTCATTAACGCTTCGGGTTGTTCGAAACTGAAAAAAGCTTGACCTGTTCGGCCATCCCTGCTTCTTGTAAGCCTTATTTCAGGGACAGCGGGTTCGTCAGTTCCACGAAAGAATTGAATCGTCGCAGAAGAACTTGAATTGGTCACAGATCCCCGCGACATTATTTGACTAATCGATCTTAAGAGGGATTCATTTGTAATGAGGTATTGATTACCATTTGAATTTCTGGAGAAGGAGCTTGTCTGCCGCATTAGATGGGTTCAGGCCAGATACGTCAATGCATATTCGGGTAGTTGCATTCTCTAGTTGATGGTCGTAACAACGGTCGTAGTAACTGATTATTTCTTTGCAGGCATTTGCCAAGTTTCCCTTTGCGATTTCTTCCTTAGCTTTCTTTGTTCGCTGTGGTCCTAGTCTACGGCTTATTCTTTCAGTTGATTCTTCTAATAATTTTTTCTCATATTGACCATATACCTTGACTAAGTTTTCTATTCGTTCATTTTCTGAACGTGTTATTTCAAAAACAGGCGCTTTTTTTATCTGAACAAAAAGGGAATGAGGAATCCTGCATAGGCCCAAATTGGCACTTTCGTCTTCGATCCATATTGGTTTGGGTTGTTTGTTTAGCAAACCGTGAAGTTCCTCAGCAAGAAGATTTTCAAATTGTTCACTAGTCGGTTGATTTGGAAGCCCAAGCCCCCCAAAACTGCTTCCACGATGATTAGCCAGATCTTCAAGATCAATAACAGCTTCTTTTTTTTCTGCAAGAGCAATTAATAATTCTGTTTTTCCTGAGCCAGTCCTACCACCAACGACCCTTAGCAAGAATTCTTTCTCGAATTGCGCAAGAACCCATCGTCGGTAGCTTTTGTAGCCGCCCTCGAGAAGAATTGGATTTAGATCGGCAAGTTCTGCAAGCCAAGCCAAACTAGATGATCTCATTCCACCTCTCCAACAATAAAGTCTGATTGAGGGGTTAAGTTTTTTGTTAGAACCTACATAGCCCTCTTTCGATATTTTTATAAGAGAGTTTGCTAGTTTTTCGATTTTGGGACCTGTATACCTAAGCCCAAGCAGGATTGCTTTTTCCCTTCCTATCCTCTTATAGGTTTTACCAACCTCTTTCCTTTCCTCATCGCTGAATAGAGGAAGGTTTATTGCTCCAGGGAAATGCCCTTGAGAGAATTCGGAAGGGCTGCGGACGTCTACCAGAGGCCCACTCGCTCTTCGGAATTCATTTAATGGGAAAATAGATTGAATTCCAAGGCCTGACATAGTGGGTAAACGCCGGGTCACTGATTAGGTCGATTGTTTTCTATGGTCTCTACATCTCCCTCTTCTAACAACCTCAGTATTCATGAGCTATTAGAGAAATTCAAGAGTTCTTCCATTCGTCAGAAAAGAACTCTGACTAAAGAAATCGAGGAAAGGGTGGGGGAAATAGCTCAATTAGGATCAGAGGTGCTAAGTCCTTTTGATCCTGAAAGCGATGATTGGGCAGCAGGATGGATTTTGCAAATTTTGCAACGCCATGAACCTGATGCTCTTAAGAATGTTTTAGAAAAGAGTTCTGCTGGTTGGTTTAAATCTCCTTCGGCTGTAGATATTGATTATGCTCCTTTGCAAGAAGCATTGCTTAAAGAAAATTTTGAAGAAGCAGATCGATTGACAAGTTCTACTCTTAGAAAGTTGGCAGGACCTGATGCTGAAAAACGAGGTTATGTTTACTTCTCTGAGGTTGGATTTATGAATGGCCTTGATTTAGAAACAATGGACCGTTTATGGATTGCTTATTCACAAGGCAAGTTTGGGTTCTCTGTACAGGCACGTATTTTGAAGGCTTTAAATGGTCGTTATGAGCTCCTATGGCCGAGAATTGGCTGGAAAAAAGATGCAGTCTGGACGAGATATCCTTCAGCGTTCAGATGGGATCTCGATGCACCTGAAGGTCACATGCCTTTAGTTAACCAGCTTCGGGGAGTAAGACTTATAGATGCAATTCTGACCCATCCTGCCCTTACAGATCGACGTTAGAGGAGGGGATCGGCTTTCTGCATCTGGCTGAAAGGATTTTGGCGGTTATTGTCAAATTAGATAAAAGTCATATTTTGCTTTAATGGCTTCCAGCTCCGACAAAGTTGTTTTTGGATTGATCAGACGCTTTGGTCGTTTGCAGAGCTCAACTTTTCGTTGGTCTGAATTTAATTTCTCTTCAACTTTGCATTTATCACCTCACTTAAAAATTTTGCTAGAACCTGTTAATTGCAAGGAAACTTTTCTAAAATTAGAACTTGGGCTTCATGAAGCTTTGGTAAATGCTGTGAAACATGGCAATTCTGAAGACCCAAATAAGTCTTTAAGAATTAGAAGGATTTTGACTCCTAACTGGTTAGTTTGGCAGATACAAGATGAGGGAAATGGCTTGCCTCACTCAAAGAGGGTAGGCGTCTTGCCTTCCATTTTGGGTTCTGATAGAGGAAGAGGCCTTTTTTTGATATATCAATGTTTTGACGATGTTCGTTGGAGTCGTCGTGGCAATCGCTTGCAACTTGCGTATAGAAGGAATAAGCCCCTTATTGGCGAGGGCAACCGGGGTCTTTCAAGTCTCCTTTAAGCCATTTTAAAGCTTGTAAAGAAAGTGTTTCTACATCTGAATGCTTTCCACCTTGAAGTAATTGAAGTAGTGCCCCAGAAAGTAGCTCGGCAGCTCTGTGGTCAGCGTCGGATTTGAGCTTATGCCATTTTTTGTGATTTAGTGTTAGAAGTGAATGCAATTCTTTTGCGCAAATCTTAGTCTCAGCAGGCCACTTTGAATCAATCATTTCCTTTTAAGAAGTTTTTTTTAATGGATTTAATGGTTTTTTGGCAGTCCAAACTCTTGTCATGAAAAATGATTCTGAGGTTATATTTTCGAAGCCAGTAGTTGAGAGTTTGTAATTAATATCATCGTGAATATAGTCTTTATAAAATGGTTCATGGAAAACTTTGTGAAAGTTACTAAGCACTAGTTCAAATTCAGGCGAATCTTCTAATTGAATTGAATCAGCCAAGACTAAAATACCCCCAGGTTCTATTACTCTAAAGCATTCATTTAAAACATTTTCTCGTGCATAGCGTGGCAATTCATGGAATAAGTATACACAAGTCACTCCTTGAATAGTTGATGATTCAAAAGGTAATGCCTCCGCATTTCCTCTTATGAGTTGAACTAAAGGACCATTCTGTTTGTTTAAAGAAAGATTTGCTTTTCGTAGATAGGATAGGGAAAGATCAATGCCTAAAAGTTCAATTTCGGGCATTGATCTTTGTATTTGTAGTAATGTTCGCCCTGTACCAGTTGCAATATCAAGTACTTTAATGCTTGATTTCTTTCTAGATCTGAAAACCTGAAGACCGTTTTTCAAAGGTGCTAATACTCTCCTCCTCATTGCGTCTGCAGTTCCATTGAATAAAATCTCTACTTGTAAGTCGTATAGACCGGCAGAGTGATTGCTTAAATAACCATCTGTTTGATGGTGAAAATTCTGAAGGTAGTAATCAGGATATATATTCTTGTCGACTTCATTAGGTAGATCTTGGATCTTGTTGATCTTTCGCCTTTCCCAGGTTGATGGTAGGTCAAGCCAAACCAAGGGGTAACGAGTTGCCCAATCAAGCCAGGGAGCTTCAAAAAGTTGAGCTTTAGAGTAAATACCTCTTTCGGCATCTTGCCAGTCTTGATGCTCCAGTTGATCTATTGATTTTCTAAGAGAGAGAAGTAGTTCTCTAGAGACAGGTTCTAAGTTCGGAACAGCGCTAGGTGCAAGTAATTCCATTAGTTTTGTACTAAGCTCCTTATGAGCCATGCCAGCAATACTCTTGCCGTATTGCAAAGTTTTATAAGCAATTTTAGTTAGTTCTGGTTGCGGCATAAATCGGATGAATTAAAAATTGCACAAGATTAGATTATTCTTGCATTAGGATTTTAAAAGAAATTCTAATTGCTCTAGCTAAGATATCAAACTTTTACGGATGAAGTTGTTTTGTGAATAACAAGCCAGTCTGAAATTGATGATTGGTTTTTCATGATCAAGAAAACTTATACGCATTTCTTCTCTGAGATTTCTAGAATAGCGTCACTTATTTCCTTCCAGTTGTGTTGAGCTTCTATGGACTTAAGTCCTTCAAGATTTTGACTTATTAATTTGATTAAAATCTTGGATTGAATACACGCCTCTTCAGAATCTCTTTGTTGAATCAACCTGTCTAAATGTTCAATTCGTGTATTTATTTGAGAGAGGATTTTTTTGGTTTCTAAAACGTTAAATGAATCTATCTCGGAACCATAACTTTTGATTGAATAAGTATAAATCGGAGAAAACAAAAATATCAAAAAAGAGAGCTTTGTGATTCTAGTTAGAAAGTTTTTGATTGGAATTGTGCCTCTCATTTACTTAGAATAATAAGAGCATGCCTTAGCCTTTAGCATGCTCTTATTTATAGTTGGCAAAAGTATTTAGCCGATTTTCCTAGGCATCGTAATACATTACAAACTCATGGGGATGTGGGCGTTGGCGAAGCTGCTGAACCTCTTCGTATTTAATGTCAATCCAGTTTTCTATAAAGTCCTCGGTAAATACCCCCCCTTCTGTGAGGTATTTGTGATCTGCCTTTAGGGACTCTAGTGCTCCATTAAGAGAAGAAGGAACAGTCGCGATGTTTGCAAGTTGTTCTGAAGGGAGCTCAAACAAGTCGACATCGACTCCATCCCCTGGATCTATTTGATTTTTGATGCCATCAATTCCAGCCATCATCATTGCACTGAAAGCAAGATATGGATTCGCCATGGCATCTCCAGGCCTGAATTCGAACCGCTTGGCTTTAGGGTTTGCTCCAGTCAAGGGGATTCGAACTGCAGCTGACCTGTTTCCTTGAGAATACACAAGGTTTACTGGGGCTTCAAAGCCAGGAACCAATCTCTTGTAGCTATTTGTGGTGGGATTTGAAAATGCCAAGAATGAAGGGGCATGCTTAAGAATTCCTCCGATATACCAACGAGCCGTTTGTGACAAATTCGCATACGTGCCTTCCCCAAAGAAAAGTGGTTGCCCTCCTTTCCAAAGGCTTTGGTGTACATGCATTCCTGTTCCATTGTCATTGAAAACAGGTTTTGGCATAAACGTCGCAGTTTTTCCATATTTGCGAGCAACATTTCTGACTACGTATTTGTATGTCATTACATTGTCGGCAGCATTAATTAACTCTGAGAACTTCATTCCAAGTTCATGTTGACCAGCACCAGCAACTTCATGGTGATGTTTTTCTATTGGAATGCCTAGTTGACCCATAAGCAACAACATCTCAGATCGTATGTCTTGAGCTGTGTCATTGGGGGCAACGGGAAAATAGCCTTCTTTAATTTGGATTTTGTAGGCAAGGTTGCCACCTTCTTCAATCCTTCCTGTGTTCCAGGGAGCTTCAATTGTGTCAACGCTGTAAAAACAGCCTCCTTCGCTTGAGTTGTAACGAACATCATCGAAGATGAAAAACTCTGGCTCCGCTCCGAAAAATGCAGTATCAGCAAGTCCAGTGCTGCCAAGGTAAGCAAGTGCTTTTTGGGCAAGTGCTCTTGGACATCTTGAATAAGGTTCTCCGCTTCGAGGCTCTTGGATAGAGCAAATAAGACTAAGGGTCTTGTGCTTGTAAAACGGATCTATCCAGGCAGTATTTGCATCAGGAACCATCGCCATGTCTGATTCATTGATGGCTTTCCATCCACGTATAGAAGAACCATCAAATGCCAGACCTGATTGAAAAGATTCCTCTTCAATCATGTCTGTGGTGACAGTTAGATGTTGCCATTTACCATGGAGGTCAGTGAATTTCAGGTCAATCAGTTCAATGCCTTGGTCCTTGATTAGGCGGAGAACGTCCTGCGAAGATTTGCTCATACCAAAAGAACTGATGAATCAATAGTTAGGTAACAGAAACTAGAGAGCTTTCGCCCTTTTGTTTTGTATCAAAAGGTACTTTTTGACAATAACCAAGTTTTCTTCTTTTTCTCGCAATCCTTGAGAACTATGTGATAGTAGTCATTCTCGGGTTTTAGTGAATCATTTTTGTGAGTGGATGCCATTGCAATCCCTCAAAAAAACTTCCCTTGTACAAATGCTTCAGCGTAGGCTCTAGGAAATAAATGTACCAATTCAGAGTCTTGTCGAAGACGCAATACCTCTCACAAGTTGACCGAAGCCACAAAAAGGACTTCAATCCGATTTCTGTTCCAGAGCGACTATTGCTTGGACCAGGGCCTTCCAATTCTCATCCCGATGTCCTAAGAGCAATTGCTCAGCCTCCTATAGGCCATCTTGATCCCTATTACATAGATTTAATGGGTGAAGTTCAGGAATTGCTTAGATATGTTTGGCAGACGGATAATCGACTGACCCTTCCAATGAGCGGTACTGGTAGTTCAGCTATGGAGGCCACGCTTGCGAATTCCATAGAGGAGGGTGAAAAAGTTTTAGTTGCGATTAATGGGTATTTCGGTAACCGTTTAGCTGATATGGCTTCAAGGTATAAGGCAGAGGTTGTGACTGTTGAAAAGGATTGGGGAGAAGCCTTTTCTTTAGAGGATATTGAAGAAGCTTTACTGACCCATAAACCGGCAATTATTGCCATGGTTCACGCTGAGACTTCTACAGGGGTTTGTCAGCCAATGGAAGGCATTGGTGACCTTTGCGTAAAGCATGACTGCCTTTTGGTTTTGGACACTGTTACTTCCTTAGGAGGTGTGCCTCTTTTCCTTGATAAGTGGAAGATTGATTTGGCATACAGTTGCAGCCAGAAGGGCTTGAGTTGTCCTCCTGGTCTGGGTCCCTTCACTATGGGCCCTCGGGCTGAAGAAAAGCTTTCTAAAAGAAAAGAAAAGGTACCTAATTGGTATTTGGATGTTTCTCTTTTGAACCAGTATTGGGGAAGTGATCGGGTTTATCACCACACAGCTCCAGTCAATATGAATTTTGGTATTCGCGAAGCTTTAAGACTTTTAGCTGAAGAGGGAATTGAAAATGCTTGGCAAAGACACAGAAGTAATGCTGAAAAGCTATGGAAAGGATTGGAGTCTCTTGGACTCAATCTTCATGTTGCGGAGGCTCTTAGGCTTCCAACTTTAACTACGGTTGTAATTCCAAGTGATGTAAATGGCAAAGCATTCAGTAGCCATTTGCTTAACAAATATGGGGTAGAAATTGGAGGTGGATTGGGTTCTCTTGCAGGAAAAGTCTGGAGAATAGGTTTGATGGGGTATAACTCCAACTCTGAAAACGTAGAGAATTTGCTCAATTTGTTTGATACGGAACTTCCAAATTTCCGCGAGAAGCTTTCCTCTGCTGCTTAAACCAACCTTCAAGTTGGGACCTAGCCTCTTTCTCCTTGATCCCGCTATGGACAACCATATGATGGTGGGCACTTTTGTGATTAGCCAGGTTAATTGTCCCGCCTAAACCTCCTCGTTTGAAATCATGGGTGGCGAAAATTACTTGCCCCATACGAGCTTGTATTAATGCCCCTGCGCACATTGGACATGGTTCTAGTGTAACTATCAAAAGGCAGTCATTGAATCTCCAATCGCCTTTTATTAGAGCAGCTTGTCTAAGTGCGATTAGTTCAGCGTGACCTAAGGGGTCATGATTTCTTTCTCGTTGATTACTTCCATGGCCAATGCATTTACCATTTTTATCAAGAATTATTGCGCAAACAGGTACTTCGCCAACTTTTCCAAGCTTTTCAGCTCTATTCAGAAGTCGTTCCATCCATGAAACGACTTCTTGTTCAGAAAGTTCAGTGAATTTGTTCAAGAGCTCCAATTTGTAGCTTGCCTATAACGCAGAGAGCGATTAAGAGCCAGAATGAGATTTGAATAAGGTTAGTTCTTGGCTGGCAGTACTCAAATCAAGCCGGCCACTTCGTTGGCGTTATTTGCTTCGCCCGATGTAGTGGACCCAATACTGCACTCCTTTTTGCAGGATGCTAGTGCCCGACTTTGCAAATGGTTTGGGGAAGCTTCTTTAAGAGGGCCATTGCCTTTTGTGAGGGAATTTCCTTCAGTATTGCCTGGGGTGAAAGGGCTCACTTATGAAGATCTTCTTGCTGATCTTCAGCTTGTAATGGACGGTGCTTATCAACCATTGCATCCTGGTGCCCTTGCACATCTTGATCCACCTCCTTTGACAGCATCTATTGCGGCGGATTTGATATGTTCTGGGCTCAATAACAATCTTTTGGCTGAAGAGTTGTCGCCAAGTCTTTCAAGATTGGAACGAGAAATATGCAGATGGTTTGCAGATTCGTTAGGTCTACCGCCTACTTCTGGAGGAGTTGCAGCAAGTGGGGGAAGCTTAAGTAACTTAATGGCTCTTGTTGTAGCTCGTGAAAATGCCGGTTTGAGAAATGAAAAAAAGGCAGTGGTTATTGCTAGTGAGGATGCACATGTATCTCTTTTGAAGGCTGTTCGTGTGATGGGTCTTTCAGATGACTCTTTAGAAATTATTCCTACAGATGCAGAAGGAAAGATGTCTCTGGAAACTCTAAAAAGTCGTATGGATGCTCTTAAGTCGAATGGTCATAAATGTTTTGTAGTTGTTGCAACTGCCGGAACTACAGCTCGTGGCGCAGTAGACCCTTTAGTTGAATTGAGTCAGATTTGTAATCGCGAAGGTTTGTGGTTGCATATAGATGCAGCTATTGGTGGAGTTTTTGCACTATCAGAACAAACTTCCGATTTGGTTTTAGGTTTAGAGACTGCTGATTCTATTACTTTAAATCCTCAAAAAGTTCTTGGGATTCCGAAAACCTCTTCTTTATTATTGTTAGCTGATAGATCTATTCTTTCAAAAACTTTCTCAACTGGCTTGCCCTATATGGAGCCCTCCTGGGGAGAAGCTCATTGTGGTGAGTTAGGGCTTCAGGGTTCTAGGTCTGCAGAAGTTCTAAAACTGTGGCTAGGCCTTAGGCAGTTAGGGCTTGAAGGAGTAAATGAATTGCTTGGAACGGCTGTTAGTCGAAGGAGTTATTTGCAAGGTAAATTAGATCATCTTCAATTTAATATTATGAGTGGGCCTTTACATCTTATTTCATTTACTCCTAGCAACATTGATCATAAAGCCTCTTCACTATGGTCTGCTTCTACAAGACAGAACTTGTTAGGTGAAAAATTTATGCTTTCGAGGCCTTTTTATAAAGGAAAACATTATCTAAAGGCAGTTTTAGGTAACCCAAAAACAACTTCTTCACATCTTGATCATTTAGCGACCCTCTTGAATGACTCTGTTAAGGAAAGTCCTTAATGCCTAAAACTACTTTTAGAAGCCGATGGATTGCACTGATAACTGGAATCTTTTCAGTTTTAATTGGGATTATTTATTTGTTTTTGATTGCTATTCTAGATACTCGAGGCCCCATGCTTCCACCACCTCCTGAGGCTATGGGCGTGGCGGAAGTTGACGTCGTTTTTCCTTTTGTTGAAGTGGCTCAACGACCCTTTTAAGAGCAAGCTCAAGAAAACTCTCCATAGATGATTTGCGGCTACTTAAGTTGTAATGCTGTTGGACTACTTCTTGAACTCCTCCATCTCCCCAATCCTGGTCTTGTTGAAAGTATGTTATGAAACTTTGCCCAGCAACACGTGTAAGCCATGCTGCCGCGACACCTTGAACTGCTCTGCTAAGAAGAAGTGAGGTGATGCTTAGGCTTAAGGCCGTCTCAATAATAGTTACGCCCCCTTTGATGACCCCTAAGCCAGCGAGGGTCCTTCCTACTGACATGGCTAATTCTTGTGCTCTAGTACGGGTTAGTTCTATGCCATAGATCCTCGCTATTTCTATAACCATTTGAGCATTCACGGCAGCTGTGCCAAGGAGATCTATTCCGGGTAATGGAGTAGCAGTAACCACACCACCAGTAATCCAGCTATAACGTTCTATACATTTAATAGCTTCTTTTTGTCGTTGTTTATCTAGAAGACGTCTACCTTCTTCTCCTAAATGTCGACATTGGAGTAAAATATTATCAGCTAATAATTCTTCCCCGTCTGAGTGAAGAACAATTGAAAGCCTCTGAAGTAGAGAGCTTACCTCAGGAGATGGTTGTAGGGGCTTTCCCCCCGGTCTAGGAATAGATTGAGGAGCAGCACTTACTGGTATTACATCTTGTGGATTGAGTATTCCCTGGCATCTATTTCGTAAAATAAAGAGTAGTTTCCTTGCTTCTTCTTCCCCACGTAAATCACACTTGTTTAGTATTAAAAGAACTTTTTTTCCTAGAGTACCAAGGCTTTGAATGACTCGAAATTCAGAGGCCCTTAGGTCTCCATCGACTACTACAATTAATAGGTCTGCTTGACTGGCTTCCTTTTTGGCTTGTTTTTCTCGATTTAGGCCGTCTTTTCCAGCTTCTAAAATACCTGGAGTATCAATTAATAGTATGCCTCGATTAAAATTTTTTATATGAAGACGATAGGATTTGCTTTTAGTTGTTGAACCCATCACGGCTCCAACTTCCCCAACTATTTCATTTAACAGTGCTCTGATAAGTGATGTTTTTCCACTAGATCCGGTTCCAAAGACTACTACAACAAGGTCGCCACGTGCGAGTTCTTGGCCGACTCGCTTTCTTTCTTGGATAAGGGTTTCTCGTTCGATGTCATTTTTGATATGCTCCAGTAGACGATCAATGCTCTCAAGACTTTTTTGGGCGGCATGACGTCTATTTTTAGGTAACTGTATTAGTTTTTTGTCTTGTCTTTTTAGCCAACGATTGTTGTTTTTTAGGTCTTTCAACCAGGGTATTCCTATTTGGATAAGGAGGATAATTATGAGCGTTGTCCCTAAAAACAATACAGGTCCTACTAGCCAGTAAGGTAAGAAGAGTCCAAGAGAATATCTAAGCTCATAGAAGACTCTGAGAAGTGAACCAAGTACACTTCCAATAATTAGGAGAGCTACTATTGCAGCACAAAGTAATATGCTAAGACGCTTTTTTGATATCATCTGTTTTTCATGAAATTAGGTTGATAAAAATAGTATTCGTTTTATACATACATTTATGATGAATGTTTTCTTTGCCTTGAAATCAGGCTATTTAGTGCGAAACATATGATGGCAATGTTGATTGACAAATCAGCAATATTGAAAATTGGGAAATTAACTGGGACTAGCTGTAAAAAATCTGTCACTCCATTGTGAAGCCACCGGTCAATACCATTCCCAATAGTGCCACCCAGTAGAAATCCCCCTGCCAAACCTTGCCAAAATGGTATTGCTGAAGAACGAAGCAGCCAGATGATTAAAATTATACTTACTGTAAGACTTAGAATTGCTAGCAATGGAGTAGATCCACTAAATAAACTGAAAGCAGCACCTGTATTTTTGACTAGATAAAGATTAATTAGGCCAGGAATGAATCTTGTGGATATTCCTGGCAAAAGTTCTTGACGTGCTAATGATTTGCTTGCTTGGTCAGTAATTACTACCAAGAAGACCACCGTGAAAATTGAATTGATCTTTAAAAGTCGTTGTCTCATTCGATAAATAATAGTCCTCTCAAAATGAGTGCAAGAATTCCAGCACTTGTGCAAAGAGCAATTTGTGTGGGTAGTGGTCCGAGGCTATAGCTAAAAATCAGTTCAGCAAGGCTTTCGGGCCAGCGTTCGAGTAAAGAACCACTTATCAGGTTGAGTATGCCAAAGAGTTGTATGCAAAACAATCCGGCTAAGGCTGAAAGAGTTAAGCGTATAAAGTTGCTCATACCAGTTTGCTTGGCCAGCCTTCCGGTCAACCAAGTGGCTGGAATGAACCCTAAAAGATAACCAAAGCCAGGAGTGTTTAAGTATTCGAAAGTTCCTCCTCCATTTAAAACTGGTATTTGTACGAGGCCTATTGTCATGTATGCGATTGAAGCGATCATTCCTGATCTTGGCCCTGAAACAAGAGCACAAACTAGTACTGCTGGGACTTGCCAAGTGCTGGGAAGGTTTATGACAATTGGATTCGTTTCTGCAGCAGGAATGAAAAGGCCAACAGGTATTAGCCCTCCTGCAATAATCAACATTAAACCGGCTATGGCGCCTATCCAAGTAACCAAGGCTCGCAATAGATAATCGCATCTTGTCCCATCCTGCATTAGTACACTCATGTTGACTAGTTCTTATGAACTTCCAAATTGGTGATCAAGTCTGCTTGAACGCACCATTGCCCTATTTGAAAACAGCTGATCCAATGCCTATGCTTAGACCCCCTGACCTTGTCTCTCCAGATGAAGTTGGAAGGGTGAAAGGATTGCGCTCACTAGGTCTAGTGGAGGTCGTTTTTCGTAGAGGAAACTTTTTGATTCCTGAAGACAGACTGAAGTCAGTTTCTTGATTCCTTTTTAAATTATTTAGTAGACCGAATGTAATTAATTTTGCTTTTGCCAGTAATTACAAAGTTTTTTGAGACTAGCCTTTGGACCACAAAGGCTCAGTAATGGTACCTTCAAATGTCTAATTGCTGCTATTTGTAGGTCTTTTTCTGTGATTGATTTAATTGCTTCATTACATTGAAAATCAAAATCGAGAGGCAAATTAAAGGCAGTTAACAAGGCCTGTCTTTCTGCACGTTGGCCTGAGGTTTGTGAGCAATGAGCAATTTGACCTTCGAATTTTGCTTTTGCGAGTAAAAGGTCATTCGCAGAGATTGGACTCTCTAAAAGTTCTCGCCATGTTTCTAGAAGGAGTTGAAGTGTAAGGAGTGCTTTCTCTTCGCTTGTTGAAGCGTGGAGGACAAAGGGAGCATTGTTTTCTCTGACTGGGTAATGAAGACCCACATCATATGTGAGACCATGTTCTTCTCTTAGTCTTCTAAAAAGTAAACCCGACATTCCTGAGCTGAGATGACAGTTAATTAAACGCAGTGCTAGATCATCTTCGTGCCCATGAGGGATAGTACTCTGACCAAGCATGATGATAACTTGATTAGTTTCTTCGTGTTGAATTTTTAGATTCTCAATTGACTTGTTTTTGATAAATAAAGAAGAGGCTTGATTAAAATCAATTGACTTGTTTTTCTCTTGATGAAGTAAAGAATTGAAAGGAGTACTTTGTTGAAGAGTTTCCTGCAGTTTTCTGGAAAGGGAACCAGCGACAACTAGTATGGATGACCTTTCTTTTAGTTGTACAGCGAGAGGAATAAGCTCTTTTTTTCCGATATGTATCAAGTCATCGACTACTCCTAAAGGGTCATGTCCGTAAGGACCATTGCCATATGCAAGTTGACGCCAACCATCAAAGGCAAGATGAAAGGGATTTTCTTTTTGCCTTTGTAAGGCTTGGATGCTTAGTTCCCTTTCTAAGATTATTTGGTCTTGATTTAGATGTGGACTACTAATCATCCATCCGATGATGGGAAGTAGTTCTTCTGCATCATCCTCAGAACATTTTAGGCTAATTAGTAATCCATCTTCAGTAACATCGCATCTCAACCCTGACCCACACCCTTCAACTAGATCGGCAAGAGAAACTTCATCATGGGGTCCGCACCCTCTGCTAAGGACTGATCCAAGAAGTTGGTGAGCACCCTTTTGGTTCTCTGGATCTGCTCTGCTCCCACCTCTCACCCATAACTTTGCCGAGGTAACTCCTGTTGACGATGAAGGTGCAAAGGCTAGTCCAAAGCGTTTCATTGAGGTTTTCCTGAAGGCCTTGCAATGACTGTGTGACCAAGTCGTGGATGAAGTGCCGTTAGGACTTCGTTTTGCAATTTGATGGGGTTCCAATAGTCAATTTGATTGAGAGGTTCTAGAAGGGATTGATTGCGTCCCCATAGATTTTGGCTGCCTGCTTGATTAGCAACTTGAAAGGGTGCTTCTAGGTTGAAAAGGATGCCATTCCTTACTAGTTGTGAGGAACGTAAAAGTTCTTTTTCTGGAAGTGGTGAATTAACTACCTCTTCAAGAACCTTGACTATTTCTTGCTCTACTTTCTCAATATGATCTTCTTTGCATAGAGCTTCAAGCATCACTAAGCTACCTTCTTCGAGGACTGTTAGGTCCATGTCTATAGCTTCGACAAGCTGCAAGTCTTCCCTTAGACGCTGGACTAATCGACTTCGCCTTCCCTCTGCAAGTAGAGATGTTGCAAGATCCGCTCCCATTATCATTTTTTGATCGTTTGCAGGTGAGAATTGCCAAGCAATCAATAGACGAGATGATTCCAATCTGGGGAGGGTAATCTCTTCACGACCATTCTGAAAATTTAAGGAGGGACTTACAAGCTTTTTAGAACTTTTGTCCGTTCGATTGGGCAAATCGGCGAGAAGACTATTGTTGATGAAATTTTCTATTCCATCAGGGATTACACCACTAATTACAAGGCAACAATTTTCGCCTGTGTAGCGCTCCCGATGGAATATTCGCATTTTGTCTGGGTTGCTATTTTTAAGGCTTGCTTCATTTCCAAGAATTGATCTTCCATAAGCATGGTTTGACCAACAATTTTCTAGGAGCCTTTGAAAAGCTTGTTCGTCTGGTTGGTCTTTATATTGAGCAATTTCTTCAAGTACTACTTCTCTTTCTAAACAAAAAGATTGTTCGTTCAAGCTAGGGGTTAGTACAAGGTTTAGTAAGAGCTCTAGGCCTGAAATCGCAGCCTTTGGAGGTGCAAGCACATGGAAATTCACATCATCAAATCCAGTGGCTGCATTGCTGCTACCGCCAAGAGCTTCTATTTTTAAATCAAACTCTCCCGCCTTTAGGCTAGAACTTCCTTTGAAAACCATGTGTTCGAGGAAGTGCGCAAGCCCTTCTTCTCCTGGACTTTCAAAATAACTACCTGCTCGGCACCAAATGTTTAAACAGGTAAGAGGAGCATCTGGAATAGGCGCAAGTACTATTTTGGTCCCGTTCTCAATAGACCAATGAACAAGTTCTTTATTGTTATTGGTTGATGTTGCCATTGGTGCGTGGCAATGCCCCATTCTGATCCTTTTTGCAATTGTGGAGCTCCAACCATCAATTAATGGAGAAGGACTTCATCCAATGGTGGAGTCTCTTTCAGAGCGCATTAAACAGCGTATATCCGAATTGCCTGAATTGCGTAAGTTGCCAGTGGACTCAAACTTGGCTGTTGTTAGAGGAAGCTTAGATGGTGAGGAGATATTTTTATTCAATGAAATGCATGGGTGCAAAGGGATCAGTAAAGTGCATCTTGAAATTGCCAATTTTGGCTCTGGTCTTCAGATACTACATTCCCTTCTCTTGCCCGACCCTCACTATGACTTGCCTATTTTTGGCACAGACCTTGTAGTTGGTCCAGCTGGTGTTTCCGCTGCGATTGTTGATCTTTCACCTGTGACGGAGAGACTTTCATCTAGTTTGTCTTATAAAATCGAGAAACTTTTTATACCTACCTTTAAAAACGTTAGAGAATTACCCACTTGGGGCACGATATTTTCTCCCTTTGTGAAGTTCATCCGACCAGACTCTTTGGATGAAGAATCTAGTTTTTTGAAATTGGTTGATGATTATTTAAGGTGTCTTTTAGCAGAACTCTATGAAAAAACTCCGGACTCATCAGATTCTCCCTTTACGATAAGTAGATATAAAGGTCAATTGAACTATTGCAATCATCAGAAACGCAACGACAAAACAAGACGTTTACTCGAGAAAGCCTTCGGTCCCAAATGGGCAGACCTTTATATAGAAAAGGTTTTGTTCGATGTTCCTTCTATTCCTTTATGAATGTTGGATTGATTTCCTTTTGGATTAAGAGTCTTGGTTTAATAGCTTTATTGACTGCTTGTGGGTTGCCTCGCATTAAGGAGGCGAACCCAAGTTCTTCATCACAAGTTGAAGTCGTCCAACCTTTGCGCGCAGTTGCTGCTTTGGGTCAATTGGAACCTGCCGGGGAAGTGCGTCGTCTTGCGGCACCATTAAGTAGTTTTGGAGGCACGCCAAGAGTACTTTTATTAAGGGTTCGAGAGGGAGATGAGGTTAAGAAAGGTCAGGTGTTGGCTGTTTTTGATAGCCGCCCGAGAATTCTTGCTGAATTAGATGTAATTAAGGCTCGGATAGCGACTATTGAAATTGAAATTGTTATGAAACAGAAGGAGGTCTCTAGGTATCAAGAGGCTGCTTCTCAAGGTGCTGCTTCGATGGTCTTATTAGAGGAAAAACAAAATCAATTGCAATCCTTAAAGGGACTTTTGCAGCAGTCTTTAGCTGAATCCCGTGGTTTAGAAGTTGATCTTGAGGACAGCGAGCTTAAGACCCCTATAGATGGAGTTGTTTTGAGGATTCATACTCAAGAGGGAGAACGTTCTGGGAATGAAGGGGTTCTTGAAGTTGGTGCTAATAAAATCATGGAAGCCTTGATCGAGGTTTATGAGTCAGATGTGAATAGAGTGCAAATTGGACAAAAAGTTGAATTAATAAGTGAGAATGGAGGTTTCCGAGGAAAGTTGTTTGGACATGTGCAAAGGATTAGTCCCCAAGTTCGACAAAGAAAAGTCCTTTCAACTGATCCCACCGGTGATGCAGATGCTCGAGTAGTTGAGGTAAGAGTCTCTTTAGATGCTGAGTCAGCATCTATGGTCACTCAGTTAACAGGAATGAAGGTTATAGCTCGCTTCAAAAAACCGTGAGAACAATATTTTTTGGAAAGAGAAGAATCCCATTAGCATGGTTATTACTTACTCGACAACCATTCAGATTATTAGTAGCTCTGGCAGGGATTTGTTTTGCTGGGATTCTTATGTTTATGCAACTTGGTTTTCGAGAAGGTCTTTTTGATGCAAGTGTGACTGTTCATCGATTATTTGATGCTGATTTGGTAATGATGAGCCCTCGTTCAATGAGCTCAATAAGTATGAGTGGATTTCCTCAGCGCAGGCTTGTTCAAGCAATGGCTCACAAAGATGTACAAGGTATAACTCCTGTGAATTGGAATTTTTTGCTTTGGCGAAATCCTCAGACCCTATCTACTAGATCGATTTTGGTGTTAGGTTTTGAGCCAGATGATTTTCTTTTTAAAGATCAAAAACTCACTTCAAAAGCTCAGGTTCTAAAAAGCTTTAAAAGAGTTTTGTTTGATGAACGTTCTAGGAGTGAATTTGGACCAATTGCAAATTGGTTTAGTCAAGGCCGCGTTGTGGAAGCAGAATTAGCAGGTAAGCGAGTAAGAGTTGAGGGATTAGTTAGTCTTGGCCCTTCGTTTGGAGCTGATGGAAATCTCCTTACTAGTAGGGAGACTTTTTTGGAGTTGCTCCCAAGTACTCCTCCAGGGAGTATTGAGATTGGTTTAATAAGACTTGGTCTAGATGCTAATCCTGAGAAGGTAGCTGCATCTCTGAGAAAAAGCTTGCCCAAAGATGTGAGGATTCTAACTAGACAAGGATTTATTGATTTTGAAAAGAATTACTGGAAGAGCAGTACTTCCATCGGCTTTATTTTCAGTTTAGGAGCAGCTATGGGGTTTGTAGTTGGTTCTGTGATCGTCTATCAAATACTTTATAGCGATGTAAGTGACCATCTTCCTGAATACGCAACTCTTATGGCGATGGGATATAAGTTGAAAACCCTTTTTGGGGTAGTAGCCCGTGAGGGAATATTTTTAGCAATCATGGGTTTTGTCCCCGCATATGCTGCTGGTGAGGGTTTATATGCACTTGTGCGAAGCTCCACAAACCTCCCAGTGGCAATGGATCTAGGGAGGACTTTATTTGTATTTACTTTAATATTGGTTATGTGTATGGGCTCGGCCTTGCTTGCGATGAGAAGATTGATCGATGCTGACCCTGCAGAGATCTTCTGATAGAAGAAATATAAATAGGTAGAAAGATCACTAAATTAATGATTTGCTTCTAGGTCAAGATGGGCTCTTAGTTTCTTGGCGATTGGGATCTCTTCTGAGATTGTCTTTTTAACCCCATCTCCCATTGCAGCTTCAATTTTTCTCACAGCAGAAACCAGTTGTCTTAGTCCATGTGGTTCAACTGAACTTGCCTGATCAGAGCCATACATTGACCTGTCAAGTGTAATATGTCTTTCCAAAGATGTGATGCCTAGAGCTGCAGCAGCATATGAAACAGCAAGGCCTACCTCATGGCCGCTGTATCCGACATTGCACTTGTATTTATTGCGCAAAGTTTTTATTAGATTGAGATTCGCATCCTCATCTCGCATTGGATAAGTAGATACTGTATGCATTAATTCAAAAGGACAATCAGCCTTTCTGAATATATTTACTGCTTCATTTATATCATCGTAAGTTGACATTCCAGTTGAAATAAATGTATGTTTTTGTTCTTCGGCAACAAGTTTTAATAGTTCTTTGTTTACTAGCATTGCAGATGCGATTTTATTGTACTTAAGATTGAATTTCTTTAAAAAGGCCTGGCTGTTCTGATCCCATGCAGAGGCAAACCATTCAATATTCTTTTCTTTGCAGTAGCGTGAAATCTCCTTGTATTCATCAAGATCAAATTCCAGGGCTTCTTTTTGATCTCGTTGGGTTTTGCCCCATGGACTTTCTCTGTAGGAATCTAAGAATTCCTTTGTATAAACTGCATTGAGGTCTCTTTTTTGGAGTTTAATTGCATCACACCCGGCATCTTTGGCGACGTCAATGAGCTCTTTGCAAATACTGAGGTCGCCATTATGATTAATACCAAGTTCTGCGACTATGAAAATAGTCATTAATTCTTAGCAACCCAGTAATTTTAACCTAAACTCCTTTTCCATAGGCGAAAAACTTTTTAGGATCATAGACTTTCTAAGCCAGACGATACTGGCGCTGACCCTTTTTCTCTCTAAGAATCAAACACTCCCTTGCTAAACTAATTAGGAATGAATCCATGTGCAATAGATTAATCAAACACCCGCTATGGCTTGGATTTAATAGTCGACTTCACCTCTAAAGATAGAATAAATACATGATTGCTTCACGATTGAAAGTAAGAAAGTATGAAAGTAGCTACATGCTACTTTCTGCGATCTTTTCTAATTTAAGTAATAAGCGAAAATACCATCTTCTAGCAGCATTAGTAATTATGATCTTAAGTGGAATTTCTGAATTTTTAACACTTGCTGCATTCGCTCCTTTTATAACATCTATCACCGAGCCAGAACGTCTGCTGAACTATGCTGTTGTTCAGGAATTTTTGAAAGATTCTTCTCCTTTAAAAGTAGAAGACATAGCAATTATCTCAATATTCACTTTTGGTTTGCTTGCGCTCATTTCAGGAATTATTAGGATAGTTAATAATTGGGTGAATGAGAACTTAGCAGCAGCTATTGGAACTGATTTTAGTTGTGAAGCATATCTAAAGACCTTGTGTCAACCATATGAAGTTCACGTCTCAAGGAGTAGCTCGTATGTTGTAAATACAATTACAAATGAATTAGATAACACAGTAATTTTGATAAATATGATTATGCAGCTAACGACATCATTCCTTGTAATACTTGGTCTTTATATAGCACTAATATTAGTTAATTCTTTAATTGTTATTGCATTTTCTCTATTATTTATAGTAGCTTATTGTGTTATTGCGTTTTTTTCTAAACGAAGTTTTAATCGAAATAGTTACATTGTCTCGGAATCAAGAGAAAGGCATTTAAAGGCTTTGAGAGAAGGGTTGGGATCTATTAGAGATGTTTTGATTAATGGGACGCAAATCTTTCATCTGAATCATTATAAGAAAATCGATCTACCAATGAGAAGGGCTCAAGCCCAGAGTAATATTTTATCTTATTCTCCAAAATTAGCATTGGAAGCCATAGGGATATTTGCTATATCTTTTTCTTCATTATTAATTCATTATCAAAATGCTTCTTTTATAGAGTTTTTGCCAATGCTAGGCACTCTTGCTATTGGTTCTCAAAAACTTTTGCCTGCTTTGCAGGCTTGTTATAATGCATGGGGATGCATTAATTCTAGAAAGATATCTATAATCAATATTTTAGACTTATTAGAGCAACCATTAGGATCTATTTATGATAGAACCAAAGTTGGTAATTTTTCAATTAAAGAGAATATTAGAATTGAAAACCTATCTTTTTCTTATGCTTCGAGTGATAAAGAAGTATTGAAAGGAATTGATTTTGAGATCACAAAAGGTCAGCGAGTTGCGATTATAGGCAAGAATGGAAGTGGAAAAAGTACCCTTATGGACTTGTTAATGGGCTTATTAAGACCTTCTAAGGGTAAGATCTTTATAAATGATATGGATTTAAATCACCACAAAAACTTTGAACTTTTAAAAGCATGGCAGAGTTCAATCGCACATGTTCCTCAGATAATCTATCTTTCAGATAGTACAATTGCTGAAAATATTGCTTTTGGAATTCCTAAGAAATCTATTGATATTGATGAGGTTATTAAGGCGTCTAAACAAGCAAGAATTGATGAATTTATCAATTCACTGCCATATGGTTATGAAACGATTGTTGGAGAAGATGGTGCAAGGTTAAGCGGGGGCCAACGCCAGCGTCTTGCTATAGCAAGAGCTCTATACAAGCAAGCCCAAATACTCTTTTTAGATGAGGTAACTAGCGCATTAGATAATCAAACTGAAGCATCCATTATTAAATCTATCTGTGAATTAGATAAAAACCTTACGGTGGTATTTATTACTCACCGAAAATCAAGTATGGATATATGCGATAGAATTATAGAGTTAGAGGATGGTTATCTAAAACCAGCTGTTTCCTGATTCTTATCTTATAAAAAGACTAGATTAGTCTCTGATAGCAGGATTCCCAAACTTGAGAAGTTTTATTTTTTTATTCCTTTAATCAAATACAAATTCTGTCTATGCATACCATGTCAACTGTTCAAATAGAAGGTTTGAGTCATTGGTTTGGCCAAGGTGGTATGCGTCGAAAAGTACTCGATTCTATTTCCCTAGAGATACAACCAGGAGAAGTTGTTTTGCTAACTGGTCCTTCTGGCTGTGGGAAGACAACACTACTTACCCTGGTTGGGGCCTTAAGAACTGTCCAAGCAGGAAGTGTTTCAGTTTTGGGTAGCCAGCTAAATGGTTCAGGACGAAAGTTGCGTCAGAATTTAAGAAGAAATATAGGCATGATTTTTCAGGGCCACAATTTACTTCGTTGTCTTACTGCAGAGCAAAATGTGCAGATGGGTTCTGATTTGCTTCGAGAATATACCTATCGTGAACGCAGAGAAATGGCTCGAGATTGGCTTTGTTCCGTTGGCCTTAGTTCCGAAATGAGCAAGTTGCCCCAGGATTTGTCTGGAGGGCAGAAACAAAGGGTTGCTATAGCTAGGGCACTAGCGGCTAGGCCAAAACTCCTTCTTGCTGACGAGCCAACAGCCGCATTAGATAGTGTTTCTGGGAGAGAGGTGGTTGAATTACTTAAACGACTGGCAAGGGATCAGGCCTCAGCAGTGTTGATAGTGACTCATGATCCAAGGATCGTTGACATAGGCGATCGATTGCTAAATATGGAAGATGGTCATTTAGTCCCCTCTTTTGAGTAGGTTGGGTACAACCTTTTAATCTTGAGATCAATTAAGTCATGTCAAAGCGCAGAAACCTAAAGAAAGAAAAGCAAGAGCGCAACCGCGCATATGCACGCAAGTTTAAAAAGCGTAAGCTTCGTAATGATGGGCGTGGTGAAGGGGCAGGTAATGGGGTTACAGGTACTGCCAATAATGGTGGTGCAGCAGATTGATGCATTAATGGGCCTAGAGAAAGCTATATGCTTTGTCTAGGTTGTGTATTCCTTACCCTGTATTAATTAATCGCTTACTTACCAACGGATGCTTGCAAGCGTTGTTATACCAACCTATAACCGTCTTCCGATTCTCGAAAAGTGTCTTCTGGCATTAGAGAATCAGGTTTTGAGTTCTGATTCGGAAAATTTTGAAATAGTTGTTGTAGATGATGGGTCTACTGATGGGACTTCCAACTGGATAAGTGATGAGGCCATTCGCTTCCCTCATGTGAGGTATTTTCAGCAGGTGCATGGCGGACCTGCCAAGGCCAGAAATTTTGGTGTGGAGCAATCAAATGGTGATGTGATCATCTTTATTGATAGTGATCTTGTCGTAACAGAGTGCTTCGTGAGCTCTCACTTAGGAGCCCTTAAACAATCTTGGAAAAAGCTTGGGAATAAACTTTGTTTTACTTATGGAGCAGTAATTAATACAGCCAATTTTGAGAATCCAACTTCCGAACCTCATAAGATTAGTGATCTTTCTTGGGCTTATTTCGCTACTGGTAATGTTGCTATTGATAGAGAATTACTTCAAGATGTTGGAATGTTTGACCCTACTTTTTGCCTTTATGGTTGGGAAGATTTGGAGCTTGGGGAAAGGCTTAGGCAACTAGGTGTTCAACTTGTCAGATGTCCTGAGGCTAAAGGCTATCACTGGCATCCCTCACTTCGCATAGAAAATATTCCTGATTTAATAAGAGTAGAAAAAGAGAGAGCAAAAATGGGGCTAGTCTTTTACAGGAAACACCCAACTCGAAGAGTTCGTTTTATTATTCAGTTTACTCATCTTCATTTAATTCTTTGGGAACTTCTCACTTTTGGAGGCCTTATTAATGAGAAAACAATTCGTCCTTTATTAGCCTGGTTGATTCGCAAAGGCAGATCGAGTTTGGCAATGGAGCTCTTGAGAGTGCCTTTGAATAGAATTGGAGTTAGAGCGCTTTTTAGAGAGGCTTCATTGGAAGGATTCCATTAAACGCCCTTGGTTTGATAAATTAAGCCGTACTTTAAAACTCGCACACCTGTCTGTTTCGGGTGATGTTAATTGAAAGGACCTTCTTGGGCTTTTTAAGCAGCATCCCAACAGGTGGAGGCGAACCCGAAACCCCAACAACATGGCAGTAGTAACTCTCTCTGAGATGATGGAAGCTGGCGCTCATTTTGGGCACCAGACTAGAAGATGGAATCCAAAGATGTCTCGCTACATTTATTGTGCGAGAAATGGTGTTCACATTATTGACCTTGTGAAAACCGCTGTATGCATGAACCATGCATACAAATGGACACGCTCTGCGGCAAAAAGTGGGAAACGTTTTCTATTTGTTGGTACCAAGAAGCAGGCTTCTGAGGTTGTTGCAACGGAAGCAACAAGATGCGGAGCTTCCTATGTAAACCAGAGATGGTTGGGAGGCATGCTTACTAATTGGACCACCATGAAAGCCAGGATCGATCGCTTAAAAGACTTGGAGAGGATGGAATCTAGTGGGGCCATTGCAATGAGGCCAAAGAAAGAGGCAGCGGTTTTACGTCGTGAGCTAGAAAGACTTCAGAAGTATTTAGGTGGATTGAAAGGCATGAGGAGATTGCCTGATGTAGTCGTTCTAGTGGATCAAAGACGCGAAACTAATGCTGTTCTTGAGGCAAGAAAATTAGACATCTCGTTGGTATCGATGTTGGACACCAATTGTGATCCAGACCTTTGCGAAGTTCCAATACCTTGCAATGATGATGCTGTCCGTTCAGTTCAACTTGTTCTTGGAAGGCTGGCTGACGCTATTAATGAAGGACGGCATGGTCCTAATGATCAGCGAGGTGGTGATAGCACCAACTGATAACTTTTATCAGAATTAAATTTTTTCTGATCAGGAAAACTAATTTTTGCTGATCAGAATATTCCTAACCCAATTGACCCTAATTAAAAAAATGGCGGAAGTAACAGCCAAATTAGTCAAGGACCTGCGCGATAAAACTGGTGCAGGAATGATGGACTGTAAAAAAGCTTTGACAGAAAATGATGGTGATTTAACCAAGGCAACCGAGTGGTTGCGCCAAAAGGGCATAGCAAGTGCTGAGAAGAAATCCGGTCGAGTTGCTGCTGAAGGTGCTATTGGTAGTTATATCCATACTGGAGCGAGAGTTGGTGTACTGCTTGAGCTGAACTGCGAAACTGATTTTGTTGCCCGTGGCGATTTATTCCAAGGACTCCTTCGCGATGTTTCTATGCAAATAGCTGCATGCCCCAATGTTGAGTATGTCACCACAGATGAGATTCCTGACGAGGTAATCGAGAACGAGAAATCAATTGAGATGGGTCGAGATGATCTTTCAGGAAAGCCAGAGGAAATGAAAGTCAGAATTGTTCAAGGTCGTATTGGTAAGCGACTTAAAGAATTAGCCTTGATGGAGCAACCCTTTATTAGAGATGGCTCAATAACTGTTGCTGAACTAGTGAAGCAAGTTGCTGGACAAACTGGAGAGAATGTCAAGATACGTCGATTCACTCGATTCACCCTAGGAGAGGGAATCGATGTGGAGAAGATGGATTTTGCATCTGAGGTTGCTTCAATGTCTGTTGGGTGATTCCCCTTATAAAGGAGTCAAATTTTGAAGAGATTAGATCCATCTCAACAGCTGGAATTACTTTTTACAAAAAGTAAAAAGCTGACTTCTTTGATATATCTTGATGAGGCTCTTTACTTACAAGAACTTAGAGCTTGCTTGCTTCAGGCTGTTAAAGAGGCAATTTTTCAGCTTGTGACTTATGGTAACCAAAATAGGTTAAATAAAATATCTCCTTCCGCCTGTACTGAATTACATAAAACTGTTGAGAAATTGGTCTCCCAATGCTGTTCCTTTTTGACAGTTGAGAGCTTGATCGATTTGTCTAATCAAATGCTCCAAGAAAATAAAAGTATAAAAGAGAAAGCTAGAAAGAAATTAATTTTGAGAGATGAACTAGAGGAAATAGATGGATTTGAATCTGATAAGTCTCTTTTTATAAGCTTGATCCCTCCATTGGAAAATACTGAGCCAGTAGAGAAGCTTTTTAGATGTTTGAACTACAATTTGGACTCTGATATACCAGCTAAAGCTAATAATGAAATGATGGATTTCGTTGATGAAGATAAAGGTGAGAATTTGAGATCGCAAGAAACTCAACCAGTCGATTTTGATGAGGATGCTTATACAAGAACTGGTTCTAAAACAAGTGTTGATTTGTTTCGCTCACTTTTTGAGATGGCAGAGGAGACTCTTCATTCCCCCCACCCTCCTTCATTGAGTGATGACTTAGAAGATCAGCGGGTTTCGACTGTTCAGCCACCATCTACTAAAGATGGCCTTCTCCCTCATCAACCGATAGAAATTATTTTGTGGCTTGACTCTTTTGAACGAGCTATTACTAGACGGCTGAGAAATCTCTCTCATGCTTTAAATGTTGCATTGTTGAGGACTGGAGTTGTTACTAGCTTGCTTCCTATTCCATTGCTTGATTCAGCAATCGAGGGACAGTTGGACTTGACTCCGGTTGGCTCAAACCTTTTATTAATACCTTTGCCAATTGGTTTCGCAGGTATCAATAGTCCAATGGACTTACTTTGCCTATTGCTAAGGTCTTCAGAAATGGAATTTGATTTTCCTAGACTTCGTCGCTGTAGATCAAGGCTAAACGATCTTCAACAAAAACTAGTAAAGATGGAACGACAACAGCGCTATTGGCAAAGTCGGGCATTTATTCAGGAGGCACATAAACAATGGTGGGGAAGTCCTCCGAAAGGGAAGTGAATGACAAGTCAAGTGATCCATTGAATTCTCTTGAGCAGATAGATGATTTATTGAATAGGATCAGACTTCTTCAAAAGGCTTTGACGCTTGAATGTGAAAAAGGTTTTATAAATTTTCAGGGGCGGAAGGAGTTTTTTCACGAGTTCGTAGGACGTCAACTCTCGGAGTTTCAAGACCCACTGTTATCTATAGAAGCTAAGAATCAACTTAGAGACCTCTCAATTGAATTCTTTTCTTATCCTGATACGACTGAATCTGCACGAAGACGGTTAGTGACGAAATCTCGCTCTACACTTTTTAGATTAAGTAAAGAAATAGAGCCAGAGGAGCCAATCTCACCCCCACGTCTTAGGTATTTAGTCGGTGATCATGGTACGACTACTTCCAGCGAAATGTTGGAATCTTCCTTGAGTCTTGTGAGCCCACTTATGCAAATAAAAGGGGTAGGACAAAAGATTGCGGAGAAACTTTCGAACCTTGGAATTTTTTTAATTAAAGATCTATTGCTTTATTACCCAAGAGATTATGTGGATTACTCTTCATTGCGTCGTATATCCGACTTAAAGGCAGGTGAGACAGCCACAATAGTTGCTACTGTGAGGAGATCAAATGGCTTTTCTAGTCCACGTAATCCAAATTTATCTATACTTGAACTGTATTTGGAGGATGTAACTGGAAGATTAAAGGTGACTCGTTTTTTTGCAGGTCGTAGATTTGCTAGTTATGCGTATATAAAAGGTCAAGCTTCTTTGTATCCTTCAGGATCAACGGTTGCTGTAAGTGGTTTAGTTAAGAGTGGAGATTATGGAATTAGCTTTAATGACCCTTTGATTGAGGTGATGAAAAGCCCTCATTCTCCCATTCGTTCGAGAAGTATTGGACGTCTACTACCTGTTTATTCACTAAAGGATGGATTGAAGGCGGATACTTTTCGTGAAATTGTAGCGAAAGCTCTACTACAAGCGAATAAATTTTTAGACCCTCTTCCAACAAACACTTTGAAGGGATTGAATTTGCTTTCTCGAGCCGAGGCAATTGTTCAAATTCATCAACCAGATTCAAATGATTTATTACAGGCAGCGAGAAGAAGATTGGTATTTGATGAGTTTTTCTTTCTTCAACTTGGTTTGTTGCGTAAACGCTTTGAGATTCGTACTAGAAAGGCTCCCATTTTTAGGAATGAAATCCTACAAGGAGGTTTGGTGGAAAAATTTATTAGCCTTTTACCTTTCCCTTTGACTGGCGCACAACAAAGAGTATTGGCTGAAATCAGTTCTGATTTGTCAAGTAGTGAACCTATGGCAAGATTAATACAGGGAGACGTAGGCAGTGGAAAAACGGTTGTTGCTATTGCATCTCTTTTAAAGGCCGTTGAATCAGGTTGGCAGGGTGCTTTGATGGCCCCTACTGAGGTATTAGCTTCTCAACACTATCGAACACTTTGTAAATGGTTACCACAGCTTCATGTCAACATTGAGTTGTTAACAGGATCTTCATCTCGATCAAGTAGACGATATATCTTGACGGACCTTGCCAATGGTTCTATCAAAATCCTTGTAGGAACTCATGCCTTGATAGAAGATCCCGTGATATTTGACCGGTTAGGCTTAGTCGTAGTAGATGAACAACATCGTTTTGGTGTCCACCAGAGAAATAACTTGCTTGGGAAGGGACTGCAACCACATTTACTTACAATGACAGCAACTCCAATTCCAAGGACACTAGCGCTCTCAATACATGGCGATCTCGACGTAAGTCAGATTGATGAACTCCCTCCAGGTCGTACTCCTATTCAAACCACTCTTCTTGACGGTAGTGAGAGAAATACAGCTTATGATGTTATTCGTGAGGAGATTTCTAAAGGCCAACGGGCATATGTCATTTTGCCTTTAATAGAAGAATCTGAAAAGCTTGATCTTCGTTCTGCAGTGATGGCTCATAAAGAATTGTCGGAACAGATTTTCCCAGAATTTAAGGTAGGACTATTACATGGACGAATGGCGAACGCAGATAAGCAAGAGATAATACAAGATTTCTCAATAGGGAAGTGCCAGATACTTATTGCGACCACTGTTGTAGAAGTTGGCGTTGATGTGTCAGAAGCATCGGTAATGGTTATTGACCATGCTGATCGTTTTGGATTAGCTCAATTGCATCAACTTAGAGGTCGAGTAGGAAGGGGATCTTTTTCTTCTTATTGTTTCTTGGTTAATGAGAGCACAAGTCCTCTTGCTAAACAAAGGCTAGAGTTTCTCACCAAATCTAATGATGGCTTTGAAATTGCTGAAATCGATCTACGCTTGAGGGGACCGGGACAGATTCTTGGAATTAAACAATCAGGATTGCCAGATTTTGCTTTAGCAAGTCTTGTTGATGATGCCGAGGTCCTTCAAGATGCGCGGCAGGAAGCTTTTCACTTATTAAATGAGGATCCAGAGTTAACCCACCACCCCTTGCTTCGGCAAATGCTGGATGAAACCTGGCTAAAACTCAGCGGCAAGGCACATTTAAACTAAAAGTAATACTTTTCCACAAACGCTAGTCTTGCCTGAGACTCGTAATTAGATCAAGATTGTATTTTCTTTCAAGTTGAATTGCTCTTGCCATAAGGGGAGGGGATGTAGCAAATGATTCTCAAATTTGTTTGGAAATGTTTTTGATGCATGAAAGCTTGCTTTTGCAGTCGTTTCAGTGGAAAATATAACCAGATTTAAAAATGAGTTAGTTGTTTAAAGCTTTGTAAAAATTTTTTGGTCAGCTTTGAGCCCATCCGGTTGATCCGTCCTACCCCATAAAAACATCATGATTGTTTCTGTGGAAAAAATGACTTATCTTGTGGAAATTTAAGTTGTTGAACTTCTATGCTAAGACCTTGGAGTTCGGTCCCTATTGATGAGAAAGGAGAGCTCCTTCGCCCTATATCAAGTTCAATAAAACGTATTACGCCTCATCCTTATATTGCTATGGGTGCTCCTTATGGTCAGGTCGATGATCCGTTCTGGCTTAGGGAAGGGGTTGTAAGTCGGCTGGATATAGCGCAAAAGAATTTAGTCGAAAAATTTTCAAATTATCGGCTGGCAATATTTGACGCATGGCGCCCAATTTCAGTACAGAATTTTATGTTTAAACATGCAATCGCAGCAGAATGTCGCTTACAGGGTTTGGAAGAATATGATTTTGACGATTCTTCTGAAAAGATGAAGGGGATCACTCAGAAAATTCAAAAGTTTTGGGCGCCTCCTTCTGATAACCCAGTGACACCACCACCACATAGTACGGGAGGTGCGATTGATCTGACTTTGGTAGACCTAGACGATAAGTTAATCAATATGGGAGGAGAAATTGATGAAATAAGTGTTATTTCAGAGCCGGATTTTTATAAAAAAAAGGCACAGTTGAACCCAGACTCAGATTATGCCTTTTGGCATGAAAGGAGAAAAATTTTGTCTAGCGTAATGGTTGGAGCAGGGTTTGTTCAACATCCAAACGAATGGTGGCACTTTAGTTTTGGTGATCAACTTTGGGCTTGGTTTAAGGGGGAGAACAATGCAATTTATGGTAAATCTATGCCGCCAGATATTAATTCTTTTATAGAATGATATCCTTTATTATTTATATATTCTCCCAAGCTTAGTTTCATGCCTTTGTTTTTCCAGTCTATAAGCAGGGGCTCTATTGTTTCTTCTAGTTTACTCAGTGACATTTTTTGAAGATAAGGCTTTGCAAGTTTCTTTAGGTCTTGTGTTCCTCCAAGCCAAAGTTGATATTGATCTATTCCGCTTCCAACCAATCCAAGTTCAGCCATGTATGGACGAGCACAGCCATTAGGGCATCCTGTCATTCGTATTAGTATTGATTTGTTTATTTTATGCCTAGCTAATAATGCTTCTACTCTATCTATGATTTTTGGTAAATAACGCTCAGCTTCAGTCATGGCAAGACCACATAAAGGTAATGCCGGACAGGCAAGAGCCTGTCTCTCAAGTCTTGCGGGACTATGTGGATTTTTTATGCCAATTTCAGCAAGACTGTTTTTCACACTGGAGAGTTGCTGGGTACCTATATTGCAAAGAATCAGATTTTGATTAGGGGTTAGTCTTACATCAAGCTGATATTTTTGAATAATTTTATTTAGCCCTTCCTTTATCTCTCCCGATAATCTTCCAGCTAATAAAGGTATGCCAACAAACCACAATTTCTTGCTTTGCTTGTGCCAACCTAAATAATCTTCTATAGAGGCTTTACCTTCTTTTTTTAATTTCTCTATGTTATGAATAAAATATTTTCTAAGTTCTGATTTAAACCAATCTATACCCTGATCATTGATAAGATATTTCATACGAGCATGGCGTCTAATTCTTCGATCACCGTAGTCTCGTTGCAAAGCTAATATTGCTTGAACTAATTCTAAGATATTTTCTGCATCTACATATCCCAAGGGGTCGGCTACTCTTGCAAAAGTTTCTTCTTTGTTGTGAGTTCTTCCCATTCCGCCCCCGACATAAACATTGCAACCTTTTAAAGCACCATTCTTCTTAGTAAAAACAACTATTCCAATATCTTGTGTTAACAAATCAACGGAATTGTCACCAGGTACAGTAACTGCACATTTAAATTTTCTAGGAAGGTATGTAGGACCATAAAGAGGTTCGTTTTTATCACCGCTATATACAGAGTTTTTAGTTTGCTTGCTACGTACTTTTCTTACCTTCTTGCTTGGATTGATTTTATAACTTAAGTCTCCGTCTGCCCAAAGCTCAAGATAAGCCTCCTCAGCAGCTTGCGGACTAAGAAGGTCTGCGATTTCTTTGGCCAATTCTCTTGCTGCTGGATATGCACCCTCTGTGAAAGGTGCGGCTGGGGCCATGACATTGCGAGAAATGTCGCCACAAGCTGCCAATGTGGATCCAAATGAAGAAATGATTTTGTTGATTACTTCATGCAAATTGTCTTTGCGAATGCCATGCATTTGAAATGCCTGACGTGTCGTTACTCTTAAGGTCTTGTTGCCCAGATTTTCTGATAAGGAATCGAGAGCATTAAATAGACCTGGTGAAATCCGACCCCCGGGACAACGAAGACGAAGCATCATTTGCCAATCTTTATCCTCTCCCCGCTTTCTCTTGTCTCTATTGTCTTGTTGATAGCTCCCATGAAACTTTAAAAGTTGTACAGCATCATTAGAAAAGTGGTTGCTATTACTTCTTAGTTCAGTAAATAGTGGTTCTCGTAGATAATTGCTAGTTTCCTTAAACTTTTCGAACTTGCTTGGTTCGCTTGCATTTGCAATGCAAGCGGGAAACCCTTGTTCTAGATCTTTTTTTGTGGACTTTACACCTTCTTTCACGGCATTAAATCTCTCCTTGTCTACGGTAGCTAAAAGCAGAATACTTTTTTTGCTCAACTTTCAATAAAGTATGTAAAACAAGGTTTTTTAGATTTGCCCAACTTTCTTCTTGAAATCGGGACCGAGGAACTTCCTGCTGACTTCGCTCGTCTTGTATTGCCTCAGCTCGAGGAATTTGTTCGTTCTGACTTGGCACAGTTGCGAGTCTCATATGGCTCTATCTCATGCAATAGCACTCCTAGAAGAATAGCTTTGCTTATTAGGAATCTGGCAACTTCGGCTGAGGATCACAATGATCTAAGGAAGGGACCCCCTGCAGAGAAGGCTTTTAATGATGGTTCTCCTACTTCTGCAGCAGTTGGTTTTGCTAAACGGCTTGGTATCCCTATAGAGGATTTATTAATAAAAGATACGGAGAAGGGTTCTTTTGTGTTTGCGAATATAAAGCAGGTTGGTGCGCGCACTTCTGAGATTCTAAAAAAACAGATTCCCTCTTGGGTTAATAGTCTCCAAGGCCGACGATTTATGCGTTGGGGGCAAGGTCAGATGCGATTTTCTCGTCCTATTAGGTGGTTGGTTGCGATTCTTGACCAAGAGTTAATCCCTGTCGCGCTTAATGGGACTGATCCGCAAATTTTTTCTAGCAAGAACAGTAGGGGGCATCGACTATATGAAGGGCTAATTAGTATTCCTTCAGCTGATGCTTATGAGAAGACTCTCAGCTCTTCGGGAGTGATTGTCAATCGAGATGAAAGAGCCACTTTTATTAAGGATCAGATTGACAGGGCAGCAAAAGCATTAAATGCAAAACCAGACTTGCCAAAAAGTTTATTTGAAGAGCTTATAGATTTAGTGGAGTCTCCTGTCTTGATTGAAGGCTCTATTCCTGAAAAGTATCTTGATTTACCCCCTGAGGTGCTTAGTACTGTTATGAGGGCTCATCAACGTTATGTACCACTGTATGTAGATAATTACTCGAAAGATCAATTAGTTGAAAATTCTAGAAATGTTTTGTTGCCTAAGTTCTTATGCATAGGTAATGGGCTTAGCTCTTCAATTAATAAAGTTAGGTTGGGAAATGAACGTGTTTTAAAAGCAAGACTTTCAGATGCAGAGTTTTTTATTAATTTAGATAGGAGTAAAAAGAGTTCTGAACGTACACAAGAATTATCTACCGTTACTTTTGCTGAAGGTTTAGGATCGTTATTGGATCGTGTTGATCGTATTAAATGGTTAGTCGACTCTTTGATTGGGCAATTACATGTTGACAAAGATTCGGGAGCTAATCTCCTTAAGGCAGCATCTCTTTGCAAGCATGATTTAGTTAGTCATATGGTTGGAGAGTTTCCTGAGCTTGAAGGTGTCATAGGTGGTAAATACTTGCTTATGGAAGGGGAGGACAAAGCAGTCGCTTTAGCTGTTGCAGAGCATTATTTACCTCGTGGTACTAATGACTCCTTGCCATCATCTCAAGCCGGTTCGATTTTAGCTGTAGCTGAAAGAATTGAATTGCTAGTCAGTATATTTTCTAGAGGAGGCCGCTCTAGCGGTTCGTCTGATCCCTATGGACTTCGAAGAGCTGCTAATGGTATTTTGCAAATAGTGTGGGAAAATAATTGGAAATTAGATTTAGATACTATTTTAAAAAAATCAATTCAATATTGGAATAAACTTTTTCCTGACTTTGAAAATGATCAATTAAAATTATATAATTCTTTGACGGAATTCTTCCGTCAAAGAATTATCAAGCTGCTTGAAGATTTTAAAATTGATTTTGATATAGTACAGGCAGTAGCAGGCAATTCAATCTCACCGAGTCGAATTCTTTCTGACCCTGAAGATGTAAGAGTACGTGCTGAGCTATTGCTGGAAATGAGGAGAAACGGAAAGCTATCTGATTTGCAGGCAGTTGTGACGCGAGCATCACGTCTTGCTGAAAAAGGAGATTTGCCAAAGTGTAGTTTAAGACCTTTAGAGGTTATAGACTTAGAACTTTTTGAGAAAGAGTGTGAGAGAAAAATGTTAAATGTATTAGTAACTTTAGAGCCAATTGCGACAAATGTATCTGGAGTATGTTATGAAGATCTGGCTGAAGGACTTTCCTCTGGATCTGATGCATTGGCTTCTTTTTTTGATGGTGAAGGAAGTGTAATGGTTATGTCAGATGACATTAATATACGCTCTAATCGATTGAAATTACTAGGGGTACTACGAAACCAGGCATCAATCTTGGCTGACTTTAGCAAGTTAATCAGCTAGCTTAGATTTAATTTTTACCAAGAATTTATTTTGAGACTTTATTTTTTTCAACTTTAATGCCGCCTTTTATAGTGCTTACGGCTAGCATTTTATTGACTTCATCATCATCTCTAACTGCAGAAGGCACTGGAGTATAACTTTCTGGGGCCAACGCTCTTCCTCTTAGTACTGACCCTAATGTTAAAAGAGTTAGTTTTAGTTGTTGCCAGGGTTTCATCGTTACAACAGTTTTATACAGGTAGCTGTCAAAGGTAAGACGTTGTACATCCATGTCGTCACACATTTCTACGAATGCTTCACGAGCTCCATCGTTGGAATAGAAAATATTTTGAAGAATTTCGAGGACTTTATATGTGGTGCCATATTTTTTATCCCATTTCTTTAAGTATTTTTTGAGGTCTGTTTCAGTAGGAATTGTTTCCCCAGATCTACTTGCTTCTACTATTTCTTCTGCACACATTCTTCCACTTTTTGCAGCAAAGTAGATTCCTTCTCCTGAACTTTTAGTAACGTAACCTGCAGCATCTCCTACGAGAGCCATTCTGCCTACAACTCTTCTTGGCCTTGGATGCTCAGGGATTGGATGTGCTTCAACTTTAATAACTTCACCATTAACCAAACGCTTTTTAGCTCGTTCACGAACACCTACTTGTAGGCTTTTTATGAGGGATTGGTTTTTTTGCATGGTTCCAGTGCCTACGGCAACATGGTCATATTTTGGAAAAACCCAACCATAGAAATCTGGCGAAACATCTGTCCCTACATACATCTCAGCAAGGTCTTCATAGTATTTCATCTCTTTCTCAGGTAGTTTAATTCTCTCTTGAAATGCGATTGCTACGTTGTAGTCACCTGCATCCATTGCTTTAGCTACGCGGCTGTTTGCGCCATCTGCCCCAATTAGTAGATCCACCTCAAGAGTTTTTGTTTCCCCAGTGGATTCTCCATTTGAGTAATCAGAATACGTAAGAGTGTATGGGCCTTGACGGTTAGTACCTGTATCAATCTTGGTAACTAATCCATTTACGAGGGTTGCTCCCAGCTCTGCTGCTCGGTTTCTCATGAAGGCATCCATCACTTCTCTTCGGCACATTCCTATGTATTCGTTATCCGTTTCTCCATAAACCTTGTCAAGGCTTATGTCTACCTCACGATTGGATGGCGAAATCATCCTCATATTGCGGACTTTTCGATCAATGATGGACTCTGGTAGATCGAATTCAGAGACCATGCATAGGGGGATTGCACCTCCACACGGTTTTGCATTGTCGAGCTTGCGTTCAAATATCCAGGTTTTTATGCCAGCTTTTGCAAGGATTTCAGCTGCACATGAACCACTTGGTCCACCACCAACCACTGCAACACGCATCATTTGTTATGCCTTTCCTTGGAGTTGTTTTTGAAAAATAACACCCTAAGAAGGGATTCTGTTGAGCTCTACAGCTTAGCCCGTTACTATCGAAACATCATTTTCTATTTCTTTTTGTCTCGATGACAGGCCGCTTCAAAGAGCTTAGGGATGACATCCCAGTGGCTAGCAGGTCAGTCTCAAGAAGGCCTCCTTTGATGAAGGTTTTTTTGTTTTTTGGAGTGATTGCACTCGTTCCCTTTTTTGTTATTAGATATAGGCCTACCTCGCTTATGAAAGTTCCTCTTGATTTAGAGCCAATTAGTAATGAAAATGTTTCTTTAGATGGACGGCTTTTGGGGCATTTCCCTTATTCAGAGGCTGATCCGACTAAATTGGTCAGCGTTTATCCAGGTGTAAGGGTTCATTTAGATACAGCAAAAGCTTTGAATGAGATGCTTTCTGCAGCAGCATTAGATGGGATCTCTCTTAGTTTGCTTAGTGGTTATCGATCTCATCAATTACAAAAGGAAATCTTTTTTGATGTCAAATCTCATAGAAATCAGACAGCAGCTCAGAGGGCTAAAGTATCTGCTCCACCTGGTTATTCAGAGCACAGCACTGGCTATGCAATTGACTTAGGTGATGCCACTAGACCTGAAACTCATTTTCGTGAGGAATTTCATACCACTAGGGCTTTTAAATGGCTTCAAAGGAATGCTCCTAGATATCACTTCACGCTTTCTTTCCCAGAGGGTAATCATCAAGGTGTGAGTTACGAACCTTGGCATTGGAGATTTGAGGGATCTGCAGACGCTCTGCGAGAATTTGAGAAGGCGCGGATTCATTCTCACTAAAACTATTAGTAAAATTAAGGCTTAAGTTCTATGGTGTTTACTTGTATCAGTTAAGGTTCAACGACTCTGAAAGTCAAATCATTCTTGGCTGATTGGCTCCTTAGGCTGAGAACACTATCTTTTGCTTCCCTGAATTCATTCACTATTTCTTCTGGTATTTTTTCTCCTATGTCTTCTCAGACCGAGTCGATCCGAAATATTGCGATCATTGCACACGTTGATCATGGCAAAACAACTTTAGTAGATGCACTTCTCTCCCAGTCAGGCATTTTTAGAGACAATGAAGCTGTTCCTACGTGTGTGATGGATTCAAACGATTTAGAGAGAGAGAGAGGGATAACTATTCTTTCTAAGAATACAGCTGTTACATATAACAATACACGTATCAACATTGTTGATACTCCAGGTCATGCTGATTTTGGTGGTGAAGTTGAGAGAGTTTTAGGGATGGTAGATGGATGCCTTCTAATCGTAGATGCTAATGAAGGACCAATGCCTCAGACTAGATTTGTTTTAAAGAAAGCTCTGGAGCAAGGTCTTAGACCAATTGTATTTGTAAACAAGATTGATCGTTCCCGTGTTGATCCTGAAACAGCTGTTGACAAGGTTCTTGATCTTTTTATTGAGTTAGGTGCTGATGACGACCAATGTGATTTTACTTATCTTTTTGGTAGTGGTTTGGGAGGCTTTGCAAAGCCTAATATGGCTACTGAAAGTGAAAACATGAAGCCTCTCTTTGATGCAATTATTAGACATGTGCCACCACCAATAGGTGATATTAATAAGCCCCTTCAGCTTCAAATAACTACATTAGATTATTCAGATTTTCTAGGTAGAATTGTAATAGGAAGAGTGCATAATGGTGTAATAAGAAGTGGTCAAAATGCATCCTTAATTAAAGATGATGGAAGTGTAAAAAGAGGCAGAATCAGTAAATTGCTTGGTTTTAAAGGTTTGCAGAGAATTGAAATTGACCATGCAAATGCAGGGGATATGGTTGCTTTGTCAGGCTTTGATGATGTAAATATCGGTGAGACAATTGCATGCCCTGATGAGCCAAAGGCTCTCCCTTTAATCAAGGTTGATGAACCTACTTTGCAGATGACTTTTGTAGTGAATGATTCACCTTTTGCAGGTAAGGAGGGTAAATTTGTAACCAGTCGTCAGCTTCGTGATCGACTTCAAAAGGAATTGTTGACAAATGTCGCTTTAAGGGTTGAGGAAACAGACTCACCTGATCGCTTCGCTGTAAGTGGTCGTGGAGAACTTCATCTAGGAATACTTATAGAAACGATGAGAAGGGAAGGCTATGAGTTTCAGGTGTCTCAACCTCAAGTGATTTTTAGAACAATTGATGACATTCGTTGCGAACCTGTTGAGACACTTGTGATGGATGTTCCTGAGCAGGCAGTTGGTGCTTGTATCGAAAAGATTGGTGGAAGACGAGGGGAGATGCAAAACATGGAAACAGGTCTTGATGGTAGAACTCAATTGGAATTTTTGGTGCCTTCTAGAGGTCTTATAGGTTTTAGAGGAGAGTTTGTAAGAGCAACCCGGGGTGAAGGAATAATGAGTCATTCATTTTTTGAATATCGAAAAATGAGTGCAGATTTTGAGACGAGAAGAAATGGTGTCCTGATTGCATTTGAAGAAGGCACTGCAACTTTTTATGCTTTAAAAAATGCAGAAGATCGAGGTCAGTTTTTTATCACCCCAGGAACCAAGGTTTATAAAGGGATGATTGTTGGAGAGAACAATCGTCCACAGGATTTGGAAATTAATGTATGCAAGGCAAAACAGTTAACAAATATGCGCTCTTCAGGTGCTGAAGAATTAGATACCCTTCAAAGTCCCGTGCAAATAACTTTAGAGAGGGCTTTGGAATATATAGGTCCAGATGAAATGCTAGAGGTTACCCCAGAGTCAATTCGTCTTAGAAAGCTTCCTTCTAAGAAACTTGCTAAGCGCTGATCGTGGATTTGTCAGTGAGTGAAAAATCACAGCAAAATCGCTTGATGAAGGCAGCGAATCTTTTTAATGGTGGAGAATGGTACGAAGCACATGATGTTTTGGAAGAGCTTTGGCATGAGTCTTTTGGAGAAGAGAGAAGAACTCTTCAAGGGCTGCTGCAGGTCGCTGTTGCTCAACTGCATTTAGAAAGAGGTAACAATATGGGTGCAACAATTCTTTTGGGAGAGGGTTTAGGAAGACTTAGGACTTTTGGGACACCTGATTTAGGTTTTGATCTTGATAGCTTTTGTTGTTCTGTTGAAGAGCGTCTGAAACAGTTACAGCAAAATGCAGATCCAGATATATTTGCTTTACCAATATTGAATGCTCGATTATAACTTTTTGGATGAATTTCAAAAAGATCATCATCCTCTTTGTTAATGGTTGTGCTAAATGTTCAAGCTTTTCAAGTTACTTTTGAACATCAAAAATCTTTGGAACTAATTATCGAATGAGCCTCTCTTTATCAAATGTTGCTCTTACAATGGCTGGTAGGCCTTTGGTTAGAGACGTTTCATTGACATTGAGTCCTGGTGAAGTGGTTGGACTTTTGGGGCCTAATGGAGCTGGTAAAACAACTACTTTTAATCTGGTCATTGGATTATTAAGACCTGATCATGGGCAGGTCTTGTTAGATGGTAAGCCTGTAAGTATTTTACCTATGCCTTATAGAGCTCGATTAGGTATTGGGTACTTGCCTCAAGAACCAAGTATTTTTAGAGCATTAACTGTTCTTGAAAACTTGAAATTGGCTTTAACTGAAAGCCAATTGCCGTCAGGGTTATTAAAAAATCGTCTTGAGGAATTGATAGAAGGATTCCGACTTGGATCTTTTTTGCACCGAAGGGGTTATCAATTATCTGGCGGTGAGAGGCGGCGTTGTGAGGTAGCACGAGCTCTTGCAGTTGGTGAAAGGGGACCACGCTACTTGCTATTAGATGAACCCTTTGCAGGAGTCGATCCCTTGGCTGTGGCTGATCTTCAAGAGTTAATTCAGGACCTACGCAAAAGTGGAATGGGAATACTTATTACTGATCATAATGTAAGGGAAACGCTTGCAATTACCGAGAGATCTTACATTCTTACTGATGGGAAGATTCTCTCTTCAGGAAGATCGAATGAGGTTGCGCATGATCCTCTAGTAAGACGCCATTATCTAGGAGAGGGTTTCCAGCTTTGAACTTTTTGCGAATAGTTAGATTTAAAGAATCCGATGTTCTTTATTTCCTTAGCAGAAGATATTTTGTGTCGGTCTGGAAAAAGTTTCCTTTGCTTGATAGATGGATTTTGGGTGAACTTCTTGCACCATTGATTTTTGCGATTGCAGCTTTTACTGTCGTTTCTCTTTCTGTGGGGGTAATGTTTGATTTGGTGCGCAAAATTGTTGAATCAGGTTTGCCAGTTTTTACGGCAGTAAAGGTTCTAATACTTAGACTTCCTAGTTTTTTGGTTATATCATTTCCAATGGCTACATTGATGGCCACATTGTTGGCTTTTAGCAGGCTTTCTGCAAATAGTGAGCTAAAGGCTTTGAGGAGTGTTGGAGTTAGTACAAAGCGAATGATTGCCCCAGCAATTCTTCTTTCAATTTTAATGACAGGCATGACGTTTACTTTTAATGATGTAATCGTTCCCAGGGCAAATAGATATGCTGAATTTACATTGCAACGCGCATTGGGTAAGGCTATATCAACAGAAAAGGGTGACGACATAATTTATTCTCGTTTTGGAAGAATAACTACTTCAAATGATCGTGATCGAAAAAAAGGCCTGGCTCAATTATTTTATGCAAGAGAATTTAGAAAAGGTCAAATGAAGGGGGTAACTGTACTTGATTTTTCGAGATTTGGATATACTCAGATGCTTACATCAGATAAAGCAATTTGGAATGAAAAGGAGTCTAAATGGGAATTTCTTGATGGGCAAGTTCTCACTACTACTCCAAATGGAGATACTACTTCTGCAGAGTTTGATAGATATTTATATCCCTTAAGTTCAGCCCCTATAAGGATTTCTAGATTGCCAAAAGATGCTAATAATATGACTGTGAATGAGGCGATCCAAGCACAAAGACTATATGCAGAAGCTGGTAATCGTAAGGAGGCAAGGCGAATGAAAGTACGTATTCAAGAAAAATTTACACTCCCTATGGCTTGCTTAGTTTTTGGCTTAATTGGTAGTAGTCTCGGTGCAAAACCTAACTCTAGAACAAGTAGAAGTCAGGGTTTTGGAATAAGCGTTGTTCTTATACTTATGTATTATGTTCTCAGCTTTAGTTTTAGCTCTTTAGGGGTAAAAGGTACGCTTTTCCCTTTTATTGCAGCTTGGTCCCCTGTGGTTATCTCAATGTTATGTGGGTGGTTTTTGCTTGAAGAGGCAAACAGATGAACTCTTTCTTGAAAGGAAAATAATACTTTTTTGTTCTTTTATGAATTTCATGATCAGCTTGGTTTTGATTCCTAACGCATTAGAGGATCCAGTGTTTTCATTAGCATTGGTTTCTTTTGGCTTGCTTCTTTTTGCTCTTCCTTTTGCTTTTTGGTCGGCTGGTGGAAACAAAACCTCTTCTTTAGTAAGGCTTTTGATCTCATTGGCCAATCTTCTTCTTACTGCTCTATTGATTTTGCGCTGGTGGAGTTCAGGTCATTTTCCTATAAGTAATCTCTATGAATCTCTCTGCTTTTTGGCTTGGGCCTTTACTATTACTCAGCTTTTGGCAGAGCGTTCTTGGCCATCTCCTCTAGTTGCAGCAATTTCTACGCCATTGGCTTTAGTTTCAATAGGTTTTGCGAATTTTGTTTTGCCTTCAACTTTGCAAGAAGCCTCTCCTCTTGTGCCAGCTCTTCGTTCTAGTTGGTTGATTATGCATGTGAGTGTGATTATGTGTAGCTATGCGTCTTTATTAATAGGTTCTGCTTTGTCAATGGGCGTTATTTTTGTCGACAGTCAAGATTCATTAGAGCTTCGAAGTAGTTCAATTGGAATAGGCGGATTTCGGAAAGGAGCTAATAAAACAAATCCAAAAGTGGATGCAAATTATCAATTTAACTTTAGTCCAATAGATCTAACTAGAGCGGAGCAATTAGACAGCTTAAGTTATCGAATAATTACAGTTGGGTTTTTACTTTTAACTGTAGGCTTGATCAGTGGAGCTGTTTGGGCCAATGATGCCTGGGGAAGCTGGTGGAGTTGGGATCCTAAGGAGACGTGGGCATTGGTTTGTTGGCTTTTTTATGCCGCTTATCTCCACACAAGACTTACAAGAGGTTGGAGTGGCAGGAGGCCTGCAATTGTTGCTGTAACAGGCTTCTTTGTGATTATTTTATGTTATATAGGTGTTAATCTTATGGGTATAGGTCTTCATAGTTATGGCTGGTTTCTTGATTAAACTGTTTTAATAAAATAGGTGTTTCATTTGTGAAAGATAAAATTTGTTATTTATATATTTTAGGGTCGTTTACTATTCCTAATTCCTTTAATTGCTTCTGAATAGCTAGGTTGGTTGAAAACACCTGAACCACTAACTATTGCATTTGCACCAGCTTCTATAACTTTCCATGCGTTGTCAGCTTTAATTCCACCGTCAACTTCTATCCAGGGATCAAGGCCTTTTTTATTGCACATTTCCCGAAGATCTCTAATTTTTTGTACTTGACTTTCTATAAAGCTTTGTCCTCCAAAACCGGGGTTAACACTCATTATTAGGACAAGATCACAAAGCTCTAAACAATATTCGAGTGTGTCAAGTGGTGTGCTGGGATTAAGCACGGCTCCGGCTTTCTTGCCTAAATCCTTGATTTGCGAAAGATTTCTATGCAGATGAGGGCATGCTTCTACTTGAACATAAATGTGATCTGCGCCTGCTTTTGCAAAATCTCCTACATATTTTTCTGGTTCAACAATCATTAAATGGACGTCTAATGGTTTAGATGTAACAGGTCTGAGAGCTTCAACGATAAGTGGGCCAATCGTAATGTTAGGGACGAAACGACCATCCATTACATCTACATGAATCCAGTCAGCACCTGCCTTGTCTATTGCAATGACTTCCTCTCCGAGCTTTGAGAAGTCTGCTGAGAGGATTGAGGGGGCTACTACCAGTTGCTTGGTGCTCATCGATCTTTCGTGATGAAACTTGATTCTATTGATTGGAGGGTATAGACCATTTGAGTTTTACTTGCACTGATACAGTTGTCGGCGCTTAAGAGCTCAGATTGATCGCTGTCTTCCTGCCTAATAACAAAAGGCAAAGGATTTTTCGTTCTAAATAGAACCACAGCTTTATTTCTCTCTTGGGTTACAAATCCTCATCGCTTACCTATCCAGTGGACCGCACCCTTATTCAAGAAATTCTCGAGGTTGTTGAACAAGCAGCCATTGCCTCTGCTCAATTGACTGGTTTAGGAAAGAAGGATGAGGCAGATGCTGCAGCCGTGGAGGCAATGCGAAATCGCATGGGCCTAATAGAGATGCAAGGTCGAATTGTGATAGGCGAGGGAGAGAGGGATGAGGCTCCAATGCTCTATATCGGAGAGAAGGTTGGTAGCGGAAATGGACCTGGGGTTGATTTTGCAGTTGACCCTTGTGAGGGGACCAATTTGTGTGCGAATAATCAACGCGGCTCAATGGCGGTTTTAGCAGCTTCTGACAGAGGGGGACTGTTTAATGCACCAGACTTTTACATGAAAAAGCTTGCTGCTCCCCCTTCTGCTAAGGGTAAGGTTGATATTCGTAAATCTGCGACAGAGAACATCAAGATTCTTAGTCAATGTCTTGATATGTCGATTGATGAGTTAACCATAGTTGTAATGGATAGGGCTAGGCACAAGGACCTGATCTCTGAAATTCGCTCTACAGGTGCACGAGTTCAGCCTATCTCAGATGGCGATGTCCAGGCTGCTATTGCATGTGGCTTTGCAGGCACCGGTACACATTGTCTAATGGGGATTGGAGCGGCTCCAGAGGGTGTTATATCAGCAGCTGCGATGAGAGCTCTTGGAGGGCATTTTCAAGGTCAATTGGTTTATGACCCTGCAATTGCCCAAACTAGTGAATGGGCCGATTACACAAAAGAAGGCAATATCGCCCGATTAAATGAAATGGGTATAACTGATATAGACAAGGTCTATGAAGCAGAAGAACTGGCTTCAGGGAAGAATGTTGTTTTTGCAGGAAGTGGCATAACTGATGGATTGTTATTCCATGGAGTGAAGTTTGAAGTAGATTGCACTCGCACAAGCAGTCTTGTTATTAGCACCTTGGACAACACAGCAAGGTTTACTAATACCGTTCATATCAAGGAAGGTGCTAAGAGCATCGCCTTAAGCTAACTAATTCAATTAAATAAGCTCTCTAAAGGAAAGACTTTATGCACATTGCCGTCGTCGGTCTTAGTCATCGAACGGCCCCGGTGGAGATCCGGGAAAAGCTCAGCATTCAAGAGCAGACTATTAAGTCCTCATTAAAATCCTTAAAGGAACATAATGAGATTCTTGAGGCTTCAATTCTTAGTACCTGCAATCGATTAGAGATCTATACAGTTGTTCGTGATCCTCAAAATGGGATTCATGCAATAAATGATTTTCTTTGCGAATATTCCGGAATTGAATTTCAGGAGCTCTCGCCTCATTTGTTTGTCTTTCATCATGATGAGGCTATAGCCCACTTATTGAAAGTTGCAGCGGGCCTAGACAGCTTGGTTTTAGGAGAGGGCCAAATCCTTTCTCAAGTAAAAAAAATGGTGCGTCTTGGCCAAGAGCACAATTCAATGGGCCCAATACTTAATCGGCTCCTGACTCAAGCAGTCAGCACTGGCAAACGTGTTAGGAGTGAAACAAGTCTTGGTACAGGAGCAGTTTCTATTAGTTCGGCTGCAGTTGAGCTGGCACAGCTCAAGCTAGGTCAGTCTCTTGGTAAAGATGATTTGGTTAGTTTGGAGTCGGAAAAAGTCGCAGTTGTTGGTGCTGGGCGAATGAGTAGGTTGCTCCTTCAGCACCTCCAATCAAAGGGTTGCTCTGATTTGGTGCTTTTAAATCGCACTAGGAAACGAGCCGAGTCTCTTGCTTCCTCCTTTCCGGAACTTTCAGTTAAATGTCATTTATTAGAGGAATTAGATAACTGCTTATGCAATTGCACCCTTGTCTTTACAAGCACAGCAGCTGAAGAACCGATTATTGATGCTTCACGTCTTATTCCTTTGAAGAGGCAAGGTTTTTTACGTCTTATAGATATTGGAGTACCCAGGAATATTTCAGCAGATGTTGAAGGTATTAAAGGGGTTGAGTCTCATGATGTGGATGATCTTCAAGAAGTTGTTGCTAGAAATCAGGAAGCAAGACAGCAAGTTGCTCTTCAAGCAGAGGGCCTTCTTCAAGAAGAAGGTAGATTATTTCTTGAATGGTGGGACAGCCTTGAGGCTGTCCCAACAATTAATCGCCTTAGATCTTCGCTAGAAGAAATTCGAGCTGTGGAATTGCAAAAGGCTCTAAGTCGAATGGGGCCGGATTTTTCGGCAAGGGAGAGAAAAGTAGTTGAAGCTTTAAGCAAAGGAATTATCAACAAAATTCTTCATACGCCGGTCACAAAATTGCGCGCTCCGCAAGGTAGGAATGATCGTCAAAATGCATTAAGTATTGTCGAGCTTCTCTTTGACCTACAGGATCCAAAAGCCAGTGATCAATAGCCCTTTAGCAGGTATGCTCCCTTTTTTCTTTTCTTCGTGTTATGTGATCTGCATTGCTTAATGCCTTAATGGTGCATATGGTCCGTTAGGTTTGCTCGGTAATGCCTATCTGTGATGGCGGCATGAAAAGGGTTTTAGCAATCATTCTTGGAGGCGGGGCTGGAACCCGTCTCTACCCACTCACCAAGATGCGGGCTAAGCCTGCAGTACCTTTAGCTGGCAAATATCGTTTAATTGATATTCCTATTAGTAATTGCATTAATTCAGGCATTAATAAAATGTATGTCCTGACGCAATTCAATAGCGCTTCTCTTAATAGGCACCTTACTCAGAGTTACAACCTCAGTGCACCCTTTGGTCAAGGCTTTGTTGAGGTTCTCGCGGCACAACAAACTCCTGAGAGTCCTTCATGGTTCGAAGGTACTGCTGATGCTGTTCGTAAATACCAGTGGTTATTCCAAGAATGGGATGTTGATGAATACTTAATACTTTCGGGTGATCAGCTTTATCGAATGGACTACAGCCTTTTTGTTAATCATCATCGCAGCACTGGAGCTGATTTGACTGTGGCTGCGCTACCTGTTGATCCTCAACAGGCAGAAGGGTTTGGACTGATGAAAACTGATAAAGAAGGGAATATTCAAAGTTTTAGTGAGAAGCCAAAGGGTGATGCTTTAAAGGCAATGGCAGTAGACACCTCACGTTTTGGTCTTACAAAAGAGTCTTCAGAAGCAAAGCCATATCTTGCATCTATGGGTATCTATGTGTTTAGTAGAGATATATTATTTGATCTTTTAAATAAGAATCCTATGTATAAGGATTTTGGTAAGGAAGTTATACCTGAGGCTCTGTCGCGTGGTGACAGCTTAAAAAGTTATGTCTTTAACGATTATTGGGAAGATATTGGAACAATTGGTGCTTTTTATGAATCTAATCTTGCACTTACTCAACAACCCACACCACCTTTTAGTTTTTATGACGAACAATTCCCTATTTACACACGGCCCAGATATTTACCCCCTACAAAACTTGTAGATGCACAGATTACAGATTCGATAATTGGGGAAGGTTCTATCCTTAAGTCTTGCAGCATTCATCATTGTGTATTGGGAGTCCGAAGTCGTGTAGAAACTGATGTAGTCCTCAAAGATTCTTTGGTTATGGGATCTGATTTTGTTGAGTCTTCAGAGGAACGAGTTATGTTGAGACAAGGAGGAGGAATTCCACTTGGAGTTGGAGAAGCAACTACTGTTCAAAGAGCAATATTGGATAAAAACACTCGAATTGGTAATAACGTTGCAATAGTCAATAAAGATAATATTGAAGAAGCTGATCGCCCTGATGAGGGTTTTTATATTCGCAATGGGATAGTGGTTGTTGTTAAAAATGCCACGATCTCTGATGGAACTATTATTTAATTTGCCAGTCTAGAATTCTTTATAAATTCTGTTTTTCTGAAAGGACCTGTTTGACAAGCTAAATTGAAGCAAGGATGGTTTATTCCTGACAAATCTCTAGATATTGCGGCAAGTCTTCTTTGGTTTAGTCACACTAGCTCCAGTAGATAGTCTCCTTCAAATGTCCAAGGCTCATTTTGGTTTGATTGGTCTTGGTGTCATGGGCGAAAATCTCGTCTTAAATGCTGAGAGGAATGGTTTCTCGAGTGTTGTTTATAACCGCACCTTTACCAAAACTGAACAATTTTTGAATGGACGTGGTGCTGGAAAACAAATTTTTGGAGCTAAAGACCTGAAAGATTTTGTGAGCAAACTAGAGCGACCTAGAAGGATTCTTATGATGATCAAGGCTGGATCAGCGATTGATTCGGTTATAGAAACAATTTCTCCTTTTTTAGAGTCTGGAGATTTGTTGATTGATGGAGGAAATTCTGAGTTTCGCGATACTGAGCGTAGGGTTTCTGATCTAGAGAGCAGAAGCTTTGGATTTATCGGTATGGGTATCTCCGGAGGTTCTAAGGGGGCTCTTGAGGGACCTAGCATGATGCCTGGAGGGACCAAGGCCTCATATGAAGCTATTGAGAGCCTTGTTTCCAGAATGTCCGCGCAGGTTGAAGATGGCCCTTGCGTCACTTACATAGGCCCAGGAGGCTCTGGCCATTTCGTGAAGACAGTTCATAACGGCATCGAATATGCAATAGAGCAGATCTTGTCTGAGGCTTATGACCTTATGAGACGTCTTACAGGTATGTCAGGTGTTGAGATGGCTGAAGTTATGGGCAAGTGGAATAAAACTGAAGAACTCTCGTCTTATTTGGTTGAAATTACAGAGGCTTGTCTTCGAGTGAAAGATCCCGAAGATGGAGATGACCTTGTTGAGAAGATTATGGATAAGGCTGGACAAAAAGGGACAGGATTGTGGACTGTGCTTAGTGCGTTAGAACTTGGTGCTCCTGTTCCTACAATTTACGCAGCTCTTAATGCGAGAGTTATTAGCTCAATAAAGGATCAGAGGCTTTCGGCTCAGAAAATAATTCAGTCTCCTCCGATCAAACCTTTTGATTTGGGTGATCCACAAAGTGGCATGCCTATTTTGATGGACTCTGTAGTGCTCTCTTGCTTTGCAAGTTATGCGCAAGGGATGGAATTATTGCGACTTGGTTCGGAACAATATGATTACAAATTAGATATGCCGTCTATCGCTCAGATTTGGAAAGGGGGTTGCATTATTCGTTCTCAACTTTTATCTCGAATTCAAAGTGCTTTTAATGCTCATCCTGCCTTGCCAAATCTCATGGTAGATCCTTGGTTCGCATCAGAAGTAAATAAAAGATTGTCTAGCTTGGCATCTGTTGTTGCAGGTGGGGTGACTAGTGGCATTCCATTACCATGTATGACTAGTACGCTGGATTACATAAATAGCTATCGGACAGGTCGCTTGCCACAAAATCTTGTGCAGGCTATGCGGGATTGTTTTGGTTCACATACTTATCAGAGAGTAGACAAAGAAGGTATCTTTCATACGAATTGGATTGAATGAATAACAATATGTCTACTTATAAGTTGATGATTGCCAAAGATCAAAATGATCTAGCTCGACTCTGTTGTGAAGTTATTGCATCAAGCATCGATCTTGTCCTTGACCAGAGAGATCGATGTCAGATTTCTCTTTCTGGAGGTTCTACGCCAGAAGAAACCTACCGACGTCTTGCAAAAGAGCATTTGCCATGGGATAGAGTTGATGTGTTCCTAGGAGACGAACGGTGGGTAGCTGTAACGGATGAAAGAAGTAATGCAAAGATGTTAAGACGAACTTTATTAGAGTCTGGTCCTGGATCTGAAGCTAAATTCTTCCCCATTCCTACTGTCGAACTTTCTAGCCCAGAAGAAAGTGCAAATAATTTTTCAACGATTCTTCAAGAACATTGCTTAGGAGAACCACCAATTTTTGATCTAATACTTCTTGGCTTGGGAGATGATGGTCATACGGCATCTTTATTTCCATATACTGACTCACTTAAAGTTAGTAATCAATACGTTACTTCTTGTCTAGGTAAAGGCATGGAAAGAGTAACCATTACAACGCCAGTAATCAATTCAGCTAGAAAAGTGATTTTTATAGTATCTGGTGCATCGAAGAAATTGGCACTTGAACGACTAAGGGATGTTTCTGAATCAACAGAAAGGACTCCTGCTAGATTAGTACAACCAAAAACAGAGATTTTAATTCTTACCGATAAATCTACAGTAGAATAACCTTTTGAAAAATTCCCTTGTAAGTTTGTTTTTAAAATTTAGTTTTTCAAAAATTTTTGCTTGAAAATAACTACCTTTCAAACACTGAATAACCAATGGACTCAAAATCAATGAATTTAATAGTAGATAAGAAACAATTCTCTGAGTGGATTTGCATTAATGACACAATTATGGGAGGTTCTAGTCAAGCAGGTTGTGAGGTATCACAAGAAGGCTTGGTCTTAAGGGGCGAGGTTGTTGAAGAAGGGGGAGGTTTTGTCAGTTGTTGTTCTCCCCAAATTGATCCACCTTTAGACCTCTCAAGGTTTCAAGGATTTAGATTGGCTCTTGATGGTGATGGTCGTAATTTTAAATTTGCAGTAGCAACTAGCAATAGATCTTCAGGTTTTGCGGAGCGATTTTTGGGTGCTATTAGATGGGTTGCAGAGATCCCTACAAGTGAATCTGGGACTACTTTTTTTGACATATTTTTTAGAGATCTAAAGCCGGCTTTGAGAGCAAAACCTATTCCTTTTCCACTAAAATTTGATTCATCCAAAATATCTCAATTTCAATTACTCCATTCAAAATTTGGTAGCCCTGGTAAATTAAATACTCAATTTAATTCAGGGCCTATAAATATTTTATTACGCTCGATCAGTGGAATTTCTTGAGCGCTATCATGATTCTTCTGAAATGATAGCTAAAGCGGCAGATATTTGCCTGAAGCCTTGGCGTCATGCGGTAGTACTTTTGAATGACAAATGTGAAATTGATTTTAAAGTAAATAATTTAGAATTTAAAAATATTGACGATTTAATCGATATAACTGTGCGTATAGAGTCAAGGGATTCCGAAGGGACTCGTTGCCCTGAGCGAGATCTTGAACTTGAGATATATCGGAGTGGACAAGATGTAAACCTGATGTTGAGTTGGTGTAGTCAGCCAGAGGGACCAATGCTGTGGTATGGCAAACATCCCTTGTGGATGGATGGAATTACTGGTAAAAAATGTGAAGTCCCGATACATGGCGAATTTATTGAGGCGTTCGCTCGTAGGCTTAAAGCTTTATTCCAACTGTCCTCTCCCTAAGGAGCTCTCTAGATCTGATCTGTTACAGCACCTTTGCTTGAACTGCTCACTAGTCGTGTGTATTTACCTAGAACTCCACTTGTGTATTGGGGCTTTGGTGCAGTCCATTTAGATCGCCTACGTCTAATCTCTTCTTCGTCGACATTCAATTGTAAAAGACGACTTTCTGCATTGACTGTAATGCTGTCGCCTTTCTGGACTAAAGCAATTGTCCCTCCTACTGCTGCTTCAGGGGCTACATGCCCAACGACCATGCCATAAGTGCCTCCGCTAAACCTTCCATCTGTGATAAGGGCTACTTTGTCTCCAAGCCCTTTGCCTACAATTGCGGAGGTAGGAGCTAACATCTCCCTCATTCCAGGCCCTCCTATTGGGCCTTCATAACGGATCACAATTACTTCACCAGGTTTTATTTTGTTGTTCAAAATTGCATCTAGACAGGATTCCTCACTTTCGAAAACCTGGGCAGGGCCAGTAATTGTAGGAGTCTTTACACCACTTATTTTTGCAACACTTCCTTCAGTTGCTAAATTTCCTTTGAGTATTGCTAAATGACCTTTTTTATATAGTGGATTTGAAAGAGGCCGAATGACTTTTTGTAAGCTTGAAGGTAATGATGGAACCTCCTGAAGAATGTCGTTTAATGTTTTACCTTGAATTGTTCTGCATTCACCATGTAGCAATCCGCCATCCAAAAGTAATTTCATTACCTGAGGAATTCCGCCAGCTTTATGGAGGTCGACAGTGACAAATTGACCACTCGGCTTTAAATCACAAATTACTGGAACTTTTTGCCGAATTCTTTCAAAGTCATCAATAGCAAGATCAACACCTGCAGTCTTCGCTATTGCGAGGAGATGAAGGACTGCATTTGTCGAGCCTCCAATAGCCATAATAACGCTAATGGCGTTTTCAAAAGCCTTTTTTGTAAGAAGGTCTCTAGGTCGAATATTTGCTTCTATCGCTTTAACTAAAACATGAGCACTTTCTTTTGCATTCTCTATCTTTTCGTCATCCTCTGCTGCCATTGTCGAGCTGAAAGGGAGGCTTAACCCCATGGTTTCGATTGCAGCAGACATTGTATTGGCAGTGAACATACCACCACAACTTCCAGCTCCAGGACAAGCATTTTGTTCAATAGCTAAAAGTTGATCTTCATCAATGCTGCCATTTGCGAATTGGCCTACAGCCTCAAAAGCACTGACTACTGTGAGGTCCGAATTATTAAGTCTTCCTGGTTTGATTGTTCCTCCATACACAAATATTGCAGGGATGTTCATTCTTGCCATAGAGAGCATGGCTCCAGGCATGTTTTTATCGCAACCACCAATTGCTAACACCCCATCCATACTTTGAGCATTGCAAGCAGTTTCTATTGCGTCTGCTATCACCTCCCTTGAAACAAGTGAGTATTTCATACCTTCTGTGCCCATGGAGATGCCATCGCTAACTGTGATTGTTCCAAATGTTTGCGGCATGGCACCTGCCTGTCTAAGAGCCTCTTCTGAGGCTTTAGCCAAATCGTTTAACCCGACATTGCATGGAGTGATTGTGCTGTATCCATTTGCAATGCCGATTATCGGCTTATTGAAATCGTCATCACCGAACCCAACTGCTCGAAGCATTGCTCGATTCGGTGTCCGTTGAATCCCTTGAGTTATGGCCTTTGATCTAAGCATGGTTGATTTTTGTGACCTGGGCTTTGCTTTAAGGAGTAAATACTTTCTTGTTTAGTTTCTTGCACCTAGATCTTCTAATTGCTTACGTACATCTGCTATTGCAGCATTGAGTTGTTCAACTCGCTCTTCCAATTGCTCACTGCTTTCATTATCTAATTTAGGAGAGGAAGTCTCAAGAGCTTCAGAACCATCTTGCATACGAGGGGCATAAAGCATTGCTCTTTGCTTACGTGTTCTTTGCCGTCGCTCAGCTTCTGAGAAAAGCCACCAGGCTAAGCCTGCAGCGCCTAATACAGCCCCAGTTACTAGTGAGGCAAGACTTCCATTTGATGAACCTTCGCGATATTGACTCATGGGAGTAGATGCATTGATGTAATCCTAGGTCGGGTCTGTTGCTCTGACGTTCAGTCGCAACACTGGATTTCCAATCCCTGGTTTTATTTCATTATTTGCAGTCAGTTCAGGATCTATACAAGCACAATGAATAGTCAAATCTGGTATGACTTCTGCTAAATTTTTGAGACCGGGACTAGATACTAAAGGGGTGATCACACGTATTCGTTGAGAGTTCACATTTTGGTCGCGAAGTTTTTTTAATGCGTTCAAAATTCTTTGGGCACTAGCGATTTGATCTATAAATAAAATTATGCCTTCATTTTTTTTTATGTCAGCTGGAATACCTTCTAGACAATTCTGAGCATTTGGAAGGACGTGCTTCGCTCCGTTCCAAAGATGAATACCATTAGGGACAATTGGTATCGCAAGCAAAGGGACATTTCCTTCGATAATGGTTCCTTGTACCGTACCTTGATTAGTAGTTATCTTTTCTATGCGTGTAGGTAACCAGTCTCTTACTGCTTCATAAGTAAGCCATTTTCCGAGCTCTTCGAAGGCTGTTGCGTAGATTGCAGGAGGTGTACCTGCTTCTCGAAGCATTGCAAGCCAGTGAAAAATTAATGGGTGTGGAGGAACTACAACTTTTAGGGCAAAGGTCATGAGCATCAAAAGTCTTTAAATTGGAAGGAGAATTTGCTGGAATCTTGGTTTAGGATTTGAATTCTTGATGTGACTTTGTTTTTCTCCATGTGGCAGCGCTTAATTGGTTTTGTTGGTCCGATTGTTTCTCTTTGCACAATAGGGTTTTTTGCTTCAATTGCCTTGGCAATTACTCCACCAGAAATTAGGGGACAAGGAGATTTTCAAATATCATCTGATATGCATGGGGAGGCTCTAACTGGCTATGAATTTGTAAAGACAGACCTTCAAGGGTTTGATTTGAGTGAGGCTGACTTACGAGGGGCGGTTTTTAATAACAGTCAACTTCAAAATGCAAATCTGCATGGTGCAGATATGGAGGATATTGTGGCCTTTGCGAGTCTTTTCGACGGTGCTGATCTTACAGATGCAAATTTGACAAATGCATTGCTAATGGAAAGTGTCTTTACTGATGCTGAAATCACTGGAGCAGATTTTTCTAATGCTGTCATAGATAAGTTACAAAAAAATGGCCTATGTTTGAGGGCTAATGGTACTAATACTCATACTGGAGTAAGTACTTTTGAAAGTCTTGGTTGTTAACCCTAAAGCGGCACCTTTTGAATTTTTGTTATGAAGCGGCTTCCTGTAACTGTCATTACTGGGTTTCTAGGCAGTGGAAAAACAACTCTCCTACGTCACTTGCTTTTAGAGGGGAAGCAGAGATTAGCAATTATGGTTAATGAATTTGGAAGTATAGGCCTGGATGGTGACTTGATTAGAAGTTGTGGGTTTTGTTCAGACGATGAGATTGATGGGCGTTTAGTAGAGCTCAACAATGGATGCCTTTGCTGCACTATTCAGGATGACTTTCTTCCAACGATGGAAAGACTCTTGAAAATTTCTGATCAACTTGATGGAATAGTTATTGAAACTAGTGGTTTAGCTTTACCAACTCCTCTATTGCAGGCTCTTAATTGGCCTGCTATTCGAGCAAATGTTTACGTCAATGGTGTTGTAACCATGGTGGATGGTGAGGCACTTTCTCAAGGAAGTCCTGTTGGTGATCCAGAAGGCTTAGCTCTCCAACGTGAAGAAGATCCGAGCTTGGATCATTTGTCATCGATTGAAGAGTTGTTTTCAGATCAGTTACACGTAGCCGACTTGGTATTGATTAGTAGATTGGACTGTTTGGAGAACCGAGTTGTTAATGATCTTAAGTGTGATCTAGAGAAATATGTTCGGCCAGGAACCCCATTGATTCCTATAAGTAAGGGAAATATTGACCCCAGCTTAATTTTAGGACTAGAAAAGGAAATCGAGCCTAATAAAGACGACTATTTGAACTTAGAGGATGATCACCATGAGCATAGGCATGTTGAGATATTCGGCGGGGTAGTTCGTTTAGAGGGTGATTTGGATATTGAGGAATTAATAGATCTTTTGCCTCAACTTGTGTCGCTTCATCAGGTAGCTCGTCTAAAGGGCAGAGTTTGGATAAAGGAGAAGGCACTGCCTTTACAAGTTCAGATGGTTGGTCCGCGCATTAATACCTGGTATGAGTCTGCTCCAGAAAAAGCTTGGCAACCTTCTTCTAACGGTTTGGATTTCGTCGTCCTTTCTTTTCAAGAGAACGCTGATGAAAAAATGAAAGAGGCTTTATTAGTTGCTTGTTCGTAGAAATAAAGCCAATATTTTCAACTCAGCTGAAAACACCCTCGAGATTGGGTCCGCTTATAAACCTACGCAGATTTATACCCGCTTCCATAGAAGCTTGTAGAAGTTTTTCTTGTTGCATAATCTCAAGCCCGTTCCAGAATGCATTGAAAATTTCAATTGAAGCATTACCAACACCTACAAGTCCAATCATTGAGAAAGGGATACTTAACCAGGGAAAGCAAAGTAACAAAATGCCAAAAAGCAGTGTGTTGGCCACACCATCAGATACAGATGAAAGAACAGAAGAAGTTAGAATCTGTATTTGCTTTGATCTAGTCACAAGACCTTTCTTTCTTAGCGACTCTGTTTTTAAGGCTGTGAGAAGGCTTTGGTATGTTGCATAGATGACAATCGAAGTCAAGGTTGCTTTTTTTAGAAAGCCAAAGTTATTGAGTGTTCTTCCTTTCCCAGAAGGTTTGAATCGCACTGAGGTTAAAATTTCCAGAGCTGCTGGACTGAATCGTGCTTTGAGATTTCGCAATAGCCTGACGTTTGGAGAAACTTCTATTACTTCTTCTTATTTCAGCATCAAATCAATCTAATGCAAACATCTTACCTTCTTCAATAACAGTGGATGGGTATTCATAGCATTAATTTTTAGGTTGATCTCTGAACAGCTTCTTGGTCTCTAAATCAATAGAAATCAACAATTACCTCAATTAGGTTGCTCAGAGCACCTTAATTAGCGATCGTTAAAGAGCAAAAAAGGTACTTTCAGCCCCGATCCTTTTTTGAATATTTAAATAATTAGGAGTTTCAGTGACCCAAGTGACTACCAAAACAAAAGAAAAGGTCTTGTCTTTACAACAACTTGCTATGAGTTCTAGGGCTATTTGCTCTTGTTGTGGAGGGAATGGTTATACAAAAAGCACTCCGACTTGTTATCGCACATGTCTCGTTTGTTTAGGAAAAGGTCATGTTTCAATTAGGTCAATTAATGTAATAGAAAATTAGGTTTGGTACTTTTACATTGCCTATAAAAACCTCCCTATAGTGATTTCACTTTAATGCTGAATAATTTCTCTTCTTAAAGCAATGCCTAATTTCCAAGCTCGTGTATTGGTTAGTCTCAGACCATCTGTTTTGGATCCTGCCGGAGAAGCTACTAAATCTGCAGCGACCAGATTAGGAGTTGATGGTGTTCAAAAATTGAGGATTGGTAAGTCCGTTGATTTGTCTATTGAGGCTCTTAACGAGAATGAAGCACGACAAAAGCTCGAAATACTTGCTGAAAGGCTCCTGTCAAATCCTGTTATAGAGGATTGGAAACTAGAAATTTACCCTTTACTTTCAGAAAATTTAAAGTGAGGTTCCTATGAGTATTGGTGTTGTTGTTTTTCCTGGCTCAAATTGTGATAGAGATGTTCAATGGGCTGCAGAAGGTATTCTTGGGATTCCAACAAAGTTTTTATGGCATGAGACTACAGATTTGTCTGGTCTTGAGGCAGTAGTACTTCCCGGTGGCTTTAGTTATGGAGATTATCTGCGCTGTGGTGCCATAGCTCGTTTTGCACCAGTCCTTAATTCCCTTGTTGAATTTGTTGAAAGAGGGGGAAGAGTATTGGGTATTTGCAATGGTTTTCAAATATTAACTGAACTAGGCTTGTTACCTGGTGCACTGACCAGGAATAGAGATCTTCATTTTATTTGCAAGTCTGTTGATTTAACCGTTGTGAGTAAAGAGTCTTGTTGGTTTAAAACTAATGCCAATGGGGATGATCTGAAGCTTCCCATTGCCCATGGGGAAGGAAGATATCAATGTAGTAAAGACACTTTACATATGCTTCAGGATAAAAACTTAATTGCCTTGCGCTATAAGCATAATCCTAATGGTTCGATATATGATATTGCAGGTATTATCAATAACTCTGGTAATGTACTTGGTTTGATGCCACATCCAGAAAGAGCGTGTGACTCGCTTTTGGGTGGTACTGATGGAAAAGGAATAATTGAGGCCCTTCTTGGTTAATTTGATGTGATTAAATAAATCAAATAAAGGGATAGGTTCATATTTTTATATAAAAAGTCTAAAAATTTTAAATATATTCTTTAGTTAAAAGGCAAGGGAAGGACATAACAAAATATCCCCTTCCCTTGCTTTTATTTTGATTATGCTGCTACAGCAGTTTTTGGATCAAGTTGGCCTTTTGCGTAAAGACCAGCGTAGTAATTAATACTTTCTTGTTTGATTTTGCTTGCTTGACCTGCACACCAGAATTGTTGGTATCTGTCTAAGCAAACTTGCTTCATGTATTTACGTGCTGGCTTGTTGAAGTGCCTAGGGTCAAAATTTGTTGGATCTGCCGCGGCGGCTTCACGAACAGCAGCTGTGAAAGCAAGTCTGTTGTCAGTATCTATATTTACTTTGCGGACCCCATTCCTTATTCCCTCTTGGATTTCTTCAACAGGCACTCCATAAGTCTCAGGGATTGCACCGCCAAATTTATTGATCATGTCTAGCCATTCTTGGGGCACTGAGCTTGAACCATGCATTACCAGATGAGTATTGGGAAGAGCTTTGTGAATCTCAGCAATTCTGCTAATTGCTAGTACCTCACCAGTTGGCTTTCTAGTGAACTTGTAAGCCCCATGGCTTGTTCCTATAGCAATCGCTAGAGCATCTACTTTTGTCTTTGCGACAAAGTCAGCTGCTTCATTCGGATCAGTAAGAAGCATGTCTTTGGACAATTCACCTTCAAATCCATGACCGTCTTCTGCCTCCCCTTTCCCAGTTTCAAGAGAACCGAGGCAACCTAATTCCCCTTCAACACTCACCCCTACTGAATGGGCAAAGTCAACGACTGTCTTTGTGACATTAACGTTGTATTCATAGCTTGCGGGTGTTTTTGCATCCGCTTCTAGAGAGCCATCCATCATTACTGATGTGAATCCATTTATTGCTGCTGAATAGCATGTAGATGGATCATTCCCATGGTCTTGGTGCATCACTACCGGGATGTTCGGATAGGTTTCTGTTGCAGCAATGATGAGGTGACGAAGGAAAATTTCTCCTGCGTAGCTTCGCGCACCCCGTGAAGCTTGAAGAATAACTGGACTGTCAGTTTCGTGGGCAGCTTCCATGATGGCTTGTACCTGCTCAAGGTTGTTCACATTGAATGCAGGGATTCCATACCCGTTTTCTGCAGCATGGTCGAGTAAAAGCCTTAGCGGAACAAGGGCCATCGATGTCTCCGTAGTATCTGGCGGACCCTAGTAGGGTCTTTGGGCCAGGACTTTAAAAGATAGAGGTGATATATGTCACGCAAAAGTATCGATTGGAAGCGCAAGACCGCTTGAGAATGATTCCTTTAATGAATCACAAACCATTTGACTCCTATGTGCCTCGCTAAGCCCTGGGATAACTGGAGTGCCATTTTGAATACTTTCTGACCACCATTTTTGAATTCGCCTTACTGGGGCTATTCGGCCATCACTCCAGGTGGTTTTGAAAATTAAGTCACTATCTGGTTGAATTTCTTCTAGGGGGCTCCCTGATCTCGATAATCTTAGACTAAATCCATGTACATAGTCTTTTTGATTGTGGCTGCCCAGTAGGAGCGTGCCTTCACTTCCATATATTTCTAACCAGCAGCCTCTTCCTTTTTGAGCAATAGATGAAAGACATACTTGACCCGGAACGGCTTCATTCCCATAGGGAGTCCTTAAGGTCAATTGAGCTATGCAAACGTCTTCGCTGCTCACATTTTTGTTTTTACTTGTCTTTGGATCTATGCGTTCTTTTATAGAAGTTGAAGTGAGCCCAGAGATTTGTGTTGTGGGTCCTAAAAGCCAATGAAGAATATCGAATGCATGTGTTCCAAGTGCTCCAATGACCCCTCCACCTTCCTCAGAATTCGAATACCAATTCCAGGGTCTAGATGGATTTGACCTGCTTTCCATTAGCCAATCAAGTTTTACAAGCCAAGGAATTCCTATAGCTCCTTGGTCAAGGAGCCTTTTGGCTTGCATGAACAAAGGTACTGCTCTGTATTCGAAATCAACTGCCACACTGAGTTGTTTGGTTATCGCTATTCGTTGCAGTTCAGCAATTTCATGGGTAAATAGCGTCACCGGTTTTTCTAACAGTAGATGTTTGCCAGCCATAAGAGCTTCTTTGGCCATTAAAAATCGTGGTGCTGGCGGAGTGGCAATTATTACCGCGTCAATAGAAGAAGTGTTGAGTAAATCTTTCCAATTCTCTAAGCCTTCGAGGTTGTTAGTTGAACAGGCTTCTTTAAGGCGGTCCAGTCTTGGATGCCAAAGTTTTAAAGGATGAAAAAGGTTGTTGTTGGCTCTCAGAGCAGGTAAATGAACTGATTCTCCGAATCCAAGACCTGCTATAGCAATAGATGTTTTTTCTTTGTTTTGAGAGCTGCTTGACATTTAGGAAACCTCGTGATAGAAAAATTTATTGACTAAATAATTAATCAAATTTTTTTTAACTTGGGCCATCTTTCCACTTTGCTTAAATTGAAAATAAAGGTTGATTTTTTTAGCTAGGTAATTAAAGGTTGTTTTTGTTGCAATCTCAAGCCTTTGTGTTTTAAATAAGAATTGATAGTAATTTAGAATTTTTTATCTTTTCGAATTTTTTATTTGTCGACTTCCGTGCATTCTCATAAGACTTGCAAGGGTTTTTTTTAGATTTGTTCGAGGAACAATTGTGTCAACGAAGCCATGCTGTTGAAGGTACTCAGCCGTTTGGAAATTATCAGGAAGTTTTTCTCTGAGAGTTTGTTCTATGACTCGCCTCCCAGCAAAGCCTATAAGAGCTTTAGGCTCTGCAAGAATTAGATCTCCAAGCATTGCGAAGCTAGCGGTCACTCCTCCAGTTGTGGGATGAGTTAGAAGTGGCATATAAAGAAGCTCAGCTTCTTTGTGACGTTCTAAAGCGCCCGAAATTTTTGCCATTTGCATGAGGCTTAGCATCCCTTCTTGCATACGAGCCCCACCAGAAGCGCAAACTATTAATAATGGAATCTTTTCCTTGGTTGCTCGCTCCACAAGACGTGTGATCTTTTCCCCAACCACTGAACCCATTGATCCACCCATAAAACGAAAGTCCATTACAGCCAGTGCGAGGGGCATTTCTTCAACCTGGCAAATTCCAGTTACAACCCCATCTTTGAGTCCAGTATTTGCTTGGCTTTCTCTTAATCGGTCTGCATATGCTCGTCTGTCCTTAAATCCAAGGGGATCAGTAGGGCTTAGGTCTCGATCAATCGAGTTGAAACTATTTTTATCGGCGATAAGGGCAATGCGCTCTTCACTGTTTATGCGGTTATGAAAGCCACAGTTGCTGCAGACACTTGCATTTGCAATTAGGTCTTTTCTGTAGACCACTTGCCCACATTCAGGACATTTGCCCCAAAGTCCATCACTTTCTTCTGTTTCTTGGGTAACTTTGCCTACAAATTGGCCTTTGCGTCGATCAGCAAACCAATCAAAAAGAGACACGGATCTAAAAGTTGTTACCTCTATTAAAGACCCGCCAGGTTCTTTAAGCTATAACAAAACAACAAAAAATTGATTTTGATTATCTAGATGACAGTCCCAGCTTGACAATTAAATATAAATCACTTCTTTATATGTGTAATTTATTCTTGTTACTTCTATTTGCTTTTTTGACCTAGCTTTGTTTTTTGTCTTTTAGAAAGTAATCTAAAAAATTAAATTAATTTGCTAATAATAGTGTTTTTAAAGATCGGACTTTGATGCCTTATTTATGATTTTACATTTGCTAAAAGCAAATAATCCTTAATCAACGGTTTAACCTAAGGGTAATTAATGATTTAACTATTTCTCATGAATCATCCTATGAATGATTGGAGTTAGGATGAGTTCCATTGCAAAGCCCATTTTCCCTCCATTTACAACAATACTAGTGGGACTTGACATGAATGAATCATGAATCATTGATAGAAGATAATTAAAATCAATCCCCCATTTTTCACGCGAACCTTTTCTAAAGTGAATGATTACAAAACTTTCGTCGGGAGTGGGAATATTTCTACATATAAAAGGATTAGAAGTGTCTACAGTTGGAACTCTTTGGAAGTTTATATCTGTTCTTCCGAATTGTGGAGTTATATGGTTTATATAATCAGGCATTCTTCGTAATATTGTGTCAACGATTGCTTCCGCCGAGTACCCTCTTTCGGCGTTGTCACGGTGAATTTTTTGAATCCATTCAAGGTTTGTTATTGGAACAACTCCTACAAGGAGGTCAGCAAAAGATGCGACATCGTGATCTTTTCCAACAACGCCACCATGTAGCCCCTCGTAGAAGAGAAGGTCGGTGCCTTTTGCTATTTGTTCCCAGGGAGTAAATTGACCAGCCTCTAGCGATGTGCCAAGGCGAGCATTGTGCTCACTAGCTTCTTCTGGGCTATGTAGGTAATAACGCTTCTCACCAGTGCCGCTTTCCCCATATGTTTTGAAGAGCTCTTCAAGCTTTCCGAATAGATTTGCCTCTGGACCGAAATGTGAGAAGTTTTCGCCTTTTGCAAGAGCTTCAGCCATGGCTTGCTTCATCGGAGCTCTTTCAAAACGATGGTAACTGTCCCCTTCAACAACTGCAGGAACAATGTTTTCACGAGCGAAGATATGCTCAAAGGCCCTTTTTACAGTGCTTGTTCCTGCTCCTGATGAACCTGTAACGGCTACAACCGGGTGGCGCTTCGACATCTTCGCTAGGACTAATTGCTATGCGATTTTGGCAGGTCACCTGCCAAAGAGAGCTGTTTTTTGATAGATAGGTGACTTATAAGAAGATTTTGAAATCAGAGAACTTTCAGTAATTCCTTTCCCATTTCCTCACATCCAAGTTCTATACAGCCTTCATCAGCAAGATCCATTGTTCGATACCCCGCACTTAAGACTTTGTCCACTGAAGCTTCTAGAGCCTTGGCGGCTTGTAGCTCTTTTAAGCCAATTCTTAGCATCATTGCGGCTGACAGAACCATTGCCAATGGATTTGCTAGGTTTTTCCCTGCAATGTCTGGGGCTGAACCATGAACTGGTTCGAAAAGACCAGGACCCTCGCTCGCTAGAGAAGCTGAAGGGAGCATTCCTATCGATCCACTGATCATTGCAGCCTCATCACTAAGGATATCCCCAAATAGATTGCTAGTTAGCAGAACATCAAATTGCCTAGGCTCTTTAACTAATTGCATTGCTGCATTGTCCACATATAGGTGGGAAACCTGAATGTCTGGATTTTGTTGTTTTAATAGATCGACTCTCTCTCTCCATAACTGACTGACATCGAGAACATTTGCTTTGTCAACAGAGCAAAGCTTTCCTCTGCGTTGTCTTGCTAAATCAAAAGCGATTTTTGCAATGCGATCAACTTCGCTCGTTGAATAAGACATTGTGTTGAAGGCTCTTTCATCGGCATCGGTTTTTATGCGTCCTTTCGGCTTGGCAAAATATATTCCTCCTATTAATTCCCTAACGACAAGAAGATCGACTCCTTTAAGGACCTCTTCTTTTAGGGTGCTAACTTTTAAGAGCGAAGGACGAATAGTTACTGGCCTAAGGTTGGCAAATAAGTTGAGACCAGCCCTTAATTCTAGTAATCCTGTTTCGGGTCTTTTTTCTCTTGGAAGCGTATCAAATTTTGGATTTCCTATAGCGGCTAGAAGAACGGCATCGCTTTTTTGGCATGCTTTTAGTGTTGAGTCCGGTAAAGGTAATCCGCTTGCTTCGATAGCTGACCCGCCAATTTGATGCTCTTCGAAAATTAGTTCAAACTCATGCTTTTTACTTACAGCTTCTAGCAAGACTTTAGTTACAGATGTGATTTCTGGTCCGATCCCATCACCGGGTAAAAGAACAATCTGATGCTGACGCATATCAATACAGGAACGATGGAATTAGTAATAGAGATTACTAACTGGCTTTGTTTTTGAGCTCACGGAGACTTTTTGTGATTTCTGGCAGCTTGCTAAAAGCAGCCGAACAACGCAGCCAAAGACGATTTGGTATAGCTGGGAATCCACTTACAACTTCGTTTGCCCGGACCTCACCATGAATCCCACTCTTTGAGCTGGCAATTACTCGGTCACCAATTTTTGCGCGGTTTGCAACACCGACCTGCCCGGCGAGAATTACGCCATTTCCTAATTTTGCTCCTCCAGCTATGCCGACTTGGGAGGCAATGGCACAACCTTGGCCTGTTGAAACTCCGTGACCTATTTGTACAAGATTGTCGATTTTAGTACCTTTTCCAATAAGGGTTTCTCCTACGCACGGGCGATCAATTGTTGAATTAGATCCAATTTCTACTTCATCTTCGAGGATTACGAAACCAGTTTGAGGCATTTTCCGCCATCCCTTTGAAGTTGGAACGAATCCAAAACCTTCAGACCCGATAACTGCATTTGAATTAATTACGCAATCTTTTCCTAGTTTGGAGCCCGCATGTATAACTGCATTTGCAAGTATTTCATTGAATTCACCAATGACAACGTCTTCGTAGACAATGACTCCTGGGTGAAGAATAGTTCCATTGCCGATTATCGAACGATCGCCAATAACAACATTTGCACCAATTGATACGTCTTCCCCAAGGATTACCTTTTCCCCAATTACTGCAGTGTTATGAATCTCTAGTGGAGCGGATTTTTTAGGGTGTAAGAAGTCCAGTGCTTCTGCGAAGGCCAAACGGGGATCATTGAAAATGGCCCAAGCCATGCCTTTGTCTTGAGCTACAGAGCAAAGGTCCTCATTTTGTGGAAGTAGTATTGCTCCAACTTCACTGGTAGTTAGCGCTTCTATTAATTTATTGTCTTTTTCTAGAAAACTAATTTGTTTTCCTTGTCCTTGATCTATGGATGCCCCACTAATGATTTCTGGATTAGGGCCGACCTCATAGGATTGGAGGCCTGCATCACTTTTTTTAAGGACTTCAATTAATTTGGTAAAAAGCATTTTATAAAGCCTTTAGTGGTGAATCATTATTTTCTTTGAATGATTGGATTGATTTCCTGCTAGTTATTACCATGAAATCCCTATGCATTACAATAGGAGATCGTTTGGTGCGTAGACTTGATGTTTTGGCATCAAGTAGTTCACTGCTACTTAATGAACATAGCCCTCGCGCAAGTTCGTTCCCGTCTGGGTTTAAAAGTCTTACAGGTTGATTAGCTCTGAACTCGCCATGAATGCTTTTAACCCCTACAAGAAGTAGAGAAGCTCCTTTATGTTGTAAAGCAAAGCAGGCACCTTCATCTATATGAAGATCACCTAGAGGCTTTAAAGCATGTGCTAACCAACTTTTTCTACTACGTATAGGTGTAGGACTTGGGTGGAAGACAGTTCCTATTTTGGAACCATTGAGTAGCTCATATAAAACCCTAGGGTCACGGCCATCAGCCAATTGAACGGTTATGCCACTATCTGTGGCAATACGTGCTGCAGACAATTTTGTAGTAATACCTCCTGTGCCCCAAGTCCCACCTTTTGAGTTGGTTGCTTGAGCTTCTAGGGTAGTTAACCCATCTGGATAGTGAACTTCTGCGATGGGATATGCAGTTGAGTCTTTTTTGGGATCTGATGAATAAAGACGGTCAATATCAGTAAGCAGAATTAATTGGTCAGCATTTATTGCACTAGCGACAAGGGCTGACAGAGTGTCATTGTCTCCAAAACACAATTCTTCTTTTGAAACAGTATCATTTTCATTGACTATTGGCATTACTCCCCATTCAAGAAGCTTAAGAAGAGTATTTGATGCATTGTCATAACCCTTCTTTGACTTAAGGTCAGATCTAGTCAGTAAAATTTGAGCAACGGTTATGCCATGAAGCTTCATGGCGGATTGATAAAGAGACATCAGGTGCCCTTGGCCTATTGCTGCAGTTGCTTGTAAAGAAACAACATCTATAGGCCTTTGTTTTAATCCAAGCTTGATTGATCCGAGGCCTACTGCTCCACTAGTAACAAGAACTATCTTTTCTCCTTTTTTAATGGTTTCAGCCAGATAGTTGCTATAGCTATTTATTATTTGAATATCTGATTTCTCCTTACTCCCCCTCAGTAAACTGGTTCCAATTTTTATGACTCTCAATGTCATTGAACTACTCCTCCTATTAAACCTGCAACTTTTTTTTCTAGAGATTGGACTTTACAATTTTCCCTGGGATAGCCATTTTGGAGTAGTGGTTTAACAAGAACTGTATATAGTCCAATTCTTTTCCCTACTAAAATATCGGTAAATAGCCGATCACCAATTATCGCGGCTTCTGATGGGTTGGTGTTTAGCTCTTCAAGAGTCTTCATTAGTGCTTTTTTACGAGGTTTTGCTGCTCCACATGTAAAAGTAAGTCCTAATTGATTTGCTACAGAACCAATTCGGTTAACTGATGGATTGTTACTTAAAAGATGAACTTGTAGATGTTTTTTTGATTCTGTTACCCATTCTCTTACGGATTGGTGAATATTGATTTCCTTTCCTGAAAGGATAGTTCCATCAACATCTAGAAATAAAACTTTTGTCTGGATTTCTAGAAAGTGTTGAATTGGGAGACTTGGCAGCGCAAGGCCCGGCTCCCAATCAGGTGTAAGCCAGTTCTGGCTCATTAGTTGGATGACTCCCTTTCTTCCAACTCAGCCTCTATAAGGGGTTGAACCCGATCAAATTCATCACCCTCTACTAGTAAAGCCTGGTCATTTATTAATTCTGCAACAATGAAAAATGGGTCTAATGGGATGTAAAGGCCATATTCTTTATCTTCAACCTTGAAGCTAACTAAAAGTTCGTAAGTCTCAGAGTCATCATCAATTGAGTCATCTTCAAGTTCTTCTGGATCTGGTTCTTCAAGCTCTCCGGTAACTGTGAGGGTTACAGCAGAGCGAATAAGTGTTAAATCATGCTCCTGCAGAACAATATCGGCTACAGAAAGAATAGGCTCGCTACTCGCGATTGTTTCTATTAATTCAGGGTCATCGTTTTCCGTTAACCGAAATAGGGATACAGGTGTATCTACGGGTGTGAGTAATGCATATTCTTTCTTTTCAAGTGGTATTAGTTCTTCCAGAAAACATAAGAGATCAGCTCCATTGCCGTCTTTTACAAGTACTGTTGGTACTTCGCCGTTCGAATCAGGTATTTGAGCTGACATGATTTTTAGCTTCTTTTTGTTCAGGATCCATTCATACCTACCATTTTGCTGACAAGAGAGGTCGCCAATTGGACCGGTTTCAACTCAGGCCCTTCTTTTAACCACTGCTCCAGTAATAACGCTGCGGCAGCACTATCAAGATTGCCACTGCGATCTTTCTTTAGGTTGAATTTCATAGCAGCCGACCAAGTGCTGCTGTGTTCATTTACCCATGCAACTGGTAGTTCGAGTGCATGCCCTATTCTCTTGCCACATCGATGACAATATTGAGCTTGTTTTGTGGGAGATCCT
>QCGG01000007.1 GCA_003280055.1 Prochlorococcus sp. AG-363-P19
CCTTAGATCGAGTAAGTGATGATGAATTTCTTTTTGCTGTTCTTCTGAAGGGGTGGCAGTGCCTATGTTCATTCCTTGGTATAACTGGCGAGAGTCGACATTGATAATTCGCAAGTCGAGTTCCTTTGCAATTTCAATTGCCAATTTGGTTTTTCCGCTAGCAGTAGGGCCTAAAAGAACAATTACTAATGAATCTTTTGTTTGCTTATTGCTTTGAGGCGTTCTCATTGTTTGAAAGATTGGTTTTGGTTCATCCTTTGAGGAAACAATTCCTTTGAGTGCATTGCGAGCGCCTTAGGAGTAGCGGTGTTAAATTGCTTATGCAAGGTTGAGGGCTCTCAACTATGAGGCCTATTAGAACGCCCTTCCTTGGTGCTGGATTTCCCGAATGAGTGAAGACTCCAAGGTGCAGGCGGCCTATGGCGCCGAACAAATACAGGTTCTTGAAGGTCTTGAGCCAGTAAGAAAACGTCCTGGAATGTATATCGGATCTACAGGTCCGAGAGGATTGCATCATCTTGTTTATGAGGTTGTAGATAACTCTGTAGATGAGGCTCTTGCTGGTCATTGCGATGAGATTGTTGTCCGCCTTTGTAGGGATGGCTCAGCTTCTATTAGTGATAATGGGCGAGGGATCCCAACTGACATACATCCTCGAACTGGAAAGAGTGCTTTAGAAACAGTTCTTACCGTTCTGCATGCGGGGGGGAAATTTGGAAGTGGAGGCTACAAGGTTTCAGGAGGTTTGCATGGAGTAGGTGTTTCGGTAGTTAATGCACTTAGTGAGTGGGTAGAAGTCACTGTTCGAAGACAGAACAATGTTCATACACAACGTTTTGAAAGAGGAGTTCCGGTTGGGGTTCTGAAATCAGATAAACAACCTAAGGAAGAAAAGGGTGCTACAGGAACTACTGTTTGTTTTAAACCTGATGGGGATATTTTTACAGGCGGTATTGTTTTTGAATATGCAACCTTATCCACGCGATTACGAGAGCTTGCTTATTTAAATGGAGGAGTTCGTATTGTTTTTAGAGATGAACGATCTGCTTCTGTTGATGCTGATGGTAAAGCCCATGAAGAAGTTTATTTTTATGAGGGTGGGATTAAGGAATACGTTAAATATATGAATAAAGAGAAAGATGCACTTCATCCAGAGATTATTTATGTTAATTCACAGAAAGATGGTGTTCAAGTTGAAGCTGCTCTTCAATGGTGTGTTGATGCATATTCCGATAGTATCTTAGGTTTTGCAAATAATATTAGAACCGTCGATGGAGGAACGCATATAGAAGGTATTAAAACTGTTCTTACAAGAACTTTGAATGCTTTTGCCAAAAAGCGAGGTAAACGTAAGGAAGGTGATTCGAATTTGGCGGGTGAAAATATACGTGAAGGACTTACTGCGGTTTTATCAGTTAAAGTACCCGAACCTGAATTTGAAGGACAAACTAAGACTAAGTTAGGTAATACAGAAGTTCGTGGAATTGTAGATAATGTAGTTGGAGAAGCTCTTGGTCAATACTTAGAATTCAACCCTTCAGTAATCGATCTTATTCTAGAAAAAGCAATACAAGCATTTAATGCGGCTGAAGCAGCTAGAAGAGCACGTGAACTTGTACGTAGAAAAAGTGTTTTTAGAAAGCTCTACTTTGCCTGGAAAACTGGCTGATTGTAGTTCTAGAGACCCTTCGGAATCAGAAATATATATTGTTGAGGGAGATTCAGCTGGAGGTTCTGCTAAACAAGGACGTGATAGACGTTTTCAGGCTATTCTTCCCTTGCGGGGTAAAATTCTTAATATAGAAAAAACTGATGACGCAAAGATATATAAAAATACTGAAATTCAGTCTTTAATTACTGCATTAGGACTAGGTATTAAAGGTGAGGACTTTGATGTTAAAAATCTACGTTATCATCGCGTTGTCATTATGACAGATGCAGATGTAGATGGAGCTCATATCAGAACATTATTGTTGACATTCTTTTATCGATATCAGAAAGAATTAGTTGAAGGTGGCTATATTTATATAGCCTGCCCACCATTATATAAAGTCGAGAGGGGTAAAAATCATAGTTACTGTTATAACGAGTCAGATTTGAAGAAAACTCTTTCTGAATTTGGCGAGAAAGCTAACTATACGATTCAGCGATTTAAGGGACTGGGAGAAATGATGCCTAAGCAATTATGGGAAACTACAATGGACCCTTCAACTAGAATGATGAAAAGGGTAGAGATTGAAGATGCTTTAGAAGCTGATAGAATTTTTACAATTCTTATGGGTGATAAGGTTGCACCTCGTAGAGAGTTTATCGAAACCCATAGCGCCGAGCTTGATATGGCATCTTTAGATATTTAGATATATTTAATGGTTCTTATATTTCGCTGGGGTTGGATATTAGGAATTGCATTGCTTGCACCTATAGCATTGCCTGCAGGGGGTGGGCAACTCCTCCCTCCACATGTTCGTTTTCGCAAGTCTTCTGATCCTTTTTTAACTATAAAGTCTGCACATTTGCGAGAGATTCCACTCCCGCAAGCGCCAAGTGTTAGATCCTTACCAGTGGGTACACCATTCAAAATTCTGAGATCATGGCACAGTTCAGATGGTAAGCAATGGATTCATATTCGAGTTTTAATTGATGATAGTTATGGTTTGCATTCTTTTAAAAATGGATGGCTAGATGTTTAATGAGAATATAGTTTTCTCTAGGTTTATATTAGTCTCGATTGGTTCGATAATAGGAACTTGGATTCGATTTAATGTAGTTAGTTATTTTCAAAGAATCCATGGTAGAGGTAGTTTTGGGACTTTTGCTGTAAATATTTCTGCGTCTTTTTTTCTGGGACTATGTATCACGATGGACCCGTTATCTTTTGAGAAGGAACATCTAGCCCCTTTCTATTTGTTTTTTTGTGTAGGTCTCTTTGGAAGCATGAGTACATTCTCATCATTTGTTCTAGATGTGATGAAAAGTTTTATTGAGAAACGCTTTAAAGACTCTTTGATAATTCTTTTTCATTCTTTGACCTTTGGACTGTTGGCTATTCGCCTTGGCTACTTTCTTTCTAATGGCTACTAGAAAGAGATTGATATATAGTCAACTTGTTAGATTTTCTTTTCTGTGTTTAGGGGGTATTCTCGGCGCATTACTGAGGTTCCAGATTGGAGATACTTTCCTGGTAAATATTATCGGCTCGGCAATTTTAGGTTTCTTTTTTGCTTTTGAGCTCAAGAAAAAGTATTATCTAATGATTGCAGTTGGCTTTTGTGGATCAATCACTTCTTTTAGTGGCTTGATGCTTGATTTATTAAATCTTTTATTTTCGTATAATATATTTGGATTTTTTGAACTTTTAGTTTTTCAACTCGTTTTCGCATTTCTTGCTGCATTTTTGGGTTTTTTTCTGGGGCAATATTTATTCAGACAAAGCCCCTTCAATAGCTGACATTATTTCATTACTTTCTGGCTCTACACCACTTTTAAAGCGAACAATTACGTTTCCGGTTTTGCCAACTAAAAACTTCTCAAAGTTCCACTCTACATCTCCAATAGGCTCAGCTTTGGTAAGAGTTGTATAAGGCTCTGTTGTTGCATCTTTTGCATGTACTTTTTCAAATATCTCGAAAGTCGCGTTAAAAGTCGTTTGACAGAAGTTTTTTATTTCTTCAACGCTTCCAGGTTCCTGGCCTCCAAAGTCATTGCAAGGAAATCCCAGAACCGTTAGACCCAATGGTCCATATTTATCCTGTAGTGCCTGAAGTCCTGCATATTGCTTAGTGAATCCACAACGGCTGGCTAGATTCACTATTAGCAGTACTTTGCCTTTGTAGTCTCCTAATGGCTTTTCTGTTCCATCGGAAGCTTTGACGACGACAGTGCTGACGTTTATGTCCATTATTTTGGTTGAGAAAATACGAGCTTAGTGTTGGTAAAGCCATACACTTAATAAAGCCTATATGGTTTGCCCATGAATCAGGAGATAGGGCTGCCAGGTCATGGTGCATCAGTAGTCAATGATCCTCAGCTGGCAGAGGTTGTTGCTGATGAGTTGAAGGCTTTGCTTTCTAATGGAAATTATGATTCTGCGAAGACTCTGCTTCAGCCTATTCAACCAGTAGATATCGCTGAGGCGATTGGCTTTCTTCCGTTGCTCTTGCAGGCTTTTGCTTTCAGACTTTTAAGTAAAAATGAGGCAATTGAGGTATATGAATATTTAGACCCTGGTGTTCAGCAGAGCTTGTTGGACAGGCTGCGCTCTAGCGAGGTTCTTGAATTGGTTGAGGAGATGTCACCTGATGACAGGGTCCAACTGTTTGACGAGTTGCCAGCAAAAGTCGTGCGCAAGTTGTTGGCTGAATTAAGTCCTTCTGAGAGAAGAGTTACGGCACAACTCCTTGGTTATGAGGCAGAGACCGCCGGAAGGTTAATGACACCGGAATTTATTGATCTCAAGGAATTTCATAGTGCAGCGCAAGCTCTCACTATTGTTCGCAGAATGGCTACACAGACTGAGACTATTTACAGTCTTTATGTCACAGATGGACAAAGACATCTGACGGGAATCCTTTCGTTAAGGGATCTAGTTACCGCAGATCCGGAAGCCCGTATTGGTGATGTGATGACTAGGGAGGTAGTTAACGTCTCTACCGATACTGATCAGGAAGAGGTTGCAAGGGCAATTCAGCGGTATGACTTTCTTGCAGTACCAGTAGTTGATCGAGAACAGAGACTTGTTGGGATTGTGACTGTTGATGATGTCATTGATGTAATTGAGCAGGAAGCAACAAGAGATTTATATGCGGCTGGAGCAGTTCAGGCAGGAGATGAAGATGATTATTTTCAAAGTAATTTGTTTGTAGTTGCTCGAAGAAGGGTTGTTTGGCTGGCTGTACTTGTCTTTGCAAATGGCTTTACTACGCAAGTTATTGCAATGAATGATCTTGTGCTTAAGCAGGTTGTTTTATTGGCGGCATTTATTCCTCTTTTAATAGGTACGGGAGGGAATGTTGGTGCTCAAAGCTCTACTGTTGTAATTAGAGGTTTAAGTACTCAGAGAATTCAAGCTTTAGGACCATTTAAGGCAATTGGTCGAGAGGCTATAGCTGGCGCAATATTGGGATTATTAATGTTGGTTGTGGTAGTTCCTTTCGCATGGTGGAGAGGTGAAGGACCTCTTGTTGGTGCGGCTGTTGGAATCAGTCTTATGGCAATAACCACCCTTGCTGCAACAGCAGGAGCTGCTTTGCCATTGGTCTTTGATCGTATGGGCTTAGATCCTGCATTAATGTCCGCACCATTTATTACCACTGCAACTGATGTCGCAGGAGTGCTGATTTATTTGCGAACTGCAGCATGGCTCCTTAGGTATACAGGTCACACTACCTAGTGGGTATTTATACCTAAAAAAAGGTCTTTAGGTATCGTCTTTACACTTCTTAGTAGTACGCTTTACATATTGCAATAAAAAGCCGTGTCCACCCTTCAGATGTCTAAGGAATCTTTTCAGGCTCCTGCTAAGCAGTCCAAGTATTTTGGTGGTGATATAGATCTAGTGAGTTCATACTTGCGAGATATTGGACGTGTGCCTTTATTGACTAACGATCAAGAAATCACCTTGGGCAGACAGGTTCAGGAGTTAGTTCTATTAGAACAGCTGGAAACCGACTTAGAAGGCAAAATTGGTGCAAAGCCCAGCCTTGATGAACTTTCTCAAGCTTTAGGTCTCTCGGTAGCTCAAGTCAAGAAAAAGCTTAAAGCTGGGCGACGGGCTAAGGAACGCATGGTGGCTGCCAATTTGCGATTAGTTGTAAGTGTTGCGAAGAAATACACCAAAAGGAATATGGAGCTTTTGGATTTAATTCAGGAAGGAACTATAGGTTTGGTTAGAGGTGTAGAGAAATTTGACCCTACTCGTGGTTATAAGTTTTCTACTTACGCTTATTGGTGGATTAGACAAGGTATAACAAGGGCTTTGGCTGAGAAAAGCAGGACAATTCGGTTACCGATTCATATTACTGAAATGCTAAATAAGCTGAAGAAAGGTCAAAGAGAATTAAGTCAAGAGCTTTCCAGAACTCCTACTCTTGCTGAACTAGCTCAATATGTTGAACTCCCAGAAGAAGAGGTTAAAGAATTGATGTGCCGAGCAAGTCAGCCAGTGAGTTTGGAAAAAAAAGTAGGCGATGGAGATGACACTATTCTTCTTGATTTACTTCCTGGAGAAGAAAGTTTGCCTCATGAAACAGTCGAGTCTAATTGCATGAAGAGTGATATCAATGCGTTAATAGAGCAATTGCCAGAATTGCAAAGTAGTGTTTTACGAAAGAGATATGGTATTGATGGCGATGCTCCAATGACTCTTACCGGAATAGGTAGAGATTTGGGAATGAGTCGTGATCGGGTTCGTAATCTGGAGCGTGATGGATTAAGACTTTTGAGGAAAACTAGTCAGTCATTTGATTCGTATCTGGCAGCTTGAATTATTTTTAATAAGAGAGGGTTTACTATTTCTGGCCTTTCATCGTGAGGACAATGACCCGCCTCTTTTACAATTTCAAGTGATTTAATACATTGGATAGATTTGGCCCATTTCTGAGCTAGTTCTATTGGTTCCCAAGGATCTTTTTCTCCCCAAATTAAGTGAACTGGTATGTTATTTTCTGCCATCAAGTCTGGAGCTAAATGGTCATTAAAAAGGTTTATGAAACCTCGAAAAGATTCTGCTGCACCTTCTTTTTGACTTGGTGAATGTAGTAGCTTAATAAGCTCTTTGTCTATATTTGATCCGCTTGGGTAAGCTTGTAGAAGCACTTTGGTGATCACTGTTCGATTGGCTGCATTTCTGAAGAGACTATTACTTAGCCATCTTTGTCTTACTATGGTCTTTAGCAAAGGTCTAATTATATTCATCCAGTAACTTTGTTCGCCAAGACGCTTGTCATCCATGGTTCTTTGAGCGCAGTTGATAAGAATCAATTCTTTACATTGATCTTCTAATTGTTTTGCTGCAGTTAGTGCAACTATAGCTCCAATAGAATTGCCTATTAGAATTACTTTGTCTTTGATAATCTCCTTACAGAAATCATTTATTTGAGTCCCCCAAGAATCAAAGCAATAACAAAAACTTCCTACATCTTTAAATTCATCCTTAAGGCTAGCTCTTGGCTTACTGCTACTACCAAAGCCAATTAAATCAATTGCATAACAGTTAGTGTTTTTTGCTATGAAATTTTGATTATGTCGCCAGTGTTCTTTGCAAGCACCAAATCCATGTATTAATAAAACTGTAGGGAGTTGATTGTTCGTTGAACCTTGCTTATTCCAAGCTACTTTGAGCTTTTTCCATTCCCAGACCTCTTCTTTTACAGGGTTAGATATTTGCGATAGATTATTTAACATATCTTAAGATTGAAATGTAAAATAGTTAGGTTTTGATTAATCATCAATTCGTTGACTTCGCTAATATTATAAAAGATTCTTTACGTAAAATCGCAATTGATTTTCAAAGTGATAGCTCCTTGAAGGAGTTGCGCTTCAGGATCTTGGACTGGTGGGCTTTGCATGGACGGCATGATTTGCCCTGGAAAAAATTATCTAATTCTAATGATTTCATCCAAGATAGTTGCCAAGAATTAGATCCATATTCAATTTGGATTGCTGAGGTCATGCTCCAGCAGACACAGGTTGTAGTGATGTTGCCTTTTTGGAAAAATTGGATGTCTATTTTCCCAAATGTTCATTTACTATCTCAAGCACCTTTAGACAAGGTTCTGTTTCTATGGCAAGGACTAGGTTATTACTCAAGAGCACATCACATTCATCATGCTTCAATTCAATTACGAGGGACAGATTGGCCGCGTACTTTGGAGGAATGGATGGTTTTGCCAGGAATAGGCCGCACTACTGCTGGAAGTATTTTGTCTAGTGCATTTAATTTGCCTTTTCCAATACTTGATGGCAATGTCCGTCGTATTTTTGCTCGATTGACAGCATGTAGAGAGTATCCATCAGCAAGTCTTGATTCACATTTTTGGCGATTAAGTATTTTATTGTTAGATAAAGCACGACCAAGAGATTTCAATCAAGCTCTAATGGATCTAGGGGCTTTGGTTTGTACCAATCGCAATCCGAAATGTTCTTTATGCCCTTTAACTCAAAGTTGTTCTGCTTATGCTATTCAGGAGCCTTGTAGTTTTCCAATGAAAAAGAATTCAAGAAAATTATCTATTCAGCTAATAGGTGTTGGAGTCATTTTTAATGAGAGGGATGAGGTTCTGATAGACCAACGACTAAATGAGGGTCTTTTGGGAGGAATGTGGGAGTTTCCAGGTGGAAAGCAAGAAGCTGGGGAGCTTATCGAACAGACAATTTCACGTGAAATTACTGAAGAATTGGCTATAGAGGTTAAAGTTGGTCAAGAACTAATTTCCTTTGTTCATACTTATAGTCATAAACGATTGCGTTTTGTTGTTCATATATGCAAACTAGTTTCAGGTGTGCCTCAGCCCTTAGCTAGTCAGCAAGTAAAATGGATTGATCCATGTTCTTTAAGTGCATACGCCTTTCCATCAGCTAATGCAAAGATAATTAAGGCTTTAATGAATTATCTAGAGACGAATTAAGCTTGATTTATGGGTTGATCTAATCAATTCTTCAAATTCAAATTTCAATTTTTCCAGTGATTCACAGCTTGCCATCCGTTATATGCTTTGGGGAAGCCTTAGTAGACCGACTGGGCCCTTTAGGGGGCGATCCATCAAGAGATAAACCTTGCGATGACTGTTTTGGCGGTGCGCCTGCCAATGTCGCTTGTGGTCTCGCCAGATTAGGAACAGATGTAGCTTTCATAGGGCGTCTCGGTAATGATGATATTGGAAAAGATTTTCGTCAATTGATGATTTCTAGAGGAGTTAACCTTATTGGTTTACAGGTAGATTTTCATAGACCTAGTCGAATTGTTTTAGTTCGTAGAAATAAAAAAGGTGAGAGAACTTTCTATGGGTTTGCTGGTGATCAAGGTGATGGTTTTGCGGATCAAGCGATTGATTTATATCAGCTTCAAGTTGTTTTTGAAAAATTACTTCAAAAGGCGACCTGGTTGTTAATTGGCTCTATTCCTCTGGCAAGTAAAATGTCTCGTAAGACTTTGATTTGGTTAGTGAAAATGTCTAGAAAAAAACAAATAAATCTGGCATTAGATATAAATTGGCGTCCAACTTTTTGGAATTCTAAATCTTCTCCTTCTGCCGGTCCTGATTCATCAGCTCTTGAAGAGATACAATATCTTATTGATCATGCATCTTTGTTAAAACTCGCAAGGGAGGAGGCTGATTGGTTTTTTGATAATGATGATCCAAAAGTAATATCATCCCTGCTTGCAAATAATCCAGATGTAGTGATTACCGATGGAGCTAATCCTATTAAGTGGTTCATCGGAAGGGAAATCGGAATAACAGAGGTTCAAGCTCCAGATGTTGTGATTGATACAACTGGTGCTGGTGATTCATTTACAGCTGGCTTGTTGCATAAATTAGTAGATAATTCTTACCCTACAAATAGTTCACTTGACCTAAAGGCTGCGGTTAATTTTGCTAGTGGATGTGGTGCTATTACATGTAGTGCGTCTGGTGCTATTTCTCCTCAACCTACTAAATTAGAAGTTGAGAGATTTCTGAATTATACTTGAGGTCTTTTTATATAAGCTATGCGGCCACCATTAGGCTCATAATCTAATTCTATAATCCAGGCGTCAGGTATTTCTAGTTCTAGTCTTTCTGGCCATTCTATGGCCAAAATAGATCTGTGTAAGAGTGCTTCTTCTTCTTCTTGCAGAAATAATTCATTTGCAGAATCAGGATCTTCCAACCGATATAGATCTATATGAACCAATAAGAAATGTCTCCCTTGATAATGTTGAGATAAGGCAAAGGTTGGACTTGTTATTGGCTCACAAATTTCTAAACCATTGGCAATGCCTTGAACAAGAGCTGTTTTTCCTGCACCCAGCGGACCTTTAAGGAGAAGGATTTCAAATTCGGAAAATTGTTTGACAAGGCATGCTCCCAGTCTTTGTGTACTTTCAAGATTTTTGAGGATCAAGCCTTTATCTGTAGATTGGCTCACAAGTGATTCGAAAGCCTTTGGGCTTTCGTAGAAATTTTTTTTCAAATTCCTTTTCGAGAGCTTTAACCATGGTGGCAGCGCAGGTCTCAAATTCCACGATGCAGATAACCCCCAAGTATGTAGTAGCTGACATTGAGTTAGCTGCCTTTGGGAGGAAGGAGCTAGCAATCGCAGAAACGGAGATGCCTGGATTGATGGCACTCCGATCAAAGTATGGCGATGCAAAACCTCTTAAGGGGGCAAGAATCGCAGGAAGTTTGCATATGACGATTCAGACTGGAGTCTTAATAGAAACTCTTGTTGCTCTTGGTGCTGAGGTCCGTTGGGCTTCTTGCAATATTTTTTCTACACAAGACCATGCAGCTGCAGCTATAGCAGCTCAGGGAGTGCCCGTTTTTGCCATTAAAGGAGAATCTTTAGATGAATATTGGAAATTCACTCATCACATTCTCGAATGGGGTGATGGGGGAACACCCAATATGATTTTGGATGATGGCGGAGATGCTACTGGGTTGGTGATTCTTGGCTCTAAAGCCGAATCAGATCTTTCAGTATTGGATAATCCAAGTAATGAGGAAGAAGTTGCATTATTTGCTTCTATCCGCAGAAAGTTAGAGGAAGATTCATCGTTTTATTCAAGGATTAAATCAGCTATTCAAGGTGTTACAGAAGAAACAACAACAGGCGTAGCTCGTCTTTATCAGATGCAGCAGCGAGGTGAGCTCAATTTTCCTGCAATTAATGTTAATGATTCAGTAACCAAAAGTAAGTTCGACAATCTTTATGGCTGTAGAGAGTCTTTAGTAGATGGGATAAAAAGAGCTACTGATGTGATGGTAGCTGGAAAGGTTGCACTAGTTGTTGGTTATGGAGATGTTGGAAAGGGATCTGCGCAATCTTTAAGAGGTTTAGGTGCAACTGTAATGATTGCAGAAATAGACCCTATTTGTGCACTTCAAGCTGCTATGGAGGGTTATCGCGTTGTCAAATTGGAGGAAGTAGTCGAAGCTGTAGATATATTTGTGACTGCAACAGGTAATTTTCAAGTAATCCGTCATGAACACTTAGTAAGGATGAAGGATGAGGCTATTGTTTGTAATATTGGCCATTTTGATAATGAGATTGATGTTGCTTCTTTGAAAACTTATGATTGGGAATCAATTAAGCCTCAAGTTGATCATATAACCTTACCAAGTGGAAATAGACTAATTCTTCTTGCAGAGGGAAGATTAGTTAATTTGGGTTGTGCCACGGGTCATCCAAGTTTTGTAATGAGTAATTCCTTTACAAATCAAGTTTTAGCACAAATTGAGTTATTTACTAAGAAAGAAAAATACGAAAATAAAGTTTATGTATTACCTAAGCATCTTGATGAGATGGTTGCAAGATTACATCTTGATAGAATTGGGGCAAAGTTAACAGAATTAACCGAATCTCAAGCTGAATATCTTAATGTACCAATTGAAGGCCCTTACAAATCAGATCATTATAGATATTGATCACTTGGTTTTAATTTTCTTATTTTTTAAATTGGAGTATGGGCATTTTTGATTTTATTTCGCAAGTGCCTGAGTTGATTGGCAACGCTGTGGCTGCAAATCAATGGATGGGCTATTTCGCTATTTTTGTGGCGATGTTTCTTGAAAATCTTTTCCCCCCTATTCCATCTGAATTGATAATGCCACTTGGAGGTTTTTATGTGCATCAAGGTCAACTTGAGTTCTTTCCTGTTGTATTGGCTGGCCTTTTTGGGACATTGCTAGGAGCTTTTCCTTGGTATTACCTTGGACGTTTAGTAAATGAAGAGCGCCTGGAAGGATGGCTAAGAACTCATGGTCGATGGATTGGGATTAGTCCTGATGAGTTAGCTCGAACTAGAAGATGGTTTAGTAGATACGGATCTTTATTAGTTTTTTGGGGAAGATTAGTGCCCGGTATTAGAACACTGATTTCTGTACCAGCCGGAATCGAGTTAATGCCAATGACTCCTTTTTTGATATGGACAACTGCTGGAAGTTTTATTTGGACATTAATACTAACTTTGGCTGGTTTTGCATTGGGAGAAGGCTACAATTCAGTCGAACTATGGATCGAACCTGTTGCAAAATCAGTAAAAATATTACTTATTTTTACTGTAATTACATCTTTCTGTTGGTTAATTTTAAGGGCCTTGCAACGAAGAAAGAAACCTTTTTGATTGTTTATCTACTTACCTTAGAAAGGCACTTCTTCTTCATTCGGAGGATTGGAGAATCCTGTTGTCTGAGAATCTCTCTTTGAACCCATTAATTCAAGACGGTCAACACGTACTACAGGTTTAGACCTCTCTTCACCATTCTTTTTGTCGTTCCATCGATCTAATTTAAAGCTACCAGTTATGCCAATGAGGGAACCTTTTTTAACGTAGTCAGCTGCTACTTGTGCTTGTTTTCCCCAAATCTCAAGGTTGAACCAATCTGGTTCTTCGTCACGACCCCTGCGATTGACGGCCATAGTTAGATTGGCTACAACGCTTCCCGACTCGAAGTAACGAACTTCCGGGTCTCTTCCTGCCCGCCCTACTAATGTCACGGAATTAACGCTCATACCTAAGAAATGTAATTGTGATTTTGCTAATAATGCGTCAAGTTCAAGCTAAATGTGAGAAGGAGTTTTATCTATTAAAGCTTTGGAGGATTGGATGTTCTTGCAAGTACCTCTATGATTCGCCGGATTGGATCCTTAACTGTGTTTTTTAGTCGCTTCAAGCTTTCCAGGGACATCGGTATTGACCTTGGAACGGCAAACACCTTGATTTACGTCTCAGGGAAAGGAATTGTTCTTCAGGAACCTTCTGTTGTAGCAATGGATTTAGAGGAAGGCGTTCCTATGGCTGTTGGTGATGATGCCAAGTTGATGCTTGGTAGGACACCTGGCAACATTCGAGCAGTAAGGCCCTTGCGAGATGGGGTGATTGCTGATTTCGATGCAGCTGAGCAGATGCTGAAGAGCTTTATACAGAAATGTAATGAAGGCAGGGGCATCATTGCTCCCCGCTTAGTCGTGGGGATTCCTAGTGGTGTGACAGGAGTTGAAAGAAGGGCGGTCAGAGAAGCAGGCATGGCAGGTGCCCGTGAAGTTCATTTGATTGATGAACCAGTGGCAGCTGCAATAGGTGCAAATTTGCCAGTCACGGAACCAATTGGAACGATGATTGTTGACATTGGTGGCGGCACTACAGAAGTTGCAGTAATGAGTCTTGGCGGAACGGTTTTAAGTGAATCTGTTCGGGTCGCTGGAGATGAAATCAACGATTCGATTGGAACTTATTTGAAGAAGGTTCACAATCTTGTTGTTGGTGAACGTACAGCTGAGGAGATCAAGATTCGGATTGGTTCAGCTTTTCCTGATAACGATTTTGATCTTCAGTCAATGGATGTGAGAGGACTCCACATGTTGTCCGGCTTACCTCGTTCTGTAAATCTTCAGGCTGGGGATTTAAGGGAGGCTATGGCTGAACCATTAAACAAAATTGTTGATGCTGTAAAGAGAACTCTTGAACGTACACCTCCTGAGCTAGCGGCCGATATTGTTGATAGGGGGATAATGTTGGCTGGAGGAGGTGCTTTAGTTAGAGGGATCAGTGATTTAGTGAGCCATGAAACCGGTATCTTTACTCATGTAGCCGAAGATCCCTTGCTCTGTGTGGTTAATGGATGTGGGCAAGTTCTAGAGGACTTTAAGCGGCTTAAAAGGGTTCTAGATACACCTGAATTTGCAAGGTCTAACATTAAGGATTGACTTAAATGAGAGCTCGGTTTTTTGGAGCTTCTCAACGTGGCCGTTTGTTGCGTCGTTTTTTTCCTTGGTTTTGTTTGACCGGGGCTCTTTTTGTAGTTCGTTTAACAAAGGGTGCTGGATTTACTGATATTTATGCCTTTCTGACCAGACCTTTTTGGCCAGGCCAGGCCCAAAGAGTTTGGATTCAGAGTGCTTTAAATGCGGAACATCAGGCGAAGTTAAATCTTCTGCAGCAAGAAAATAAACGTTTGAAGATGTTGCTTTCTCTTGATAGGAACTCGGTCAGACAAGGATTGGTTTCAGCAGCAGTCATTTCTCGAAGGCAAGGAGGGTGGTGGCATCAGTTGGAGATTGGTAAAGGATTGCTTAGTGGCATAGCCAAGGATGACATCGTCATTGGACCAGGTGGGTTAGTTGGCAGGATCACTAGCGTTACGCCATCCACAGCAAGAGTTTTGTTGTTGACTTCCCCATCTAGTCGAGTGGCAGTTTGGATTTCTAGAAATCAGCAACATGGAATGTTGCTTGGGACTGGAACAAATAGACCTCAATTGGTTTTTTTAAATAGTGAACCTGAAGTTTTACCAGGAGATCTTGTTAGTACTTCGCCGGTAAGTAGCTTGGTGCCACCAAATGTTCCAGTGGGAGTTATTCAATCAATTGATTTTGATGCTTTACCTTCTCCAAATGGCAGGGTTCAATTAATCGCTGCCCCTGAGTTAATTGATTGGGTTCAAATTAAGACGCGCTAATGGCCAAATTAAAGAGAAGATCTGTTTTTTGGCTTTCTGGACTGTTAGTGCCATTTGTCACCCTTTTATCTCCTAAATGGTTAAGTCTGGCTGGAGTAGGACCATGTTGGGCTGTTTTGTGGCTATTGCCCTGGTCACTGGAAGAAGGAATAATTTCTGCTGTGATTTCTGGTTTCTTTCTTGGTTTGATATTAGATGCCATAAGTATTGATGGCCCAACGCTAATCCCTGGATTAGTAGTGCTTGGTTTTTGGTGGGGATGGTTGGGTAGATATGGATCTGAGATTGAGGGGACCTTAAATCTTGGATTGCTAGCTTGGTTGGGATCAGTTATTTATAGCTTGAGCATTTGGTTGCAGATTTCGTTCATCCATAGTGCATTTTTAAACAACCCAATTAGTGGTTGGGCATGGCAGACATTATTGATTCAGGCAACTTTGACTGCTGTATTGGCACCATTAATTAGTTCTTGGTTTTTGTTGCGTTTGAGAGATCGGAAGTTTTGATCTGTTCTTAGGCAATTTTTCACAAGAGAAAGATAAAAGTTTGTATTTAATGTTTATTCGCTTGAGTAGGGTGAAAATGCAATTTATGCTTTTGCAAAAGTTTTAAGCCTTCTCTGATTAGTTTTTAGGGAGATTAAAAGAAGGAATAGATAGCTCTAATAAGGCTTCTAAACAAAAGCTCTATAGCGCCTACACTTAAAAATTAAGTATAAATACGCAAGTATAAAAGCTTAAAAAAATTAGTAAAACACCTTAATTTTGCTTTCTTAGTGTCTTTTGGCTTAGGACGGAAGTATATAGTTGATTTTCTTCATGAGGAATTGCTAATGCGCGGAGGCGGTTCATCCCATTTAGAAAACATTAATGGGTCAGCTAATCAGAAGGTCCCCGCGAATCCAAAAGCCACTCTATTGGTGGTTGATGATGAACCAGCAGTTTTACGTGTTTTGGTAACTCGTCTTCAGTTGGCAGGCTATAAAGTTTTGTCAGCGGAAGATGGAGAGCAGGCTCTAGAGGTATTTCATCGTGAGTCTCCTGATTTGATTGTCTTAGATGTAATGCTTCCCAAAGTAGATGGTTTTGCTGTATGCAGAAGACTGCGAGCTGAGTCTTGTGTTCCAATTATTTTCCTGACTGCATTAGAGGCAATATCTGAGCGGGTTGCAGGCTTGGATTTAGGTGCTGATGATTATCTTTCCAAGCCATTTAGTCCTAAAGAATTGGAAGCAAGAATCGCAACTATTCTCCGTAGAGTTGGGCCTGGTTCGGCGGTAGCAGAACCAAGAGAGCTTCCTGTTGGACAGGGAGTTCTTCGTGTGGGTGATTTAGTAGTTGATACTAATCGCAGACAAGTCAGTCGCGCAGGAGAACGTATTGGGTTGACCTACACAGAATTTAGTTTGCTTGAGCTTTTATTTAGAGAACCTGGGCGTGTAGTTCCAAGAGCAGAGATTCTTGAGCAATTGTGGGGCTATCCGCCAAGAAGAGCAGCAGACCTAAGGGTTGTAGACGTTTATGTCGCGAGATTGCGAGGGAAGTTAGAGCCTGATCCTAGAAATCCTGAATTAATTCTGACAGTAAGAGGAATTGGATATGCTTCTCAAAGAATGGGCGAATTTCCTGCAGCTATAGCCAGTTGATAAACCCATTGATCAATGGGTTTATTTTGCTCTATAAACCGGCAATATGACGCCCCTTAGCTTTGAAGGTTTTGTCTGATCTTCGTGATACCCGTCTTGAAAAGTCAAATACCCTTCGCTCAATAGGAAAGGGCCCATATGCACTGCGTTTTGATTCAACGCATTCAGCTGCTCAATTACAAGCAGACCATAAAGATCTTGGCAAAGGACAAGAGCTGGATTTGGTAGTTTCTATAGCTGGTCGTGTAATGGCGAGAAGGGTTTTAGGGAAATTAGCTTTTTATACGATTGCTGATGAAACTGGACAAATTCAACTTTTTTTAGAGAAGGCTTTCCTGGAGGGTTTGAGTTCTCAAGAAGAGCAGAACAATGCGTTTACAGAGCTCACAACTCTTGTTGATGTAGGGGATTGGATAGGTGTTGTTGGGATTTTGAGAAGGACAGATAGAGGTGAACTCTCAGTCAAGGTCCAACAATGGGAAATGCTTAGCAAAGCGCTTCAACCCCTTCCAGACAAATGGCATGGTTTATCAGATGTCGAAAAACGCTATCGCCAAAGATATTTAGATTTGGTTGTTTCTCCACAATCGCGGGATACTTTTCGAAAAAGAGCGTTAACAGTTCGTTCGATTCGTCGATGGTTAGATGACCGTGCATTTTTAGAGATAGAGACACCGGTCCTTCAATCTGAGGCTGGTGGCGCTGAGGCTAGACCTTTTATTACTCATCACAACACCCTTGATCTGCCTCTTTACTTGCGTATTGCCACAGAATTGCACCTCAAGCGATTGGTTGTTGGTGGATTTGAGCGTGTTTATGAACTAGGAAGGATCTTTAGAAATGAAGGTGTTAGTACTAGACATAATCCTGAATTTACATCGGTTGAGATTTATAGGGCTTTTGCTGATTACATAGACATGATGGAACTTACTGAGGCTTTAATTGCTTCAGTTTCTCAAGATATTTGTGGATCTCAAATTATTCCTTATCAGGGCCAAGTGATTGATTTACAGCCTCCATGGAGAAGGGCCACTATGCATGAGCTTGTACAGGAAGCAACAGGTATTGACTTTACTCAATTTTGTGGCCAAAGAGATGCTGCTGCCAAGGCAATGCGAGAAATTGGCTTAGAAGTCTCAGATAGTGCTGACTCAGTCGGTCGTTTATTAAATGTTGCGTTTGAGGAAACAGTTGAACAAAAGTTGATTCAACCAACTTTTGTGCTTGATTATCCGGTGGAGATTTCTCCCTTGGCCAGGCCTCATCGAACAAAGAAAGGCCTTGTTGAACGCTTCGAACTCTTTATTGCAGGACGAGAAACTGCTAATGCATTTAGCGAGTTAATAGACCCTATAGATCAACGAGAACGCTTTGAGGCACAGCAAGCTCGGCGTCTAGCTGGCGATTTGGAAGCCCATGGTGTTGATGAGGATTTTGTGCAAGCCCTTGAGATTGGCATGCCTCCAACAGGTGGCTTAGGGATAGGAATTGATCGGCTTGTAATGCTATTAACAGATAGCCCATCTATAAGAGATGTGATTGCATTTCCTCTCCTTCGACCTGACTCAAGGACATAATTCGCTCATAATGAACCATCAAAGTGGATAATTGATGAAGTGGCAATGTCTTTAAGCGATGAGTGGTGAGCGCGTAGGTTTCCGCTTCAAGCACACCGATGCGGTGGTCAAACGCAATCCCCAGGGCCGTTCGCGGCGAGGCTGGGTAATTGAACCTGTGGAACAGACAACCAGCCGGGGTACAAAGATGCCGGCTTATCGCATCAGATGGCGCGATAGTGAGAGACCTGAAATTGTGCTTCAGCATATGCTGATAGCAGATCCTGACCCAACACCTCCTCCGGAGAATGTCAGTCTTGAGCCACCGGCCTCCAAAAAGTGAATTTGTTTACTTGATTTGTAAATGAGTCTGGGGTAACGGTTTGAAGAAATCCTCCACGACTGGTTTACAGCTGCTTAGATTTCGATTTATTTAGGGGGGGCTTTTGTGATTAGCGGAGCCTCGATTTCTTCTTTCAAGGGGTTGATAGCGCCTTCTTTAGAGTTCAAAAGTAATTGCGTAATTCTTGCCAAGTATTTATCGTCAATCCCTTGTTCAAGTAATTTCTCAAAGTTTATTCGATATAGGGTTTCAAGTTGCGAGATCATGCTTTCTCTTATGTTTCGTACTTTGTCTTGTTGTATGTTCAGGTTCATCTGAGTTTATTTAAGAGGATAAGTATTCAAGATTAGCCTTGGAGAGCAAAGACAAAAGGCTATTGATCTTTTGGCTAACATAATTTTAGTACCTTTCAAGTGCTTGTCTGGCATCTATTTTTGCTTGTTTATTTTTTTCCTCTTGCCTTTTATCATGTAACTTTCTTCCTTTAGCAACCCCTAATGAAACCTTGATCCAAGATCCTTTCAGATGAATATTTAGAGGTATTAATGTTAGTCCTTTTTTTTCCATCTGAAGCTTAAGTTTTTTAATTTCTCGACGGTGAGCAAGTAATCTTCGTGTTCGTAATGGTTCGTGATTGAAAAAACTACCCGAATGACTATTCGGAGAAATATGCACGTTATGTAGTTTTAATTCGCCTTTGCGAATAAGGCAGAAACCATCTCTGAGATTTGCTTGACCAGCTCGAATTGATTTAACTTCTGTTCCTAGTAATTCGATACCTGTTTCAAGGGTTTCAAGAATTTCATACTGATGTCTTGCGAGACGGTTGTCAGCTAAAAGACGTTGGGCCTTTAGGCGATCGCTAGCATTGGTTTTTTTCCCTTTTCCTTTACCCATGAGCTTTCACGATTGCTCCGAATGCATTCGGTTGTAAGTACCCTTGCAGAATGGCAATTGTCTCTTCTGGTGATAGCAGTCCTTCTGCTTCCTCTTCTAGGGATCCATCCAGGATGATGGATGCTGCATTGTTGCAAGAAGATCAGTCGATATCAATAGAAGATGGCTTAAGGCCAAGCTCTTTAGAGGATTACATAGGTCAGTCAGAGTTGAAGCAGGTATTGGACATTGCTGTTAAAGCTTCTTTAGGACGAGGAGATTCCTTAGACCATGTTTTGTTGTATGGCCCTCCTGGGCTAGGTAAAACCACAATGGCGTTGGTCTTAGCTAATGAGTTGGGAGTTAGGTGCCGTATTACTAGTGCACCATCTCTGGAGAGACCTCGAGACATTATTGGATTGTTAGTAAATATGAAGCCTAGAGAAATGTTGTTTATTGATGAGATTCATCGATTGTCAAAAGTAGCCGAAGAACTTTTATATCCAGCTATGGAGGATAGACGAATTGATATCAATGTAGGGAAGGGGACTACTGCTAGGACGAGAGTGTTGAAGCTTGCACCATTTACTCTAGTTGGAGCCACTACTAAAGCGGGTTCACTTAGTTCTCCGTTGAGAGACCGCTTTGGCTTAATTCAGAGACTTAACTTTTATTGCTTGAATGAGCTTCAGCAGATCGTTGAAAGAGCAGCTGGCTTAATGAATTTATCGTTAACTGATAATGCATGTAAGGAGATTTCTTTACGCTGTAGAGGTACGCCTCGGATCGCGAATCGACTTTTACGACGAGTTAGAGATGTCGCAACTGTGAAAGGAAAAGCGGCTCTAATTGATGAGATTTTGGTAGATGAGGCATTGTCTCTTCATGGTGTTGACAATAGAGGCCTTGATGCTAATGATCGGCGCGTGATGCAATTAATTCTTGAGTCTTATAACGGAGGCCCTGTTGGGCTTGATGCCATTGCTGCTGCTCTTGGCGATGATCCAAACACGTTGGAAACTGTTGTTGAGCCATTTTTGTTGCAATTGGGGTTTTTGCAGCGCACTAATAGAGGCAGGGTAATTACCAATGCAGGAAGGAATCATCTTGGTTGGGGAGATAGTCAATGATTGCTGTTTTGATGCAAACTTTGAATAGGGCCCTTTTAGCAGCCCTTTTATTATTCGCTTTTGTTTTGTTTGCAGTTCAACCGTTACATGCTCAGAAAGCATTAGAACTCAAACCCCTTTTTGAAAGAGCTTTACTATTAACCAAAGATGGAGATTTCCCGAAGGCATTGACTCTTTGGAATGAATTATTAGAACTAAAGCCTGATGATCCTGCTGCGTTGAGTAATCGTGGAAATGTTCGCTTGGTACTTGGAGATGCGAAGGGGGCAATTAAAGATCAGACAAATGCTCTTGAGTTGACACCTTTGGAAATTGACCCACATCTCAATCGAGGGATTGCCGAAGAGGCTTTGAAAGATTGGGAATCTGCCATTAATGATTACAACTGGATTCTTGAAAGGGACCCTGACAATTCTTCTGCTCTTTACAACCTTGCAAATGTTTCTGGAGCAAAGGGCGATTGGAATCAAGCAAAAGTTCTGTTTACTAAAGCTGCTTTTGCCAGGCCTGGCTTTGCGATGGCTCGTTCTAGTAAGGCTTTGTGTGATTATCAATTAGACAAAATTGATGATGCAGAAGTCGAGCTAAGAAATCTTATCCGCCGTTATCCAATGATGGCAGATGTACGTGCTGCCTTAAGTGCAATTTTATGGCGTAAAGGTTTTTATGGTGAGGCAGAAAGTAATTGGGCTGCGGCTTCAGGTCTTGATAATCGATATAGCCAACGAGATTGGTTGTTAAATATTCGACGTTGGCCACCAGGGCCTACAGAAGATCTGATGGCTTTTCTTGCTTTGGAAAGACCATGAGCCTTGATTCATTCGTTTGGCCAGACAATCTCAAGCGACTTTTACCTGAATTATTAGAAATCAGAAGGCATTTGCATGCACATCCTGAATTAAGTGGCCAGGAGTATCAAACCGCAGCATTAGTCGCTGGTGATCTTCGTAGTCATGGCTGGGATGTTCTTGAGGCAGTGGGTCGAACCGGTGTACTTGCAGAGTTCGGTCCTAAGACTGGCCCCTTAGTTGGTCTTCGAGTGGATATGGATGCATTGCCTATTGAGGAGAAAACCGGTTTGTCTTATGCCTCAAAACGATTGGGTTTAATGCATGCCTGTGGACATGATTTACATACATCAATTGGTCTTGGTGTTGGAAGATTGCTTTCTCAGGAAGAGAATTTGTCCGCACGTGTACGTTTGTTGTTTCAACCTGCTGAAGAGTTAGCTCAAGGCGCGAGATGGATGCGAGAGGATGGCGCTATTAATAATCTGAATGCTCTTTTTGGAGTGCATGTTTGCCCATCTTTACCTGTAGGTACGATTGGAGTTAGAAGAGGTCTTTTGACAGCTGAAGCTGGAGAATTAGAAATAGAAGTTATAGGCGAATCAGGTCATGGAGCACGTCCACACCAGGCAATCGATGCGATCTGGATTGCCGCAAGAGTTGTCTCAGGTCTTCAGGAGGCGATTAGTAGGCGCTTGAACGCATTGAATCCTGTTGTTATTAGCTTTGGTCGAATAGAAGGAGGTAAGGCTTTCAATGTCATAGCTGATCGGGTCCGCTTGCTAGGAACTGTTCGTTGTCTTGACCCTTCATTAAAGGAAAGCTTGCCTTGCTGGATTGAAGAAATTGTGCAGGCAATTTGTTCTGGTTTTGGGGCCAAAGCGGTAGTTAGGTATAGGAGAGTCGCCCCATCTGTTTACAACGATCCAGAACTTACATCTCTTTTGGAAAATGTTGCAATATCTGAGTTTGGGAAGGAGAGAGTTGAAATTCTTGAACAGCCTTCTCTGGGAGCCGAGGATTTTGCTGAGCTTCTACAATTAGTACCAGGAACTATGTTTCGCTTGGGAGTTGCTGGTAGCAATGGATGTGCTCCATTGCATAATGGCAATTTTTGTCCAGAAGAAAGCAGTGTTGGTTTTGGTATTCAGGTAATTATGGCTACCTTGTTGGAGTGGATGGAAAAGCACTCTAACTAAATTTTGCTTGGTCACTATTGATGAAACCTTCTGCTAACAGCTGGTTATCCTTTGCTGCGCCGTTGCTAATTTTGCTATCTATTGTTGGGCTTTTGCAGAAAAATGACACTAACCGGCTTCAATCCTTACCTGCTTTTTTAGTAGGGAGCGGATTGATTGTGAGTGGTGCTTTTTCTAGGCGACTTCGTCGTTCAAAGTTATTGTTTTTATTACGGGATGACGATTTTAATGAGAGATGAGGTCTCTGATGACCTTTGTTATATAGGTAGGTAATTCTCAAATGTGTACTGATTGCAATGAACTTGAACCTTTTATCTGAGACTTGGGATACCGAAAATTTTTTCAATGCAGCTTTAGTGAGAAAAAGTAGCTAACTTTGGTAAACACTAGGGGTGCCAGAAACAGCATTTTTATCTGGCTGAGATCACACCCTCTGAACCTGATCCGGGTTAGACCGGCGAAGGGAAGTGAATAAGGCGTGATCTTTAGCAAAAAGCAACCCGTTGGATCCTTCAATAGTTTTACGATCATGAGAGAAGCTTGGATCTCTTCAAGGCAGGGAAAGGACAACGTTTCCCAATTGCATTTTGCAAGGCAAGGGGTCGTTACAGAGGAGATGTCCTATGTGGCGCAATCTGAACAACTCCCAGAGTCTTTAGTTATTGAAGAGGTGGCTAGGGGGAGGATGATTATCCCAGCGAATATCAATCACATCAATTTAGAGCCTATGGCAATTGGCATTGCTTCAAAGTGCAAGGTAAATGCAAATATCGGTGCTTCACCCAATGCAAGTGATGTGAACGAGGAGCTTAAAAAGCTTCATTTAGCAGTTAAGTACGGAGCTGATACTGTTATGGATTTATCAACAGGTGGAGTAAACCTGGATGAAGTTAGAACGGCGATTATCAAGGCTTCATCTGTTCCAATTGGAACAGTTCCTGTTTATCAAGCATTAGAGAGTGTTCACGGATCTATAGAGAAGCTATCTGAAGACGACTTTCTTCACATTATTGAAAAACACTGTAAACAAGGAGTTGATTATCAGACCATTCATGCTGGTTTACTGATTGAACATCTCCCAAAGACAAAAGGGCGAATTACTGGAATTGTCAGTAGAGGTGGTGGGATACTTGCTCAATGGATGCTCTATCACCATAAACAGAACCCTCTTTTCACAAGATTTGAAGATATTTGTGAAATTTTCAAGCGATATGACTGTTCTTTTTCCTTGGGTGATTCACTCCGGCCAGGTTGTCTTCATGATGCTTCTGATGAAGCACAACTTGCTGAGTTGAAAACTCTAGGAGAATTGACAAAGGTTGCGTGGAAACATGATGTACAGGTAATGGTCGAAGGGCCAGGACATGTACCGATGGACCAGATTGAGTTCAATGTTCGTAAGCAGATGGAAGAGTGCTCTGAGGCACCTTTTTATGTACTTGGCCCTTTAGTAACTGATATTGCGCCTGGTTATGACCATATAACCAGCGCAATTGGTGCAGCGATGGCGGGATGGTATGGCACAGCCATGCTTTGTTATGTCACCCCAAAGGAACATTTAGGTCTTCCTAATCCTGAGGATGTTCGGGAAGGATTGATTGCATACAAAATTGCTGCTCATGCAGCTGATGTAGCAAGACATCGCTCTGGGGCAAGAGATAGAGATGATGCACTTAGTCGAGCTCGGTACAACTTTGATTGGAATCAGCAATTTGATTTATCTTTAGATCCAGAGAGGGCAAGGGAATACCATGATGAGACTTTGCCTGCGGATATCTATAAACAAGCAGAATTTTGTTCAATGTGTGGTCCAAAGCATTGCCCAATGCAGACAAAGATTACTGATGAAGACATAAAAGAGTTGGAAAAAGTATTGCAATCCGAAGAGATGGGAGAGGTAATTGATACGGCAAAACTAGATGCCTAGAATTACTAAAATACTTCTTTATCGTGATTAACGAAAAGGAATTTGATTGAATTGCGTATTATTTTAAATTAATTCTTCTTTGAACCAAGCTATAGTTTTATCTAGACCTTCTTTCAGAGGAGTTGTTGGCTTCCAACCCAACTCTTTTTTTGCTAGTGAAATTACAGGTTGACGTTGTAAAGGATCATCTTTTGGTAGGGGCTTTTCAATCAGATCAAGTTGCGGGTTAATTTTTGACCTTATTAATTCGGCTAGTTGCCTAATAGTAAATTCTTCAGGATTACCAATATTTATAGGACCTTGATGTTGTCCATTCATCAAGCGAATCATACCTTCTATAAGGTCATCTACATAACAAAATGATCTTGTTTGTGTTCCTTTTCCATATATTGTTAGTGGCTCACCTTTTAGTGCTTGCCTGACAAAGTTGCTAACCACTCTTCCATCTTTAGGAAGCATTCGTGGCCCATAAGTATTAAATATTCTCATAATCCTCATTTCTGTATTGTGCATTCTGTTGTAGTCAAAACAAAGAGTTTCTGCAATTCTCTTGCCTTCGTCATAGCAACTGCGCACTCCTAAAGTATTTACTGATCCTTTATAGGTTTCTGGTTGGGGATGAATTTCTGGATCACCATATACTTCGCTTGTGCTTGCAAATAGAATTCTGGCATTCACTCTGCGCGCTAGGCCGAGCATATTGTATGTACCTAGAAAGCTTGTTTTTGCAGTTTTTATTGGATTGAATTGGTAGTGGACAGGGGAAGCTGGACATGCCAAATGCCATATTCTGTCGACCTCTAGACGTATTGGCTCAGTAACATCATGTCTGATTAATTCGAAGCATGGATGTCCAATCCACTTGGAAACATTAGATTTTCGGCCGGTAAAATAGTTGTCTAAACAAATAACTTCTTCACCTGCAAGCATTAGCTTATCTATTAGGTGTGAACCTAGAAAGCCTGCTCCTCCAGTTACTAGATTTCTATTAATCATATTCTTGTTTAGAGACTATTTGTGATTTATAAATTATTGGAATGCCTGAGATTGGTTTGATCATTACTCTTCTCACTCGAATAATAAAAAATATTTGACTAATTTTTTATGAAAATTAGTCAAATATTTAGGTAAAGGACAAGATTGATGATTAGTCATCAACTTAATTAATCGAGAAGAGATTTTGATTTTTTAATAACATTTTCTACGGTGAAACCAAACTTTTCCATACATGTACCTCCAGGTGCCGATGCGCCAAATCTTCCCATAGTGATACTTGCCCCATCAAGACCTATGTACTTATGCCATCCGAATGATTCAGCTGCTTCAACTACTAATCTTTTGCGGACTGAATTTGGCAAAACTTCTTCTTTGTATTCAGGGCTTTGTTCTTCGAAAAGTTCAACACAGGGCATTGATACAACTCTGATTTTATAACCTTGTGAGGAAAGTTTTTCACTTGCTTGAACGCACAAGTCAAGCTCGCTTCCAGTACCGATTAAAATCAGATCAGGAGTGCTTTGGCAGTCATTTAGTACATATCCCCCTAACGCAACTTTATCGATTGAGGAGTTGGCTTGATTGGCCATGCCTTGTCTGCTTAAGCAAAGGGCACTTGGACGGTTGCGATTTTGAATGGCTAGTTTGTATGCACCGCTAGTCTCGTTGCCATCGCCAGGGCGGAAAACGAGCATGTTTGGAATTGCTCTAAGCGAGGGTATTGTCTCTATTGGTTGATGAGTTGGCCCATCTTCGCCCACTCCAATTGAATCATGGGTCAGTACATAGATTACTCCTAATTCGCTAAGAGCAGAGAGCCGCATTGAGCCTCGCATGTAGTCAGCAAAGACTAGGAATGTTCCGCCATAAGGGATTAGCCCACTTCTGTGATATGCAATACCGTTCAGAATTGCTGCCATTGCATGTTCTCTTACTCCAAAATGGAGATAACGTTTTTCAGGAGTTTCTGCTTGAAAAGAACCGGTTTCACCTTTTATATCCGTGTAATTTGAGTGAGTAAGATCTGCTGATCCCCCAATTAATTCAGGAAGGTTTGGGCCTAAAGAGCCCAAACAGATTTGAGAGTGTTTGCGTGTTGCAAGGCCTTTGTCAGCGGGAGTGTAAACAGGTAGGTCTTTGTTCCAGTCTTCTGGAAGTTCACCACGAAGCATTCGTTCCAATTCTTTTGCTTCTGTTGGGTACTTTGTCCGGTAATTCTTAAGACATTCATTCCAATTATTTTCCGCTTGTTGTCCTCTTTCGATAGCTTTTCTAAATTGTTCATAGACTTCTTGAGGTATTTCAAAAGGTCCTAAATCCCAATCAAGTTGTTTACGAGTAAGTGTCGCTTCTTCCTCTCCTAGTGGAGCACCATGAACCCCAGCTGTATCGCTTTTATTAGGTGATCCATAGCCGATTGTTGTAGTTATTTTGATGATAGATGGTTTGTCTGAAATCGCTTTTGCGTTTTCAATCGCCTTTGCTATTGCATTTATATCAGTATTGCCATTCTCCACATGTTGTACATGCCAACCATATGCCTCGTACCTTTTTAAAACATCTTCAGTAAAAGAAACATCTGTTCGACCGTCAATTGTAATTTGGTTGTCGTCATAGAGGGCAATTAATTTTCCTAATTTGAGATGCCCTGCTAGTGAGCAAGCTTCAGCTGATACTCCTTCTTGATTGCAACCATCACCCATTACTACATAAGTAAAGTGATCAACAATCTTTGAGTCAACTTTGTTGAACTTGGCAGCTAGGTGAGCCTCAGCAATAGCTAATCCAACAGCATTTGAAATTCCAGCACCTAGGGGGCCTGTTGTGACTTCCACTCCTGCAGTTTCAAAGGTTTCTGGATGACCTGGTGTGCGAGAGCCCCATTGTCTGAATTGTTTGATGTCTTCTATGGAGACTGATTCATAACCGGTTAGATGTAACAAGGCATATAGAAGCATGCAGCCATGCCCTGCAGATAAGACAAAGCGATCACGGTTAAACCAATTGGGGTTTTTGGGATTGTGGTTAAGAAACTTGTCCCATAGCGTGTATCCCATCGGGGCACACCCCATTGGAAGGCCTGGGTGGCCGCTATTGGACTTATTGACTGCATCAACTGCCAGCATCCTTATGCTGTTGATGCAGAGGTTGTCTAGAGAAGCGGGCGCTGCGACCATGGTATTAAGTGGGTGAAGGCGTAAATCGGATGAGAGTTAGTTGGGAAGAAGGATAAGTGGGGTTGGGCCCGCTTTATGACATCCTTCGGAAGGCAAGGCAGACGTTATGTCCTCCAAACCCAAATGAGTTCGAAAGCACTACGTTTAGATTGCTTTCCCTGGCTGTATTGGGCACGTAGTCGAGATCACAATCTGGGTCAGGGTTTGAATAATTGATGGTTGGAGGAATTACATCGTGCTGGAGTGCAAGTACACAGGCCACTGCCTCAATACCACCTGATCCTCCAAGAAGATGACCAGTCATTGACTTGGTTGAACTAACGGGGATTTCTTTGGCTCGTGCGCCGAAAACTTTTTTGATAGCTGCGCTTTCATTGCTGTCATTGGCAGGAGTACTCGTTCCGTGAGCGTTGATGTAATCAACAGAATCAGTATCGAGTCCCCCATCATTTAGAGCCAAGCGCATTGCCTCAGCACCCCCTATTCCTCCAGGTGTTGGGGATGTGATGTGATGCGCGTCACAAGTAGTTCCATACCCAATGATTTCGGCATGGATTGTTGCACCTCGTGATTGTGCACTCTCAAGGGTTTCTAGAACCAGTACACCAGCTCCTTCTCCAATAACAAAACCATCTCTTTCAGCATCGAAAGGTCTGCTAGCAGAAGATGGATCATCGTTCCGAAAAGATAAGGCTTTTGCACTCGCAAACCCTGCAACACCCAGTGGCGTAATACTTGCTTCTGCGCCCCCCACAGATCATGGCATCTGCTTTTCCAAGTTGAAGTAACCTAAAGGCATCGCCGATTGCATTGGAACCGGCAGCACATGCAGTAGCAACTGCAGAACTGGGACCTTTTGCTCCTAAAGCAATTGCTGTAAGACCTGTGGCCATATTTGGGATCATCATGGGCACAGTGAAAGGACTTACTCGACCTGGACCTTTGCTAGCAAGAACATGGGCTTGACTTTCCATAGTTAACAAGCCGCCAACCCCAGAACCAATAATGACTCCTACGCGAGGTGCGGTCTTGTCGGTAATGGCTAATCCAGAAGATTGGATTGCTTGTTTTGCAGCGATTACACCAAATTTTGAGAATCGATCCCATCTTTTGGATTCTTTTGGCTCAATAAAGGCGGTTGGATCAAAGTCCTTCACCTCCGCTGCAAAACGACATGCATGAGCAGCAGCATCAAAGAGTGATATTGCTGCTACACCATTTCGACCAGAAGTAAGGCCATCAAGATAGTCCTTGACGGAATTTCCAATCGGCGTTATCGCACCGAGGCCTGTGACCACAACGCGATGGAGACCCTCCACCATTGTGCTCCTCAGGATTGCTTGTCTTCGATGTATTTGACAGCATCACCAACGGTGGCGATGCCTTCGGCAGCCTCGTCGGGGATTTCTATATCAAATGCCTCTTCGAGAGCCATTACTAGCTCAACGGTGTCGAGGGAGTCGGCACCAAGGTCGTTTTGAAAGTTGGATGCAGGCTTGACCTCGCCAGCTTCCACGCTGAGTTGCTCAGCAACGATTGAACGTACTTTTTCGAGAATCTCTTCCTGGGACATAGCCGTGAAGATAGGACTCCGCATCCTACGAGTTCATGGTCTTGAGTTAACAAGAGTGACGGCAGAGCTGTGAAATTGTCCCAGAGGGACATTTGAAGGTTAGCTTTTATACATCCGCATATGATCCGGAAAGGATTCATGTCTCATTCAGTCAAGATTTACGACACCTGCATTGGTTGTACTCAGTGCGTTAGAGCTTGCCCCCTTGATGTTTTAGAGATGGTTCCCTGGGATGGCTGCAAAGCCGGCCAGATAGCTTCTTCTCCACGAACAGAGGATTGTGTAGGTTGCAAGCGCTGTGAAACCGCTTGTCCTACTGATTTCTTAAGTATCAGGGTTTACTTAGGTGATGAGACGACTCGAAGCATGGGCTTGGCCTATTAAGTTTCCACGATTTCGTTGGATTGAGGTGATTCTTTTTTAGAGTCACCTAATCAGCTCAGCCCGGCGCTGCCGGGCTTTTTTATATGTGCGGAATAGTTGCGGTTATTGGTTCTCGAGAAGCTTCGCCATTGCTGCTCGAGGGATTAAAGCAATTGGAATATCGTGGTTACGATTCTGCTGGACTTGCAACTATTGCAACTTCACAAGATGGTTCAGATGGAGTTTTGACTTGTTTAAGAGCTGAAGGAAAGCTAGGTAATCTTTCAGCCATGGTCGAGAAGAGGGGAGCTTCAGGGCATTTAGGCATTGGACATACACGATGGGCTACGCATGGCAAAGCCGAAGAGAAAAATGCTCATCCTCATTGCGATGCTTCTGGTGATATCGCAGTGGTTCAAAACGGCATAATTGAAAACCATCGAACTTTGAAAGAAGCCCTTCAGGCCGAAGGCATCACCTTTACTTCTGAAACTGACACCGAAGTAATTCCTCATTTGATTGCACGGGAATTAGATCGTTTGCAGTTAGAAGGTGATGCTCCTAATGGCGCGTTGTTCTTAGAGGCTGTGCAGAGGACTTCTAGTCAATTAACAGGTGCATATGCTCTTGCAGTTGTTTGGTCAAAAATCCCAGATGCTTTGATTGTTGCAAGACGACAAGCTCCATTGTTAATTGGTTTAGGAGAAGGTGAATTTCTTTGCGCAAGCGATACACCTGCCCTTGCAGGATTTACTCGCACGATTCTTCCAATGGAGGATGGTGAAATTGCTTTGTTGACTCCGTTAGGGATTGAGTTATATGACTCGCAAGGCACTCGACAACAAAGAAATCCAACTCTTTTAAAAGGCATAGATCATGTAGCAGATAGGCGACATTTTCGTCATTTCATGCTCAAGGAAATACACGAACAGTCTGAGATAGCTCAATTATGGGTTTCGAGACATCTCCCAGAGGGTCTTTCACCGCAGAGACCTGTAGCTTTTCCTTTTGAAGATTCATTTTATAAAGGTGTAGATAGAATCCAAATATTGGCCTGCGGCACTAGTAGACATTCTGCATTGGTTGGAGCTCATTTGTTAGAGCAATTTGCAGCAATACCTACGTCAGTTTTTTACGCTAGTGAGTTTAGATATGCACCTCCGCCTCTAGAGCCAAACACACTCACTATTGGAGTTACTCAATCTGGCGAGACGGCAGATACTCTTGCTGCTCTTTTGATGGAGGCACAGCGACGAGAAGATCATTCAAACAAGGCTTTTGCTTCTCATCAGTTAGGAGTAACTAATAGACCTGAGAGTTCTTTGGCTAGGCAAGTTCCTAATATTCTTGATATCGGAGCAGGAATTGAAATTGGTGTTGCTGCCACAAAAACTTTTTTAGGTCAATTGTTTGCTTTTTATGGTCTTGCCTTAATGTTTGCTGCTCATAGAAAAAGTCGGAGTGATCAGGAGATATTGCAACTAATTAATGAACTGAGATCGGTGCCTGATCAATTGCGAGTATTAATTCAAAAACATGATCAATTATCTGAACAAATTGCTCCTCGATTTGCTGATACAAAAGATGTGATCTTTTTAGGTAGGGGAATTAATTATCCGATTGCTCTAGAGGGTGCTCTAAAACTTAAAGAAATTAGTTATATACATGCAGAGGGATATCCTGCTGGTGAGATGAAGCATGGTCCAATTGCTTTGCTTGATCCGTGCGTTCCAGTAATATCAATTGCTATGCCGGGAAATGTTTTTGAGAAGGTTTTAAGTAATGCACAAGAAGCCAAAGCTAGAGATGCCCAATTGATTGGCATTGGTCCGGAAGGTCCTGATACAGAAATATTTGATGCTTTGTTGCCACTCCCTACTGTTAGTGAATGGGTGAGTCCTTTGTTCTCTGTTGTCCCTATGCAATTATTGAGCTATCACATCGCAGCACATAGAGGCCTTGATGTAGACCAACCAAGAAATCTTGCTAAAAGTGTTACTGTTGAATGATTTATTTTAAACTTATTTTATTTATTCTTTGATACCTATCTTCAAATCTTACGATATCATCTTCACCGAGATAAGTACCACTTTGGATCTCAATTAACTCCATTGGTACTTTGCCTGGATTGGTTAATCTATGTTTGCAGCCTAAAGGAATATAAGTGCTCTCGTTTTCCCCTAATAGTTGCTGTTCACTATCTCGTTCGACCATGGCTGTTCCTTTAACAACCACCCAATGTTCTGCACGATGATGGTGCATTTGTAGTGAAAGACTTTCACCAGGGTTGACTACAATTCTTTTAACTTGCCAACGGCTATCCTCTACAACACTTGTGTAATAACCCCATGGTCTATATATTTTACGATGAGCTTTACCTTCTGGGCTTCTATCTTTTTCTAGTTGTTTGACAATGGTTTTAACGTCTTGTGATTTGTCTTTGTGAGCGATTAAGATCGCATCATCAGTTTCAACAATTATAAGATTTTCTAGACCAATGCCAACAACTAAACGATGTTCACTTCTTAAGTAACAGTTAGATGTTTGCTCTGTGATTATTCTACCTAAAGAAACATTTCCAAGAGGGTCTTTTTTTGCAGTCTCCCATAATGCAGCCCAACACCCAACATCACTCCACCCTGCATTTAGTGGAAGGACACTGCCTAGTTTTGTGTTTTCCATAACAGCAACATCGATTGGTAAGTTTGGACAATTCGTGAAGGCTTCTCTTTCCAGACGAACAAATTCCATATCAGTTGTTTCATTTTCAAGTGCTGATCTACAAGAGCTGACAATATCTGGCGCCAGGCGTTCTAATTCACTGAGAATTGCACTAGCTTTAAATAGGAAAATCCCGCTATTCCATGTAAATCTTCCATCAGCAATAAATTCTTTTGCTTTCTCTTTGTTAGGTTTTTCGATGAATCGAACTATAGGGAGATCTTTGAGTTTGTTTTGATTTGGTTTTTCATTGGTTTCTATATACCCATAACCAGTTTCCGGGCAGGTTGGAACGATGCCGAAGGTAACTAGGCGTCCTTCCTCTGCTGGCTTACGCCCTTTCTCGATTGTTTGCCGAAATCCAACTGAGTCTTGAATTAAATGATCAGCAGATAATACTAAAAGAAGAGGATCATTGCCTCTTGCGGTTGCTTGGAGTGCTGCTACTGCTATCGCAGGAGCGGTATTACGTCCAATTGGTTCTAAAAGAATAGTTTTTGGGACAGTCTCGATCTGACGCATTTGCTCGGCAACGATGAACCGATGATCTTCATGGCAAATCACAATCGGATCAGTAAGACCCTTTAGACCTATAAGCCTCTTTTGGGTTTGTTGTAAAAGAGTTTCCCCTTCCATGCCACCTAGTGCCCAATATTGCTTTGGATAACTTGCGCGAGAAAGGGGCCAAAGGCGCGTCCCCTTGCCTCCACATAGAATCACTGGGATTAGAGGTCTTAATGTCACGCTTTTATGTTGTGTTCTCTTAAGAATCGCGCATAACGTAGTTTTGTCGATCTTGTTATAGATCTAGTAACCCTTGGGGTGGTGTGAGTTTGAGCCAACCTTGGTTTATGTTGATTTCTGGCACGATTTCTTTCACCAAGGGGATTAGTATTTTTTTTCCAGTTTTAAGCTCAACTTCTAAGAGGTCATTCCCTGCACTCTCTAGGCCCTTTACTTCTCCAATGGAAAGATCGTTTTCATTTAGATGAACTTGTAGGCCGATTAAATCAAGAACATGAAATTCATTTGATTTAAGTTTGGGTCGACTATTCACTGGCACTAATAAGGTTTGGCCAATTAAATCCTCGGCATCGTTTCGATTGTTGATTCCCTCTAGTTGGATGATATAAATTGATTTTCCTGGGACGGGTCTTCCGCAAAGTAAGTTGACTTCTCTAGGTTGTGAACCTTGTTTTGTTGTAACCCATCGTGGCCCATTTTTTGTAAACCGCTCGGGAAAGTCACTACTAGGGTTTACGCGAAGTTGACCCTTTAAGCCTTGAGCACTAACAATTTTACCAATCTCTAGCCAATCATCAGCTTTAAACATTTTTCACTAGGCTCAGAGGATAATGTTTTGAGTGATGTTCCGAATTGAACTCATGGAAAATGATCCTCTTCCGATTCTCCCTGGCTCAACTGTAGTAGTGAATGACTTGTCTTCAATCTACAACGGCTATAAAGGTTTTGTTCAAAGAATTAGTGATGGAAGAGCTGCTGTTCTTTTCGAAGGAGGTAACTGGGATAAACTAGTAACTATCCCTTTGGATCATCTTGAATTGTCATAACTTTAGGCTAGAAATATAATTTACTTATTTTATTTCTGCTGTACTTATTGCATGTTTTGAGTCACTGGTTTTTATTTTATCGAGGGCTTCCCTTGCAGCTTCCTGCTCAGACTCACGCCTAGACCGTCCCCATCCAGAGGCTATGACTTCTTCCCTGATATATATTTTGCAGAAGAATCTTTTGGGATTACCATGCTCGGTATTCTTTTCTTCACTTTTATATATTGGTATAGATGGCATAGACTCTTTTTTTGACTGATACCATTCTTGAAGCGCTGATTTACAGTTATAATAATCAGGATTTGCCAGGATTAATTTACTTTCATTTAGCCAATAAGGGGTTAACAAGTTATGTATCGGTTCAAGATCTTCCCAGTATTCGTAAATCGCTCCGATTAATGCTTCAGTTGCTTCTGCCAAAAGTGTTTCTTTCCCATAAGTATCACCCGCTGCTTTTTTCCCAATAATTAGTACTTTGTTAATTTGTATTTTTTTGCCAACTTCTGATAGCCATCGATCGCTCACTAGTTGAGCTCTTAATGATGATCTTTCTCCAACGCTCATTTTTGGGTAATGACGTTCGATGAATTCAGAGGCGACTAGCCGCAGGACTGCGTCGCCAAGAAATTCCAATCTTTCATGATTTCTTTTTTGATTTGCAGAAGTATGCGTTAGTGCTTCGTCAATTAATTCCAGCCTGTCAGGCTTTTTAGAAGGGCGGGTGGATTTTTTACTCCGTTTGTCAACTTTGAGCTGCTGCATGAATTTAAGCAATGCCTTCATGCGCTCATCACTCATCCTGGCTTTAAGGGGGAGGCTCATTTGCTCTTCTTATGAATGCATGCAATTAAATTAGCTTTACTTACTATATTTAATAGGGTGAAAGCAGGTCGTAAGCCGGGTTCTGTTCGTCTCTAGTGAGACGGGTGATCATCTATCTGGGACTGCTGTCTCCAACAGCCTCTAGCGGTTGTTAATAAGGAACGAGATAGATGGCCATGCCTCGTTCCTAGGCCTTGCTCCTAGCCGGGGTTTACCTAGCCAGCACCTCTCGATGCTGCTGGTGCGCTCTTACCGCACCTTTGCACCCTTGCCTGTTCCAGTAATGGTCATCGGCGGTGTGTTTCTGTGGCACTCTCCTCACGGTCACCCGCACTGGGCGTTACCCAGCAAGCTTGGCCATCGGGGAGCCCGGACTTTCCTCAATCGAATGTTGCTGTTCAGAAACAGCAACATTCGATCGTGATCACCTCTCCTGCTTTCAGGGTCCATAATGCCCTCTGAAGAAAAATTCTTCCACTGGGGCTGTAGCTCAGTTGGATAGAGCGACGGTTTCCTAAACCGTAGGTCGTGGGTTCGAGTCCCGCCAGCCCCGCATTACTGAAGAGATTGTTTAGGTACTACATCTAGGGGATTGGCCAAGCTTTACACTGCCGCTAGTGTTGGCTTAGTGAAACAGTCTCGATGACCCAGCTTCACGATTTACGTCTTCGCCTTCTTGTTCAACAGGAAAGTGAGAATATTGCTAATGCTCAGCCATCTGAATTGGACTTATCTGTGGTTCAGGCAAGATGTCTTTGTTGGCTTGCTCTTTTGGCTGAAGCCCATGAAGATCAGGCCAGTGATGCAGAGCGCAGAGGAGATACAGAGCAAGCTATGGGTTGGTTTGCTGATTCCATGCGTTTACGAGATGTGATTCAGGTTGTTACTACCATTGAAATCCCTCTGCCTGATTCAATTGAAGGGGATGGAGGTGATGGTGATCTGTCTGATGGCTCTTCGATTGCGGCATAGCAGATGGCATGATGGGTGAAGAGCTATCGGACTTCGGTGACTCAAGAACCCTGCCAATGCCCTGACTGTCAAAGGTTCTATAGGGAGCATGATCGATTAATTCGAGAGTTTCCTACCTTGCGTCAGCAGCAGGAGCTTAATTGGGCTGCTTTGCAGTCATTTAGAACTCTTTCCGGAAGAGTTCTTGAAGATTTGCAGAAACAGCAATCTCTTCACAGTAATGAAGAGATTGCTGAAGTTTCACCAGGCGAAAGTTCAGTTGCCGATGCGTCTGACTTGTTACAGCAAACTATTGCTGATTTAGAAAATATCAATGCACATCTTTTTTCAGTGGAAGCTTTGATGGAGAGAGTATTTGATGTGAAGGTTCCTGAAGAGGTTGAGAAGAAATTCCGTGAGCTCGCTGGTGAGTTGGCCCCTGACCCCTTGAATGTTGATAGATTACGTTTAAATCGACTTTTGCATCAGACGCCTGACTTGCCAGATAGAAGTTAATTTTTATTTTTTTTATTGCCTTTTATTAATGTACATCACAAGTAATTTCTACAGGGAAAGGATCTACTTTCCATATTTTTTCGCAGTATTCACGGATTGAGCGGTCTGACGAGAAGAAACCTGATCTAGCAGTATTTAGTAATGCCATTTTGTTCCATTGATTATGGTCAACCCACGCTTGACTTACTTCATCTTGGGCTCTGAGATAGTCAGCAAAATCGGCCATCACGAAAAAGGGATCTTCTCCTTTTAAATTATTAAGAACAGGTTGGAAAAGCTCGGTATCTCCATTGCTGAAATGCCCGATTTCAATAAGTCGAATTGCTTCAGCCAGTTCGGGTAAGGCCTCTATATATTCTTTTGGTTTATAACCATTGTTTTTTAGTTCCATAATTTCAGACTCTGTCTTTCCAAAAAGGAAGAAATTTTCTTTACCAACAAGCTCACGAATTTCAATATTTGCGCCATCAAGTGTTCCGATTGTAAGGGCACCATTCATTGCAAATTTCATATTTCCAGTACCTGATGCTTCTTTCCCAGCTGTTGAAATTTGTTCAGATAAATCAGTAGCAGGATATACTTTTTCTCCTAGTTTAACATTATAGTCAGGCAGAAAAACGACTCTTAATAAACCATCCATATCAGGATCTGAGTTTATAATCTCAGCTATGCCATTGATTAATCTGATTATTAACTTTGCAATGTAATAACCAGGTGCTGCTTTGCCGCCAAAAATTATTGTTCTGGGAGCCATGCCAACAGACTTACCATTTTTAATTCTCAAATATTGGGCGATAATTTGAAGAGCATTTAAGTGTTGTCGCTTGTATTGGTGGATTCTTTTAACTTGTACATCAAACATGCTAGACGGGTCTACTAATACACCCGTTTGTCTATGAATATAGCCTGCTAATGTCCTTTTACCTAAAAGCTTCGTTTCTCCAAATTCATTAAGAAATCCAGTATCATTTATTTTGTTCTCAAGTTGTTCAAGAAGCTCCATTTTTGTAATCCATCCTTTTCCTAATTGCTTATCAAATAATGACGAAAGAGCTGGGTTTGCTAGGGCAACCCATCTGCGCGGAGTTACACCATTAGTTACATTTGTAAATTTATTTGGCCATAGTTTTGCAAATTCCGGCAATAGTTGTCTTTTGATTAGATCAGAATGTAGTGCTGCAACACCGTTGACTTTTTGAGCTCCAATAGTTGCTAGATGTGCCATTCGAACAGATTTACAGCCTTCTTCATCAATAATTGATAGCTTTCTGATAATTAAATCGTCTCCTGGGTAACGCAGTCTTAATTGTTGAAGAAAGCGTTGGTTGATTTCATATATCAGTTCAAGATGTCGAGGCAAAAGACTTCTAAATAGATCTAGATCCCATTTTTCTAATGCCTCAGGAAGCAATGTGTGGTTTGTATAAGCTACTGATTTGGTTGTTATCTCCCAGGCTTTTTCCCAATCGAAGTGGTGTGTGTCAATTAGTAGGCGCATTAGCTCAGCGACGGCTATTGCTGGATGGGTGTCATTTAGTTGAACTGTCCAATGTTTCGGAAAGTCTTCTAATGGAAGAGATCTTTGCTCCATACTCCGAAACATATCTTGTAAAGAGCAGCTAACGAAGAAATGCTGCTGTTTTAGCCGAAGTCTTCTTCCTTCGTCAGTACCATCATTGGGATATAACACCTTAGAAAGAGTTTCGGAGCCAACTTTTTCTTCAACAGCCCCGTAATAGTCACCGATGTTGAAGGCATAGAAATCAAAGCTTTCTGTTGCATCAGCCCGCCAAAGTCTGAGTCGATTACATGTATTTACTTGATATCCAAGCATTGGTACGTCATGAGGGACTCCTATTGCATGTTCAGCGGGGATCCATCTGGAGCGATAGTTTCCATTGTTATCGAGGTAATTCTCTGTATGCCCTCCAAATCCAACTAAACAAGCTTCGTCTGGCTGCGGGAGTTCCCATGGCCATCCACCTTTTAGCCATTTGTCGGTCACTTCTATTTGCCATCCATCTCTTATGAGTTGGTTAAAGATTCCAAATTCGTAACGAATGCCATAACCAATAGCAGGGATTTGCAGAGTTGCTAGTGATTCCATATAGCAAGCTGCAAGACGACCGAGGCCGCCATTACCTAGCCCAGGTTCTTCTTCTACTTCAAGAATGTGTTTCAGTGATTCAATGCCAAAACGATTGAGTGCCTGCTCGGCTTCTTTTTGGATGCCAAGGTTTAGTAGGTTGTTATTTAATTGAGGACCAATTAAGAACTCAGCAGAGAGATAGGCAACTCTTTTTTGAGGTCTAGCTCTAATTGCTTCAAGACTCGCTAAATACCGTGTCATGAGTCGATCTCTTACGGCGTAACTCAAAGCCATATAGAGGTCGTGAAGACTTGCTGTAGGTGCAAGTTTTCCCAAGGTAAAAAACAGATGTTCTGTCATGCCATCGAAGACGGCATTTGCATCGATCCCAGCTCGTTCTGGATCTGCATAACAACCTGGGGTTGGGAGTCGCAGGTCTAGTGGCTCGGAAGAGGTCATGAAATGCTGAAAAGGTTTCTTAGGAGTGGATTAACTTATGAAGCTCTAGAAAAAGCTTTGCTAATACGAGCCGCCTCCGAGGTATTGATTCATTAGCTCTGGAAAACGTTAGCTGTACTTGTGCGATCACATTGCTACTGACTTCAGATCAACACTTGAGAGGCTGTGAAAGTGAGTTTGATCGCTTGAGCAGCATTATTTGTACCTCGCTCACGTATGTTCCTTAATTAAGAATTTCAAGAACAGTTCTCATGTATGTTTCCTCAATTCTTTCAGTGCTTAGCACCCATGATGTTGAGGTCGCTGAAACTCTCATTGGGGTTATTAATTTCCTGCTTATATTTTTGGCTGCTAGAACCTTTGCAGAAGTCTTGGTGCGATTAAGTTTGCCCACCATTGTGGGTGAGCTTCTTGCTGGTGTTGTTATAGGAGCATCAGGATTGCATCTACTGATCCCTCCAACTACTAGTGCACAATTAAATCAGGGATTTGTCCATTTCATAAGCTCACTGGCTTCTGTTCCGCCTGAAGCGGTACCAGATCTTTACTTTGAGACATTCCCTTCTCTTCAAGCTGTCGCAACACTTGGTTTGTACGCATTACTTTTCCTAACGGGGTTAGAAAGCGAATTAGAAGAATTGGTTGCCGTTGGTGTCCAGGCATTCACAGTTGCTATGGCCGGGGTAATTTTGCCTTTTGCTTTTGGAACATTGGGGTTGATGTTTCTTTTTCAAGTTGACCTGATTCCTGCGGTTTTTGCTGGTGCCTCGATGACTGCTACAAGTATTGGTATTACAGCCAGTGTTTTTGGAGAACTTGGATATTTAAAAACTCGCGAAGGACAGATAGTTATTGGTGCAGCAGTTCTTGATGACATCTTGGGAATAGTTATTCTCGCTGTGGTTGTCGCATTGGCGACCGGAGGATCCTTACAAATTGCACCTATTCTTAAGTTAGTTGGAGCTGCAACTTTGTTTGTTGTCGGTGCAATTGTCTTAAGCAGAACAGCAGCACCTGCTTTTGATTGGTTATTGGATAGGTTGAAAGCTCCTGGAGCGGTTGTAGTTGCCTCTTTTGTAATACTTGTGTTGAGTTGTTTCGTAGCTACCGCTATTGGCTTAGAAGCAGCTTTGGGTGCCTTTGCTGCGGGGTTGATACTTAGTAGTTCTAAGAACAATCATGCGATTCAACAGTCAGTTCTTCCTCTCGTTTCTCTATTTGCAACAATCTTTTTTGTCTTAGTTGGAGCAGGTATGGATCTTTCTGTTATAAATCCTCTTGATCCAGCTAGTCGGTCTGCATTAGTAGTAGCTGCTTTTATGTTGATTGTTGCTATTTTGGGAAAAATTGCGGCCGGTTGGTCCTTCATTATTGATAAACCTACAGATCGTTTAGTAGTCGGTTTGGGGATGATGCCAAGAGGAGAGGTGGGTTTGATTTTTCTTGGACTTGGAACAAGTGCTGGACTTTTGACACCTTCTCTTGAAGCTGCTGTTCTGTTAATGGTTATAGGTACTACTTTTCTTGCGCCTGTCTTGCTTCGAATTGTTTTAAAAGACAAAACGCCTGGTGGAGGAAATTCTATCCCTGATGATGTGGCCGCAAATCCTGTAGGTCTTGTATAAAGTCCAGATCTAAAAGTGAAAGCTATTTTGGCTTTTGAACACTTACACCTAATAAATTTGTACCTGAATGGGACTTTTGACCTGGCAATTTTCCTTAGTTAAGTGAGCTGACCTTTGTATGTCTCTTTTGGCTGCTACTCCAAATGCCCCCTGGAGCTACTTAGGGCATGAAGTTTTTTCAGTTAGTAGCTCTACAGATTTGATTTCTGATGGCTCCCAGCCAAGCAATCCAGCGGTATTACTAGTGCATGGGTTTGGGGCTTCAACTGACCATTGGCGCTACAACATACCTTTCCTTGCGCAAACGCATGAAGTCCATGCAATTGATTTGCTTGGTTTTGGTCGCAGTGCAAAACCTTCTGAGTTGAATTATGGAGGTGATCTTTGGAAGGAGCAGGTAGTGGCTTATGTAAAAGAAAGAATTGGTCGACCAACAGTGATAGTTGGCAATTCTCTTGGCGGATATGCTGCTCTTGCGGCAGGAGCAGCACTTAAATCGGAATCAGCGGGTGTGGTTTTGCTCAATGCTGCTGGTTATTTTAGTGATGAAAAGTTTGCTGCTAAGCCAAAGGATTTGAATTCTCGTATTCGGCGAATTGTCTTGGGGGGTTTGTCCAGGGATGTATTGATCCAGTGGCTCATTTATCCATTGATCCAGCGTCTTATTTTTGAGAACTTACGAAGGCCTGCTGCAATTCGAAGGACACTTCAACAGGTTTATATAGATGCTACAAATGTTGATGATGCTCTTGTTGAATCTATACATAGGCCCTCTTTGGATCCAGGTGCATTCCAAGTTTTCCGAAAAGTTTTTCAGGCACGTGGTCCTCAAGGACAGCCTTTAGATGCTTTGTTTAATGATTTAAAATCTCCACTTTTATTGCTGTGGGGTGACGGAGACCCTTGGCTTAGGAATGCAAAATCTAAACAGGATAAGTTCCGTATGTTTGCAAAAAAGGCTTCTTTAGAATTTAAAGAGGTTTTATTAAATGCAGGACATTGTCCTCATGATGAGGTTCCTGATCAAGTCAATGAAGAAATGCTTATTTGGCTTAAAGCTCAATAGCTATCTGAGCATTTAATTATTTGTGAGTATTAAGTTGGTTCATTATGCTTATTAAGAAAGGTTTTCCATATAGTCATTGGGAACTGTTAGATGCTGAGACAGGTGATCGTTTGCGAATTGTCCCCGAACGGGGTGGATTAATAACGGAGTGGAGGTGTAAGAATCGAGAGATTCTTTATTTTGATCAGGAAAGGTTTAAGGAACATTCTAAAAGTATTCGTGGTGGTATTCCTGTGTTATTTCCAATTTGTGGAAACCTTACAGATGATTCAGTAATATTACTAGGAAAAAAAGTTTCAATTCCACAGCATGGATTTGCTAGGGATAGTTCTTGGCAGATGTCGCCACTTGATAATACATTGGGATTTAGATTAAGTCTTTCTGATAATGAAAATACATTTAGAATATATCCTTACAATTTTTTGCTTGAGATGGAGGTCTCTTTAGGAAATAACTGCATTAATTTTAATATTATAATTTCTAATTTGGGAGAAAATAAGTTACCTTTCTCTTTTGGTTTGCATCCTTATTTTAGGGTCAAAGATTTAAAGAATATTAATATAGAAGGATTGCACCCTATGTGTATGAATCATTTGAATCTATCATCAACGGTTACAAAGTCAGAGCTTTCTCGTTTAGAGGAGGGTGTTGACTTCCTTTGTGGGCCAACTGGCTTGGTTACTCTTTTAGATATTGTAGAGGCGAGAAGTTTGCAGGTTCAATTTGAACAGCCAATGGATTTGGCTGTTATTTGGACAGATCCTCCAAGGAAGATGGTGTGTATAGAGCCTTGGACTAGTCAACGTAATTCATTAATTAGTGGAGATCGGTTGCAGTTTGTTGAGCCTGGCTCTAAGCAAAAACTTAAATGTACTTTCCTTAGTTTTTGATTATCCTCTTACTCCCGGTAATCTTCCAATTGAGATTTGATTCTTTGGATCAAAATTCTTTTTTATAGCTTTAACTAAATGCATTGAAGGTGCATCAAGCCACGCTTCTATTCTCTTAGCTTTTTCGAATGGTTGCATAAGAATTATCATTTCACCCTCAAGCTGTTGGATTTTTGTTCTTAGTGCTTTCATTTCCATTGCTGAACATAAAATGTTTGGTTGTTTTGGATTATTTTGCCAGCCTTGCCCTATTCCTGTCCCTGCTCCAAAAATCCATTGCCAAGAATCTACGCATTTAAATTCTTCACTTTTAATTAGTTCTTTCACTTTTGCTGGTGGAATCGTGACGCGCACTAGCCATTTGATTCCTTGAGAGACTAATTCTTGCGAAAAATCATTTATAAGTGGTCCATTCCATTCTTTAGATTCCGCCGTTAGTTGGTTCTCTTCGGCTAGTTTAGTAATTCCGGCTAACTGCTCTTTTAAAGAGAGATTGGATACACTTGCTAGGCCTATATTGAAATACCATTCTTGAGTTAATTCCTTTCTCCAGTCAATATATTCTGGAGTAAAACTTGAAATTATTAGCTGATTAGATAAAGCCTCAAGGTTGGTTAATGACCCTTTAATTGTCAGTTGTGCATGAGCAGGTTTTATTGGTTGAGTTCTTAAGGTCAGTTCTGTTATTAATGCCAAACTTCCCCAACTTCCACAAAGAAGTCTCATTAGGTCATACCCAGCAACATTTTTGACAACCTGACCTCCAGCATGTGCTTCTATTCCATCACTTCGTATTGCTCCAATACCGATAACTTGATCTCGCACTCCTAAGTGTCTATGTCGCAAACTTCCTGAAAGTCCGCGAGCAATTAGGCCTCCAATGGAACCAGTGTTTTTAGAATCTGAATTTGGGGCACTACCCCATGGCCAATCCACTGATAACCATTGACCTTTCGCAGCAAGGATCGCTTGTAGTTCCGCAAGGGACAGGCCTGCTTCAACAGTGATAGTTAGGTCGTCTACGGCATGATTAATTACACCGCTAATTTCTCGAGTGCTTATCGCTAAGGAGTTTTCATTAATTGTTGGCCCCCAATGCATACGAGTATTGAGTCCGCATGGGTGCCAGGCTTTGTTCTCTTGATGCAGTTCTGCAACAAGATTGGCCAGTCCCTTTGATGATGGTGAGGACATTTTGGTGTTAGCTTTCTGCGATTTAATCTCCAAGGCGCGATGGATGTATGAAGATTGTTGTAATTGATGATGATCCCACTGGCTCACAGACAGTCCATGACTGTCCTTTATTGCTTTCTTGGGAGACGAGCGTTCTTAGAGATGGATTGCGACAAAACACCTCATTACTCTTTGTATTAGCCAATACAAGGGCTTTGCTGGCAACAGAAGCTGCAAAGCGTATTAAAGATATTTGCTGCTCTTTGAAGCAAGCTATGAGGGAAGAAGGTATCTCACTAAATGATATTTGGTTGGTTAGTAGAGGAGATTCCACTTTGCGGGGACATGGAGTTCTTGAGCCAAAAGTGATTGCTGAGGAGTTTGGGCCAATTGATGCAACGTTTCATATACCAGCCTTTTTCCAAGGAGGCCGCACCACAGTGAATGGTGTACATCTGTTGGATGGTGTTCCTGTTCATTTGACGCCTTTTGCAGCTGATTTGGTTTTTGGTTATGAAACTAGTGACTTAGCTTTGTGGCTTCAAGAAAAAAGCCAAGGGTTAATTGATGGTTCAACTGTCAAGAAAATCACTCTTGCTCAACTTGATTCTGCTGCAAATAGTGGTGCGGGAATGCATGAGTTAACGGAATTTTTGAAATCGCTTAGAAATAATGACAATGTTGTTGTGGATGCTCTTCGACCAGAACAACTTGATGCCTTGGCAGAAGCTATACAAAATATAGGTGAAGTTAAATCTTTCTTATTTCGAACTGCAGCAAGTTTTTTGAATTCGCTGTCGCAATTACCTGTTAAGATTTTGCATAGTAGCCAAATATCTAGACTAAGAAGGAGAGATTTATCTGGTAATTCTTTGCCTGGTTTAATTCTTGTTGGTTCTCATGTAAGTTTAACTGATATCCAACTTGATTCTCTTCTTCAAAATCCAGAATGTAAAGGAGTTGAATTATCTGTTATCAAAGTTGCCAACCTCTTTAATAGTAATGTGAAAGCTTCAGAACTAGAAGACTTCGAATTAAGCATTTGTTTAGAATTAGAAGAATGTATTTTGAATTCGCAGACCCCAGTTTTATACACAAGCCGTGGGGAGTTGGTATTTGAAGAAGTTAAAAATCGATTAGAATTCGGGTACTTTCTGGCTAGATTAATGTCTAGAATTGCTAGATCATTAGCACCTCGTTTGGGATATATGATTAGCAAAGGTGGGATTACTACACATGTTCTGTTAAGAGAAGGATTAGGCCTAGATTCTGTTACTTTAAAAGGTCAGATTTTACCTGGGCTTTCGATTGTATTAGCATCAAAGATTGGAGTTTATGGTAATTTACCTATAGTGACGTTTCCAGGAAACTTGGGTAAACCAGAGACTTTAGCCAATGCTTGGAGGATTGTAGATTCCTGCTGATTCAGCAAGGAGTTGCATAGGATGTTTTACACTTAACTTATTATTTAAGTGTCGTCTAATTTGTAATGTACAGCCAATATTTGCACTAACAATTGTTTTTGCACCGGTTTGTGTAAGATCATTGACTTTTTCCTTGCCAAGTTTCTTGGCTTCGTTTGGTTGTATCAGATTATAGATACCAGCACTCCCGCAGCAAACGCCTATTTCTTGAGGTTCATATATGCATAGATTAGGTATTGATTTTAAAAGTTCTCGAGGTTCTTTAGTAATATTTTGACCGTGAATCATATGGCAAGCATCATGATATGCAACTTCAAATAATTCCTTATTTATTAGTGAGCGGCCAGTTGTATTTGGTAGTGGTTTGAGACTTTCTAAGAAACTTGTTTGCAGTCCTTTTTTTGTAAGGAATTCATGTACGTCAAATATAGGGACTTTGAAATTGTTCTCGTTGCCAAGAAGCTCTTCATAGCTTTTAAGCGTATGTCCGCATCCAGCAGCAGCAACTAAAACTGCGTCTATGGGCCCAATAGTTAGTCCATCTTTTGTTTTGTCTAAATCTGAAAAGCTTCGTACAAGTGCTTTACCCAGTTGCACGGTTGCTTCAGTTTGGCCTTGATGGTGGGTTACTGCACCGCAACATCCTTGTTGAGAAGGGACTATAACTTCGAAGCCATTGGCTTGTAATACCCGAACCGTAGCGTGGTTTACTTGTGGATCAAAGCAGCGTTGTACACATCCAAGAATTAGCCCCACTCTTCCACGGAATAGTCCTTGTGCGGGGTTAATTATTGGAAAATTATCCGAAAAGCTTTCTTCAATGAGTGGGGGCATCAATGCTTCTATTTCTTCTAATGATTTCCCAAGAAGTGCTGTTAGGCCAACTTGACGAAATATTTTTTGTAGGTTGCTTCCAGAATAACTGCGTAGCGTGAAGAGAATTGCTCTTAAGCGTTTTGGATATGGTAGTACATTTAAAAGTACTTTTCTTAAGATATTTTTGCAAGGATCACGTAGATTTTCTTGATTTAGTAAGGGCCGTATTCCTTCTATTAATTTATCATAACGAACACCCGATGGACATGCAGTAACACAAGCAAAACAACCTAAACATGTATCGAAGTGCTGTGTAACTGTTTCATCAATTTGAAGTTCACCACGTTGAATAGCTTTTAAGCTATGTATGCGTCCACGGGGTGAATCCATTTCAGTGCCTAATACTCTATAGCTGGCACATGTAGGAAGGCAAAAACCACAGTGAACGCAAGGATCTAAGGTCTCCGAAGGAATGTATTTAGCAGCTGGAATTGATTTGTTTTTTTGCGAGTTCATACAACATTCTACCCAAATGGATGTCTAGTAAAAATCAGAGTTGGAGTAATGCTTTGTTATTTTAAATCTAGCACTCAAAAGTTAATCAGTAATATTTTCTTATGATAGCCGAATAATTACAAAGAGCCTAATTTATCCATTAAAAAATCTTATAATTAAAACCTTTCGATTACTGATTCTGCAAACCCCCTGCAGCTAACTGCTTCAACTGGTGGCTCCATTAAGCGAGCTAGGTCATAGGTCACTTTTTGCTCCGAGATTGACCTACTTATTCCTTTAGTAATTAGATCAGCGGCTTCTTGCCATCCAAGAAACTCAAGCATCATTACCCCGCTCAAGATGACTGAACCTGGATTGATTCTGTCCAGGCCGGCATGTTTAGGTGCAGTTCCATGCGTTGCTTCAAAGATAGCTGCTTCGTCACCAATATTTGCCCCTGGTGCCATACCAAGTCCTCCTACAACAGCTGCTGCTGCATCAGAGATGTAATCACCATTTAGGTTAAGAGTTGCAAGGATCGAGTATTCCTGAGGTCTGGTTTGGATTTGTTGGAAAATACTGTCAGCGATTCTGTCATCAATCAGAACCATTGCTCGCCATTTCCCATTACCGTGCGTTTTCCCTATTGTTTTTAATACTGCTTTCACTTCTTCACAAATAGCTATTTTTTTTTCTGGAGTTAAAGAGTCATATCCAGGTTCAATCAATTTTGAATTCCCTTCTATCCCCAAGAGTGGGTTTTTGAAATCATTTTCAAGAATCCAACTTTCTCTTTCTGTGACACACTCTTGCCTGAACTCAGTTGTGGCTAATTCATAACCCCAATCACGGAAAGCCCCTTCAGTAAATTTCATGATATTGCCTTTATGCACAAGTGTGACATGGCGTTTTTGCCCTTCTAGTTTCAAAGCATGTTGAATAGCTTTTCGGATATGACGCTGACTCCCATGCTTGCTTACGGGTTTGATTCCTATTCCTGCTTCTTTGGGGATTTGACGATTGCCTAGCTTTCCATTTGCTGGAATTAAAATATTGTTGAGGTGTTCTCTAAAGTTTATTCCTACTGGATCATTAGCCTCCCATTCTATTCCCATGTAAATGTCTTCAGTATTTTCTCTGTAGACAATCACATCGAGGTCTTCTGGCCTTTTATGAGGACTCGGAGTACCTTTGTAATAACGACATGGTCGTACACAAGAATAGAGATCAAAGATTTGACGGAGAGCAACATTTAATGAACGAATCCCTCCTCCTATTGGAGTAGTTAATGGTCCCTTTATTGCTACGCCATAGGTTTTTATCGCTTTGAGTGTATCTTCTGGAAGGTATTGATATGTCCCATAAAGATCACAGGCCTCATCGCCTGCGTAGACTTTGAACCATTCGATATGACGTTTTTTGCCATAGGCTTTATCTATTGCGGCATCAAGTACTCTCTGAGTCGCAGGCCATATGTCGACACCTGTGCCATCCCCTCGAATAAAGGGAATAATGGGATTGTCTGGAACTATTGGCTGGCCTTTCACGAAGCTAATGGTTTCACCTTTTGATGGCGGTACTAGCTTCTTGAATTGCGTCATAGATCCTTTCCGGTCAATTGATGCTTCTTTGAGCCTATGTCTTTGTGGTATCAATTATGGTCATTTCGTAGCTCTAGAAATTAACTGAGGTACAAAAAATGATCTTATTTCAGAATCTGTAGTGGCTTCTTTGAAAAATATGGCTGATAGCTCTTTTACTGATGCAAAGTCGCAAAAGGAAGTATGGGTTGTCGCGGCTTGTTTTAATGAGGAAGAGGTGATTGGTCAATTTATTGAAAGGGTCGTTTCCCTCCCTGAAGTGACAGCATTAGTGCTTGTTGATGATGGCTCTACTGATGCCACATTGGAAAAAATCAGACAGTGGCAGAAAAAATCTTTAGGTCAAATTTGTGAGACAAAGGTTGTTTTAATTGAATTGACTCGTAATTTCGGAAAAGAAGCCGCAATGCTTGCTGGACTTGATTTTGCAAAAGATGTCTCTGATGCGATTGTTCTTATTGACTCTGATTTGCAGCATCCACCTGAGTTGATTGGAGAGATGGTTCATGCTTGGCATTCTGGTGCGGAGATAGTTACTGCCGTAAGAGATGATCGCGACCAAGAGTCACTTTTGAAAGTAACTACTGCCGCTTGGTTTTATAAAATATTTAACCAACTTGTTGATTCTATTCAATTAACTGAAGGCGCTGGAGATTATCGATTACTTAGTGCACCTGTAGTTCAAGCACTGACAAAGATGAGGGAGTTCGGACGATTCTCTAAAGGTTTGGTTCCCTGGACTGGATATAGAAGTGTCGAGATCAATTACAAAAGAGTAGTTCGTCAGGGAGGCGTCAGCTCCTGGAGCCCTTTGCAATTATGGAGTTATGCAATAGATGGCATTTTTTCTTTCTCAGTTTTACCTTTAAAAGTTTGGACGCTTCTAGGATTGACAGTCTCACTCGTTAGTTTGATTTATGCATTGCTAATCACGGTACGCACAATTTTTGCGGGGATTGATGTGCCCGGTTACGCTTCATTAATAGTAGCAATTTTATTTTTAGGCGGTGTTCAATTAATTGGAATTGGAGTGCTTGGTGATTATATTGCAAGAATTTATGTTGCTGCAAAGGCTAGGCCTCATTATTTTATTAGGACAATACATAAAGGTGGTTAGTGGGACTCAAAGGGTAGTTTGCTTTGTTTGATTTTTGTAATTGCACTCAATTCTTCTTGCCTCCACTGAGAAGAGAAAAACTTTTCTGAAAATGGAAAATTATCAAGCATTTCTATCTTCTCATTTTTGGCCATTTTAGCTGCCGGGTGAATGAGGATTATAGGTTGAGTCTGCCAAGGTAAGATAGCCAGAGTTTGTAGTTCATTAAACCCTGCTAATATCAATTCATATGACATTTTTCCTGTGAATAATATGCCAGAGAAACCCGCATTAGTTTTTAAACTTTTCTTTTGTATTCTTTCAACAGCAGCACTGCTTAAAATTTGAAGTATAAGCCATTTAATCATCCCTCCATCTATGATACCATTGACCAGATTTTTTATAGATATGTTGTTAGGTACTGGCTCATATGTTGTTCTTATCCATGAGATGTCTTCAGCTTCAGCTATGTCTAGTATGACATCTAAAACAATTGGTACTAGGTGAATATGTTGGTGCCCATCAATTGACAATCTACGAAGCCCTGTTAATTCTTTAAACCTTTTAATTTGTGCAAGCAATTCTTCTTTTATTGCATTTGCGATAGACTTTCTAATTTTTAGTTCCCTAGGTAGAAAAGATACAAAAAATAGTCTACTAAATGTCTGATTTAAAACACCTTGATCATTGCATAGTTTTCTTTTATTTAAAGTGTTTATTGCCTTTCCTTCTGACAGGCAAAAGTGTAATGAGAGAGGCATAGTTGAATTTTTCTTCCACTCTTCAATGGCTTGCTTAACGGCATTTCCATTGACTAAAAGACTTGCACTATCGATTGCTTTTGATCTTGAAAGTGCAAAGATTGCTTTATTTGTAGCATTGCTGATGCCTAGATCATCCGTATGTATAAGTGGGCAACATTTGGGTGCTTGATTTCTTTTAAAGCTGAATTTTGCAGCTCCTGACCAAATCAGAATATTCATTAATGTTGGAGTAAATATGAAAATCCAGGCTGTGACATTAAGGTGATTTATTGAATCCAGAAGAAGGGGTAATAAAGTGCATAAAACTGTATTAATAGTGAATTGAATAAGTAGCCATCTACGAGCAAACTTTTTGCCTCTAGTAGCATTCCTAAATGTGTATAAAGAATGCCCTAAATAACTAACAAATGATCCTGCTAAGAACCCACTTAGGTTGCTGATCGATAAAGGGAGTATTTTGCTCAGACTGATTAGCACAATTCCATGCACACCAGCAGCAAATAAACCAACCAAGCTATACCTGGAAATCTTGGTTAACCTTGTGATGAAAATCATTTTTTCAACCTTTTTGATAAGGCGACTTGCAAATAACACTTTTTTTAAGGTAAAACACGTTTCAAAGGCTGTTTAGATTATTTGGGCTGGTCAATGGAGAGATGTTTTAAACATGATATTTCCTGGCAAGTCATTGAACATGGGAGATTTTGGTGAACGCTGCTGAGCATCTAAATAGTGTCGCTTTGGCTCAGGCCATAGCTTCATCTATCACTTTGGTGAGAAGGCATTTCCCTGCAGCTTCTGCGAACCTCACGCCCTGGCGCGATGACCCACAGACTCGTAAATGGTCAGAAGCAGAGACCTGTGACTTGTCATTTCACTTTCCCGGCTGGAATCCAAGATTGCAGTGCCGAAGTTTGCTTGTACAGTTGAGATTCAGTAGCGATCAGTTAGGCCCTACACAACCGTATCTTTTGGGCGTATTAATCCGTGGCATGACCTATGAAGGTGAAAGATGGCGTTTAGCTACTGTTGGGGAATGGAACCCTACTGGCTCTTTTTTGCCGGAATCTTCTCAGCTCAATCTTTTGAGGGAGATCTGCAGAGATCTTTTTTCGATTTTCCCACCCTCAAATGAATTCTTTTAACCCTTCTCATTTAAAGTCTTCCTAAAACCTGCTTGAGCTTCTAATTTCAAGTCAAATACCTATTGCACGATGCTCAATGTCGATTGACTTTGCGAGGGAATTAAGAGAGGGAACAAAAAAGGCCCATACCATGGCTGAAAATACTGGGTTTGTAAGTTGTTTTCTAAAAGGTGTGGTTGATCAATCTAGTTATCGTCTCTTGATAGCGGATCTGTATTTTGTTTATTCGGCTATGGAAGAAGAGATCCTTAGGCTATGTGATTTAGATCATCCAATTATATCTTCAATTTATTTTCCTGAGTTAAATCGCAAAAAGGCACTCGAAGAGGACTTGTTTTTCTTTTATGGAAGTAATTGGCATTCCGAAGTTAAACCAACAGAATCAGCAAAAAAGTATGTTGACCGTATCCAAGAGATTGCTAAAGAATCTCCTGAACTTTTGATAGGGCACCATTATACTAGATATATCGGCGATCTTTCTGGTGGACAAATTCTAAAGAGCATTGCCAAGAAAGCGTTAAATCTTTCTGAAAATGGAGGCCTAAGCTTTTATAATTTTCCCTTAGTCAAGGATGAAAAATTATTTAAACAAAAATATAGTCAGACACTTAATACATTGGAAATTGATCAGCCAATGGTCTCCTCTATTGTCGATGAAGCTAATAATGCCTTTAAATATAATATGAATATCTTTCAGGAGCTTGAAGGAAATTTGATTTCTGCAATTGGTAAGGTACTTTTTCGTATGTTGACCGATAGGAAGCGCCGAGGAAGCACTGAGTAGAAAACAATTTAGACAAACCCTAAATATTCATTTAAAATAAGTGTAAATTATGATACATTTTTATGATCTATCTCTAGTATTTCGCTTTGGGTTTTCTCTGACTTTCTACCAAATGGGAAAGATGTATGTTTGAGAGTCTTCTTTTGGAGCTAAATACAAGTATTGAGATGCGTGGTGGAGAATCTAGTGAATTGCCCAATGACATTAGATCCTTTCGTGGGAAGAGAGGAAATTGTTTGATAACTAATTGGCTTTGGCAGGTTCCAGGCTTTCGACGCTGGAGAGTTACTAATCTCAATGCAGGAGATAATTTACAGGTTTTGAATTCAGTGGCATACCCTGATTATGATAATGATCAGCCAATAATGGGAATTGATCTTTTATGGTTTGGAACTAAAAAGAAATTGGTTGCTGTTCTAGATTTTCAGCCTTTAGTTCAAAATAAAGAATATTTTGGAAGACATTATGATGGACTTATTTCTTTAAACTCGAAATTTCCTGAACTATGTAAAAATACTAGTATGCATTCATTTGATCCCAAACAGTATTTTTCACCATGGTTATTGTTTTGTCGCGGTGGAATAGAAGAAGCAAGGTTTTCACTGCCCAGAGCATTTAATGAATTTTTAAAATGTTATTGGGATTTGCATAATCAAATGACAAACAGAGCTCCAAAATTATCCCCTGAAGAAGTACGTCGCTTACAGATGGATTATGATACCTACTCTTATCAAAGAGATCCTGCACATGGATTATTTGCGAGTTATTTTGGAAAATCATGGACAAACAAATTTGTGAGGTCTTTTCTTTTTCCAGATAGTCAGGTGGATGAATTAAATTTTTATAAGAGTAGTAAGCTCAAATAATGACATTAGTTCGATCCTCAAGCATAGATCCAATTAATATTTCTGACTGGAGGTGGCAACAATTTATGGACTATACGGCCTATTCACTTAAACAATATGACCCTATTCCATGTTCAATTTCTAATCAATTTATAGAGAGAAGAGTCATATCCTCTTTTAATAAAAAGCCTCTCAATGTAATAGTTCAGACATGGGCGTGCTCAACAGAAAAACTTCGACTAGCTAGAGCAGCTTGTCTTCAGTCAGGGGAGAATACCTCAGTAATTAACCTGGTTTTAATCCCTTCGTCTAAATATGACCTACCGTTTTTTGGAGCAGATTTTGTTACCCTTCCTTCTGGCCATCTTATTGCATTAGATTTTCAACCTGTACTCAGTAATGATATCGACCACTTGAGATTTTTTTTAGATAAATTGACTCCAATATATGACTCTTGGAATCAAGCATTACCTTATGGTGGTGAAATACCAGAAGAGGCAAAAAAATATTTTTCACCATGTTTCTTATGGTCAAGACTTCCTCTAAAGAAAGAATCAGATCAATTGATTGAAAAGCGCTTAAAGCCTGCTTTTGATCAATACTTGAATTTGTATATGGACCTGGTTGAAAGGGCGGAGATCGTTTCTCAAGCAAGGTCTAAATTACTTTTCTCTGGCCAAGTAGACTATTTGGAATATCGGGCCAAGAAAGATCCTGCAAGGGGCATGCTTAGTCGTTTTTTTGGCAAAGAATGGACTGAATCTTATATTCAAAAAGTACTCTTTAGTTTTTAGGGACTTATATTTTATGCTTGTCTGTTTTGCAAAGTTAGATATTTAATCTATTATAAACCTTGCTTAAGGCCTCTCTGATGTCTAAAAAGGTGCTTTTTGTATGCATGGGAAATATTTGTAGATCTCCTGCTGCTGAAGGAGTATTTCTTCATTTGCTTAAAAGTAAGAAGCTCGCAGCTCAATATGAGGTGGATTCTGCGGGGACTGGAGGTTGGCATGTTGGAAATCCACCGGATACTCGGATGCAGAAGGCTGCAAAAAAACGAGGAATTCATTTGCCTTCTATTGCACGGCAGATCACCCTGAAAGACCTTGAGATTTTTGATTTGATTTTAACAATGGACAATGATAATTATTCCTTTGTTATGCAACTTGCCTCTGAATTAGAAGTTGATCCAAAAGCAAAGATAATACCAATGTTGAAATTCAGCTCTTTTGAAAATATTAATGAGGTCCCAGATCCTTACTATGGTGGCGATTCGGGTTTTGATAGAGTTCTAGATTTGTTGAACGATGCATGTGAAGGACTGATTAATCATTATCATCCTAATTACTAGGCCATATTTCTTGAGGTATTTTTGATCTAAAAAGTTCGGTAATTATATTGACGACTTCATTAATATTTAACCCATCAGTAATTAGTTCAATCGCATCCTCGGCTTTAATTAGAGGGGAGATGTCACGTGATTGATCTAGGTGATCTCTTTTGATAATTTGTTTTTCTATTTCCTTAATACTTTCTAATAAGAATCCTCGTTCTTTGAGGTCTCTTAATCTTCGCTGAGCGCGCTCTTTAATAGTTGCTGTAAGGAAAATTTTTAGTTCTGCATCAGGGAAAACTGTTGTACCTATATCTCTTCCCTCTGCAACTAGACCACCATTTAATCCAAGTTTCTTTTGCTGCCTAGTTAATTCTTTTCTTACTTCCTCTAGACTGGCGACTTCTGAAACTAAATTTGTCACATCTTGACTGCGAATAGCTTCACTAACATCATTTCCATTTACAAGGATTAACTGTGTTCCTGAATCGTCAAGGTTCAACTCTAATTTTATTTCCTTAACTGCGCTTTTTATTTCTAATTCATTATACACATCAATATTATTTTTTTGAATGAACCAAGTAACTGCTCTATACATTGCTCCAGTGTCTAGATATAGTAGACCAATTTTTTTCGCAAAACATTTAGTTACGGTGCTTTTCCCTGCACCTGCTGGGCCATCGATAGCAACTATTGGTTTACGTGTCATAAGGAATTTGTGATCTATAAGTCTAGTTGAACCACACTTCACTGCAGTTGCCAGTAAGCAAATCTTTTTACTTTGCTTTGTCTTCTGTAGAGTAAGTGGATCAACCAACTCTATATAATCTACTTCCAGCCCTTCTTTAGTGAAGTTATTGCTAATTTCTTTTAGTTTTATAGGTCTACATGATTTGAAATCTCTAGCTGCGTTGTTTAATAATTTTGGTATCGCCAGAGCTTTTTGTTTTTCCTCGCTTGAAAGGTAAGTGTTTCTTGAACTATATGCCATACCCTCTGAATCTCTAAAAGTTGCAACTCCTCGAATTTGAATAGGTAGTCCTAGATCTTTAATTAACTTCCTAATAATTATAAGTTGTTGCCAATCTTTTTCGCCAAGCACTAGAAACTCGGGTTTGACAAGATTTAACAGTGATTTGACTACATTAACTACGCCATCAAAATGTCCAGGTCTATGAGGACCACATAGATTTGATATCAAGTTTTTTGGTGCTTCTATTTGAGCATTTGATAAATCACCTGCAGGGAAAATATCTTCGGTTTGAGGTGCCCAAAGGGCTTTTGACCCAGCTTGTTCTGCTATGTAACAGTCTTTCTCAAGATTTCTTGGATATTTCGTGAAATCTTCTCCAGGACCAAATTGCAAAGGATTTACAAAGACACTAGTTAGAACGCAAATAGGATTGGAAATTTCAAATTTTTGAGATGCCTTAATTAGCTCACTATGACCTTTATGAAGCCCCCCCATGGTGGGAACGAAGATCAGATCAGAGCTTTGCGAGTTACGCCAATCAATTAGCTCATTATTTGTGCGGAGGATAGAAAAGCTCAGACCAATACCTCATAAACTCTTTTGGAGTTCAATATTGTATGAGAGTATTTTCCTGGATGACTAACGCTATAGATCAATTTTCAGAAGTCAGAAATGGAGTCAATGCTCTTAAATTAGAGCATGAATATTTGATATGAAAACATTATTTGGGATGAACAGCTTTCAAAATGAGTAAAATCTTTTTTTCCTTGGCAGCCTTAATTCCTTGATTTTACTAAGGTTTACTCGACAACTCTCAATTTAGTAGGACTATTAGAGCAGGTGGTTTAGCTATGGATTACAAAACTTCAGGTGTTGATGTTGAGGCAGGAAGAGCCTTCGTTAGTCGTATTCAATCCAATGTTGAATCAACCTTTAGGAATGAGGTCATAGGAGGCCTTGGAGGTTTTGGTGGCGTCATTCGTATTCCAGAAGGCTTGCAAAGACCGGTTTTAGTGGCAGGAACTGATGGTGTAGGGACCAAATTAGAACTTGCTCAGAAATACAAATGCCATCACAACGTTGGGATAGATCTTGTTGCTATGTGTGTTAATGATGTGATTACAACAGGTGCAGAACCGCTATTTTTCTTGGATTACATTGCTACTGGAAAAATTAGTCCGGAGGCAATGGGTGATGTAGTTGCAGGAATTGCAGATGGCTGTCAACAGAGTGGATGTGCCCTTCTAGGTGGGGAAACAGCTGAGATGCCAGGTTTTTATTTGCCTGGACGTTATGATTTAGCTGGTTTTTGTGTTGCAGTAGCTGAGGAGAATTCGCTTATTAATGGAAGCAAAATTCAGCCTGGTGATCAGATTATTGGTGTACAAAGTAGTGGAGTACATAGTAATGGATTTAGTCTAGTAAGGAAGATATTAGAGATTAATGATGTCAATATTTCAAGTACATATGGAGAAGATAATTTAGAATTAATTCTATCTCTTCTAGAACCTACAAAGCTATATGTTCTTTTAGTCAAAGCTCTGTTAAGAAAAGGAATTTCAATAAAAGGAATGGCCCATATAACTGGTGGAGGACTTCCAGAAAATCTTCCCCGATGTTTGCCTTTTGGCTTAAGGGCTTTTGTGGATCCAACTTCTTGGGTCAGACCAGAAATATTTAATTGGTTAAAGAATGCTGGTCAGGTACCTGAGTCAGATCTTTGGAATACATTCAATATGGGCATTGGTTTTTGTTTAGTTGTTCCTGAGGATGAGGTTCAAAGAGCTTTAAATGTTTGTGAGAGTGAGGGCTATCTTTCCTGGCGTATAGGTTGTGTTGAGTCTTCCGATCAGGCTAACGGGTCTTTATTGCGTGGTCTTTTTTAGAGGTCCTGGTAGTTTTTGGATCCGTAAAATTACTTCGGATTTGTAAGAGCCTTGAGTCCGAAGGGCATTTCTGTATTTGGCCCGGTAAAATAATTTCTGGACATACTGATCTATTTGATCGGTATCAGCGTCGTCACATTCTTTTTACATCGATGCCCTACGAGAATTCTCAACGCCTCACCCGTAGACGTAGTTCAGCTGGACCTGTCCCCCCTAAGAGGCCTTTAGGGGATGGTTATGACCAGCATGGCCCTAATCGCCAAGGGTCTAGACCCACTTTTTTAACTCTTCGCGATCACGGAAAGGTATATGTCGCAGACATGCCTAACCTTTCTGATGGACAGTTGGCACATATAGGCAAGGAAGCCGAAGAAGTACTTGAAAGTCTGGAAAGGCGACTAAGTGATTTAGAGCGTGAAGTGGGTATTGGATTAGGTGACAATGACACCTTTATTAAAGCTTCAACCAAGCGTGACGTTACTCGTAGATTCATAAGGGCCATTAAAGATGAGCAGGAGCATCGAAGTAATAACCCTGCTTTGAGAACAGCAGCATCGGAATCACTTCCAAGAACCTTTTTAGAAGTTGCGCGGCATCGACTTCCTGGAGCAACTTTTGATTCACTTTTGCGTGAAGCATTAGCTGCTTGCGCAAAGGAAGAGGAAGAGGAAGTGGAAGCGGAAGAGGTTGTTTCTGTCGAATCAAAATCTAAAAAGATTCTTCCATTGCCCCCTAAAGACCCTTCTTCTATTCCTGTAGTTGTCAGTCCAGATCCAAATCAAAATAATTAAGAAATGCCTAAAACTATTTAATAAAATAAAGATGATTTTAATAGAGGAAATTAACAACTTTAAACCAAACTACTGAAGAAGTAAGCCATGAAATTAAAGCAAGGGCAAGAAATTAATCTTGAGTACTATTCCTCAAATGAACACGAACCAGAGAAGAGAGATGTTGAAGAAATCCTTTGCAACTACTGCCTTAGGTCCCCTAAAAATAGTAAAAGATGCCTTGGTATTTGTGTAGCAGATAGTGAATACTAAAATGCTCTTTATTAGCTAGGTATGCAGCAAGCATATATTGGGCTGTCTTTCTTCTCATTTCCAAACCTGTCATATTCGAAACCAATTACATGGCAGGCTTCTATTTTTTGATTATTGATTGAACGAGAAATTATGTTTATTTTGCTTTGTTGATTCAGGCTTTGTTCGCCATATTTGATTTCGCATATCTTCTCTTCTGCATTAGCAATAGATTGCAAAATAAGCGTTTTACAAGCTATTAGGATCATGACCTTTGTAAGTTTTCTAGCAAAAGTCAATTCTGTTTAGGCTCTTGAAACATCCATAAAATCATAAGTCATTGATGAAGGAAATGATTTAATAAGGCTTTTTAAGGTAAATGCTTTTTCCATGTTCTAATAACTTGTGTTAAAAACATAGCTAGAAACTACTCTGAGTGGTGTGATGAATGCTTCTTCTCCTATCATATTCCTTAAAATAACTTGATTTTTATTTGCTCATCGTAATTTCTGAATGATCTTGTATTATTAATTTAAAATCATAGTTTTTAACCATGTCAGGTTATCGTCGCAAACGCACTAAATTCCTCTCTCGGAGTCGTTTTAAGGTGGGGCTGCGAAAACCTAGATCGATTGGATATTTTCTTTTGGATGGATCTGCAAGTGATCAGGAAGTAGAACTTTCTCTTCTTACATTTGGGAGTTGCTCTTCTGTAGTAAAGGATGTAGCAAATAGCCAGGAGTCCTCTAAGGAAAGACCTCAATTTTCTATGTTGCTTAAAAGGTTAGTTGTTGGTGATGAACTGGTATTGCCAAGCTTGGATTGCCTTGGGCTTACCCCAGCTGAATCAGTTAGAAGATTGAATTTATTGAAGGAGCAAGGAATTTTTGTAAGAACGCTTGATGGGAAATTAAATACATATGACTTAGACCAGTCATCAAAAGATTTGATTTCTTTGTTGTCTGTTTTATTGGATGTAGGCAGTCCTAACAAAGTTAGAGACCAATTGGTTCAACCATCCTTGAATTCCGGATTTAAATATCCTAGGAATCTGGGAGGGAGACCTAGGACAAGTTCAGTTAAAGAACAATTAGTTTTAAGACTTAGAGCTGATGGATTTTCGTATAGATCAATTAGAGAACAGACTAGTCTTTCATTATCGACGATCAGGAGGATAATTAATGATGCCAATCTGCACGTTTGATGGATTCTTTAGATTAGGTTTAGTGAGGCTTTTATCGAATAAATTAATGAACCTGTTTTTTCATATATTCTAATTTTTTCTTTTTTGAGATTTAAATTAAAAGGATTTGTAAAAATTGCAATAAGTATAATTAGGAAGCTTGTAATGTTATTTCTTGAATTTTGTTCAAGCAATATTTTCAGCTCTTCTAAGGTAGTTGCTTTTAACTCTTCAATTGTCTTTGATTCTAAGACACCATTATCTTCTAGTGAGCCTAGTGTTTTACTCCTTGAGTGAGGATCTATAGTAAATAGCAACTTCTTAAGAGCCCGAGTAGAACTGCTTTTGTTTTTCCACAAATTAAATACAATACTTTGAAATAGTATTTCCCACTTATATGGTTCTTTTTCAAAAAGAAATAAACCATCTTTGTAGGTTGCCTCTTTGCTAATTTTTAATAACCTCTTCTTTTCATCTGTGTTGCTCTGTTCTGAGTTCCAATATTCATAGAGGGGCGATGCTTGTTTGATTCTAGAAATAATCTCCTTTTTAGAAGAGGGTGCTTTCACGTACATAACTCATACCTACTTCTTAGTAGTCTATTGATTCTCTAAATCCAGAACACACTTCAAATAATCTAGAACACATCCATAAAACCTAATCTCAAAATCTGAACCATCCTGAATACTACTGGATATGAATCCTGAGGAGATCTTAATAGTGCTTTGGTAGGTGAATTCTTGGGATAATAGCAGTCTTGAAATCGCAGTAGCGAGATCTCGAAATGTTGTGGGATGAAACCTGGTGTTGTGGGATTTCTCTAGATTGACTGCTATGACTTGCTTTCTTCCCCGTAAGAGAGATCTCCTTATGAGTGACCAAAAATGTTGTGGTATTTGTTGTGGGATTTTTGCTTCTCTTTTGAGTTTTTGTTCCTCTTTGTTTCCTTACCTTCTCTCCTGAACATAAATCGACAACCACCATCTCCGCTTTTTTGAGGTGACAGGAGGTGCCATTAATTCCCTGTTGGACAACCACCCTCACTTTAGAGAAAATCTCTTTTTATGATTTTCCCAAGGAGACGCTCATCAAACTATAAGTGGGGCTTTCGTGGAACCAAATTTAAGGGCAAAAATAATTGCTCTTCTTTTATTTGCAAATAATTTTGAGCACCTTAGATGCATTTTTATTACCCATTGATTGTGCTTTTCTTACATCAGAACAAGCACCCTTTTTCTGACCTATACTATACTTATCAATACCCCGGTTTAAATAAGCATAAGCATTTTCTTTTATCTCGATTGATTTTGTGTAATCAGAGATTGCTCCATAATAATCTTTCAAATTACCTTTAGAGAGTGCCCGATTGCTATACATCATAAAAATCTTTGGATGGTTTGGAGAAAGTTCTATTGCTTTGGTGTAATCAGCAATTGCTCCGTAATAATCACCAGCATCATCTTTATTATTTCCACGATTGAAATAGAAAATAGCACTCTCTGCCTTTGCACTTTCAGGAACAGAAAGCATCACCGCAGCAGTCGTCAAAGCAGCGCCAGTACTTATCACTAGAGGTTGCCCTACAGGTATTAAGGAAAGGGCGGCAGCAATAGCAGTACTTCGGAGTTTCATTAGTATGAATGCCTGCTTCTACTTCTCTTCGTTAAACTCTTCTTCCAAAGGTTTTTTGTTCTCATCACCTTCATTGCCAAACACGCAATATACTATGAATAGTATAATTGCAATCCACAGTGAATTTCCCCAAACAATTTGCATGCCATTCAGAGAATATTTAGGCAGTGGATTCGGCAGATCACCTTTAGATTGATAGTATCGAATTGATTGTGGTTTTAGATTATAATAACTATCACCTTGTGCCAATACATAGTCATCTATATATACTCGATAAGGTAGAAAAATCGATTGGTTTACTACTTTTGCTGCATAGCAAACTTCTACTTGACCTTCTGCAGCAGAAATCTCAAACTTATCAATCCCTTCAAGGCAGTTTAAAGATTCACTTTTACCAAACCAGAGTGGTATTCTTGCCATTTCAGAAATCTTTCACATTGGTCTAGACAAACTAGTCCAAATACTGATCCCCATTACAAACCGAAAAGAAAATAGTTGTAATTAGAGCAATTTGAGTGCTGATAGATTGCAATTGCTTTCATCAGAAAGCAGTAAGTTTTGAATATGGGCAACAGACAAAAGTGATATTTAAATCCAAGGAAGGCAAATCCTTTAACCAAAACCAGGTAATCGATCTACTGGTGTCCTTGGTCGCCACTGACGCCAACTCAGAAAAGAAGTGGAGGGGGTTCTATAACTCCCTCTCAAGCACTGAACTACAGGATGATTGGGATGAGTACTGGAAAACTTGAAAAGATTGCAAGGCACAAAAAAACCTGCTCAAAGGCAGGTTCTCTTGGAGATCTAGAGCGCGTGTTTCCTTGTTTCCACTGCTCGGAGGATCTCAACTCCTCACGGTGGGTATTTTTACGCATAACTCATTATTTGGCAAGCACATAAAAAAAGGTGCCCTCATCGAGTAGCACCCATATCGAGAAACTTGTGTGAGGAGTCTCGTAGTTCTGTTCTACTCCTGGAGTAAACCCATCGTCAACAAATTAGTGTGTATCAAAAAGCGAAACATTTGATACACCTTTAGATGAACTTGAATTACTGCTATCTTGCTGTATCGAAATACTGTATTAAAATGTGGTCATACGCAAGAGGCGAATGACCATTATTGGGTATTGGAGAACAAGCACCAATGAGCAGGATGGCGAGCGTCAGATCCGTTCATTAAACGTAGCGCATTGTCAGAAGATCTATGGAGACAAGATTACTGGGACTAGTGGATATGGAGATAGACCTGAACTCTCTAAGTGCCTAGATGAACTGAAGGACGGTGATCTCTTTATTTGCGAAGAGTTGTCCCGTTTAGGTCGGTCAATGGTGGAGATGCTGGTTCGAGTGAATGAACTAATAGAGCGTGGGGTTTATATCAAGACACTGGACGGCAGATTGGATACTTCGCTTATGCCTGATGAGATTGTCCGCTTGATCGTTTCAGTGATGGGGTATGCCGCTGAGATGGAACTGAAGAACATCAAAACCAGAACTGCAGAAGGAAGAGCAGTTGCCCAATCCAGAGGAGTGAAGTTTGGAAGGAAGAAGACCTACGATGAATATCAGGTGGCGGAAATTATGGAGAAAAGATCTCAAGGACAAGGGTATGGAACTATCGCCAGAACATTAGGAATGAGTAGATCTATGGTTCAGAGAATTATTCAGCAAGAAGAGGTGGCGGCGGTATGACTGAAAAAAATATAGGGGGACTATCTGATTACATTGTTTTGAAGGAGAAGAAAGAAGTCATTTTTTATTTGCATAATCCCTATCCAGATTGCTTGGAAATTCCAGCAATCATGAAGCAGCGTTTCCCAGAGGATTACAAGAGCATCGTCACAAGTGACTTAGATGAGTTCAAGAAATACAGAGGGCAGGTCTGATGAAAGTTGAAGTCACTCTCTATCAAGGCGGTCAAACTTTTAAGGACACTGTGGTTGTCTCTAAGTTTGAGGATGCCAAGAAGACTGCTCTTGCTCGAAACCCAACGGCAAAGGTGATCGCACAAAATCCGGTGTTTTAATTATGGGATTCTTCGAGTGGCATCTGGTAGTTGATGCAGTATTAGTTACTGGGATTGTGGGATTCCTTGTCTACAAGAGCAGAAGTAAGAAGTAATGCCAGTTTTGATAATTGGTTGGAGCGTGTACGACAAACTCCCAGAGGAAGAACAAAAGGAGTTTGCATTAGTAGAGCGGTATAGGACTGATTATTTCTATGAGTGCTATGAGTATGAGAATGCGAAGGGGAATAAAAATTATGAGTGGAGTGATCGCTGCTTTAACAGTCAGGAAGAGTTATTGGACTTCTTTGGTTATGAAATGATCGAAGACTTAAATGCAGATGCCGTGTATGCAAGAAGGTTAGAGACCTTCACTGATGAGGATAAAAAGAGATGGATGAAATTAAGTGATGCTGGAAATCAAATCAAAGTAATGGGAGCAAACTAAATGCTTGCCACAATCCGACGGGTACACGACTCAACGATTGATAGGTATAGAAGATTAGGTATGAATAACTCAACGATTGGATGGATACTTTTTACAGAATGTTTATTTGTTCTGTTTGTAGGCAAAGCAATCGTGGAGTTTGTTCGTTAGTTTCCATCCTTTAACTGAATATATGTTCCGTTTCTCTTGTAAGATAATTTAAAAAGAGGAGTAAGAATGCCAATTGCTAACACGAAGAGTGAGTCTATAGAGGCAGGTAACAGATTCTTTGAAGCGGCAATTCAGGTAGTCGATCAATAGTTTGGTAAGGGTTTCGCTAAGGATCACCCTCAATTTGTGCTTGGGGTGATGGACATTTATATTCGAGAACGACAGGGGTCTGATAGACCTTGGGGGGATTCATAGGCCTTTAGTTGAATAGACAAATTCCGTCCGACAGAACCTTCTTAGCTCGGTTGACAAGTGTTTCTGTTTGATATCCAAGTGAGAGTGCCTTGTCGTAATCACTGCAAGATCCACCAAGATCTCCTAGCGCACGTTTCACCGCGGCACTAGCAAGGTATGGATAATGTCGATCTGTATATTCCCCTGTTTCTATGACTTTTGTACATGCTTTAAGAGCACTCTGGTAATTCCCAAGATGTCTATATGAGGAGCAAAGAGTTGAATACAAAACCGAATATGCAACTTTAGGATCAATGAATATTAATTTTGCGAAATTAGCAATATCTCTTTCCTCCTGATCAAGTTCTATCGCTTTCGTTAAGTCTTTAATTGAATCTGCATGATCTTTTAACTGATACTTTATGTTCCCTCGGTAGGCATAAAGATTTGAATTATTAGGTTGCTTATCTAGAATCTTCGAATACGTATTGATAGCAGTCTTTTGGTTACCAGAACCTGATTCCATGTACCCAATCATTGTTTGAGCATCAATAGAGGTTCGATTGATTTCCAAAATTCTTTTAAAATCATTTAGTCCAGAAATCCAATCTGGTTTCTTAATATTTATTTTCCCTCTTATAAAATATGCGTCTTGATTTTTATAATCCAATAAAATTGCTTTATTTGCATTTGATAGTGCAGTGTTCTTGCTTGGACTGAAAAGTGCTTGCAATGTCCATCAGTGAAGAAGGTGTATTGCGAGGAATATCTACGTCTGACTGAGGAGGTGCTTTGGAAATTAGATGTGGTTGCCTCTTCAATCATTGAGGAGAAGAGCAAGAAGCAATTAGTGGAAGCAGGGGTCGATCTGATGTTTGCTAATGCGCTCAGATATCTCTATGTGGATGAAGAAATCACTGATGAAGTACTAGACACAGGTCTTAGTTACTTAGAGGATTACCACGCAGAAAAAACCCGAAAAGCAATAGAGGCAGACCTAACTCAATGATTTTGCAGATCAATCTTCCATTCCCATTTTTGCTTTATTGCCTTGGAGGTATGAAAATAAAGGTATATCTGGGGAGGTCGAACCAGATATAAGGACTTTCATACCGATTTCATACCGTTTTAGATGGCGAAAAGAATTCGCAAGAGAGACCTAATAATTGAGTTCCTACAACTGATTACAGGAATTGGAGTGAAGAAAGGTAAGAAGGCGGCACCCAGATTCGAACTGGGGATAAAGGATTTGCAATCCTCTGCCTTACCGCTTGGCCATGCCGCCGTTGGTGAGTGTGATCTTCTCAGTCCGGATCGTATCAGTCAAAGCATCCAGGCACTGTTGGTCCTATCGAATGGCCATGGAGAAGATTTGATAGCTTTGAGAGTTCTTGAGTCAATCCACAAGTTAGAACCTAGCTTGAAGCTAGAAGTAATGCCATTAGTAGGTGAAGGAAAAGTTTTTGATTCACCAATAGCCGAAGGATGGCTTCGATTAGTTGGTCCTAAAGCCGCTCTGCCAAGCGGTGGTTTTAGTAACCAGAGTTTTAGAGGTTTGATTGCGGATTTATCTGCTGGGTTAACTCTTCTTTGCATAGAACAATGGAAGGTGATTCGCAGAACCGCTGTTCAGGGGCGTGTGATTTTGGCAATTGGTGACTTATTGCCCTTGATCATGGCTTGGGGAAGTGGTGCAAATTACGGTTTTGTAGGAACTCCAAAAAGCGATTACACCTGGCGCAGTAGACCTGGTAATGCATTAAGTGATAAATACCACAAATTAAAAGGTAGTGAATGGGATCCTTGGGAATGGGTATTCATGCGATCGTCGCGTTGCAAGTTGGTTGCTGTTAGAGATCAATTAACAGCCCGGGGTTTACGGCGGCATCAAGTGATTGCCTACGCACCAGGTAATCCAATGATGGACAATTTGAACAAAGCAGGTTGCCCATCTTCATTAAACAATTATCGAAGAGTGCTTTTGTTATGTGGTAGCCGCATGCCTGAAGCGCTTAGTAATTTTGAGAGGTTGCTTAATTGTTTGAACCATTTGAAATTAGATGAATCAGTGGCGGTTTTAGTAGCCCTTGGTTCACAACCAACCATTAAGCAACTTGATTCAGTTTTGAGTGCAAATGGTTATAAACCAAATGATTTGCATCCGAACGATTGGGGTTCGCAATCTTGCTGGCGTAAGGGTTCTACTCTCTTGCTGATTGGTACTGGGCAATTTCCTAATTGGGTTGGATGGGCAGAGGTTGGCATTGCAACCGCTGGAACAGCTACTGAACAATTAGTGGGTTTGGGCAAGCCAGCGGTTTCATTGATCGGCCCTGGCCCTCAGTTCAAGCGGGCTTTTGCTATTCGTCAAAGTCGTCTTTTAAATGGAGCTGTAGAACCGTTTCATGATTCCAAAGCTCTTGCAAAAAAATTAAAATTACTTCTAATGGATAGTCATTTAAGAGATGAGGTAGGCCTTAAGGGTATTCGACGTATGGGCTCTTCAGGAGGTGGCAAAGCATTGGCAAAACTTATATTGAGTTTGCTTGTCGATTTTTGAACTCTTTTCTGAAAAACACTCAAGATGTATCTTTAGGGATGAAGAAAAATTTTTATGGCTGCAATACAAGATCATGAATACTTGAAGTTGTGCGCTGAAATCGCAAGGCACTTAAGTATTAGTCTCTCTTCTGCGCGAAGGCGTGTAGACCTTGTAGCAGCAAAGGAAGGTGTCAGAGATGTTCAAGAAAGAAAAGCTATAGCCCAACGTCTTCTTGAAGAAGCCCGCTTGGATTCTGCTAATGAAGACGCCTCTTCAAAGCAATTAGACAGTTTGTTAGAGGCTCTGGTTGAAGAAGAAAACTTTATGGTTGAGGATTGAAGAATGATTAGTTTTCAATGTTCAAAAACATGGTTGAAATGCATACGATCTAGAGTCGCGATTATAGGTACACATTGAAAGCATTTTTGGGCTATTTCCCATCTTCCTTCTCTACGAAGCATTTCTTCTAGTCGCATTCTTGCTGGTATAAGGTAACGAGTATCGTTTGCAGCATACTCAAGCTGTTTTTCATTGAGTTGTTGAACTCTTCCCCAGTCACTGCTTTGAGCTTGCTTGTCTAGTTCCACTCCTACTAGTTCCATGATGACTTCTTTTAACCCATGTCTTGGGCTGTAGGTCCGTGCGAGACGACTTGCAATCTTTGTACAAAATATGGGATTTACTTGAATATTTAAACCTTCCTCTAAAGCAGCAACATCAAATCGTGCAAAGTGCATGATTTTTTCTATAGATTTTGTTTCTAGGATTTTTTGCAGTCTTGGTGAAGATGTTTGCCCTTTTTTGATTCTAACACAAGCAACATTGTCATTAGGATCACATATTTGGACAAGACATAGCCTATCCCTACCATGAAAAAGTCCCATAGCTTCTGTATCTAAAGCAAGGGTTTTTGCTTGTCGGAAGAGATTTTCCCATTCAGCATCAAGATCTTCCTCAAATATTGAGAAATTCGCTGGAGATGAAGATGGTTCTTTCATGGTTTAATCCTCTTTTACAGCTTTTTTAGGCAACCCCTAATTCAATACCTTTATATAATTAATAGGAGAATTTTTGTGTGATCAATTATAGAGAACCTAGATACTCTGACTTTATTAGCAGATTTTGTCAAGAAAGTTTGTTTTGTATGCCAGCTATCAACCAAAGATCATTTATTTGCTTTTGTCCATGTCAGTTTGTCCGAAGTGAATGAGAGTTGCCTTACAATTGGTTAGTATTTACTTAGCAAAGGGAGAGTGATCTTTTTCATATGACTCAAGTTTTATCCTCTACCCTTTTATTGACAGTATTGCTAGCGATTGGGTTGGTTTTCTTTCTTCGTGCAGCTAGTAAGGATAGAACTACGGTGGTTGATATTTTTTCAACAAAACCACCTGTGGAAGTTTTAAATGGAATAAGTACTTGGCTTGAAGAAAGGGGATGGAGTAGAGATGGTGGAGATTTAGACAAGCAATTATTGTGCTTTCGAGGAAGTGTGGCTTCTAGTAATGGATTGGCTATTTTGTTATCAGTATACGGAATGGTTGGAGCCGCTTGCTTAGGTTTAGTTCTGAAGCAGCTTTACCCACTGTTGAGTTGGTGGCCATTATTAATTGCATTAATGGGACCATTCGCTGGCTTGATTTACCAACGGAAAGCAGAACGAGTTGAAGCTTTGGAGTTGCGGTTAATTAGTTCTCCTGAAAGCAATCAAAGTGCTTTGAGAGTAAGAGCTCATCGAGATGAGTTAATCGCAATGGAATTAGAGCTCTCTAAAACTCTCGAACTGGCAAGTGATGGTTCTTTGCTTTCGTCCCCAATCTAATTCAGTAGTTATGCTGACCAAATTTACGAAAATATTATCATTAAGCTTAATCAGCTTCTTGTTGACTTCTTGGCCCAAAAATTTTGCAAATGAAGTTTCAATTTCTAGTAATGATCCATTAATTGGTCCACGCGTTGACCTCCCAAGCTTTTGGGTAGGAGATAGGGAAGTAGATGATTCAATAGACATTTTAGTTTTGGCTGGCCATGCAGATTCTCAGGGAATAAATGGTGCAGGCACAGCAGGGGAGGCTGTTGACTTAAATGGCGCTGAGCCTATGGATAGGTCAATAAGGGATGAATTGTTTTGGAATTTACTTATTTGTCAAGAATTGGTATCCATGGGCAAGCGTTATGGTTTAAACATGAGTTTTTATGATCCTGGACTAAGGACGATAATTGATGGCAATAATTACAGAACTAATTGGTCCAAAGGCTATCGCCATAGTATTAATGGGGGTTATGCATTAGAAATACATTTTGATGCTTATGGTCGTGATGGTTTTGGATCTGGTCTGATTCCTGCTGTCACGGATGATTTGAATTTAATTGATGAAAGTCTTGCTAATGAATTTGGAAGATATCCCTTACTATTTCGTGGAGGACTAGGAGCCCCAAGAAGACAAATTAGAATTCTTGAAATTGGCAAGTTAGAGGGTGAGCTTGAAAAGAGATTAAGAGATCCTTCTACTAGGGAAAACACAATTAAAATTATCTCACTTCGAATAATTAATTCAATTTTAAATGGATTAAGTAAAGAAGTTGATGTTAATTAATTGCATTATAAGGTTTACATAGATTTTCTAGATTCCTATCTTCCAACCAATCCTGTGGTTGAGTGAACAGTTCAGTCAGCAGTGCCTCTCTAGATTGAGGCTCTGCTAAGTAACCGTATTCCCATCTAACAAGAGGTGGCAATGACATGAGGATTGATTCGGTGCGCCCATTTGTTTGCAGTCCAAAAATAGTTCCTCTATCCCATACGAGATTAAATTCTACATATCTACCTCTTCTATATAATTGAAATTCACGCTCTTTCTCGCCATAAGGATTATCTTTTCTTTTTTCAATGATTGGAACATATGCGGGAAGAAATGCATCACCACATGACTTTGCCAAGTTAAATAATGTTTCCCAGTTTGTATTTTGCGTCCCTATTTTTCTAGAAATTTCCGCAGCTTTTCCCTCGATATTTTGTCCTTTGTATAACTTTCCAGAACCATCTTGATAGTCATAAAAAATACCTCCTACTCCTCTTGCTTCTTTTCGGTGCTTCAAGTAGAAATACTCGTCACACCATGGCTTGAAAACTTTGTGGAATTGTGGATTGATTGAGTCACATGCTTCCTTATGAACTTGATGAAAGTGCTTTGCATCTTCAAGATATGGATAAAATGGTGTCAAGTCGGCACCTCCACCAAACCACCAAACTGGTCCTGCTTCGAAATATCTATAATTTAGATGGACAGTAGGTAAATAAGGGTTTCGAGGGTGAAGCACCATTGAAGTACCTGTAGCAAACCAGGGATGACCCTTTGCCTCAGGGCGTTGATTGATTATTGAAGGCGGCAGCTCCTCTCCATGTACTTCAGAAAAATTCACCCCTCCTTGCTCAAATATTTTCCCTTCCTTCATGACTCTTGATCGGCCTCCTCCACCTTCTGGTCGATCCCATGATTCTTCTTTGAATTTTCCTAATCCATCTATAGCTTCTAGTCCCTTACAGATGTCATCTTGTAGATCGAGAACTAATTCTCGAGCTCTTTCTCTAGAGTTTGATGGTGGGAAAGAAAAATTTTTGGGCTGGGAATTATTTCTTGGCTTGTTTGGTAGCGAATTCTTGATTGGGCTGAAAAATCGACCTATAAAAGAGCGAAACATAATTAATTTTGCAAGCTTGCGACGGGACTTGTCTGGTTGTGATTGGTAGCCTTTGTCAGCCTATAGCATTTGATTACACAATTAAGATCAAGTACCTTCTGATTGGAATAAACTTATGAGCCTGACGAACCAAGTAAATAAGCTGCTCGATGAGATTAAGGATTCAGGGACCGGACGCTCAGTAATTGAGTTGGGGTGGGTTGATCAGATTCGGGTTCTTCCTCCCAGAGTGATTTTGAGGATGAATCTGCCAGCTTTTGCTAATTCGCAACGTGAGAGAATTGCGCAGGAGATAAGAGATTCCCTTTGTAAATTAAATGGTGTAAGTGATGTGCAGATAGAATTAGCCAACTCTCAACAAGATTCCCCGATTGGTCAGGCAGGGCATGGACAGGTTGCTGAGCTTCAACCAATACCCGGCGTTAAAAAGGTAATTGCTGTTAGCAGTGGCAAGGGTGGAGTTGGCAAAAGCACTGTTGCAGTTAACTTGGCCTGCGCCTTAGGGAAGCAAGGGTTCAAGGTTGGTCTTTTAGATGCAGATATTTATGGACCTAACACTCCGACGATGCTAGGAGTTGCTGATGTAACACCTGATGTGACTGGATCAGGTGCTGGTCAAACAATTTCACCAATAAATACCTGTGGTATTGATTTGATTTCAATGGGTCTGCTGATTGAGGAAAGCCAGCCAGTCATTTGGCGGGGTCCTATGTTGAATGGGATTATTCGACAGTTTCTTTATCAGTGTAGTTGGGGTGAACTTGATGTATTGATAGTTGATCTACCTCCAGGAACTGGAGATGCACAATTGTCTTTGGCTCAGGCTGTTCCTATGGCTGGTGTTGTCATAGTAACGACTCCTCAGAAGGTGTCATTGCAGGACTCAAGGAGAGGACTAGCGATGTTTTTACAGATGGATGTACCAATTCTGGGCGTTGTTGAAAATATGTCTTTTTTTGTTCCGCCTGATCAGCCAGATAGAACGTATGAATTATTTGGTTCTGGTGGTGGTGCTCAGCTTGCAGGTGAAAATAGTGTTGATTTATTAGTACAGATCCCTATGGAAATGCCCGTTCAGGAAGGTGGAAATCTCGGTCGCCCAATTGTCTTAGATAAACCTCAATCAGTCAGTGCAGATACCTTTATGAAGTTGGCAAAACTTCTATCTGAGAAGTCTGAAATCAGACATTAAAAATGGTTAGAAGTTTTAGGAAAGATAAGAAAGACAAGGCTCTACCAAAGCAAATTAAATCTTCGACATTGAAAAAAAATAATTTGACTTTGTGGTTCATACCAATTTTTCTTGTATTCCTATCTGGGTGTTTAATCGCCAGCACCCAGCGAACTTCTGATTTGGCTCAATGGTATCAACATTGGATCACCGCAGCTGTTGGAATTATTTTTTCTAACATGCTTGCTCGACTACCTTTACGTAGATATAAGTCATTTTTGGTACCAATTTATTTGTCAACAGTTTTAAGTCTGATTGCTGTTCGTTTTATAGGTGTATCAGCTTTAGGGTCACAACGCTGGCTTAATTTAGGAGGATTAAATATTCAACCTTCCGAGGTGGCTAAGCTTGTAGTAATACTTTTGTTGGCAGCAGTCCTTGAAGATCATCCTGTGGAAAGACCACGTGATTTAATTAGACCATTAATAGTGATTTCAATACCCTGGGCACTTGTATTTCTTCAACCTGACTTAGGGACTTCTTTGGTATTTGGAGCAATCTTGATAACTATGTTGTATTGGGCTGGCATGAAAATAGAATGGGTAGTTATTCTATTTTCAGGATTAATCACTTCTATTTTGTCAGCTACGTATGCAATGGGTCTTGTTTTTTGGATTCCATTAATTGCGTTTTTAGTTTATAGATCAGTTCCATTTAGAAAGTGGTCGGTTGTTTCTATAATTTTTTTTCAAATAAGTATTTATTTTACTACTCCATGGATTTGGCAATATGGTTTAAAACCTTATCAGCGAGACAGGCTACTCTTGTTTATGGACCCATCCAAAGATCCTCTTGGTGGTGGTTATCATTTGCTTCAAAGTACAGTTGGAATAGGGTCGGGAGGTTTGTTTGGCACAGGCCTTTTGCAAGGAGAATTAACAAAATTGCGGTTTATTCCTGAGCAGCATACTGATTTTATATTTAGTGCATTAGGTGAGGAAACTGGATTTTTAGGGACATTAATAGTGGTTTTAGGTTTCTTTCTATTGATTTTTCAACTTTTGAAGGTCGCAAGAAGAGCCCGTACTGATTACGAATCATTGGTTGTAATTGGTATAGGTGCGATGATTATGTTTCAGGTGGTCGTTAATATATTTATGACTGTTGGACTTGGCCCAGTGACTGGGATTCCTCTCCCCTTCATGAGTTATGGGAGGACAGCATTGATGGTTAATTTTGCTGCAATTGGATTATGTCTTTCTGTGGCTCGACAGTCTTCACTGACTTCTGAGAACTTGTGAAAAGCTCTAGAAGCTTAAGTGCTATTCATACAAGAATGGCGGAAGGGCTGAACCCTGGTAAGGGTGATGAGGCCACAGTTAGACGTCTTTGGTGGGCTGCTTTAGAGACTCTTCAAGAGGATGTCCTGCTGCCAATGGACCCTTCTTCTGGTATCTGGATTGCGTCTCCTTTGCCTGCACTTTATGAACCTCGTTTATTAAACCGTTTTAAAGGCTGGGTATGGGCTCCAGAAGAATTGAGCAGTTTGAACTTCCCTGGAGCAGCTTTATTGCTACCAAGTAAAACAAGATCAATTTCATCTCACAGTATTTCTTGTGATAATCATTATCAAAGGATGCCTTTAAGGGCAGAGGATGGCCGGGATCCATTGCTGATAATTATCACTCCTTCTGTTCAGGTTGCGCTTGCATTGTCTGGTAATGAAGGACAGCGGCATTTGTTAATGAGGAGTGATGCAGATGCTATCGCTGATTTATTAAAGATTCTTGATTTAAGAATTAATGATGAAGATCATGCCCAAGCGAAGGAATTGCGTAGCTCCTTAGCAGATTTAGGTCAGTTGCAAAGCCATCCTGGACTTGAAAAGTTATTTTGGCCAAGATTGGCAGAGAGATTGGCAGGTATGGCTCCTAGCCTTACTGTGCAAGCGCTTCCCACTCAAGCACTTTCATCTGAGATAAAGAATGACTCAACTTCTGAACTTTCTCTTTTAGAGGCTTTAACTCATGAGGTAAGGACTCCACTAGCAACAATAAGAACTTTGATTCGTTCTCTTTTAAGGCGGAAAGATTTGCCAAATATTGTTGAAAATCGCTTAAAGCAGATTGACAATGAATGTACAGAACAAATTGATCGTTTTGGTTTGATTTTTAATGCCGCTGAATTACAGCGACAGCCACAAGAAATTTCCAGACTTGCCAAAACCGATTTAGGTAAAATGTTGGAGTTGTTATATCCCTCTTCGAGTTATCAGCTTGAGAGGAGAGGGGTTCAATTAAGTCTGGACATATCCACTGACCTTGCACTTGTCTTGAGTGATCCTGAGCGCCTTGAATGGATGTTAGGTGGGCTAATTGATCGAACGAGTCGAGGTCTCCCTCCTGGTAGTTGTCTCAGATTGAAGCTTCGTCCTGCTGGTCATAGGTTGAAACTTCAAATCTTGAGCGAAGTTCCTGATTCACATATCAGTGGAGCCGCAACCAACCAGGAAAAAGCTCAGCTTGGGCCAGTATTAAGTTGGAATCCATCAACTGGCAGCTTGGAGCTGAGTAAAGCCGCAACCCAACAATTACTTGCTAGTTTGGGCGGACGCTTAACAGATCGACGTGATAAGGGCTTGACTGTGTTTTTCCCTGTTGCAGAGGGAAATGGGTGACTTTTTTAATTTCTTGGAATGTTGACGGGTGTGAAGGTTGCGACATGTAGTGTCCTATGGCACAAAACACAGTGCTACTTTTCACTAGTACCGGATTACGGATTTAAGAGGACAGCCATGGCATCAGAGGCTTTAAAAGGTAATCTCCCAAAGAGCATCGCCAGTACAGGTGGGCTTTTAAATTCTGCTGAAACAGAGGAAAAGTACGCCATTACTTGGTCAAGTGGCAAATCTCAGGCATTTGAGCTGCCAACAGGTGGTGCAGCACTTATGAATGAGGGCGAAAACATCATGTATTTCGCTCGTAAGGAACAATGCCTTGCTTTAGGGACTCAGTTAAGAACTTCTTTTAAGCCAAGGATTGAGGACTACAAGATCTATCGCATTTTCCCTGGCGGTGACACCGAGTTTCTTCATCCAAAGGATGGTGTGTTCCCAGAGAAAGTGAATGAGGGAAGACCAATTGTTAATCACAATCCCCGACGGATTGGTCAGAACCCTAATCCTTCAGGCCTCAAGTTCAGTGGTAAAAACACTTACGACGCTTGACAGGCTTTAATCATAATCTTTAAGGGATTAATAGCTTCACGGCAATTGCTGCGAAGGTTCCCTAATGGTTAGTTCAGATAAATCCTCTTTTATGGAGGCAGCCTCTAAAGGTTCGAATTTCATCCCTTTAGCTCGAAGTTGGCCTGCAGACCTGGAGACACCTCTCTCAACTTGGATGAAGGTTGGGCAAGGTAATCCACCAGGTGTACTCCTGGAATCTGTTGAAGGTGGTGAGATAGTTGGACGGTGGAGTGTAGTGGCTACGAATCCTTTATGGACTGCTAGTTGTCGGGGCGATCGACTAGTTAGGAGATGGCGTACAGGGAAAAAGGATGAATATATTGGAAATCCTTTTGAAGGACTTCGATCATGGTTGTCTATCTATCAGACATTGTCAGTCCCCAAGTTGCCTCCTTTAGGACAACTTTATGGAATGTGGGGTTATGAGTTGATTACTTGGATGGAGCCAAGTGTCAGTTCCCATGAGCGTGGAAATAATGATGCTCCCGATGGTATTTGGATGCTGATGGACAGCATTCTCATTATTGATCAAGTCAAAAGATTGATAACGGCTGTTGCTTATGGAGATTTGACGGATGGTCAAGCTCCTGAGATGGCCTATCAAAGTGCTTATACAAGGCTTGATAAGTTAGAAAAGCGAATGTTAGGTCCTATTCCTGCTAATGCCCCTTTCATTTGGCAAGAAGGAACTAAGGAGTATTCAGGGGTAATTAGTAATTGCTCGCAGCCTCAGTTTGAAAATGCTGTAAAAATGGCAAAGGAGCATATTGCGGCTGGAGATATTTTTCAATTAGTGCTGAGTCAGCGTTTTGAAGCAAGAGTAAATAAGCAGCCTATTGACTTGTATCGAAGTTTGAGAATGGTTAACCCTTCCCCTTATATGGCTTTTTTTGATTTTGGAGATTGGCAGTTGATCGGCTCTAGTCCTGAGGTAATGGTTAAGGCTCAGGCTGTTGAGAATGGAATTCTGGCAAGTTTGCGTCCCATTGCTGGAACTCGTCCCAGAGGGATTAGTGATCAAGAAGACCAACAGTTTGAAGCAGACTTATTGGCTGATCCTAAAGAGATAGCAGAACATGTGATGCTTGTTGATTTAGGTCGAAACGACCTTGGTCGTGTAAGCAAACCAGGAACTGTTTCTGTCAAGCAGCTCATGGTAATTGAGAAGTACTCACATGTAATGCATATGGTTAGTGAGGTGGAAGGCCTCTTGTTATCAGATAATGATGTGTGGGATTTATTGATTTCTTCTTTTCCTGCAGGAACTGTTAGTGGGGCGCCAAAAATTCGTGCTATGCAGCTCATCAATGAATTAGAACAGCATTCTAGAGGTCCTTACTCAGGTGTATATGGTTCTGTTGATTTAACTGGAGCATTAAATACGGCAATTACTATTCGTACTATGGTTGTTAGCAAGCATCCAGAAGGTGGTTTAAAAGTTCAGGTTCAAGCTGGAGCTGGAGTTGTTGCAGATTCCAACCCAGAAAATGAATATAACGAGACACTCAATAAAGCCAAAGGCATGCTTGCCGCACTTGCATGCTTGGAAGCAAATTGACAATGAACTCTAAATTGCTTCTTAAAGGATTTGAGGTTGAGCTGTTTACCGGAAAAGCCAATGGTGAGCATGTTGGGGTTGCGATTCCAGTTAGTAATGAGTTTCCAGAATTTGTTAAAGAACCTGATCATCGCAATCTTGAGTACATAACAAACCCTGAGAGTGATTATTTGCTTTTAAGGGAGGCTCTTTTGACACCTAGAAGAAAATTGCGATCTTGGTTAGCCCCTAGAGGTCTCACTCTTTTGCCGGGAAGTACTTTGAGTTTGGGTGATAGCAAACTTTTTGAACGGTCAGATCCCAACAATGTTTATCATGATTTAATTGAATCTTTATATGGAACGAGAGTAGTTACAGCGAGTATTCATATCAATTTAGGTATAGAGAATCTGCCATTACTTTTTGCTGCTTTGCGCTTAGTGAGATGTGAAGCATCTTTATTTCTTGCCTTGAGTGCTAGTTCACCTTTTCTTGATGGCCTTCCTACTGGTATGCACTCACAAAGATGGAGTCAATTTCCGCTGACCCCTAAAAAGGTACCGTTATTTGTTGATTATGAGCATTATGTGAGATGGGTGGAAGCCTGTCTTTTAAGTGGGGAAATGAGCAATGAACGTCATTTATGGACCTCTGTACGCCCCAATGGGCCAAGGCGACCGTATCAGTTGAATCGACTTGAATTGCGAATTTGTGATTTGATCACTGACCCGTCTGTCCTGCTTGCACTGACGGCTCTATTAGAATTACGAGTACTTAGTCTTATGAAAGAACCTGACAAGTTAGATCCTTTCAAAGTGAGTGAATTATCGATAGAAGACTTGGGTGATTTAAGTGATAAAAATGACTCAGAAGTTTCAAAAGCCAGTCTTGATGCAACTTTGGTTCACTGGCGAGATGGAAGTTTGATTAAGTGTCGAGATTGGATTTTTAGACTTATTGATGACGTACATCCTTTAGCCAAGGAGTTGTCTTTGATTAATCAGCTTTCACCATTGATTAATGTTTTAGAGCATGGCAATCAATCGATGAAATGGATTCAAGATTGCGCAATAGGCACTAGTGTCTCCGATGTTCTTCGAAAAGGTATTGCAGCGATGTCTTTAGAAGAGGTAAACAGCTCTTGTGCTCAGGTGAGGTTCTGATGGTTATGCCTAAGTCTGATTCTTCAAGAAAGCAAGAGCAAAGTTCATCTACAGTTAGTTCCGTCACTTCAGCTCGAAGTGACAAAGTTCCAGAGAATAAAGATTCTGGTCGATTGTTGGCTAATCGTCTTGAGCTTGTTGAGGATCTTTGGCAGACAGTTTTACGTAGTGAATGCCCCCCAGAACAGGCTGAAAGACTTCTCCGCTTGAAGCAACTAAGTGATCCAAAGGCAGTGGAAAGTTCTGATGATTCTGGCTCAAGCGCTGCAATTGTATTACTTATTCGCGAGATGGATTTGGCTGAGGCGATAGCTGCAGCAAGAGCATTTTCATTGTATTTCCAATTAGTTAATATTTTGGAGCAAAGAATTGAAGAGGATAGTTATCTTGAAAGTATGAAGAATGCAAATAAGACATGTTTTGATGAACCTTTTAATCCTTTTGCCCCTCCTCTTGCTAGTCAGACTGACCCGGCTACGTTTAGAGAATTATTTGATAGATTACGAAGACTAAATGTTCCTCCAGCTCAACTGGAAAGTTTATTACAAGAATTAGATATTCGTTTGGTTTTTACTGCTCATCCAACGGAGATTGTTAGGCATACAGTTCGACATAAGCAGAGAAGAGTTGCCAGTCTTTTACAGCAATTACAATCAGACTCGCGAGTTTCAAAGTCAGAGAAGGGAATTCTAAGACTTAAACTTGAGGAGGAGATAAGACTGTGGTGGCGTACTGATGAGTTGCATCAATTTAAACCTTCAGTTCTTGATGAGGTTGATTATGCACTGCATTATTTCCAACAGGTTTTGTTTGATGCAATGCCACAGCTAAGAAGAAGAATTTCTACAGCTTTAGCATCTAGTTACCCTGATGTTCATCTTCCACAAGCAGCCTTTTGTACTTTTGGTTCATGGGTTGGTTCAGATCGTGATGGGAACCCATCTGTTACACCAGAAATTACTTGGAGAACAGCCTGTTATCAAAGGGAATTGATGCTGGAGCGTTATCTCTCAGCTGTACAAGATTTGAGAGATCAATTGAGTATTTCAATGCAGTGGAGCCAGGTTAGTGCGCCATTGCTTGAGTCTTTAGAAATGGATAGATTACGTTTCCCTGAGATCTATGAAGAGCGCGCAGCTCGTTATAGATTAGAGCCTTACAGATTGAAGTTGAGCTATACCTTAGAACGTCTAAGATTAACCAAACAAAGGAATAAAAAATTAGCTGAGACTTGTTGGTGGGAGACATCTCCAGAGGCTATTAACCCTTCTAAAAATTCCATAGGTCTTGGCGAAGATCTTCATTATGGCTCTGTTGCTGAATTTCGTAGTGAGTTGGAGTTAATTCGGAATAGTTTAGTTAGTACAGATTTAAGTTGTGAGCCCTTAGAGACTTTGCTTACGCAAGTTCGGATATTTGGCTTTTCTTTAGCAAGTTTAGATATCCGTCAGGAAAGCACACGTCATAGTGATGCAATTGAGGAATTGACGCGTTATTTAAATCTACCTAAGTCTTATGAACAAATGGACGAGCGTGAAAAAATTCAATGGCTAAAACAAGAACTTGAGACACGACGGCCATTAATTCCTTCTGAAGTCGAGTGGTCATCAGGGACTGCAGAAACATTTTCTGTTTTTAGAATGCTTCACCGATTGCAGGAGGAATTTGGAAGCAGAATTTGTCGAACTTATGTGATTTCAATGAGTCATAGTGTTTCCGATTTGTTAGAGGTTTTACTGCTCGCAAAAGAAGCTGGTGTGGTTGATCCAATAGCAAGGCACGCAGAGCTTTTATTGGTACCTCTTTTTGAGACTGTTGAAGACTTGCAACATGCACCAGCTGTGATGGAACAGCTTTTTGATATGCCTATCTATAGGAACCTGCTCCCTCGGATTGGGGAAAAGTCACAACAGCTTCAAGAGTTGATGCTTGGTTATTCAGATAGCAATAAGGATTCAGGCTTTTTATCTAGTAATTGGGAGATTCATCAAGCACAAATTGCATTACAGAATTTAGCTTTCAATAAAGGCGTAGCTTTGAGATTATTTCATGGTCGTGGAGGCTCTGTTGGTAGAGGAGGAGGTCCTGCCTACCAAGCGATTCTTGCTCAACCTAGTGGAACACTTCAAGGACGAATCAAGATAACTGAACAGGGAGAAGTTCTTGCATCAAAATATAGCCTTCCAGAGTTGGCTCTTTATAACCTTGAGACTGTTACGACAGCAGTTTTGCAAAATAGTTTGGTTACCAATCAATTAGATGCGACGCCAGAGTGGAATCAGCTTATGACTCGTTTGGCAGCAAGTTCTAGAGAGCATTACAGGGCACTTGTTCATGACAATCCGGATTTGGTTGCTTTTTTTCAGCAAGTCACACCTATTGAAGAAATTAGTAAGTTGCAGATTTCTAGTCGTCCAGCCCGTAGAAAAAGTGGAGCTAAGGACTTGTCCAGTCTTAGAGCTATTCCATGGGTTTTTGGTTGGACACAAAGTCGCTTTTTGTTGCCCAGTTGGTTTGGAGTTGGTACAGCGCTAGAGGCAGAAGTTAATGCTGATAGTTCTCAATTGGAGCTTTTACGCATGCTTCATCAACGCTGGCCATTCTTTCGAATGCTCATCTCAAAGGTAGAGATGACTTTGTCAAAAGTGGATCTTGATATAGCCAATCACTATGTCACTAGTCTTGGAGGCTCTGATTACTGTGAGGCTTTTGAAGGAATTTTTCAAACAATCTCAAATGAATATGCACGGACACGACAGTTGGTTTTGGATATTACCGGTCATCAAAGATTGTTAGGAGCTGATCCTGCATTGCAGTTATCAGTAGATCTTAGGAATCGCACTATTATCCCTTTGGGCTTTCTACAGGTAGCTTTATTAAAAAGATTACGTGATCAAAATAGACAACCCCCCATGAGTGAATCACCAGGGACTGATGGAGATGGAAGAACTTACAGTCGAAGTGAATTATTGCGAGGTGCTTTGTTGACAATTAACGGGATTGCAGCAGGGATGCGTAATACAGGCTGAACATAGCTTTATGCCTTTTATTAGACGTAAGGCTTCTTCGATAAGTCTTCCACCTGGATATCTATTAGATGCTAAAAGTTTTCCAGCTCCAAGGGCTCTTAATAGATTATTATGGCGCTGCAAAGAAGAAACTTATTCTCCAAAAATGTTATCCTTAGCTATTAAACGTAGTGTTTATCATTTAAGTATATTTGAGGAATCTACTGGTGCCTTGGTTGGATTTGTACGTGCTACAACTGACTATGGATTAAATGCAAATTTGTGGAATTTGGTTGCTAGGCCAGGCGATAATCAGGGGAGTTTTTTGGCTGTATTAGTCGATAGAACACTTTCTGTGTTGCGGAGGGATTACCCTGGTTGCAGTATTTCAATCGCTGCTTCAGCCTCTTCGCTGAAAGCTTTGCAAGACCATGGTTTTCTAATTGACCCTGGAGGTATTCGGGCTATGGGCTTGAGACTTCATTGATTAGGTTTCTAAATAAAACCGTTAAAACGAGCATGGAGGGACTCGAACCCCCGACCCTCAGAACCGGAATCTGATGCTCTATCCAACTGAGCTACATGCCCATATATAAGCAAAAGCCTATAGACGGGTCGACCATCAAGTCACCTGTATCACGGTAGCTTATCTACCAGTTGCCTTATGACTGATTCGACTCCATAAGCTCGAACTAGAGGGATTCCGTAACTACATCAAGTTGGAACTTGATGTAGTCGAAAACAGGCTCTTACTGATTGGGCCTAATGGAGTTGGTAAATCTAATTTGCTAGAGGCAATTGAGTTGGTATGTAGTTTGAGGTCTCATAGATGCAGTCGCGATCAAGATCTTATTCATTGGGATAAAAACGAAGCGATTATTAAAGCAGCGGCAAATCATGGAGACGAGCTTCAACTTGAGCTCAGAAGAAGAGGAGGCAGAAAGGCATGGTTAAATGAAAAAGCTTTAGTGCGTCAGTTAGACCTCATAGGTCCATTGAGATGCGTGTGTTTTAGTGCTTTGGACCTTGATTTGGTAAGAGGAGAACCGGCATTAAGAAGAAATTGGTTAGATAGAGTGGTCCAGCAGTTGGAACCAGTTTATTCGGATTTATTAGGACGCTTCAGCAAGCTTCTTCGTCAAAGAAGTCATTTTTGGAGAAATTCCCGAAATCATTCCACTCATGACCGATTTGCCTTGTTGAATGCTTTTGATATTCAGATGGCTTTAGTTAGTACAAGGATTCATCGCCGCAGAAAGCGGGCCTTAGAATATCTGCAACCTTTGGCTTCTCAATGGCAAGAAACGCTAAGTAATGGTAAAGAGAATTTCAGTATTGATTATCAATCTGGAAGTGTTTTGCAAGGAGAGGAGGATGAGCACTCTTGGAGAGTCTCTATAGAAGAACAACTACTAGCGCAACGTGACAATGAAGAAAGATTAGGAAGTTGTTCGGTAGGTCCTCATAGAGATGAAATTGGCTTTTTGTTAAATGGTGTTTTTGCTCGTCGCTTTGCTTCCGCTGGACAGCAACGAACAATGGTTCTTGCGTTAAAGCTTGCAGAGTTGGAGTTGGTTGGTCAAATCTATGGTGACTCGCCACTTTTGTTGTTGGATGATGTTTTTGCAGAATTGGATCGAACCAGACAATTGCTATTGCTTGAGGCTGTTGGAGAAAAGTATCAAAGTCTTATTACCGCAACTCATCTCGATGTATTTGAAAGTAGTTGGAAAGCTGATTCCCAGATATTAGAGGCTGAGAACTTTAAAGGTTTTATCGACATCAGGTAAGGTGCAAAACAATTTTTGATAAATGTATGGAGCCTATTCCTACTTGTATGCATCCCAACCCCGGATGGATGAATTTAGAGAATAAGGATGTTAAGAGTGTGCACTCTTTTGATGATGCCAGTATCGTTGGCAAACATTGCATTCTTGAGCTTTATGACTGCGATGCAGGAAAAATCAATGATGAGGCTTTTATTCGGACATCCCTTACTTCAGCAGCAAAGACAGCTGGGGCGAAGCTTCTCAATTTGATCACCCATCGTTTTAACCCTCAGGGGGTTACTGGCTTGGCTTTGTTGGCAGAGTCTCATATCTCGATTCATACTTGGCCTGAACATGGATATGCGGCAATTGACGTTTTTACATGTGGAAAAAAAACATTGCCGCAAAGAGCCTGCGAGTTTTTAAGTGATGAGTTGGAAGCAAAGAGTTCTTCCTTAAAGAGCTTCTATAGAGAAAGTCCTGAAAATATTGGAGATTCAAATAGAAAGCCTGTTGATATTTAGTAGGTTCATTGATAAATAGCTTTATAAATTTGAGAAAAATATTTGAAACCTAGTATTTGATTACCTATATTATGCTTAATGGGTGATTTCTATTTCAATTGCCGATTAAGTTTTCCACTTATCAAGCCTTCAGGATCAACTATTATCGATTTAAATCCAAGTCTTCTGAATTCCTTGAGTATTTTTTGCTGAATTAAATCTCCCTCAAGTTCTTGTATACGATCTAAAGGTACTTCGATTTTCGCCGCTAATTCTATACTTCTTACTCTGACCTTATTGAAACCATTTAACTTTAACCAAGATTCTGCTTTTGCAACACGTATTAATTTCTCTAAAGAAATAGATTCTCCATATGGAAACCTTGATGATAAGCATGGCTCTGCTGGTTTATTCCACCAGGGAAATCCAAGTGCTTTTGATATTTTTCGAATAGATTCTTTACCTATTTTTAAGTCTGCAAGTGGTGAGGTCACCCCAGCTTCTTTTGCTGCAGTAATTCCAGGTCTATGATCTTTTAGATCGTCAAAATTGACTCCATCAAGGACTAGGTAGTTACCGGCCTCCTGTGAGATCTTTGTTAAATGAGCATGTAGTTCTCGTTTACATGCATAACACCTATTAGTAGGATTTTGGTTGTAATTGGGATCTTTCAATTCAGTTGTAAAACATTCCTTGTGTGTTATTCCTATCCAATTAGCTTGATTTCTTGCTTCATTTAAGAGTAAAGGTGCCAATGCTGCTGAAATACCAGTAATTGCAATAGCATTTTTTCCCAGTTGTTCTTTTGAAATGGCGGCAACCAGCGAACTGTCAACTCCTCCAGAATAAGCAATGCAGACTCGTTCTAGCTCTGAAATGTACTCTCGAAGAGAAGTTAGGCGGTTGAGTTCTTGTAGAGGTAGAGGTTCGATTAGTTCAAAATTTGACACTGCGTTCTTCCTTTGAAACTACAGGCTTGCAGAACTAGTTAAGCTCCAACAATAGTGAGTGTTGTATATGACGTCACAGTCAGAAGCAGATAACAAATCTAGCGGGAGTCAGTCCTCTCGTAAAAGTAAAGCTCATGGTGTGGGCATAGTTACAGCTGCAGATCGCCAGGAACGTAGTCATGGGCAATTACATATTTATGATGGAGAGGGGAAAGGTAAGAGTCAGGCCGCTCTGGGTGTGGTCTTGAGGACTATTGGCTTAGGTATTTGTGAGCAGCGCAGAACAAGAGTTTTATTGCTTAGATTTCTTAAAGGGCCTGGAAGGTCTTATGACGAGGATGCTGCAATTGAGGCTCTTCAGAAAGGGTTCCCACATTTAATTGATCAGGTAAGAACTGGCAGGGCAGATTTCTTTAGCGCTGAGGAAGCAACACCTTTTGACTCTCTAGAAGCACAACGAGGTTGGGATATTGCAAAGGGAGCTATTGCAAGTGCACTTTATTCAGTTGTAGTTTTAGATGAGCTGAATCCTGTTTTGGACTTAGGTTTGTTGGATGTTCAAGATGTAGTTCGCACTCTTACTTCTAGGCCTCAAGGGATGGAGATAATTGTTACCGGAAGGGCAGCACCTCTTCCGCTGGTTGAGTCTGCTGATTTGCATTCTGAAATGCGAGCACATCGCCGGCCACCTCATGAAGACGAAAATTTGATTCCTTTCTATCCAAATGGAGGTATAGAGATTTATACGGGCGAGGGGAAAGGTAAGTCAACAAGTGCTCTCGGAAAAGCTCTCCAGGCAATCGGTCGTGGCATTAGTCAAGACAAGAGTCACAGGGTCTTAATCCTTCAATGGTTAAAAGGTGGTAATGGTTATACAGAAGATGCGGCAATAGCAGCACTGAGAGAAAGTTACCCACATCTGGTCGACCACCTTCGTTCTGGCCGTGATGCAATTGTTTGGCGAGGCCAGCAACAACCTATTGACTATGTTGAGGCAGAGCGAGCTTGGGAAATTGCACGTGCTGCAATTTCCAGCGGTCTTTATAAGACTGTAATTCTCGATGAATTGAACCCAAGTGTGGATCTTGAGCTTTTGCCGGTTGAGCCAATAGTTCAGACTTTACTAAGAAAACCTGCTGAGACTGAAGTTATCATCACTGGTCGGTGTAAGAATCCCCCTGCTTATTTTGATTTAGCCAGCATTCATTCGGAAATGGTTTGTCATAAACACTATGCTGAACAAGGTGTTGATTTGAAGAGAGGAGTTGATTATTAGCCTTAAATTATAAATTTGTATCTTGAGGAATTTGTTTGATAGTTTCGTATTTCCATGCATCTATTCCTCCAGCAATATTAATACTCTCGATGCCATAACTTTTAAGAATTCTAATGGCTTTTTCAGCTCTGACTCCACTTTTACAGTGGATATATAATTTATGATTTAGAGCAATTTGCTTAATCTGATCAATTGCTTCTCCATTCTCTATATATTCAAGAGGGATTGATCTCGACCCTGGTATGGATGATAGTTTTACTTCCTCTTTGTTCCTTACGTCTATGAGGTCTATATTATTCTTGTTTGTGTCGAGAATGACTTTAAGTTCCTTTGTTGATATACTCCTAACGTTAAAAAAAGAATAATCATCATTTTCTATATTATGAAGATTTTTTCCATCAACTAATTTCTTGATTTCTCTTCTGTTCTTGTCTTTTTGTAGTTTTATTTCTCTAAATTTCATTGTTAAAGCGTTAAATACAAGTAGTCTGCCATCTAAAGATTCGCCAATACCAGTAATAATTTTAATTGCTTCTGTAGCTTGTATTAATCCTATTATGCCTGGCAGAACGCCTAGCACACCTCCGGTGGCACATGAGGGTATTAAATGATTTGGTGGAGCTTCTGGTAAAAGGTCTCGGTAGTTAGGGCTTTTAGATGACAAATTAAATACGGTTGCTTGTCCTTCATATTTCAAAATTGATCCGTAAATATTTGGTTTATTTAAAATTAAGCAAGCATCATTTATTAGATACCTGGTTGCAAAATTATCGGATCCATCACATACAATGTCGAAGGGTTTGATTATCTCTAGCGCATTTTCTTTTGTGATCTTCGTATCAAAGATATCTACTTTGCAATTTGGATTTATTTCAAGAATTCTTCTTTTTGCTGAAGATGTTTTTGTTTTCCCAATGTCTTGACTTGTATGAATTACTTGCCTTTGTAGGTTTGAAGCTTCGATTACATCAAAGTCAACAACACCTATTCTTCCAACACCTGCGGCAGCTAGATACATCAGTATTGGAGATCCAAGTCCCCCAATACCTATGCAAATCACAGAAGCTGCTTTCAGTTTTTTTTGGCCATCTATGCCAACTTCTGGAAGTGTTATATGACGCTCAAAGCGTTTGATTTCTGCAGCGCTTAAAGCAATGTCAGATTTCTTTGCTTTGTTCATGAGTATAAATGCATGTTTGGAATTTTTTATTCATTAGTAATTAGCGGCACTTCTTGATGTTCCTGAGAACTTCGATCGAATCGCCACCATGCTCTAACTTCTTCTGTTTTTGAAACGATAACCATTAAGCCTGGTGACATCCCCCAGCGAAGGTCGGAATCTGAAGGCATTGGATCTCCTTGGGGATGGGAATGAGCAACCCCAAGTACTTGGAGACGATTCTCCCTAGCCCATCGTTGGGCTAAAAGTTGATCTTTAGGATCTAGTGCGAATCGATTTTCTCGAGAAAATACTGATTGATCATTCCTAGCTTCTTCTTCGTTTGCGGTGGAGAAATGGAAAATGTCGGGATGCCAAATGTTCTTGCAAGACCATATTTTTTTTACATTCCATATAGGGCTTTTGACCCATTTAGTAGTTTTTTCTTGAGTTCCTAGTAACAAAGCACAACCTTCTTCCGGTGCCATGGCTATTAGGCTCCTACGAAGAATTGTTAGGCAATCATGTTCGAATTTAAGCAAACCTGGCATTAAATAGACACTTTCGATATTCTCATTACATAATTGCATTCAGGGTTTTGTACATGAGCGAACTAAACTCTGAATCAAACAACGGCACCACCTCCTCTAACACTACACAAAAAGCTGTGGCCAATTCTGGAAATCAAGACGACACAATCAACTACTCAGAGCAGTTCAGCCAATTGATGAGAACTGTTAACGAGACTCTGAGCAAGATCGATTGGACTCAGATGGGTAAATATGGCAAGGCCGCTGGGATTATTACGCTTGTAATTGTTGCCCAGATCATTATTAAGGGGGTCATTGACACGGTTAACTTGTTGCCGGTCGTTCCTGGTTTGCTCGAGTTGCTAGGGCTGGTTGTACTTGGCCAATGGAGTTGGCAAAACCTTAAAACCAGTGATAAGAGAAATGCGGTTATTGAGAGGGTTCAATCACTACGGAAGGAATATTTGGGTTGATTGAGTTGCGTAACTTAATTTTTAGGGATTAAATGACTTGTATAGCCTTTTAAGGCTTGATGTGCATTGGTTTTGATACGATCCACCAAAAAGGTTTGCATGGTTGATTAGGTGGTAAAGATTGTAGATTTCAGCCCTGTTAATTGCAGAGCGCGGTAGAGGCCATATCTCTTCATAACCTTGATAGAAGCTTTTAGAAAATCCACCGAAAAGTTTTGTCATAGCAATATCCACTTCTCTATCTGCCCACCAAGTTGCAGGATCTAGTAGTACACCTCGTCCATCTGAGATTACCGATGCATTCCCCCCCCATAGATCACCATGCACAATGCTCGGACATGGTTGATGTTCATTGAGGAAATGAGTCAATTTAGACAACATCGGCTCAAATTCTCTGATATCCAATCCCCATGTGGAGGCAATTTTTAGCTGGGGTTTTAAACGCATTTGTACGAAGTATTTTCCCCAATCCCTATCCCATCCCCCTGGCTGTGGTCCTTTTCCTATAAACGCATCTTCCTTCCAGCCGAATTCCCCTTGGCTATTATTTGCTGATTGTTGATGAATTAGGGCTAACCCTTGCCCTAGTGACTTTTGATCCCCACCAGTAAGCTCCAGCCAAGGCAGTACTAAAACGGCTTTTTCGCCGAACTCTCCAACTATCAGAGGTTCCGGGACATTGATTAGTAAAGAATTAGCCCAGTTTTTTAGGGTTCGTAAACCTTCTGCTTCGATACGCAGAACATTAAGCAGCTCTATATTGCTTGTTTTGGCAAAAATCTGTTGTCCATCATTTAATAGAAGTCTCCAAGCTTGATGAATGCACCCCCCTGATACAGGCTCAATCTTCTGTAATTGTTTACCTTCAAGAGGGCTCTTAGATGCAAAAAGTGCAGCGACCCATTTGTTTGTCATGGTCTTTTTGTCTTCGCTTGTGAGCATTGCTTGAGATGAGCCATCAGCGTGTAATTGTTATAGGAGCTGGAATAGCGGGTCTAACTGCTGCGGCTTTGTTGTCGAAGGAGGGTATACCTGTCACGTTGTTGGAATCGCATTACCAAACTGGTGGTTGCGCTGGTACTTTTGCTAGAGGATCATTTGTTTTTGATGCAGGGGCGACTCAAGTAGCAGGCTTGGAGGAGGGGGGAATTCATGAAAGATTATTTAGGCATTTAAACATTTCACGACCTAAGGCTCATCTTCTTGATCTTGCTTGTTTGGTAGATCTTGCTGATGGTTATGAACCTATAAAGATTTGGCATGATCCAATTAAATGGGCGGCAGAGCGAAAAAAACATTTTCCTGGGTCTGAATCTTTTTGGAAATTACTCGAATTTATTCATCAGACCAATTGGAATTTTTCTAGTCGAGATCCAATTCTTCCAGTCAGAAATACATGGGATTTCATTCAGCTATTAAAAGCAATTCGTCCAGTGAATGCGATTAGTGGATTACTTAGCAGATCATCAATTGCAGACCTACTTGCTTTGTGTGGGTGTAGTGATGATTGTCGGTTAAGACATTTTTTAGATCTGCAACTAAAGCTTTACTCCCAAGAATCTGCTAATCGGACTGCAGCTCTATATGGCGCAACTGTGTTGCACATGGCTCAGGCGCCTTTAGGCCTTTGGCATCTTGATGGCTCGATGCAAAAACTTAGTGATCTTTTAGAAAAAGCTGTGATTAGTAGAGGAGGGACAATATATCTTCAACATCGTGTGCTTGGTTTAGAAAAACAAGTTGATAATCAAACTTGGAAATTAAAGGTAATGAGATCTTCTGGAGAATCTATAGAGATGATTGCTTCAGATGTTATTTTTACACTTCCTCCTCAATCTTTAACTCATTTGCTTGTACAAAATACATTTTCAATTAAGTCCTATATTCAATATCTGAATAATCTACCTAAGCCAAGTAGTGCAATTGTTTTTTATGGTGCTTTAAGGCGATCATTTCTTCCAAAAGGTTGCCCTGACCATATTCAATTATCTCTCAAGGATCCAGGGAATTTATTTATTTCAATTAGTCGTGAAGGAGATGGTCGTGCACCCATAGGTTTTGCAACTGTGATATCTAGTTGCTTTACGAATGTATCTGATTGGTCAACTTTGAGCAGAGAAAGTTATAAACATCGGAAGAACACACTTCTTTTAAGTTTTGCTAGGGCTTTAGAAGATTGGTTGCAACTTCCTGCAGGTCAGTGGGAGCATCAAGAAATAGCAACCCCAAGAAGTTTTGCTAAATGGACTGGGCGACCTGAGGGGATAGTTGGAGGTTTAGGCCAGCATCCAAGTCGCTTTGGTCCGTTTGGATTGGCGAGTAGAACACCAATTTCAGGACTTTGGTTATGTGGTGATTCGATTTACCCAGGAGAGGGTACTGCTGGAGTTACTTACTCAGCTGTAATGGCCTGTCGTCAGTTAATGGCAAATCGAGGCCAAGAGTTGGCTATCTCCCTTTAACTTTCTTTAACCAGAAACTATTTTTGAGCGCAAAGCTTGAGTTTTTTGTAGTTGTTCTTCCAAGCCATCCCAGTTCCCCTCGGCAATCTGCTTTTCAAATTTATCGAGACAATCTCTATAAAGGTCAAGCCCTCGAAGGATTGCTTTTGCATTTGATGCAGCCATCGCTGTCCCTAGAGTTGGATTTCCACCACCCACTCTTGTGGTATCCGCAAAACCACTGGAAGCCAGTTGGCTAGCTAATGCATAGATACTTTTATTTTGCTCTCTCCCAACAGTTTCAATGAGTGCTGCACTAATTACTACTGGCAAATGGGAGATTAGCCCAACGGCTGCATCGTGATTTTCTGCATCTGTAGTGATCCATTTACTGCCAAGACTAATTACCAATGATTGAATGGATTTCAGAGCTTCAGGATCAGTTGTTGAATCGGGTGTACTTACCCATGGGCGTCCTTTGAACAAGTTTTTTACCCCAGCTTCGACGCCTGCTTTGGATGTTCCTGCCATAGGGTGACTAGCAATAAATCGTCCATGCAAATTCCTCCAAAGTTCAAGAATAGGAGCTTTTACTGAACCAACGTCTGTAACTACTGCGTCTTTAGGAAGAGCATTGAGGAGTCTCTTTTGTGGATTCAGTAGTTCATTTAAGGGTAGAGCAAGGATTACTAGATCGCAGTTATCTAAGATTTGTTCATCTGTACTGATTGTGCTTGCCAGACCTAGTTCCTTGGCTCTTAATGCGGTGTCTTGTTTGTGGACTAATCCGTTGACTTCATACCCAAGCTCTTGAAGGTCAAGGCCTAATGAGCCTCCAATTAAGCCAAGTCCTACAACACCAATTTTTTTAAACGAGCGATTGCTCCGATTCATGTGTTTCTCCAAAAATGGGTTGGTTGAGATATGGGTTAAATCAGTGCCACCAATGTTCCATTGTTATTAGTTAACTAGTTTTGATGTTGGAAGCTCATGCCCACAAAAAGATGAAGCAACTGCTTTTGCAGGATTCTTCATCGTGGTCACATCACCTTACTCTTAGCCGTCTTGTAGCACGCAGTTTTCGACGAAAGGATCACACCTTGATCAGACTGGAACCTTCTAGCAAAGATGAATGGTTATTGGGCTTAATGGTTTCCCTTGGTTTAGAACCATGTGGGGCAGTCATGCTTTTGCCTGAGCGTTTGAGAGACAGAGTCTTCACGATAGAACTCCCAAGGATTAGAAGAAATGGTTTGTCTGTGAGCTGTTGGGAAGGGTCTACCCCTCCATCGCTAGAGCAGCTATGGCTATTAGATCTTCCTGGGTTGCTAAATGCTTACAAAAATGATCATTTAGAAGGAAGACAGTTGATAGTGCCTGAGGCGGAATTTCTTGCTGAGAGATTTCGAGAAGTTTTAGCAATTGAAATTAGAGCTGATGATTGGGAAGGTTTGTGCAGAGCCAATCCTTCAATCAAAACGGCTTTGATGGATTTGTATGAAGTGATTAGCCTCAGCCTTTTTTCAAAAGCAGCGCGTCTGAATGATCATTTGCTAATCGATAAAAATGATTTTTCAGTTCTTAAGGAATTACTTCTTTCTGTTGGAATCTCGTCAGATCCATGGCAATCACTTTTAGAGATTGATGTGGATGAATGGGCTATTTGGGCTGAGTTGGATCACAAAAATTTGACTTGGGTGTGGAAGTTCAAACCTTTAGAACCCTTGAATGTAATTAAAGGATTGTTAAGGGATCAACCAACAATTCTTTTGAGTGGAGCAGGAAAAAATTGTTTACTTGCCTCTCAACTCTCTACAGAGATCTTCCCTTCTCCTGTTGAAATTTTCATAAACGAGCCTGATTCTCAGGAG
>QCGG01000008.1 GCA_003280055.1 Prochlorococcus sp. AG-363-P19
TTTCAGGAACAGAAAGCAATGCCGCAGTAGTCGTTTAAGCAGCACCAGTTCCAACCATCAAAGTTTGCCCTACAGGTATCAAAGACAGGGCAGCAGCAATAGCTGTGTTCCTGAGTTTCATTTAGACCATCCGACTACCTAGGTAATCTAGTCAGGACATGTAATCTCATCAGAAAGCAGTAAGTTTTGGTATGGGCAATAGACAAAAGTGATATACAAATCAGATGACGGCAAATCCTTTAACCAAGAACAGGCAATAGATCTGCTGGTTTCATTAGTGGCTACTGATGCCAATTCAGAGAAGAAGTGGAGGGGGGTTCTATAACTCTCTCTCAAGCAGTGAACTACAAGATGAGTAGGACGAGTAAGGGAAATTTTGAAGGAGGGGTGGATGCAATAGGTCTTTTATGACTGTTTTCGATGCAAAGTAGGGTGATTTTGTTGGGTGATTTTTAACCCAATTTCAGAACACTATGCACATATATGACCACCTCTTCCCATATAAAACCAAGATCTAAGTACACCCTCTCCGCTTTTTTGAGGTGACAGGAGGTGCCGTCAAGTGCCATAAGGTGACACTTCCTAGTCATATCAACGACATATCAACTAATTAGGCAACAGATGGTGCCATAAAGTGCCATGCAATGCCACTAGAGCAGATTTTGTTGCTAGGGGAAATACTAGGTTATAGGCAAGTTGGTGCTAGGGAAAAGTAGTTAATCAATCCACGAGTTTTACATAAAGTGGGTAAAAAAAACTTTCACCAATATTGGCAGAAGTTACATCTGCTTTACCCATAAAAGGAATACTAAATATCGAAAGTGCTAATAGCGTGATTGATGCAGGAGTTGCCAATCTGATGAGGGTTTCTTTGTCCATAATGTTTTAGAAGTCTTTTTCAGATATAGCAGTCTCAAATGATTTCAGAGCAAAACGTTAAACCGTTACATGGAAAAATACATGGAATTTTTGGAGGCGTTATATGGAAAATTACATGAAAAAACGATGAAATAACCTTTTTTTTTGTGCTATCAAGTGCCATATCGTGCCTAGTGGACAACCACCATCTCCGTTTTTAGAGAGTCCAAGGAAGTTCCATAACTTCCTAAACTCTCTTTTTTAGTAGTCGTGCGTTGGGTTCTTCGTCCCAGTGTGTCCCTTAAGATACTTTAACGTCTCTGACTTTTGTTGCAGGAAATGTTGCAGGAGAAATTTTAGATGTTGCAGGAATTTAATGACTACTGTTGCAGGAAAATAGCGAAAGAGAAACTTAAAAAAAGAACTTATTTGAATAAAGAAGTTTTCTCAACACTTCGATTAAACTGAAAGAAAGAAGTATTCCCCATATGAAGAAACGAACTGCGATTATTGGTGCTTTGGTGTCATTGCTGCCAATGGGACAACCGCTGGTGATAGGAACTGGGACGGTTTTGACCAGTGCTGCGGTGATGCTTGCTGCCCCTGAAAAAGCGCAAGCAGAGAGCGCTGAGTTCTACTTTAATCGCGGAATTAAAAAGGCAGAATCAGGAGATTATTACGGAGCAATATCTGATTTTACTAAAGTAATCGAGATCAATCCAAGGTATGCAAATGCGTATTACAACCGTGGATGGACCAAGACTAAGTTAAAGGATTATTCAGAAGCAATCTCTGATTACAGCAACGCAATTGAGATCAATCCAAGGGATGCGAAGGCGTATCTCAACCGTGGATTTGCAAAGTCTAAATTAAAAGATTATTCAGGGGCAATCGCTGATTACAACAAAGCGATAGAGATCAATCCAAGGTATGAAAAAGCGTATTACAACCGTGGAAATGCAAAGGATAAGTTAAAGGATTATTACGGAGCAATCTCTGATTACAGCAAAGCAATTGAGATCAATCCAAGGAATAAAAGTGCTTTTAAAAACCGTGGAATTGCAAAGGAAAATATAGGCGATATGAACGGTGCTTGTGCTGATTGGAGAGAAACAGCATCTTTATCTCCCAATGATGATGCTGCTAAGTGGGTAAGAAACGATTGTTGATATTTTTTAGAAGTCAGAGTGCTTAAATTTTATTTTTAAAAGTTGCAGGAAAAGTTGCAGGAAACACACTACGATTTTGGAATAGGGTCCAATGCCGTCCCACTACTTCCCGTTTAGAGTGAAATCGAATCCCACCCTCTCCGTTTTTTGAGGTGACAGGAGGTGCCATCAAGTGCCATAAGGTGACACTTCCTAGTCATATAAACAAAATATCAACTAATTAGGCAAAAAATGGTGCCACTAAGTGCCATGCAATACCAACACACCGATTTTGTTTTTAAGGACTAACCATTTTCGGGTAAATAAGGGTTGTTTTCTGGCAAATAATGCTGATGCTCTATATGAGAATAATGTGCTTCTGCTGGGATAAAAAATCCAGTTGATGCTACTAAAACACCGATAACACAATTCAATTTCATGGTTAACTTGCAACTCCTGTAGTCACAGTTTAATTGAAATAAGCAGAGTTGTATTTTGTTAAAGAGTTACATGGAAAAACACATGAAATAGTATGAAATGACCTTATTTTTCTAATGCAAAAAAATATAAAATCATTTTTAGATTAATAATGCTCTAGAAAATGTGTTGGCGGGTGTGTTGGCGGGAAATTAGGCATCTTGAAGACGTACCTGCTCATACCTGTTCAGCAGTGTTCAATCAGGCGGACACCTTCTCCGCTTTTTGAGATGAAATGGGGTGTCATCAAGTGTCATATCGTGCCTAGTTGACAACCACACTCTCCGCTCAATTAATTTGTCAGGAGTTGTCTTGACGTGTCACTTTCACGTGAATACGTTGCAGTAACTACTGTTTTAAGCGTGAAGAGATATCCAAAAGTATTCAGGATGGTTCAACTTTAGGAAAAATATGTTGGGGATATGTTGGGGATATTAGGAGGTTTGACCAGTCTTTAGATTGTCTTGAGAAAGCTTTTCTAAACTGTAAGCTTAATCCACTTTAAATTCATAGGATCCACTAATCCTTTATTAAACCCTTTTGTGCTAAATATGGAAATTAGTCGAGAGAAGCGAAAATGAAGAAGCTAAAGAGGTTCCTTCTGATTTCGCTATGCGTATTAGCAGCTGTTCTCTTTTATTACTTTATTGTAATCGAATGGAAAGAAGAAATTGATGAGATTGTTACGGGTATGGGTATTTGGGCACCTTTAGGAATATTTATTCTTAGAGGTATTAGTACTATCTTCCCTGTTATATCAAATCTCCCCTATGCAATTCTTGCTGGAAATGTACTGGATTTTAAAACTGCTTACATAACAATTTTTTTGGCTGACTTTATCTCTTGTCAAGTGGCATTTTTGATAGCTAGAAATTTAGGACGTGAACCTGTGGGCCGGTTGGTTGGAATAAAAGCAATGAAGAGAATTGAAAGTTTCAATCAAAATCAACTAGAAGGGAATTTCTTCCTGATGACTGGAGTACTAATGACTGGACTTTTTGATTTCCTGAGTTACGGCTTAGGATTGGGAGCAACGCGCTGGCGGCTATTTACATCTGCTTTGCTTCTTTGTCTCGTAATTTTTGACGCTGTAGCCGTTGCCATAGGAGCTGGATTAGCTGATTCGGTATATATCGCAATCGCAATGGTTGGTATGTTTGGGCTTGCTATTATTAGTGGTTTAATTAAAAAGAAGATTTCTATCTCTAATCAATAGCAGTAAGAGTAATCTAGGCTCCTTTACTAAGTTGAAATTAGTTTTATATAACAACGACTTTAGAAGTATTAAAAAGTTGGGGATATGTTGTTGGATTTTTGACTCAAGTTCGATTTTTTATTCCTATGTGTTCCCTGACCTTCTCTGTTGGACTCATATCGACTGCCACCATCTCCATTTTTCTACCGTTCAAGGACTTCCAATGACGTCTTGAAGTAGTAAAAAAAGTAGTTGGAGTTTGGATTTAGTGTATAAGGACTTCAAATAACGTCTACTCCATTTTTAAAGTGTGTTGCAGGAAACGTTGCAGGAAAAATACTTTTGTGTTGCAGGAATTTAATGCCTATCTTTTGCAGGAAATAAGGACAAGAAAGAATCAAAAATAGAACTTATTGCAATTAAGAAGTTTTCCCTTCACTTGGATTAAACTGTAAGAAAGAAGTATCCCCATATGAAGAAGCGCACTGCTGTTATTGCTGCCCTGGTGTCATTGATGCCATTGGGGCAAACTTTAATGATAGGAACTAGTGCTACTTTGACGAGTGCTGCGGTGATGTTTTCTGTTCCTCAAAAGGTACGGGCAGAAAGTGCTATTTTCTATTACAAACGTGGGATAAAAAAATATCAGGAAGAGGATTATTCTGGATGTATTGCTGAATTGACTAAGGCGATAGAAATTAATTCATCGTTTCTAAATTACTATCTTTATCGCGCAAATTGTAAGTACTTTTCAAGAGATTTCTATGGATCGATATCTGATCTAAATAAAGCAATTAATATTGGAGGTAAGTTTTTGCCAGAAGCGTATGTAGCTCGTGGAATTTCGAAGAAAATAATAGGAGATATTAAAGGTGCTTGTTCTGATTGGCGAAAAGCATCTTCCCTTGGAGATAAAGATGCTGCTAAATGGGTAAGAAGTGGGTGTAACTAAGAAGGCTTTTTCTTGGAAAATAACTTTACTTTCACTTCACTAAGCTATAACCCAGTTGCAAATCTAGGTCGCTCACTGCTTTTCTAAATTAGTAACTATAGAGTGAGAATAAGTAATGTATATAGAACTTAATCAATCACTCAAAAATATAGTTCCAACTGAGTTCTACGCAGCGTCTAGTGAGCGTCTCCTTAGAGAAATCCTAGAAAGACGGGTTTTCGACACTTGGAGTAGATTGAAGGCAGGAATATTTTCTACATGAAGAAACGAATTACTGCGATTGCCGCTGTCTTGTCTTTGATGCCATTCGGGCAACCGATGGTGATAGGAACTGGTGCGATTCTGACGAGTGCGGCAGTTTTGCTTTCTGTTCCAGAAAAAGCACAAGCAGAGAGTATTCAATTTTACAAAGACCGTGCAGCGGAGAAAAAGAAACGTGGTGATCATTATGGAGCGATTTCTGATTTAAATAAAGCAATTGCAATTGATCCGGAGCATTTCCCCGCTTATCTTATGCGTGCGATACATAAGGATGAATTAGATGACATCTATGGAGCGATATCTGATGTAAATAAAGCAATTGCAATTAACTCTAAATATGGAGATGCATTTGTTCTGAGAGGTATTTTTAAACAAGAAATAGGAGATGAAAAAGGTGCATGTTCTGATTGGAGGAAAGCATCTAGATTAGGAGTTAAATACACTGCTAAGTGGATAAGAGAACAATGTTAAGTATCTGATACTAACTTTACCACGTAACGTTGTTACAGTCTTTCAGGAGAAATCGTAGAACAAGCTTTTCTCTAAACTTAATTTAGATTGAAGCAAGAGATCTCTTTTAGATGAAACTCCGAAGTACTGCGATTGCTGCCGAATTGAGGAATTTTTATTTTTATCATCCCAGAAAGTTCGAATATTATTCACATCTGCCGTAATGTAGTGAAAAAGAATATCCACGAACATCATTCATATGATTTGCTGTAGTTATTGTTTTAGAATTTAAATCTAGGGTAACTGTACTCGAAGAAAGCCCACCTTTTACTGTAGTCATATCATCATCTGAAATAGCAACTATCTTGCTAATGTCATTAGTTAGGATCCTATAATTATATTTAAGATCATAATTTTCGCCTTTGTAAAATACAGTCTCTCGCTTTATTACTAATTTCTTATTCTGATTAATCTCAAATTCTTGAGAACGATTTCTCAAGTCTTTCCAAGAAACCTCATCAAAATATTTTACATGAGTCTTAACATCACAAGTTAATCTAATTGTTTGAGCATTAATTTTTTCAGGAACAGAAAGTATTACCGCAGCAGCCGTAAAAGCAGTACCAGTTCCTGTCAGCAACGGTTGCCCTAGTGGCATCAAAGAAAGGGAAGCAGCAATGGCAGTGTTCCTGAGTTTCATTTAGCCCAGCTAGATTACCTAGCCAATCTAGCTGGGACAGTTGATCCCGTCAGAATGCAGTAAGTTTTGAATTCGAGCAAGCGAAAAAAGTGATATACAAATCAGATAATGGCAAACCCTTTAATCAAGAACAGGCAATCAATCAGCTGGTGTCCTTAGTCGCCACTCATGCCAACTCATAAAAGAAGTGGAGAGGTTTCTATAACTCCCTGTCAAGTATTGAACTACATGATGAGTGGGGGAAACACTGGAAATCTTTGAAGATATTCGAGAAAGTATTTTGTTCTCAGTATCTAAGCCATAAATCTTGTTTAATTGCTCCCACTTCTCTGGTTGAGTCGTTTTGATGAACTCAATTAACAGTTGTTTTATGAGACATAAATTCCGATCATATTTATTGAAATTCTTTGATGAGTAATCTAAGGAGTTGAGGTGTTTCTCAACATGTTCCTCAAATTTCTTTTCAGTAGGGCTTAGCGCACTCATATCATGACCTCCGTTATACGAATTTTACCAGTAACGACTGAAGAGATTAATGAAAGACGGTATTCTTTGAGAAGGTTAATTTTACTACTTAATAGCAAATTTGAATCTTCAGTAAATTTCGATAAATCTTTTATTCTTTTAATAATTTTTAGTTGCATATTTCGATTAGGAAATGATACGAATAGATTTTCTATTGAACTTTTGCTTAAACCATATCTCGTGATTCCATTAGAAGATATGAAAAAATAATCTTTTGAACATTTACTCTCTAGAAAACGATATAAAAACTCAGGGTAAACTAAATTATTTCTTATTCTAATTACAGCGAGATGATATCCACATACAGTGTTTTCTAATTTCTCTAAAACAAATGTAGGTATTCCGATCTCATCTGGAGATTCTGAGTCTTTTGTTAAAAGTATATCATCCTTTAAAAGAGAGAATTTTTGGAATTCGTATTCCGAACAAGTTCCGGAGGGGAGTTTTGTATCTTTATTAAGATATTCATTTTTGTATACATCTGGATAGTGACAAATAAATACCCTCTTCTCTTCTTTGTATTGATGTCTATCAATAGTACTTAACTCAATAGTTGAGAAATATTTTATTTTTTGAATATCCCAATCTTTAGGAATCTCACCAATCCAATCAACTCCACTATCTTTCATCTCGACATTAGGATCTATTCCTTTAGTGACATATTGATTGATTAATGCAGTTTTTTGTTCATTGAGAAGTTCAATCTTCTTTTCTATTTTTTCAATTATCGAGTCGATCTGTGAGGTCTTTTTGTTGAGATATTGAGAAATTAATTTTTGTTCTTGATTTGGAGGAAATGGTATGAATTGATTCCCTAACTTATCCATAGATATTCTCATCCTAATAGTATTCAATTTACCTGTATCTTCATTTTCCTTAATTAAAATTCCATTGCCTAAACCATAAAGACTTTTTTGAAAAACTTCAGTTCTGAAAAGGTGCTTAAAGTATTCGTTGTCTGAATCGCTATCAATAGGGTGTAACATATAATAAACAGGACTAACCACGCCAAAATATTTTGATAGTCCTACTGCTCCTGCAATCACATTCATACTGTTAAGGACAATGTCGCCAGGATAAACAAGTTTATATTTCGAGATATCTTCCTTTGGTTTGTTACCTCCACCTTTCTTTTCGGAATGAGGAATCACACCCTTATCTATAGTTAAAGAAATTAAATTCTTAGACTTAATAGGGTTATTCATCTCTTTTCTTTCTTTAAAAATATACTTTATCTTTCTCAATTCCCAATTGATTGGAATTTCACCGATCCATTCTATCTTTTGTGATTTTAAATTAATCATTTGCAATTATTTAATTGATATTTGGTTGATTTCCTGATCGATTCTATAAAGATCTTTTGATATCTCTTCTAACGTTCTCAAAGGAGTGAATTTATAGAAGTATTTAGTAAAATTAATTTCATAACCAATTTTATCTTTTGAATTATCCATCCAAGATTTCTTAAGATGAGGCTTTACCTCCCTTCTAAAATATTCTTCTTTGTCTTGGAAAAGAGGGATTCTTTCTATATCTCGTTTTGAAGGATCTGGTTTTTGATTTCCTTGTCGGTCTAATTGAATCTCCCCTTCTTTTTCGAGAGGTTGTTCAATAATTGTCTTGGTATACCCAAAGAAATTATTTGGGAAGATTCTTGAAACCTCACTTTCAGTATATTTCTTGTAGATATTAAATAATTTATCTATATTTTTTTCTGAAATATATTTACTTTTATTGCCTAAATTTTTCTTCATCGAAGAACCCAACGAAGATGCATTAATGAGTTGAATATTCCCTTTTCGACTTGTAGATTTCTTGTTTGTCAAAATCCAAATATAAGTATGAATACCAGTATTGAAAAACATGCGATCAGGTAACTGCACAATGCATTCTAACCAATCATTTTCGATAATCCATTTGCGTATCTCAGACTCTCCACTTCCTGCATCTCCTGTAAATAAAGGAGATCCATTGAAAATAATGCCTATTCGAGAACCCTCTGGATTCATTTTGTGAATAAGGCTTTGAAGGAACAATAATGAACCATCAGAAGACCTTGGGGTCCCAACAAAGAATCTTCCGTTAGGGTCTTTTGATTCTTCGTCAACAAATTCTTTATCTGATTTCCAACTCACTCCAAAAGGGGGATTGGTAATCATGTAATCAAATTTTCTACCTCGCATACGATCATCAGATAGAGATGAACAAGGACCATGAATGTTCTCTGGGGTTTCATTCGTCATCAACAGATCTGATTTGCAGATCGCATAAGTGACATCGTTTAGTTCTTGACCATAGAGGTCGATCTTCAAGTCTGGATTTACATTTTCATGAACCCATTCCTTACCGATGGTCAACATTCCACCCGTTCCACAACAGGGATCAAATATTGATCGGATTTTTCCTTCACCTGACAAGTCTTCTGTATCTCCACCAAACACAAAGTTGACCAAGAGTTTGACGACATCCCTTGGAGTGAAGTGATCTCCACTCTCTTCGTTAGACATCTCAGAGAACCTACGAAGAAGTTCTTCGTAGACTGATCCCATCTGATGGTTGTCGATCTTTGATGGATGCAGGTCGAACTCTGTGAACTTATCGATCAGAAGGTATAAACGTTTGTACTTTTGAAGTTTCTCGACAAGAAGATTAATTGAAAAATTATCAATGATGTCTAATACGTTCTTTGAGTAACCCTGAACATAATTATTAAAGTTCATCAATACGTTTGTTGGATCACTCTTTATCCGTGAGAGATCGAACTTGGAAACATTGAAAAAGGGGAGATCAACCTGTCTCTTGATGATTGGAGAGGGATCTTCTAATTGGTCTTTGTACTTGTTGTAGAGGTTATAGACCTCATCCTTTTTAGGTTCCAGAACGCAGTCCAGTCTTCTCATTACAACGAATGGAAGGATCACACGTCCATATTCAGAGGGTTTGAAAAGACCTCTAAGGACATCATCCGCAGACGACCAAATCAATGATGAGAGTGATCCAGTGGTGGTCAAAACTGTGTTCTGGTTCTCTTTGCACAACTGGTTATCAATTTAGGTAATTCTTCTTTTTTTAATAGCAACCTGCAGACCTTTTTAATGACCAATTCTTTGCACCACCATTTCAAGAACTCTCTTCTTGTCTTGGGAAATTAGTGTTCTCATAGGCACCAGCAGTCCCTTTCTTGTGTTCGTTGGTTCCCAGAAGGATATCTCCTTCTGGGAACCACCTGCCTCTTGTCCTGCGGTTACGACAACATCCCTCCACCCATTTGCAGAAAGTCTTTTCCCCAACCAAGGTTCTTTAAGATGGTCGCTGATGGTTTCTGGATGGATGCAGGGAAACTTCTTCCCTTCTGGATTTAGGAAAACGTATTTCTGATAACCAGTGAACTTTTTGAGTTCATCCATTAATAGATGCATTTCAGGTGTTGCAGGACTGGAATGTCTAGGTGTTGTAGGGAATTAGTAAAAGAAAGAATCAAAAGACGACCTTGGTGGAAAAAAGAAAACCATCTTTCTATCCAATTTTTCCAAGAATTACTAAGAGAGTTTTTGACAATGGAAATCCTTGCAACCTTCCTTCAGGTTATTAGTCAGTTGATTGCGATATTCTTACTTTTTAATTTAGTAGGAAGTCGTATTGTTACATGCTCTTTGACAGTTAGATGCCTTAGAGACATAGTTAAGTCATGCTAAGGGATATCTCTTCTGCATCTTCCATACATTGGTTGGATATTTAATTTTCTTTGGTTAACTCGACCACCATCAAATCCTAGGGCTACTTGAAATGGGAATTCATCAATGCAAAGAATGTGGGTCACTAAATATAAAGAATGATCGTTCTTTAGGTGGAAGATTAGTTTGCTTGAAGTGTGGTTCTTTTACTATTGGTTTTAAGCAAGGAAGAAACTCGGGCAGTCAGATTTATCAGGGATATAGATCATTGTCTTCTGGGATTACTGTTTCCACGAATGATTGGCAATACCTAATTCCTTTTTTGATTTGTCTAGTTGCTTTTATAGCAACTGATATGTTCGGTTTAATTTCTAAATCTATTTTTGCTTATTGGTCAGGCGGCCTTCTTGTACAACCGCACAGAATAATAACCTCTCATTTTGTTCATGGTGATTTCAGACATTTACTATTTAATACTGGAGGAATAATCATTGCTCGGTATTTCTTCATGACACTTGGTCTAACTAATCGGGCATTTTTCTTGATTTTGATTGCTTTGCTGATACCTGTTCAGGTATCAATAAATTGGGTCTACGATATTTTTCTTGCAAGGAATCCAATGTCACTTTCTCTTGGTTTTAGTGGTATTCTTTGGGGCATTGATGCTTTTATTCTTTTGGCATCTATTTACGGCAAGCAGACTTTTCTGGGTATTCAAATAGGTTTGAGAAGTGATTATGAGTGTAGAAGAATAATGACAGTACTTACAATTATGGGAGTGTTGTACTCATTTGGACCTGGTATAAGTTTAGTTGGGCATCTATCTGGATTTGTTGCAGGTGCACTTGTTTTCTTGATTTGATTCAAAGATGAGTTTCTTCAGATTCATTAATTACATAACGAAAGAGATACTTAGCAGTAAGAAGATAATGGTTGATTTTTTGTAGTTGGTTCAATTGTCTTTTGCATGGAAAGTGTTCCTCCTCCCTTGGAAAAAGAGGATTATCACTTGATGAGTTCTTAAGGAAAGACCTTTTGGGAGACAAGCGAGTTTGTAATAAGGCGTTGTTTTTCTTTTGATAACTCATGAAAATCGACATCAAAGAACGTTTCTTACGTGCTCCAGAAGTCATTGAAAGGACAGGTATGTCTAGATCAACCATCTAGAACAAGATGAATGATGGTTTATTCCCTTAGTAAATCCCTATAGGTTCCAATCTTGTTGTCTAGTTGGAATTAGATATCAAAAACTGGATGAAGAGCAAATATATAGAGCGAGGGTTTAACCCTCCTTCTTCTTTCATTTGAAAGCCCTAATTTGTCCTACGATGCCGTTAATAGCGTAAACAATCCGTTGTAGGTATGGTTGTAGACTATTTACCAAAAGATCACAGAAAAGTTTGCCGGTATCTATTTATTGGATTTCATTCTGCTATCAATTCGAAAGACACCATTTCCGCTTTTTTGAGGTGATAGGAAGTGCCACAAGATGACACTTCAGAGTCATAAAAATGATATATATCGACTAATTAGTAAAAGTATGTTGGCACTAAGTGATACCTCACTAGATTTTCGTGCTAGAGAAAATATTTAATAATTAATATTTATAGGTGCGGATTAGATTTAGGTAAAAGTAATAAGGCATAAAAGAAAGTCTCATAAGGTCCAGTACAGGTCTTAGGCAAAATGTAAGGGGAAAACAAAAAAACAACCCTAAGTTACTTACAGGAAGGAGCATGTAGTCCCTAATTAACGGAGACTCTCCCCATTTTATATATAATTAGGAGAAGTTTTGTTGTGTCACTTTCACGGCAATACGTTGGAATGAAAATTTTTTTAAGTGTGAGGAGATATAAAAACTATTCAGGGGAGACCAACATAATTATATTTATCTGATATTTCTTACTATGAATTGTTCTGATTAAAAGTACAAACTTGATTGATTACACCCAGAATTAGTCTGTCTCCATGAGGATCTTTCCATTCTAAATTATTGTTCTTAAACTCATTGAATTCCTTTACTCCTACGGCATAATCTCTGAATGAATTCTCGGAACAATTGATATCCATAGTGTAAAGAATTTCTTGCGTGACTTTATTATTGCTTTTAGGTATAAATTTACTTAAAACTCTTATAGATCCATCTTGGTTTCTCTGAACACTATTTTTATCCCATATTTGGTTCCCATAATGGCTATTTGGCACTGCAATCCAATTATGAGAAAGGGCTTCTAGTCTTAGCGGAAAAGAAATAATTATAAGTACCAAATATCCTATATAAATATTCTTAAGCAAATTGAATTCCATTCAGATTTTCCTAGGAGTGTTGGGCTTTGATTGAAGCGATGATATTCAATCTTCTGCAGTTTCAAATTGCTTTGCCAATTTGAATGCCTTTCTGATGATCAAATACACTCCGTATAAACCAGCGATAGAAGGAATAACAATTAAAGGATCAGGATTGTAGTTGGAATAATCTTTCACTCCATCGACGTATTCAATACCAGAACACTTTAAATAGAAGAAGCTTGTAAAGATGATCGCCCATCCAATAATTGAAAGAATTCCTCCTTTTTTATCTCCCTCATAAAACCTATCTAAACCCCACCCCCAACCAATTCCGAGTATTATGCCTCGTGCAATTGCATTCTTTTCGTTTTTGCGAAGCATTTTCAATTAAAGGTGAGTTACCTGAGTGAAGATAACTGAATTTTCCGAGTTCTGCGCAAAACAAGGCGAGCGCATTGACTAGCACACATGACTTCAACTTGTGGGGTAGGGCCGATCTTCTTTTACTCCCGATTAAGCTCTTAGTCAAAAGCAATCGTAATTTTTCTTGTTGGGGAATAAGGACTTTGGGGTTTTATTAAGTCCATACTTCGTAAAAGCATAAAGGTTTTCCCCATGCAGGCTTAGAGGTGAGAGTGATTTTAGTTAGTACACTCTTTTTTTTCTTGCCTTACCTTACGGTTTTCACTTTTCCTGTAACTCAGGTTGTAAGGACATATTCCATAAGACTCTATGAATAAATTAAAAAGTTCAATGACTCAAGAAAACACCACTCAGAAGAAGCATTGAGGTGGCAAGAGAGGAGCAATGCGTGCCTACGGAGTCACCCAATTAGGAGCTAGCATTTTATCTGCTTTATCTCTTGCTGCGATCGCTGTAAGTGTCTGCTCACTAAGGCAGGAATGAAAGTCGTTAACGACTGTTTTGAAGAAGCTAGGGAGATTGGGAAAAGTACATCTGCTACAGTTTGCAACTGCAATGGGGGCAAATAGAGAGTGATTACATCTAGGTAGTTTTCAAGAGAGTAGAAATGCACTAGGAGTGGAGGCTCTATAGTTCTGAAACCAACTGAATCATTCAAAGGGACTGAATGAAATTTCAACTCATATTACTGTGTTAGTAAAATTGGCATAACTAGCTTTAATCCGAGGCATTGACTCAAAGCCCTGCAGGGATAAAAATAGAGGAAAGCAGATTCCTTAGGTGTGCCTTCCTAACATTATAAAATCAGTAAATTTCTCTTTTTATTTATAGCTATGATGAAACCTGAGCAAAGACTTGTTTATTTTAATGGTGATTTTGTTCCTGAATCAGAGGCAAAAATATCAATTTATGACTCTGCCTTGATGTTTGGTGATATGGTTTTTGAAATGACTAGATCATTTAATAAAAAACAATTTCTAATCGAGAAACATATTGAAAGATTATTTAATGGTCTAAAAATATTAGATATTGACCCTTGTATTTCTATGCACGAATTACAAGACATTTGTGAAAATGTACAACAGAAAAATGAGCCTTTCTTTGAACCTGATGATGAACATCGTTTAATGATTAACATAAGTCGAGGTCCTCTTGGTATTTATGCAGGGAAGGTTAACTCCTTAGAATCAAGACCCACAATCGTTGTAGCTGACTTCCCATTAAAATGGACTGTTATTGGGATGTCTAGATTTTATTCATCAGGTATAAACTGTGTAATCCCTAGTCAGAGAGCAATTCCTGCAACGTTAATGGACCCTAAAATAAAAAATAGAAGTAGGATCTGGTATCAGATGGCTAATATTGAAATGTCGCGAATTAAAGGTGATAATAATTGGGCATTACTTATTGATCCGGATGGATTTATAACTGAAGGTACAGGAAATAATTTTTTTATAATAAAAGAGGGAATTATTTATACTTCTCAGGGAAGAAATGTATTAAGAGGAACTCGAAGAGAGTATATTTTTACACTTGCAGATCAATTGGGTATAAAGTGCTATGAAAAAAATATAGAGCCATATGACGTCTCCTGTGCAGATGAAGCGTTTGTCACAGGAACACCATTTTGTATACTTCCAGTTACTCAATTTCAATCTAGAGACATTGCTCAGGGATGCTTTGGAAAGATAACCAAGCAATTACTTACTCAATGGTCTAATAATGTTGGCATTGATATACAACAACAAATTATTAATTATAATAAATCTTTGGATACAGAATTATCATCACCTACACCCTATCAATATATCCCAAAGGATTCAAAATGATAAATTAATTATGCAATTTACTTTCCCAGAATTAGATAGAAATACATCTCTAAGGTGTAGAAAAGAATTAATTTTAAAAGGATATACCGTTCTTAGGAATGTAGTCTCAATGAAATTTATTAGACAAATCGAACGAGAATCAACTTCATTATCTTGGGGGAATATCGGAGTCGCAGAGATTAATACTATTACTACTTCTAATATGTGTACGCTTTCATCGAGTCATAACCTTGTAGAATTATCAGATACTTATAAATCTCTTTATCTAAATAAGCAGATTAGCGATTTTTATTTCGATGTGATCGGAGAGAACGCAAGCTTTGCTACTATGATTAACTCTAGCTACTTTTTTAAGGCGAAAGAGTCAAAGGATATAAGGATCCATCAGGACAATGCCTATTTTAATTTAAATTGTGGAATCAATTGCCTTACTTTCTATATACCCATTCATCATCATTCTAAAAGTCGAGGAACAATATTCTACTATCGTGGTTCCCATTTACTGGGATCTTTAAAGCATGTTCCGGAAGGAAATATTGGGGCTTCAATGTGTTTAGATATGAACAAAGATCCCTGGAAATCCTCTAAAAAGAAAGTGGATTACCCAGAACTATTTCCAGGGGATCTGGTTGTTCATAATGCTTTAGTAGTACATGGGACTTTGCCAAATCCGAAAAACAAACAATGCGAGGCTTTTAATTTTACTCTTTTTGGTGAAACTAATGAAATAGATAAAAATAAATATGATATGTATCGACATTTATTAAAGAAATTTCTTGTACAAAAAAAAAGGCATTCAATATAATTGCTTTTCAATTTCCTTTAAATCCCGATATATTTTGTACATATCATCATATGTCGTTTTTAAGTAAATATACATTTCGACTGTATCTCTTACAAGAATGATTTGAAATGTTTCCAACTAGTCTTGATAGAGTTAATGGTAACCTTGCGGAAATTCTTGGGGTTGCTAGTGTAAATCTTTTGAGAGGAAATTCGGTTTTTAGATTACTGTATGAAAAATTTATAGACTCTACAATCGATGAAGGAACAGTAATTATGCCGATACCATATAGATTTAAATTTTTTAAAAGAAATCTCATCCACATTCTTTGCTTGCTAATATTTTTCGTTCTTGTAAAAGGATAGAAATCTTGACAGAGTATTAAATCAAAATTTGATTCCTGTAACTTTTCTGAGGGGTTAATTGTTTTCTGCTTAAATTTTGTATTTGGAAATTTTCTTTTAGCGTATTTCACTGCATCATGCGAAATTTCATATCCAATAACCAATGAGTCTGGATAATTTCTTCCCAAAGTTGCAGTCGTATACCCTGCACCACACCCCAAATCAGCGATAACTCTAGGAATATTTTTACTCTCCTTTTTTATTAGTGATTTGTAATCTCTTATTAGGGACGATAACTCCTTTTCTCTTATCACGTTATGACTTAGAATGCCTGAATCTTCTAAACTTAAACCTTTATTCAATGCTTTATATGAGCCAAAATCATTTCCACAATCATAATAATCTGAATTATAATTTCCCCTTTTTTCTCTCTCGCTAATTTCAAGAACCTTTGGCTCCCACCACTCAAAAATCTCTGACTCATTTTTCATTTTAAATACTATGCTATTTGTCCATATCTCTTATTGTATATGAGTATATCTCTTATATCTTCAACTGTAATTTTCGCTCATAAATATATGAATTTATTACTTTAGAAACCTAAGTAATAACCTTAAGTATAAAAAGTAAATCTATCTATCTATCTATTACTTGTAAATTAGCAGTCAATTACAATCAATTGATTTTTAATTAGCTCCATTACAGAAATTAACGGATGTAGCAATACTCTTTCCACTACTTCTTGTTTCTTCAACGCATTCATTGAAGTACTTTGCCTGATACTTCAGAGGATAAATTTTGATTGCAATTGCGAGTATTCCAAGAGCCCCCAGGAGTCTAGAACTAACTCCAACAACGCTCAAGACATACCAAAGTATTTTTTTATTAGTACAATTTTTGGTTTTTTTAGTTTTAGCCATTTAGCCTCATTGTTGAATTAGCTAGGGAATTCTCCCATATCTCATTTTAGTAGCAAATCATCGATTATGACCATCTTGTTTTCTCTTTTATGATATTTGAAGTTTTTCCAACTTTTCTTGCTTTTATGAAACCACAATTCCCTGTATTTTAATTTAAACCTTAAGGCGGTGTAAAGATTCTGATAAGACCAGAGTTTGTGTATTTAGTATATAATACATGTTATGCCTAACTTAAACTTATTTTCTTGCTAGCTTGGCTTTATTCCAATGCAATGCACTTGAAGTTATATTATTTGTTTATATGTAGTTTATCTATACTATCAGTTCCCTTTCATTTGACTGGCATATTACTAATCACCAATTGAATAAATGTTATCATACCAATCAATTATATCTACTATGGTAAAATTTGCGTTTTTAGGGTATAAATATTCATATAAATCTTTCATAAATAAATATTGACTCTCTGTATTAACATCTAGTACCAAATCAGGTCTCCTGAATTCCTTAGGGCATTCAATTGTGCTAATGGGACACCATTCTTCATCAGTGGCTAAACCATTGTCATAGTTATAAAAATTTAAATGTACATGCTCTCTTCTTGCTGGATCACAATATCTTTCCCTTGCCGCACATAGCAACTCAAAGTCAAATATCTCAACTCCTATTCCATCAGGATAGCCTGATCCTTTTATCTCGGAAAGATTACTTGAAAAGCCTCTCTTTTTAAGGCTTAGATGATGCCTAATCATTCGATCTATCTCTGACGGCTCTGGCGTGGCATTATCTGCTGGTAATCTACATATATGTTTTGTATGCTCTCTTTTTGCGGCTTCAATATATCTTTCAACTAGGTCATTTTCTGAACCTTCAAAAACTTTAACCTTGTACTCTTCTCCAATTTTTCTTAATGGGATATTTTCTTCTGTGTCTGGTATGGCAAGGACAATCTTATCAACCTCTCTACACCTTTTGACTCTTTCGAGGATACGTCCAACTAAAGGCGCTCCAGATAAATCCATTAAACTTTTCCTTGGTAGACGTGAAGACCCTACCCTTGCTTGTATAATTAAATCCACTCCAGGACTCATGTTTTAAATTTTTAGAAAGGACATCTATAAAATTTTATATCCTTTTGCACTTACCAAACACCTAATTAAATATTATCTTTACTCTCTCTGCTTTTCTCAAGTTTTAAAACGTATCTGGTTTATCCCTCATTTAAATCTTATAGATAAGTACATTCTTACTTTGATTTCGACTATATCATTCCTGCATCTGTTTATTTGACCTAGCAATATTGGTTAAATTACTAGTCTTACACTTTTTAAATGCAAGACTAGTATTAATGAAAATATTACCTTTTGATAGCTAGCGATCAGAGCAGTTTGCTCAATATTCGTCTGAACTTATATACTTACTGCCTTTATCTATTATCATACTCTTAATTGCTTCTTTACCCTAATGATACCTTTGTCTATTTATGGCTCTACTGGCTTTGTTGGCAGTAACTTTAATAAACGGTTTCCTGGTCATATATGTATACCACGAGATCAGCGTAAACCTTCCTCCAAAACTATACTTTATTTTATCTCATCAGTTGACAATTATCATGTATATGATGACATCACTAGAGATGTAGAGACTAACCTTTCTGTCCTTTGCCAAGTACTAGATTACTGTAGAGATAGCAATATCACTTTTAATTTTATTAGCTCTTGGTTTGTTTATGGACAAGGAATTGAGTTGCCGGCTATTGAATCTTCTCCATGCTCACCAACCGGTTTTTATTCCATTACTAAAAAATGTGCGGAGGACCTTCTCATTTCTTTTTGCAAAACCTACGATGTTAATTATCGTATTCTTCGTTTGTGTAATGTCCTAGGTAAGGGTGACCTTGGCGCTTCAAAAAAGAAAAATGCTATTACTTGGATGATCAACCGAATTAAAGAAAATAAACAAGTTGATCTTTATGATCAAGGTACACCTGTTAGAGATATAATGCATATATCAGATGTCTGTGATGCAATATCTTTAGTCTGTAAGAAAGGAGAATATAATGAAATCTATAATATCGGTTCAGGGATCCCCACTTCTATTGGCTCTATTGTCACACAAGCCAGAAGCTTACTTTCCTCTACTTCTAAGATTAATTATGTAGAAGCTACTGAATTTCATAAAATTGTTCAAAATAAAGATTTCTGGATGAATATAGACAAACTAAGAGACCTTGGCTTCACGCCAAAATATTCTATAAATTCTATTATCTCTGAACTCTGTTCATGATTTTATAAGATCAATTTTCAGACACTAAAGATTATTATTATATCATTTTTTATTTTCTATTAACCTTTGCTAGCGATTCCCTGCTACATCTCAATAAAGCTAGTATTATAAAATTAAATCTACAAGACATTAATGTATATAGCTTCTTGCCCTTTGCGTGTTTCATTGTTTGGTGGCTCCACAGATAACCCTTACTTTATAAAAAAATTTGGCTATGGCTCTGTTCTAAGCTTTGCTTGCAACTTGAAGACTTATATTACCATCCACATTGATAAACTTGGCTATAATATTGAAGCGGGCAAGTATATTATTAATTACTCAAGAAGAGAAGAAACTAGTAAAATAAGTGATATCCAAAATGACCCCGTCAGAGTTGTATTGGAACATTTTCAAAGTAATCCTATCACGGTCTCCTTGACAAGCGATGCATACTCTCAAGGAAGCGGACTAGCGTCGTCATCTTCGTATATCAATTCACTTATAATGTGTTTGTCTCTTATTCATAACAAACCATTAACTCAATCAGAAATCTGTAACTTATCATTTCAACTTGAATCTAAAATTAACCCTTATAGTGGTTACCAGGATCCATATGGCTGTGGCATAGGTGGTTTCAAAAGAATAGAGTTTGAAAAAAATAATATTGTCAAGTTTAACTTCCTAAACACTGATCTTTTTCACCACTATGATTCCCACCTAGTTTTTACGGGAGTCACCAGAAACTCAGTAGATATACTCAAGGATATTTCGAATAATATTGATAACCTGCTCCCACTATTAGATACTTTACACCAAGCATATGAAGAATTAAACTCCTTTAACTACGATAAATTTTTAGAACTTATCAATATTTCATGGCAACAGAAGAAATCTACTTCTGATTCTATTTTATCAAATAAGAAAGTTATAGATATAGATCAGGAACTTACAGACAACCCTACAGTTATTTCTCATAAACTTTGTGGGGCTGGTAATGGTGGTTTTTTTCTTGTTTTTTCAAAGCCTGATTCCTTGAGAACCCAGCTTAAATCAGTTAAGATTTCTGTTGAAGCAAATGGTGTGTTAGGACGTTCTTTATGAAAAACCCCTTTGTTGATTATTTAGTTGCTTTACAAGAAGCACATCTAGAGGAAGAGTTTTTTAAATTTAAATCTGCTTGGAACAAATACAATAACATTATTGTCCTAGGTAATGGAGGCAGCAACTCAGTCGCCTCTCATGTCTCTCAAGACTACGTCAAATTCCATAAAAAGAAATCGTTAGTCTTCTCTGATCCTTCTATGCTTACTTGTTTTATCAATGACTTTGGAATGGAAAATGCCTACAAGCAGTTTCTAGAATACTTTGCAGATAATTCAACACTATGCATATTAATCAGCTCCGGAGGAGAATCAAAAAATATAATTAATTGCATCCAATATTGTGAACGAATGAAAATTCCATATGGCATCCTTACCGGATTCAACCCTAATAATACAGCACGTAAAACCGCCTTAAGTTCACTATGGAACTATCACATAAACAGTGTAAACTATGGTATTGTTGAGTGTATTCACCAAATTTTCTTACATGGGGTGGTATGAGATATTGTTTCGATATCGATGGCACTATATTTACCACACCATTAGATTTAGACGGCAAACCAAATTATAATAATTCTCAACCAATACCTTTTATGAGAGATCGAGTAAATGCACTTTATGAACAAGGTCATTATATTATATTTTTCACAGCTCGTGGAAAGAGTACAGGTATTGATTGGACAGATATAACTGCCAATCAATTAAAAAGATGGAACTTCAAATACCACGAATTATTCCCAATGTTTTGTAAACCTACTGCAGACATATTTGTTGATGATAAAGGAATAAATGTTAATGAATGGATAAAAACTCAACCTATTAAGAAAGGTATTATTGCAGGAGCTTTTGATTTAATCCACCCTGGTTATATACGCATGTTTAAGCATGCCAAGAGTCATTGCAACCATCTTACGGTTGCATTGCACAACGACCCCACTACAGAACGATCTAACAAACTTAGACCAATCCATTCTTTAGCTGAAAGAATAGAAATTCTCCAATCGGTAAAATATATTGACCATATATTTTCCTACAATATAGAAATAGAATTTCTCTCGGCTCTCCAAGATTATAATGTCCGTTTTCTAGGGACTGATTATTCAGATGGCTCATATACTGGCAAAGATAGTCCTATTGAAATTGTATGGATTGATAGAAACCATACTTATTCCACCACCGCTTTAAAAAAGAAAATTTTCAGTGAATTTTCTAACAAGCATACATAATCTCTAACTTGTACTATTTTCTTTACCCGTATTATAATTATTACTATTATTTCGTCTACCTCTGTTTCCTATTATGTTTAAAAGCCTTGTAACCGGTGGAGCTGGATTTATAGGTTCTCATATAGTGGATAAACTTTTATTCAATGGTCACAAAGTTATTTGTTTAGATAATGAATTTGCAGATAATGATCAATTTTATTGGAACCAATCAGCTCAAAATGTTAAAGGTGATATTCGAGATTCTACTTTGTTGAATTCCCTTTTAGAAGGAGTTGATTACGTTTTTCACTGTGCAGCAGAATCTAGGATTGGTCCAGCGATAGAAAATCCTTTAAATACTTTTGATATCAATATTATGGGTACTGCTAATTTACTACAGTGCTCTAGGGAAGCAGGTGTAAAACGATTAATATTTTCCTCTACTTCTTCGGCATATGGACTAAATAAGGTACCTAATGTAGAGTCCCAACCGGAGGATTGTTTGAACCCCTATTCAGTCTCTAAAGTTTCAGCGGAGAAGATCTGCACCCTTTATACTCAACTTTACGGACTTCAAACAATTATATTTCGCTATTTCAATGTTTACGGGGAAAGAGCTCCCAAGAAAGGCCAGTATTGTCCTGTTATAGGGATATTTCTCCGTCAGAGAGCTGCTGGTCAATCACTAACCATTGTAGGAGATGGTAAACAAAGGAGAGATTTTGTTTATGTTGGAGATGTAGCAAATGCAAACTTTTTAGCCGCAACAACTATTATTCCCAATCATATGTTTGGTCAGGTTTATAATGTAGGTCAAGGTTATAATATCTCAATAAATGATATCGCTAAATTGATTTCAGATGATCATATCTATATCCCTTCCAGGGAAGGAGAAGCCTTTGAGAATCTAGCAGATAATACAAAGCTAAAAACTACCTTTTCCTGGAAGCCAACCATAACTGTTCAACAATGGATTAATAACCAAAGTTGATCGATACATTTTTAAACTAATAGAAGTTCTATTTCCCAACCTCTTACATAGCCACAGAATCTGGTTATAATTTCTTTTTCCATATCATATACTTGTAAGTACTCATTAATGAATTTAATAGATAAGAGCTATACTTCAAGTATAATTGAACCCTGATCCAGCTAAGTGTGAATCTATTTGTTAGTTTATGATACCTACTCATTATTTTTAATAAAAAGAGATAGTCACCAGCTACGAAACCACTCATTTCTTTTATATCTCTTTTGAGTTTTCCAATACTAAGAATATGGATCAAGTCTTCCTGTGAATCACTTATGTATCTCAACGCTACTTTAAGTCTTGCTTTTGGTACAAGACTACCTTTTGCTATAGTTAGCGAATTGCTGTTGATCCTTAAATAATATAAGGCATCCCTGCAATTAGTAAATTTCACTCCATCCCTAGCCATTATTGTCCAAAGTGTATAGTCTTCAACTTCACTATTCCCACCTTTACCATATAAGTACTCTTTGAGAATTTTTGCTTTTGCAAGTACGCTTCCATGGCAAAAAGGAACAGATGTAGCAAGTCTTACTAAGATTTCTCTGTTGTCGGATGGAACTTCAAAATGTCTTTTAAGATAAGAACTATCATCAATCACAAAAAAAGAACAACCAGTAATATCCGCTTTTTTTGATTTGAGTCTTTTAATTTGCCTTTCGATCCTTTCTTTATGACTTATATCATCAGCATCCATTCTGGCTATATACTTTCCATTGGCCATTCCTATACCAAATCTTAGTGTTTCAATTAACCCTTTATGCTCCCTCTGGAATAACTTAATTCTTCTATCACTTTTGCCTGTTTCCTTTATTAACTTTACAGTATCATCTGTGGAACCATCATCGATTACCAGTATTTCTAGATTCTGGTGTGTTTGTTTTATAAGTGAATTAAGTGATTCTTTAATATAGTCTACTCCATTGAAAACTGGTAAAACTATAGATACAAGCTCACCTTGATTATTCATTGGTTAAAAGTATTATCAACTATTTTTATTTTAATCGTATCTATCAGTAAACGCTAAAATTTCTTATTAATTTCTGAAATTACTACAAACTTTACTCATTTCTCTCATTGCTTTTTCTAGAAATTACTATTTTCTAGCTCCCCCTACCTGGTTTCTTCTTTGTTCGTTCTAATGCTTAACCTGTTGTTTGATTTACAATGTTTTACTACAAGCCAGCTTAACTTTTTGCTATAAGCTCTTTATTGTCTTTGATTTACAGCTATTTTGCCTAATCTAATCACAATCAATCTGGGTGATTCACTACATGACCGCAAAGAATTCTACGGAACTCCCTAAAAATATAGCTTTAGTTCACGAATGGTTCTCACCTAGGTCTACTGGTGGTGCAGAGAAGGTGGTTGAGTATATCGATCAATTACTAGTTTCTCTTGATCGTCAACCACAATTGTTTTCTTTAGTTGATGGTTTAAGTCAACAGAATAATTCTTGGCTTACAGGGCGTTCTATTAGAACTAGTTTTATACAGAACCTGCCTTGGGGTTGTTCCCACGTACAACAATATTTGCCACTTCTCCCATACGCAATAGAACAGTTAGATGTTTCTGACTATTCGTTAGTTCTTAGTAGCAGTCACCTTGTAGCGAAGGGTATTTTAACTTCGCCTGATCAATTGCACATTAGTTATGTCCACACCCCAGCGCGCTATGCGTGGGATCAGATGAATGAATATCTACGCCGATCTGCACTGGCGCGTAGTGGATTAGAACCAATTATTCGTGTCCTTTTACATAGTCTCCGTAAATGGGACCAACTAAGCGGAGATCGTGTTGATTTTCTTTTAGCTAACTCTCGCTTCACGGCCAGAAGAATAGAAAGCTTTTGGGGCAAAGACTCTCAAGTTCTTCACCCTCCAGTAGAAGTAGATCGTTTTATTTGGGAGAGAGATAGAACAGAACAATATCTTTGTATATGCAGATTGGTCCCTTATAAAAGAGTAGATCTTGTGATTCAAGCTTTTAATCGCTTGCAGCTTCCATTAATAGTTGTTGGGGAAGGGCCCGAAAGAAAATTTCTTGAGGAATTGGCAGGACCTACGGTAACTCTTCTTGGTAGGCAAGATGACTCACAGGTTCAGACATTGATGGCAACTTGTAGGGCGTTTGTTTATGCAGGTTTAGAGGATTTTGGAATTGCTCCTGTCGAGGCAATGGCTTCAGGTGCTCCTGTAATAGGTTATGGACGGGGAGGTTTGCTTGATACCGTTAGATGTGTCACCACCAGTGTTAAAGCGCCCACGGGAGTTCTTTTTTCAGAGCAAACTGTGGAATCAATTTGTGAGGTAGTAAATTGGTTTGAGGAAGATTCAATTTGGAAAAGATTTTCATCTGAATCATTACGCCTTTGGGCAGAAAATTTCAGGCCAGAGGCTTTTAGCTCACGACTCGAGGAGATTTTGTGTAATGCCTGGTCCAATCACCAGCAAGTTTGTGCGATCACTAAAGAGGATCCTGCTAATCAATTTGATTACCTTTATGGAGATTGAAATGCAAGATTGATTTAAAAGGACCAATTTGCATTTAATGTTATTTGTATAAAGGAGCTTCTTCTTGTGGCTTCCTTCTGTCAATTGGTTGAACCCTTAACTAAACTTCCAGATCACCTTGAGTCTTTACAGCAGAAATCAAATTTTTCTTGGCAGATTTTTAAAGAGATCTGGGGACTTGCTCTTCTCAATTTTGGTACTAACTATTGGATTACCACTTTTCTTGTTGATAGCTTTCTTGGTGGTTGTTAGTTCACCTGGTCCTGTTTTCTATATTCAAACTAGAGTAGGTCGGAATTATCAAAGTTTTGGATGTATCAAATTCCGTACAATGCGCCCGGATGCGGATGAGGAATTGTCAGTTGTTTTAGAAAAATCACCCAAACTAAGAAAAGAGTTTGAGCGAGATTTTAAACTCCGTGATGATCCAAGAATTACACCAATTGGTAGATTTTTAAGGAGGTCTAGCCTAGATGAATTACCTCAATTTATAAATGTTATTAGAGGAGAGATGAGTGTTGTTGGACCTAGACCGATTGTAGAGAAAGAACTAGAAAGATATGGAGCCTTTATGCAAGAAGTTGCTTCAGTTAGGCCAGGACTTACTGGCTTGTGGCAAGTTAGTGGAAGAAATAACTTGACATATAATGAGCGAGTCCGACTAGATCTTAAATATGCAAGAAATAGATCATTCTTTTTGGATTTGAATATTATTTTTAAGACGTTTGGTGTGCTTTTGCTTCCAGTTGATAGAGGTGCTTATTAAGTCTACAGTCTAGACAACAATTGTTAAAGTTAATAGATATGAAAAGATCCAAAATGATTCTAAAAGAAAGACAATTTTTAAAATCCTAATTATGCTACTAACTTCTGCTTTTGGGGCGAATTTAGCAAGAATTGGCTTTTTTATGTAGTGGTTTTGATAACAATTGATTCCGCCCATCCTTACGTCTGAACAATAGGCAAAAATTGCTTCTGATATTCCTGAGTTTGGCGAGATATCTTTGGATCCATCTCCTAATGATTGTCCTACTATTGAAAAATATTTGTTTATAGGCTTGGTTATTATTGGAAGAGTTAGTACAACAACTCTGCAAGGAATCCATGTCATGATATCTTCCAAGCGAGCACTTGTAGTGCCTAGCCACAATAGTTTTCCTCTCCTGTAGCCAACCATAGAATCTAGTGTGCTAACAGCTTTATAAACCCATACAAAGCAAAGTGGCCCTGGAAGCACCATTGAAAATTGCCAAGAGCAAAGACCCATAAACATCCAAAAAAGAGGCGCAAAAATTCCATCTACAGCGTTCTCACTTGCTGTTTCTGCAGTTGCGCGAAGAATCTCATCTCTATTTAGGTTGTATACATCTCGTCCAACGATTCGGCTCAACATCTCCCTAGCAGGATCTAGTTCGACTTTGGATTCACCTTCCTGAACTTTTTTTAGAACGGCCATTACTCCTTCATAAAGGCTCCTGGCGGCCAAACCACTACTTAGGGCAATGGCAAGTATTGTTTGCCTTATATGAATATTAAATATTGTCCCCTCAAGAGTTAATCGTTCAATTAACCAACCTGAGATTCCAGATAAAAAAACAAGTATTAGAGTAAGGATTAGGCCTCCAACTCGAAGCCAATGTTTGTTGTTTCCAGCGACCTTTTCGATCCATTTTCTAAGAGTAGTGATAATTGAACCCATTATCACTACCGGATGAGGGGACCAAATAGGGTCCCCAACCAATAAATCCAAAAGAACAGCTACAGGGATAAGGAGCTGAAATTCGTTTTGTGTTATTTCAACCAACTGAACATAGAGCGGAGTCCTTTTCCGACTTTCTCGATGGTTAGTTCAGAATCTCTATTACGGAACTTCTTCATTTCCGGTTTGCCAGCATTGCACTCTGCAACGAAGTTTTGAGCAAAAGTTCCATTTTGTATATCAGCGAGAATTTTCTTCATTTCTTCCTTCGTGTCGGAAGTTATTAATCGAGGCCCACTAACATAGTCTCCATATTCTGCTGTGTTAGAAATTGAATCTCTCATCGCAGTTAGTCCACCTTTAACCATTAGATCAACAATTAGTTTTACCTCATGTAGGCATTCAAAATAGGCAAGCTCTGGTTGATATCCAGCATCTACAAGAGTTTCAAAGCCAGCTTTAACCAATTCAGATAAACCACCACAAAGAACGACTTGTTCTCCAAATAAGTCGGTTTCTGTTTCTTCTTTGAAATTAGTTTCAAGAATTCCTGCTCTTGTTCCCCCAATGCCTTTTGCATAGGCCATTGCAAGTGAACGGGCGTTTCCGGAAGCATCTTGCTCAATAGCAAAAAGCGCTGGAACACCTTGACCATTTTGATACTCCCAGCGAACTGTATGACCAGGACCCTTAGGTGCAATCATCACCACGTCCACAAAATCAGGGGGTTCAATTAGACCAAAACGGATGTTGAAACCATGGGCGAAACCTAAGACATTTCCTTTAGATAGATGAGGGGCTATTTCCTTGGCATAAACCTCTTTTTGGAATTCATCTGGAAGTAATACCATAATCCAATCTGCTTGTTTGGAAGCATCACTTACGCTCAAAACCTCGAGCCCATCTGCACGAGCTTTGTCAGCTGAGCGGCTTCCTTCATAAAGCCCGATAACAACATTTACCCCGCTGTCTTTGAGGTTCAAAGCATGTGCGTGTCCTTGAGACCCATAACCAATGATGGCCACCGTCATTCCATGAAGAAGATTGAGATCGGCGTCGGTGTCGTAGTAGAGCTTTGCCATCAACTATTTAATTAAGAGGTATTTAACTGATGAGCTTACGCAAGCAGGCTCATGGCGAGGCAAACTTTTTCTTATTAATCAGATAAATTGATTTTTCGATTATCACTCTGACTGCGCAGAATGCCCTGCATTCCCTAGCGGGGCAGTTACTTTCAGGCCTCGTTTGGATGAGAGATCACCCTATCAATAAGTCCATATCCTTTAGCTTCTTCAGCGCTTAGAAAGTAGTCCCGGTCAGTATCTTTTTCTACCTTTTCAAAAGTTTGTCCTGTCAAGTTAGCTAAAGAGTGGTTGAGCATCTGTTTGATTCGTAGGATTTCTTTCGCTTCTATTTCAATGTCGCTTGCTTGCCGTTGGCTGGTGCCACCTAATGGTTGGTGAATCATGATCCGACTATGAGGCAATGCTACACGTTTCCCTTTAGTCCCAGCTGCCAAGAGGAAGGCACCCATAGAGGCAGCAAGTCCAACGCAAATGGTGACCACATCACTTTTGACATATTGCATTGTGTCGAATATGGCTAAGCCTGCGCTAACTGATCCTCCTGGGGAGTTGATATACAAATATATGGGCTTACCACTATCTTCTGAGTCCAAATAAAGCATTTGGGCGACAAGGCTGTTAGCTACTCCATCATTCACTTCTTGCCCTAGGAAAAGGATTCTTTCTGCGCCAAGCCTTGTGTAAATATCAACCCACCGCTCCATTTGGCTGCCAGGTAGACGGTATGGAACACTTGGAGTACCAATTGGCATGGTGATTAATGAAGTGAAGAAAAAGTAGGAGCTTTTGTTCTTGAAGGTTATTTCAAGGGTCTGTTTTTGTTATGAACCCTTTGGTTAGCTAATAGGAGCTGAAACAGGCAATTCTTTTCGGCTTTTTAGAACTCGATCTATCAGTCCAAAATCTACTGCCTGGGTAGGGGTAAGGTAACTCATTCGATCTGAATCTGCTGAGAGTTGCTCGACTGATCGACCAGTGTTTTTGGATAGTATTTCCAGCATGGTTTTTTTGTTGTGAAGTACTTCTTTTGCACGAATTTGAATATCAGTTGCTTGGCCTTGAGCTCCACTACGTGGTTGATGGAGAACAATTGAGGCATGGGGGAGAGAGGCCCTTTGACCTTTAGCACCGGCTGAAAGTATTACTGCAGCAGACCCCATGGCTTGACCGATGCAAATTGTGTGAACAGGAGGCTTTATGTAACTAAGGGTGTCACAGATAGCAAAAGCCTCTGTCTCGAATCCAATCGCATCTCCTGTATACCAACTCGTACCTGTCGAATTTATATAGAAATAGATTGGTTTCTCGGGGTTGTCAAATTCCAGATAAAGCAGCTGAGCGATTATGAGTTCAGTCACATCCATTCCCAGTTGACGCTTGGCATCATCATCAGAGAACAAAGGAAGCCCCAAATAGACGATTCTCTCCTTCAACAGCAGTGAGGGAAGATCGGGTGGGGGTGTGCGCATTACAGCGGAATCGCTGTAGTAAGGAGCGGATACCGTCATATCAGCAAATCATTAAGTGACATTGAGCCTAGCTGGATTTGGTAGGTCTTTGTTGATTATTTTTGAGGGATTTATCTGCTTGATGCTCTTTCTCGAGTCGGCCAAAGATCATCCGGCCAGTTGAGGACTGCAATGCACCAGTTATAACCACATCTAATCTTTGACCAATTACATCACTCCCTTTTTCGATCACAACCATTGTTCCATCATCTAAATAACCTATCCCTTGGTCTTGCTCTTTTCCTTCTCGAACAATTTTTATCAGAATCTTCTCACCTGGTTGAACTTCTGGTCGCAGTGCGATAACAAGTTCGCTTAAATTCAAAATCTTTAATTTTTTAACTTGAGCAATTTGGGCAAGATTGTAGTCGGCAGTAATTAGTATTCCACCTGTATCAGCGGTTAGTTTTAGCAGCTTTTCATCTGTCCCCTCTCCTTCATATTTTGTGCTATTTATTACAATACGACGATCTAATGATTCTCTTAGCTCAGTCAGTAAACGTAGACCCCTTCTGCCCTTTGCTCGTTTCTCATGGTTATTTGAATCTGCTAATTGCTGCAACTCATCAAGAACAGCCTGCGCAACAATTATCTTTCCTTCAACCATTCCATAAGATAAAAGGCCTTTAATTCTTCCATCGATAATTACACTTGTATCTAAAATTTTTGCACTTGCTGGAGTTAGAATTCCTTCTGCAACTAATAATGCTTCAGTGCTATTGGGATTAAATAATCTAAGAAGTGTTCTGCCATGGACATCAGCTAAGTTATAGCCAAGTACTCCAAAGAAGATATTGCTTAAAACTGCTGCTAGGGGCTTCAGCAAAATCACCTCAAAGGGGAGTGGCAGAAGAAGAACCGGTGCGAGAACGAGATTTGCTACAAGAAGTCCAAGAATCAGTCCAATAGCTCTACTTACTAAAAGATCAGTAGGCATTGTGCGGATTTGCCGCATTAACCTTTTGCGGAGAAATTGAAATAACAGCCCAGCCATTAGGCCTAAAGAACTTCCTGATCCAGCAAGGATGTATTTAGCATTTGCAACTTCTTCAATTGTTTTCAAAATGTTCTCTGGTACCAGATTTATTCCCAGCCAGCTAGTTAAAGCACCGGAAAGTACGAATAGAACCAGAATTAGAAGGTCAACCATTAGATCAATATTTGGAGCTTCTTGATCTACTTATGCAGCATGGTTGCTCATGACTGCCTTGGAGTGGTTTGATTTCAGAATGAAGGTCAATTGATTCATGAAGTATGTGAGTGCTGTAAAGCCCCCCAGAAGTGCATATCTTCACATACCTTTTTGTCATAGGCGATGTTTCTATTGTGATTTTCCAGTTGTACCTATTGGTGATTTTGCCAGAGGAGATAGGGGTACAGGGAGTTCTTCGATTAAGGATTATTTGTCACTTTTACACAAAGAGATATCGATTTCCCCAAATGGCCCACCTTTAGCAACTGTTTATATAGGCGGAGGGACGCCATCACTTTTAACACCTGAACAGGTTGCTTCTCTCCTGAAGCATTTGCGAGAGCATTTTGGTATTCAGATTGGAGCAGAAATTACCTTAGAGATGGATCCTGCAAGCTTTGATGACGATCAACTGGAAAGATTTCTAGAGGTTGGAATAAATCGAGTAAGTCTTGGTTGTCAAAGCTTTAGAAATGAGGTTTTGGATGCGCTTGGCAGGAGGCATCGCCGTAGTGACTCATTGCAGGCTTGCCAATGGCTGAGGAAGGCATTTAGTACTGGTCTTTTGGAAACTTGGAGTATTGATTTGATTCAAAATCTCCCTGGCCAGGATTTGGATAGTTGGCGGAAAGAATTGTCAGAAGCCATAGAGACAGAAGCTCCTCATGTTTCGATTTATGATTTATCGATTGAGCCAGGAACTGTCTTTGAATGGAGAAGAAAAAGAGGTGAACTAAATCTTCCTGAGCATGATTTAGCTGCAGAAGCAATGGCCCTCACCAGTGAAATGCTTCATGAAGTTGGGATTTCTCGTTATGAGTTGTCCAGCTATGCCATGCCTGGACATGCCTCTAGGCATAATCGCGTTTATTGGCAGGGTTGTGGTTGGTGGGCTTTTGGTCTGGGTTCAACTAGTTCTCCCTGGGGAGAAAGATTTACACGCCCAAGAACAAGAGCTGGTTATCGGGATTGGCTTGTAAAGCAAGACCAGATGTGTATCGAACCTTCTCTATTGGGTTTAAATCCAACTAGGTTTCCTTTGGATGAACTATTGATAATTGGTTTAAGATGCAGGGAGGGAGTGAACCTTGAGAAATTGGCCCAGAATTGGGGTTGGGATACCAATCAGAGAAAGAAAAACATATCAGCACTATATTTTCAATTGAAAAATTCTTTCGATAAAGGCTGGGTAGAAAGATCAGGTAATCGAATAAAACTTACTGAGCCAGATGGAATGATGCTTAGTAATCAGGTCCTGGTTGAGATTTTGTTGTGGTGGGATTCATTGCCTAATGATGCTGTTGTTTGATCCAGTTATGTAAAGCATCAATAAAAAGTTGACGACCCGGAATCAACTTAGGGCTAAAGGGGGGTTGGCTTGATGTTAGACCCAATAAGTCAGCTGTTACACGGACTTGCCCATCACAATTATTACCAGCGCCTATCCCGATCACAGGAATCTTTAATTCATTTCTTATGCGACTTGCTATGTCACTAGGAACATGCTCGATAACTATTGAAAAGCATCCTGATTCTTCTAGTTTTTGACTTTGTTTTAGCAAGTTGTCTTGACTATTGGAATCAATAGCTTGTTGTTGATAGCCAGTTCGATGTACTGATTGAGGTGTAAGGCCAAGATGACCCATCACAGGAATCCCCATTCGAACTAATCTCTCAATAACCGATAGGACTTCTGGTTCTGCGCCTTCTAATTTTACGGCTGCTGTAGGGGAGTGTTTTAAGAGTTTTCCAGCAGCTGCTACGGCAGCATCTTCTCCGCATTGATAACTTAAAAATGGCAAATCACATACCACTAAGGGTTGTTCTTTTTGCGGAAGACTGAATCCCCTCCCAACGGCTTTTGCATGATGAAGCATTTCTTCCAATGTGACTGGCAAAGTGGTTGCATGACCAAGCACTGTCATGGCTAAGGAGTCACCCACTAGAACTACATCTGCTCCTGAAGCCTCAACTATTGATGAAGAGATACTGTCCCAAGCAGTGAGAACAGTAATTGCTCTGCCTTTCTCTTTGAATTCAATTAATTCTCCTGGGCGCATTTTTAATCAGATTTTTGATGATGCATTGCTAGCATTAGGTCGACTCGGACCCATGCGGCTTCGACGCCCAAACCTGGTCAGGACCGGAAGGTAGCAGCCAAATGGGATGCTTGTTGCAGGCGTGGATTCCGGGTCACCCAATTGTTAGATCAGTTTTCTGCCTCTTTTCGTTGTTGGCGCCGTCGTAAGAATTCAGGAATACTTGCCCCTGGCTCTCTGTTTGTAGATCCTTTGCTTGATGAGGGCGCCATTCTGTTCTTTGCTCTTTCACTTCTGTATGGCTGATTGCTTTGAAAGCCAGTTGCAATAACTGTTACTTGAACTTCCCCCTCAAGTTTTTCGTCTACCACAGCACCAACAATGATATTTGCTTCGGGGTCTACAACGTCGTAAATAACTTCTGAAGCTGAAGTCATGTCTTCGAGAGTCATATCACTGCCACCACTTATGTTGATTACGCATCCTTTTGCACCATCAATGCGAGCCGCTTCCAAAAGGGGGCTGTTTATAGCAGCTTGTGCTGCTTCAAGGGCTCTTGATCGCCCTGAACCCATCCCAATTCCAAGCAAGGCAGTACCTGCCTCGGTCATTACTGAACGAACATCTGCAAAGTCCACGTTCACAAGCCCAGGACAAGTGATTATGTCGCTTATACCTTTGACTCCCATTCTTAATACATCATCAGCATTGCGAAATGCTTCTTGAAGGGGAGCTCCAGAAATAACATCTTTGAGTCTGTCATTTGGGATAACAATGAGGGTGTCGACATTTTCTGCTAAACGTGCGATCCCTTCATCAGCTTGGCGCATTCTTCTGCGACCCTCGAAGCCAAATGGTTTTGTAACTATCCCAACAGTAAGAGCACCACTTTCTTTTGCGACTTCTGCAACCACAGGGGCCGCTCCAGTACCAGTACCCCCTCCCATCCCAGCTGCAATAAAAACTAAATCTGCTCCTTCAAGAGCTTGTTGGAGTTCTGTTCTCGACTCCTCTGCTGCTTTTTGACCAATACTTGGATTACCTCCAGCACCAAGGCCTCTAGTGAGGGTCTCACCTAGTTGAACTCGATTTTTGGCTGCAGATTGCAATAAGGCTTGGGCATCGGTATTTAGTACTCGATAGGCAACTCCATCTAGATCGCTAACAATCATTCGGTTGACAGCATTACTGCCTCCACCGCCTACACCAATGACCTCAATCCGCGCAGATTGGCTTGGACTGATCCCAGCATTCTGCATGGAGTTGGATCTGTTTCCGCTCACCATCTCCATACCCATTAATTGAAGTGTTGATTTTGAGGCAAAAAGTCCTCAATGGACATTTTGTCTAGGTTTTTACAATCGTTCCTACTTTTTAATAGTTCTGCAACCCTTAGTTATCGAATCCAATCTTGTGTGAGTCTGTTTAAACCTTCAATTTATTTATCTAGAGGGTTCAGAAAACTGTAATTCAGGTTTAGAGGGGTCTCTCATGTCGACGATCATTCCCGCCTTGTTCCGAAATTTTGTAGGCAGATTGTCATTGAGATGAGCAGTAGCTTTTAATTTGGCTACGAGTCGCTGATCATCAAAACCAAGTTCTATAAGGCCAAGCTCCTCTGTCTTTATAGTCATTTCACCATTTGGACTAATCAAGATTTTTTGTAAAGGACTGCCTAGTTGATTTCTGTGCTTTAAAACTATTGAGATTCTTCTTTTATGACTTGGCATCCAGCCTTCTATAGAAAGTTGAGTAGAAGGAGAACTCACTTCTCCTAAAAATTTTATTGGAATCCAATCCCCTTTGATGTCTACAAGGCCTTTTTCTATTGTACTCCCTTTTCTTCTTGTTCCATAGGCAAGAGGAGATTTTTCTAACAGTGATATTTCTACTCTTGGTGGAATCAAATAGCGACGAACTATTGCTTTGTTGATAGGTAATACAGCTTCTAGCTTTTTCTCTAACTCGTGTGGATTTAAACTAAGAACCCTTTGAGGTAATTTGAGTTTAGTTGTATTTAAAATAGTCTTTAAGCTTAAATTGCTGCTCCCTTTTATATATATATTTTCAGAATAAATAGGGCTCCAACCTTTTATTAAAATCAACCAAAATAGGGAGATAGAGGTTGCGCTATATATAAATATACACCAAATATAATTGGTGTTTTTTTTGAGATTACTTGACCATCTTCTAAAAGCTTTTTTTTTACTCCTTGAGACAGATTTTTGGCTATGTTTTGTCTTGGTTTGGCTTTTCACAGGTCACAACGCGCATTTTCCATAAGTTGGTTCATCCAATTTCTTGCTCGTTCAGCATCTGCAAAGGGGACATCCATTTCCTTGCCGTTTCCTATAAGTCGAAGGCGGCAGCTCCCTTGAGATTCATTAGTTAGAGGCGCTTCCCCAGAAGTTAATGCCATTAACTCAACAAGTTCTAGCTTAGTAACTTCGAAAGAACCTTTCTCTTGGAAACTTCCTGCTTCAAAGCTACTCCAGCTAAGGATTCCTTTTTTCAGTTGTGCGGCACCAGAACTATCAAGTTTTGCAATTTCTGCTCCTTTAGCCCAATTCCTGAATAGGTTTTGCCTGCGTCTTTCAACCCAACCAAGCGCGGTCAAAAGCAGGAATGCCAGAAGTAAAGGAAACCAGAGCAGGCCGTGGATCATTAGACAATTATATAGAGGATTTAGTCTGGGTTCTTTTTCCAGACACTTATTCTGTCGCCGTTTCTATCAATCTGGCCACTAGTTTTTCTAGCGTTACACCTGATGCTTGCCATAGTCGGGGATACATGCTTTGAGATGTAAAGCCTGGAAGAGTATTGACTTCATTAATTAACAGTTCATTTTTAGCCCTTCGGTAAAAAAAATCCACTCTTGCCATGCCATTGACACCTAAGGCATTACAAGCTTCTATCGATTTCATTTTGACTTGAGTTGCTAAAGACTCCTCGATTTTTGCAGGAATAATAACCTCACTAAAACCTTTGGAATACTTGGTCTCATAGTTATACCAATCTGTTGAATATTTTATTTCTCCAACTGTTGAGGCTACTAGTTCACTTTTGCCTAAAACTCCACATTCGAGTTCAATAGCATCAATGCCTTGTTCGACAACCAAGCGCTTATCGTATTTAGAGGCTATATCTAGACCCTTAAGTAGCTCTTCTCGATTCTTTACTTTACTTATGCCAACTGAGGACCCCAGATTTGCGGGTTTTACAAAATAGGGATATGTAAGTTTATTTTCTAAGCGAGCGATGGTTTTTTTTAAATGCTCTTGATTTTTTAAATCTTCAGCTTTGATTCCTGCATAAGGTACCTGAGACAAGCCTGCCGCAGTAAAGATTGCCTTCATTGCTAGTTTGTCCATGCCTACTGCAGAACCTAGAACGTTTGAGCCCACAAAAGGTTTTTTCATAAGCGTGAAGAGCCCTTGAATAGTCCCATCTTCTCCATTGGGGCCATGCAGAACTGGATACCAAACCTCTATTTTCTCTGTTTCTTTGGGAAGTTTTGTCAGCCCTTTTTGAAAGTTGCCATTTTGACCATCGACCTTTAAGCGGAGACCTTCGATGAGGACTTTATTAGAGAGATTGCTGTCATGCCAATGTCCGTTTAGGTCTATATAAATTGGGATTACTTTAAAATGATGTGAGTTCTTTCCGGCACGTAGTGCATTGACGACTGTTATTGCAGATTTAATAGAGACATCGTGTTCTCCACTTGCCCCACCGAACACCACACCTATAGAGGTGTATAACGAAGACATTGATTACAAAAGTTGAATAGGTTGTAGCAATAAAGTTATCATTTTCGATTACCTTATTCAGGAAATTGGGGTTCCGCTTAGAGAGAATGATCTCACTGTGTTTATTAAGACCGTTACTAGGTCCCCTGGCTTATAAATTCTTTCATCGGGTCCTTTTGAATTGAAAAACGTGATTCTATTGGTGCGTGTTCGTCCCATTAGCTGATTGGGGTCTTTGGAATTGTGTCCTTCTGCCAAGATCTCTTCTTTTCGGTTTGAATATCTAGAGTTTTTTTTCAAGGCAATTTCTTCTACCAATGAGTTGATTTCCTTAAGGCGCTCGACTTTTAATTCTTCTGGAAGTTGATTAGTCCATGTCGCAGAAGGTGTATTAGGCCTGGGAGAATAAGCCGCAGTATTTATTTGATCAAAACCTATATCTTTGACTATTGATAGGGTCTCTTTAAATTGATTATCAGTTTCACCAGGGAAGCCAACTATAACATCAGAACTTATTGCTGCATCAGGCATTCTCTCACGTATATTATATATAATTTTTTGATAGCGTTCGATTGAATAACCTCTTGCCATTTCTTTAAGAATTTGATTGCTACCGCTTTGGAATGGAATGTGAAAATGCTCACAAAGTTTCGGAAGTTCCGCACAAGCATCAATAAGTCTCTCTGTGAAATAGCGAGGGTGACTAGTGGCAAAACGAATGCGTTCTATTCCTTCGACATCGTGAATAAAATATAATAGGTCTGTTAGTGTATTTTCTCTTCTCCCTTCTGCTGTAATTCCAGGAAGATCACGACCATAAGCATCTATATTTTGACCTAATAGGGTTATTTCTTTGTATCCAAGTTTTGCTAGTGTTTCGATTTCTTGGCGAATAATAATTGGGCTTCTAGATTGCTCCTTTCCTCTTACAGAAGGTACGACACAGTAAGTACAGCGTTCATTGCAGCCATAAATAATATTTACCCATGCGCATACATTACTATCTCTACGAGCAGTTGTAATGTCTTCAAGAATGTGTTGCTCATTTGTTGCTACAACTTGTTGCCCATTCTCAACTTGCTGAAGAAGTATTTGGAGACGATTGGCATGTTGAGGTCCCATAACTAAATCTATTTCGGGGACTCTTCTGAGTAATGTTTCGCCTTCTTGTTGGGCTACACAGCCTGCTATTACTAGCTTTAAATGTGGATTCTTTCGTTTGCGTTGTGCTTGTTTCCCTAAATAGCTGTAAACCTTCTGCTCGGCATTGTCTCTGATAGTACAAGTGTTATACAGCACAAGATCTGCTTCTAGTTCCGCAGTTGCTTTTTTATATCCCATTACTTCAAGAATTCCCGCCATTCGTTCGGAGTCCGCCTTGTTCATTTGGCACCCAAAGGTTGTGATCCAATAGCTTCCTTTAGAACGCATTTGAGGAATGGTTTTTTGAAGGGCGTTAATTGAGGGTGAAGCTTCCAAGGTTATGGTGCAATTGCAATAGTGGTTGTAAGAGCTTGTTTGACCTTCTTTTGATTTTGAACATTGAAAGAGGTGATTTGGTTTTTAGGGTAAAAATCTTGAATAAATTCTTTCAAAGGTCGTGTGAGCCTCTCGTAAGATCAAACTTAGATGATTGTTCAAACAATGGCTGGAAATATTTTTCCAAAGCTCCTCAGCTCATGTGTATAAGGACTGTGTTGAATGTAAGAGGGCGAGCGAGGGGATTCGAACCCCCGAATAGCGGCGCCACAAGCCGCTGCCTTAACCACTTGGCGACGCCCGCCGCGTCGGTAAGAATTTACCAATTCACAGGATAAGTGAATCTGAAACACAATTCTGGTCACAATTGGTACCTATCCGGTACCTCAATGCTGGGTTTTGTAGCAATTGCAGGCTGTGCTTCCGCTTTGTTTTATACCAATCCTTCCTTTGAAGACTACAGTTCCTTTGCAGGAGATCGATTGGTCGAGATAGGGACTCAAGAGCTATGTAACAGGAAAGTCCCGTCAGTGGTTTCTAGTGTCTGGATGGAGAACTGCCCAAAGTTGATTTCTAAACAGAAGGAAGCTTTGTCAAATATCACAGCGAATTTCACTAGAAGATTCAATTTTTACTTGTTCAGTTTCTATACGACAAAAATTGGAGGAAATAACTTTCTTACTATTTTGGATATACCTGAGTACAGGGTGAGAACTTTTGCAATTGCAGGCCAGTTCAGAGTCTTGAATGTTGACGTTACGCGTACCAGAAGAATTGGCCTTGATGAAAGATGATTAAATTAGAAGCCCTAGTTCCACGAAGCTTGATCCTTCCTCCCAAGGATGCTCACTCAGTAAGGGCAAACTTTGAAGGGCTTTCACATATATGCTTGGGATTGGATTATGGGAAAATACAAACTCTTGAAGTAGTCAATAGTTCGGAGATTACCCCTAAAAAAATATTACTTCCAAGATTGATAGAGCCTCATGCACATCTTGATAAGGCATTCTCTTGGCCTGCATACCCAAATTTATCTGGACATTATTCTGAGGCTCTCAGAGTTAATTATCTTGAGCACCAGACCCGTACCAAGATGCTTATTTTGGAAAGGGTTGAGTGTGCACTAGAGCTTTCTTTGAAAAATGGGATTAGAGCAATTAGAACCCATGTCGATGTCTTTGACCCTATTGGATTAGATTACTTAGATGTTTTTATTGGGATAAGAAATCAATGGAAATCTAAGATAGAGATTCAGGTAGTTGCTCTTGCATCTATTGATTATTGGGGAACTGAGAAAGGACGAGAATTTGCAAAGAATCTCGCAAGAGTAGATGGATTGTTAGGAGGAGTTATATCCCCCACTATTAGAGGATCTTCTCTTAAAGAAGATATTAAAAAGATGCTCATTCTTGCGGAGGGATTAGGATGTGAAATTGATCTACATATTGATGAAAGTCAAATAAAACCTGCAGTTGGGCTTCACTACTTATTGGGAGTTCTTGATGAAATGACTATCACGATTCCTGTCACATGTAGCCATGCGAGTAGCTTGGCTTTATTGCCCTCACGATTGCTATTAAGAATCTCGGAACGAATGGCAGCTCATAACCTTAGAGTAGTGGCGTTGCCCTTAACGAACTCTTGGCTTTTAGGAGGCAGAAGATCCTCTGTGCCTTCAAATAGACCAATTGCCCCAATTCGCCAACTTCAGAGTGCGGGAGTGATTGTTGCAGTAGGTGGAGATAATGTGCAAGATTCTTGGTTCCCTGGTGGCAATTTTGACCCATTGGGTTTAATGGGTTTTTCACTACCAATAGCTCAACTAGCGCCTTGGGAACGTTTGGGATTGGCACCATTTACTACTTCCGCGGCAAAAATTATGGGTCTTTCGTGGGATGGCACTTTTCAAGTAGGAAGTCCTGCGGACTTTATTCTTTTAGAAGCGGATAGTTGGGTAGTTGCTCTTGCTGCTCCACCTGAAAGAAAAGTAATGATTGGTGGAGATTGGGTTAATCAAAAACCTTCAGCCAGATGAAAAGTACTGAAATTATTGATGAATTACGTTTAGAACTTTCCTCTTGTAAGGAAGTTGATTTGTTTACGACGACTTCTGATTTGGAACGATTTTCAAAAGATTTTTATGACTACTCTCCAGTTCTTGTAGATCAATTAAAAGATTGTCGGGCTGACTTAGTCGTTCGGCCAAAGTCAATAGACGCTGTCAAGCTAGTCGCCTCGGCTTGTGAGCGAAGACAGATTCCATTGACTTTAAGAGGGTCTGGAACTGGAAACTATGGACAATGTGTTCCTTTAAAAGGAGGTGTTGTGATGCTAATGGGAGCACTTTCAAGAATTAGAAACTTTGATTTGGTTACAGGGATAGTGACCGTTGAGTCAGGTTGTCTTTTAAGAGACTTAGAAAACTTTTTGGTTTCTCATGGCCGTCAATTGCGTTTGATGCCAAGTACCTGGAGGAGTGCTTCGGTTGGGGGCTTTTTGGCTGGCGGTTCTGGAGGAATTGGTTCGGTTCGTTGGGGGTTTTTGAGAGATCCTGGCCATCTCATGTCCTTAGAAATTGTTACTTTAGAAAGGACACCCAAACAATTGAAATTAGATGCGAGTCAGTCTGAGCCACTTAATCATGCATATGGTACAAACGGAATTATTACAGCATTGAGCTTGGCTACTGCGCCAGTAATTTCTTGGCATGAGGTTATTATTGATTGTGCTAAATGGCCACAGGCTGTAGAACTTTTGCTTTCTTGTTCACGCGCAGCGATTAATTTAAATTTGTGTACTTTAATCGAACGAAATATTATCAAACAATTACCTAATTGGTATGGGTTGCCATCAGATAATCATCGCCTACTTATGCTCGTTGATTCTGATGGAATATCTACAATTGAGAGAATGTCCCAATCTAAAGGAGCTAATTTTAAGCATCTAGGAGTAGAAAAAGATCAAAAAGGTGCTGGCATAAGAGAGCTTGTTTGGAACCATACAACCCTTCATATGCGAGCTGTTGATTCTGATTGGACATACTTACAAATGCTTCTGCCTCAACCAGAGTTACCTGCCATGAAGTCTTTGAAAGATAGTTGGGGAGATGATTTGCTATGGCATTTAGAAGTTGTTCGACAGCAAGGGGATCAGCGTTTAGCAGCTTTACCTTTAGTTAGATGGAAGGGAAGAGATTCTTTAGAGCAATTGATGGTTCATTGCAAGTCTTTAGGCGCTGTGTTGTTTGACCCCCATGTTGTGACCGTGGAGGAGGGTGGATTAGGTTTGGTTGATAGTGATCAAGTCGATGCTAAAAATAGGTTTGACCCTAAAGGGTTAATGAACCCTGGCAAGCTAAAAGGTTGGATTGAATAGTTGTTGTGAGTCGATATTTTTTGCTAATGAGATTGAATCTAAATTTTTTTCTTGCTGATACTTTCCAGGATAATTCTTTTCGAAAGTAAATGGCCTAATAGATAAAGTGAGCCAGTAATCACTGGTGGTGGAGTTGGCCATTGCTTTTGAAGTGTCATTAAGCATTCTTCAACAGAATTAGCTTCTTTGACTTGGCTTGAAAGATCTGGGCATAAACTTGCAAGTTGAAATCTTTCCCAATTTCCGTGACTTGGTATTGGCACAATCCAGGCAACATCATTCTTATTTAATAAAGCCCGTAGCATTTTCGGACCTTCTTTGTTTTTTTGAATGCCAAGAATCCAGGTAATACCATTTTCTTCATTTGTCCAATTGTACCTTTCGATAGCTAGTTGTTTGATGGCTTGTGTGTTATGGGCTCCATCAATAATTAAAGGAAAGCCTTTCCATTGGACTGATTGCAACCTACCAGGCCACTTTGCAACAGAAAATCCTTCTCGAATATTTTTTTGACTTATTTGCAAGCCTAATTTTGTTAATGCTTCAAGAGCCCCTTTTGCAACAGCCGCATTTGTAAATTGTATTTTCCCAGGTATGCCCAGATGCCAACTCTCTTCTAGTGGTTCAACCCAATTAATTGTGGCATTTGTTTCTTTTATTTTTTTTTCGATGATTCTTGTGATTTCGGGCTCTTGTTTTGCACTTATAACAGAAGAACCTTCGGAAATTACTTCTACTTTTTCACTTGCTATGTCAGTTAATGTTTCACCAAGATATTCCCTATGATCCATCCCGATTGAGCCAATAGCAATAACTGGTCTGTTTGGATGTGCTGTTGTTGCATCTAAACGGCCTCCAAGTCCAACTTCTAAAACCATTACTTCAATCTCTTTTGAAGAGAAATAGTGAAAGGCTGCTAATAAAATAAATTCAAAAGGGGTGAGACTTTCTTTTTTTGCTATGGTTTGGAACTTTTTGAGTATTTCCCTAAGCTCAATACTTTCTATTTTATTTCCATTCACTCGGACTCTTTCTTCCCAATTTACTAAATGGGGAGAAGTTGTAAGGCCTGTAGACACTCCAGAGACCCTTAAAGCATTTTCAATGAATGTTGCAATACTTCCCTTTCCATTTGTTCCGACAACTTGAATAGCAGGTATTTGTTCACATGGATTTCCAATGATATGAAGTGTTTTCTTCATGCGGCTTAGGCCAAGATCAATCTCTCTAGGGTTAAATCCTGATAGAAGGTCAATTAATTCATTTCGTATTACATCTTCTCTCAAAACATTTACTGGAAAGAAATAAGACTTTCTCTGAGCCTAATCAGTAATTTCTTGATCTCATCAGATGAGATTGTTAAAGGAGGAGCTATCCGTAGCACATTTACACCAGCTGTACCTATTAGCAATTTGTTATCAAGAGCCGATTTCACAATCATTGGGGCTTTGATGGCAGTATTTTCATGAAGTACAAGACCTTGAAGAAGTCCCCATCCTCGGACTTCTTTTAATTCATGGGGAAAATCGTTGACAAGTTGAACAAGACCAGCGACAAGCTGACTCTCTCTTTTTTGTACGTTAGAAAGTAATTTTCTTTTCTCAATTTCCATGGCAACAGTTAGTCCTGCCTTACAGGCAAATGGATTCCCACCGAAGGTACTTGCATGATCACCTGGTGAGAACACGTTTGCTTTCTCCTTTACAAGTAATGCTCCAATTGCATGGCCACCGCCTAATCCTTTTGCAATTGTAAATGCATCTGGCTCTATGCCTAATTCTTGATACCCCCACCAGTTACCACTCCTGCCCATTCCAATTTGAACTTCATCAAAAATTAATAGGATTTGATGTTTATTGCAAAGTTTTCTGATGTGTTGAAAGAATATTTTTTCTCCAGGATTTACACCTCCTTCTCCTTGAATAGGTTCAATTAATACTGAAGCAATTTGAGGACCATCGGACTCTAGTTGGCAAAGCAATTCTTCAAATGATTGGATGTTGTTATAATCGAAAAACTTAAATCCTCTTAGGAGTGGTTTAAACCCTTCATGATATTTAGTTTGTCCTGTGGCACTTAGAGCCGCAAGAGTTCTTCCATGAAAGCTTGCTTTTGCAGCAAGAATTATTGGCTTTTCAATATTTCTTTTGATATGACCATATTTTCTTGAAAGTTTTATGGCTGCCTCGTTTGCCTCAGCACCACTGTTGCAGAAGAAAACCTTTTCTGCACAACTATTACTAACTAGCCAGTTTGCAAGTTCTTCTTGTTCAGGTATTTGAAAAAGGTTAGATACATGTTGCAGACGACCCAGTTGTTTTGATAGTTCACGCCGAAGTGCTCTATCGCTATGTCCTAGTGCACATGTGGCTATTCCTGCAAGTCCATCAAGATAACAATCACCATTGGTATCCCATAGCCAACAACCTTTTCCTTTGACAAAGGAAACTGGCAGGCGATTATAAGTTCCCATTACAGAAGTGGGAGCGGTGGGACTTGAACCCACATGCCCGAAGGCGCTCGATTTTGAATCGAGTCCGTCTACCAATTCCGGCACGCTCCCATGATTTGATTTTATGCGAGAAAGAACCCTTTGCCTCTTTATGGGTACCTTCGTATTTGACTTCCAACAGAATTGAGTTTTTTTTCAAATTCTGTATAGCCTCTATCAAGATGATTTAGGCCTTCTACTTTACTTATGCCTTTTGCTGTAAGACCTGCGAGAACCATTGCAGCAGTTGAGCGTAGATCTCTGCCGACGACTGGTGCAGCGCTTAAATGAGGAACTCCTTCGACGATGGCAGTGTTTCCTTGCAAACGAATCGACGCACCCATCCTTTGTAGTTCAGCAACGTGTTGCATCCGATTCTCGTAAATTTTTTCAGTCACAACACTTGTTCCCTTGGCTGTAGTTAATAGAGCTAAAAATGGAGCCTGTAAATCAGTTGGGAAACCTGGGAAAGGCTGAGTAGTTATATCAATGGCGTTTATTTGATTTGGGATGATTTTGATTTTTTTACCTTTAGTTTCTATTGAGCAACCACAATCTCTTAGTTTTTGAAGGACGGCATTGAGATGTTCTGGAATAACAGAAGATATTTGAAGGGTTGAGCGAGTTATCGCAGCAGCGATAAGAAAGGTTCCTGCTTCTATTCGATCAGGAATAACCGTGTAATTACAGCCATGTAAACGTTCAACACCTTCTATTGTGATTGTCGGCCCCCCTGCGCCAGATATGCAAGCCCCCATTTGGTTGAGCAAATTTGCTAAATCTTGAATTTCAGGTTCTTGTGCGGCATTCTCAATTGTTGTTGTTCCTTTGGCTAGAACAGAAGCCATAAGTATGGTTTCTGTTGCGCCAACGCTAGGACAATCAAAAATTATGGATGCGCCTTTTAATCGTTTGGATAACCCTGGTACTGAAGCTTGTACTACTCCATGTTCAACGCTAACGACTGCTCCAAGAGCCTTTAATCCTTTTATATGTTCAGAAACAGGTCTTGCCCCAATTCGACAACCTCCAGGTAGGGGTATTTTGGCATGCCCTAGACGTCCTAATAAAGGTCCTATGCAAAAGAAGCTCGCTCTTAATCCATTTACAAGTTCATAGGGGGGCTGTGAATTAAGAAGTCTTTTGGCTTGAAATTGATAGGTGTTTTTAGCTTGCTGGATTTCAACTCCCAGAGCGAGGAGAATTGCAACCATGCCATTTATATCTGTTAGGTCTGGAATGTTATTTAGCTGAATAGCCTCGTCAGTAAGTAGGGAGGCTGTCATGAGAACAAGTGATGAGTTCTTTGCTCCACTAATGCTTATTTCCCCTGCTAAAGGGCAACCTCCTATAACCTCTAGGTGTGGCTTATGAATCTCTTTTGAGATTGTTGCCACAGTAGGCATGCTTATGAGGATAATTGAATCTTGATTGTGCCAACCTTTGCTTTAGACGTCTATACGCTTGGATCATGAAAACAGCAAATCTTTACTTACTTTCCTTAGTTAGATTTTTTTGAGTTTTTATAAGCACCAATTTTGGGGCAGCCCTTTTGATCTCCTTGTAGGGTGGGCGAGACTCTTGGCAAAGGCTGAGATCTGTTGCGGATGTGGCGGAATTGGTAGACGCGCTAGTTTCAGGTATTAGTGGCAGAAATGCCTTGGGAGTTCAAGTCTCCCCATCCGCACTCTCTAGAATGTTTAAATAGTTTCAGAGTTTGACTAATGATTCTATTGAAGATTTCTAATGCCTCAGAATTGGTTTCAATGAAATTTGGAAAATTCTTAGAGAAGTTGACTCCTGATGCTATTGATAATTCTGCGGTAGAAGATTTTATTCTTAATAGAATGGTGCAAGATCTTTCTAAGGAAGGAGTTAAAGGTGAGATATCAATTGTAAATGGGTTGAATGTAGCCGATGACATGTTGCATCTTGGGGAGGATTTAAAAGTACGAAATCGTAAAGTATTTTGAGGCATAACCCATTACGCGCTTTGAATTGCCATTGATATCGAGTCGTCGTAACCCTCTAGTGCGAAGGCTGCGAGTTCTCTCGTCTAGGGAAGGTCGCGAGGAATTTTCTTTATTGTTGTTAGAAGGTACTCATTTATTAGTTGAGGCTTTAAAGACTTCCCATGTTCCTAATGAAGTTGTTTTAACAAGTCAGTGGATGAAAAATAACCCTGAGATCTTTAGCGCTATTCCTGAACAAACTCAATTAAGAGAGGTTACTGATTCAGTCCTTCAAGCAGCTTTGACGACTACTCATCCCGATGGAGTGGCGACACTATTCCCTCTCGAGGGTTTGCCAAAAGCTAGTTCAAATGTTGATTTTGTTTTGGCGTTAGATCGATTACAGGACCCAGGAAATATCGGGACTCTGTTCCGGACAGCGCTAGCTGGAAGCGTTGATGAGTTGTGGCTTGCTTTAGGGGCTGATCCTCTTTGCCAAAAAGCACTTAGGGCATCTGCAGGAGCAGTTCTAGGTTTGCCTTTCGAAAGAATGGGGGCCTGCGAAGATCTAGCTCTCAAGGCTTTAGCAGATAGATTGGATTTGGCTGTTAAGGACGGCTTTCAAGTTGTAGCCACTGTTGCTCAAAGTAGAATTGAGTCAGGTTGCCCTTCGCCTTATTGGGAGCTGGACTGGCTTAAGCCAACCGTCTTGGTTTTAGGCAATGAAGGATCAGGTATTCATCCAATTATTAAGGGTTGTTGCACACACTGTATAACCTTGCCCCACAGTGAAGATGTTGAGTCTTTAAATGTGGCATCAGCAGCCGTTCCCATGCTCTTGGAGCGACAAAGAGTCAAAATGACATTTGAGATACAAAAACAACGGTGAGCGAAGCCAATTTCGACTTCGATGTAATTGTCATCGGTGCAGGTTATGGCGGTTTTGATGCTGCTAAGCACGCCGCCGAACACGGACTCAATGTTGCGATCACTGAATCGCGGGATATGGGAGGAACTTGCGTCAATCGCGGTTGTGTTCCTTCTAAGGCTTTATTAGCAGCAAGTGGGAGGGTCAGAGAACTCGCTAATGCAGAGCATTTGGCAAGTTTCGGCATACATGCTTCCCCTGTGCGGTTTGAGAGGCAGAAGATTGCAGATCATGCCAATAATTTGGTCGAAACTATTCGTACAAACCTAACTAAAACTTTAGAGAGAGCAGGGGTAACGATTCTTCGTGGAAAGGGTCGCCTGGAAGGGGTTCAGAGAGTAGGAGTAAGACAGTTCAATGGGGTGGATAAAGTTTTTACTGCTAAAGATGTCATTGTTGCAACAGGTTCGGATCCTTTTGTTCCACCAGGAATTGAAACAGATGGACGTACTGTTTTTACTAGTGATGAGGCGATAAACCTTGAATGGTTGCCCAAGTGGATCGCAATTATTGGAAGTGGATATATCGGACTTGAATTTGCTGATATTTATACAGCATTGGGTTGTGAGGTGACCCTAATTGAGGCCCTTGATCGAGTAATGCCTACTTTTGATCCTGACCTTACAAAGATTGCGAAGCGTAATCTTATTGATGGACGTGATATTGATGCTCGAGCAGGAGTTTTGGCCAGTAAAGTCTCCCCAGGATGTCCTGTCCGTATAGACCTTTCAGATGTTAAAACTCGTGAGGTTGTTGAAAAGTTAGAAGTAGATGCAGTACTTGTAGCTACAGGAAGAGTTCCTACTAGTAAAGAACTTAATCTGGAATCGGCTGGGGTTGAGACAATCCGAGGTTTTATTCCTATTGATGATCAGATGCGAGTAATAGCTAATGAGAAACCCATCGCTAATTTATGGGCAGTTGGCGATGTTACTGGAAAGCTTATGCTGGCTCATGCTGCAGCGGCTCAAGGGACAATCGCTGTTGAAAATATTCTTGGAAAATCTTCCCAGATTGACTATAGAAGTATTCCAGCGGCAACTTTTACTCATCCTGAAATTAGTTCGGTTGGACTTTCTGAAAAAGAGGCAAAAACTTTAGCTTCTAATGAAAACTTTGAAGTTGGTATTATCCGTAGTTATTTTAAAGCTAATTCCAAGGCTTTAGCAGAGCTTGATAGCGATGGTCTTATGAAGTTGCTTTTTCGAAAGGATAATGGAGAAGTCTTAGGAGCCCACATTTATGGTTTACATGCGGCAGATTTAATACAAGAAGTTGCCAATGCAGTTGCTAGGCGCCAGAGCGTTATTCAATTGGCATATGAAGTACATACACATCCAACATTAAGTGAGGTTGTTGAAGTTGCTTACAAGCAGGCTTATAAGCAGGTTTGTGGGTCTTAATTGCCAAGTATTGATGTCAATCTAAATCGGTTTTATCTTTATCACTTTTTATTTGTTTGATATGCAAATTCGTCGTCGTCCCCCTAATCCAAGCGTGAAGGTTGCTAATTTGGAATATGCAATTCCTCATAATGAAGGAGAACCAAGAAATATACTTGAAAAAATTGTGTGGGAAAAAGATCGTGAAATAAAGCTTGCCCGTGAAAGGGTGCCATTGGAAAATCTTAAATCTACGATTGCAACTCTTCCTCATACACGAGACTTTATTCGCGCGCTTAAGAGTGCACCAATAATGCCAGCCGTAATTGCAGAAGTAAAGAAAGCTAGTCCAAGTAGAGGCTTGATAAGGGAGGAATTTGACCCAGTTCAAATCTCAAAAGCTTATTTGGAAGGAGGGGCTAGCTGTTTATCAGTCCTCACTGATAAAACTTTTTTTCAAGGAGGCTTTGATGTTTTAAAAAAGGTAAGGAACGCTGTTGAGTTACCTATTCTTTGCAAGGATTTCATACTTTCTCCTTATCAGATTTACCAGGCTAGGGCTGCAGGGGCAGATGCAGTGTTATTGATTGCGGCAATACTTACTGATCAAGATATGCTGTATCTGAGTAAGGTCGCCTTTTCTTTAGGCCTTAATGTGCTTGTTGAGGTACATGATTTATTAGAGTTAGATAGAATAATCAAATTAAAAAGGTTTACTCTTGTAGGAATAAATAATCGTGATTTAATGACTTTTGATGTTGATTTAAGTAATACTGAACATCTAGTAAGGACTCGTAAGGCTATTTTAGAGGAGCAAAATGTACTTCTAATCAGTGAGTCCGGCTTGTTTACTAGGAAGGACTTAGACCGTGTTCATCTTGCAGGTGCTAAAGCAGTGCTAGTAGGTGAATCTCTTATGCGTCAGTCCGACATTACTATGGGACTTAAGGAGCTTATTGGTAATTAAACAGAGTTCTCGATTTAGAATTGTCTCATTCTTGAAAAGTGTTTAAAGTCAAGATTTGCTCTACATGTTGTCCAAATTTTCGGTCCTAACGCCATAACTAAAGAATTTTTTCATGATGATCAGCATTGTTACTGGAATAGCGGCGGGGGCTCTGCATGTACTTGGCGGGGCAGACCATTTGGTGGCAATTACACCTGCAGCGCTTCAAGAACCGAAAGTTGCATTGAAAAATAGTTTGGCTTGGGGAGTGGGCCACTCTGTCGGCGTTCTTTTACTTTCATTATTTGCAATTTTGGCTAAGGATTTGGTGCAGATTCAGAAAATGTCAACGGTTGCAGAGTTTGCTGTTGGAATTTCACTATTAATAGTGGGAGTTTTGGCGATTAGAACTTCTTTAGGGTTGGATATTCATTCTCATAAACATAACCATGGATCTGGTAATTCTCACGACCATATCCATTTGCATTTTCTTGGCCGGAAAAGGCATAGAAGACATACGCATGCGGTTACAGGCTTAGGAGTTTTGCATGGTTTAGCGGGCACGAGTCATTTGTTGGCAGTTATACCTGCATTAGCTTTGCCACCGATTGGAGCGGTGTTTTATATGGCAGCTTATTTGCTTGGTTCTATTACAACGATGGGTATTTTTGTAGGGATTATTTCTTTTGCCACCTTGAGAGTAGGAAGAAAAGCTTTGCCTTTAATTTTTGGTTTTGCAGGAGTGCTTTCAGTTGCACTTGGGGTAGTTTGGCTACAAAAATTGACCCCATATTTTGCATAAAAATTCATATATTAATCATTTCTAAAAGAGACTATTTGTTCAACTATTCCGCAAAGATTGCTTGGTTTCACTATCCCATAGCGCCTACTGTCGATGCTATGCCAATAGTTATCTCCCCTTAATTCAAACCCTTTAGAACTAGCTTTATATATTCTCTTGATAACTAAAACCTTCGATTTTATTGGATTTTTTGCGACAACAATTTTCCCCTCAAGGGGTTTGTGTTTTTCGATCTTAATTGGCTTGTAAATAACAAAGTCTCCATGATGAATTGTTGGAATCATCGAGGATCCTTCAACACGACAATAACGTCGCCTCCCTGAGATTAATAGTAGGAAGGAGCAAAGACTAACCCCTTTTTTTTTCGGAATCTCAGCTTGCGGTGACCCAACTATCTGCACGGCCCTTAGATTTCCAGAACATATGGTGAATTTTTTCAACTGCTTGCATCAGTTCTTCTGCTTTTGATTGATCAATGTTTACTTTGCAAGCGCTACACAGTTTTGCTGCTTTCCAGAAAGTGTCATGTAAATCAGGGTAACTAGCTAGATGCTCTGGCTTGAAATAATCAGTCCAAAGAATTAATAGCTCTTGTTTTGCTTCCTTGGCTTGCTCTTCTTTAATGGCTACATACCTTGAGAAGGTGTTGTTATAGCTAGCCCAGGCAGCAGGATCATTATTCTCTGGCGGCTCCATTGCAAGAAGCTTTTTGGTCATTGATAAAACTGCTTCAGCTGCTACACGAGTAGAGGCTGGGTCATAAACACCGCATGGCCCATCACAGTGAGCCTTGGCTGTTTGGGTTGGCAGGATATTGAGAATTGTTTTTAGTGCCGAGCGAAACATCTTTCTGTAATTGAAAAAAGCCTCCCTATACATTAGCCGGATGGAATACTAAATGGCTATTACTCAACCCGTTTTTAGATTTTGGATCCCTATAGATCCCTCTACTCAAACTGCATCAAGTAGTTCGACCTCAAAAATTAGAGTTGCATTTGGCGGAATTACTCTCCCAGCACCACGACTGCCATAACCAAGATCTGGGGGAATTACTAGTTTGCGTTTACCACCTACTTTCATTCCTTCTACCCCTTCATCCCAACCTTTAATGACACGCCCTGTGCCAAGAGGAAAGGTAAAAGGACCTCTCCCATAACTGCTATCAAATTCTTTTCCGTCCTCCAAGGTGCCTCGATAGTTGACTGATACTGTCTGACCTGCGGTTGCTTCTGTCCCTTCTCCAACAACTAAATCAGTCATTTGAAGCCCACTAGCAGTAACTATTGTCTGTTTTGTTTCTAAGGGTCCGCCAAGGTTGTTGATTTCAACTTGATCTTGTTGAGGTGCCATGGCAAAAAGCGTAGGGTTTGGATCATCAGGGTCTAGTTCAAAAACTTCGTTAATAGAGGTTTGCTTTGTTTCTGAGACCTTGTTTTGAAGTGTCGTTATTTCGCTGGTTGCATTGACAGTTGTTGGTGCAACGACCTGACTTGCGATTGCAACCATTACGCAGGAAATGAAGATGATGGTGCTGATAAAGATGTCGCGCACTGAGGATTGGGGGTGTCTATGAACATTCTTGCAGGGATTTTCGATTTAGACTTTGTTTGTTGAATGAAGAGTCTTGAAGTGTTTCTTGGGCTGGAATATTTTTTTAAACGCTTCTTCTTTCGTTTATTCATCAGAAGATAGTTGCAGTGTTTGTTCAGCTTTGAAAAGGCTTTATTTGGAGGGTCTTGAATTCAATGCTTAAGGGAGAACAATCAGGTCTTCTTTTAAAAGGCTTATTGGGGGGTTTGCTTGCAGGTGTTGCTTGTTTTTGTGGGAGCTTTGTTTTAATGCCACTTGCTTTGGCTCTTCTTTGGTATACCAGAAGATCAATTCGAGCTTCATTCTTTTGGGGATTACTTGCGGTTTTGGGGAGTCATCTTTGGTTGCTCTGGCTACATCCATTGACTTGGCTGGGAGTCCCGTCTGCTATTAGCCTGCCTGTTGTGATTTTGATTTGGACTTTTTGTGGGATTTTTGGAGGAGCTCTTATTTGTGGATGGGCTTTATTAGGAATATTTCTTGAATCAAAGGGTTTTGGTGATGTTGGTGAAACGAATAGTTTCTGGCATTGCCTCGCAATGGCAAGCCTTTGGGGACTTGGAGAGGTTTTTCTTGCAAAGTCTCCACTTTTCTTTATCGGGCTTGCACCAGCTTTGTTACCGCAAGATCGAATTCTTGCTGGTTTGGCTAGATGGTTTGGATCAGGAGGTTTAGCAACTATTCAATTGCTCATAGGGTGGTGGATTTTGGCTGTTTATTTGAGTTGGGCCAATCGACCAGCTCGACAACGACTCTTGAAGAAAGGACTAATTACCTTGGTCATTGCTCATCTGATTGGATGGATTTCTTTAAAACCTTTGCAGGCTTATGCCTCAATTAATATTGGAGCTTGGCAGTCCGCTGTGCCTACGCGGGAAAAATTTTCTGAGGAACAAAGACTTATTTCTTCAAATGCTTTAGACCTAGCCTTATTTGAAGCCAAGAGAAAAAAAGCTTCCTTTCTAGTCGCTCCAGAAGGGACTCTCTCAGCAGGTCAAAGATTAATTTCTCCCTCTCCGATCCCTTTGTTGTCAGGTGGTTTTCGTTGGGAAAAAGGCAAACAAAGAAGTTCTCTTTTGGTGTTTGGTGCAGGGGATAGTTTTTTTAATAACTTTATTGATAAACATCGTTTAGTCCCTTTAGGGGAATGGATTCCTTCCTTTTTGGATTTTGGTTCCAATGGCCTTTCGGCAGTAGGGGGGGTGCAAGCTGGAGAAACCTCACGATTACTTAATTGGCAAGGGCCTAATGCAGCAGTGGCAATTTGCTACGAAATAAGTGATGGGAATGCAATAGCTATGGCGGTTAAAGGTGGTGCAGATTGGTTACTAACAATTGCAAACCTTGATCCATACCCTATTGAACTTCAAAAACAATTTATTTCTATTGCACAGCTTCGGAGTTTTGAGTCAGGGCGTGATTTGTTGAGTGTTTCTAATACCGGACCTTCAGCCTTATTGAGTCCTTCTGGTGACGTCCAACTTTTGTTGGAACCATTCAAAAAGGGTGTTGCTGTAGCCAAATTGAACCTTTACAAGGGAACCACTCCTTATATGCTCTTAGGTGAAATTCCATTATTTCTCGGTGTAATCATTGGTATATTCTTTATTGTTCAGGGCCGTAGATTTGTTGAAAAATAGATCCTTTCAGGCCTCCTTGTAAATCAATCCTCCACCAAGCACAATATCTCCACGGTAAAAGACCGCTGCCTGGCCTGGTGTTATATAAAATTGATCATCTTGAAAAATTAACTTGCATTTACTTGATAAAAAATTAGCTTCTTGTTCCTCATCTGTCTTAATCGGAATCAATTCTGCTGGTACTGGTTTGCTTCTATAGCGAAGCTGGACTTCCACTGAGATTTTTGTTTTAGGTGGAGAAATTGAGACCCAATTTATTTCCCTAATGCTACATTCTGATTGACCTGCTTCAGATCGAGGAGCGACAATAATCTCATTTCTTTTCGCATCTATATTTACTACATGTAAAGGTTCTTTCCATGAGACGCCAAGACCTTTTCTTTGGCCAATGGTGAAGTGATGAATACCAGTATGTTCCCCAAGTATTTCTCCACTATTAAGTAGGATCTTGCCTTTTTTTTCGGGTATATACATATCAAGAAAATCTTTCATTGATCCATGTACTTCAACAAGGCATAAATCTTGACTTTCTGCTTTATTTGCCGTTCTTAAGTTATATCGTTTAGCCTCTCTTCTTGTATCTTCTTTGGTTAACTCGCCCAGTGGAAAAACTACTCTTCCTAGAATTTCTTGAGATAGGTCATATAGGAAATAGCTTTGATCTTTATTCGAATCTATGCCTCTTAAGAGTTGATGCCTGTTATTACTTTCATCGTTTATATTGACTTTATCTGGATCAGTGGCTAAACGTATTCTTGCATAATGGCCTGTAGCAATTTTGTCGATATTAAGTTCACTTTTAGCCCAATTTAGCATCGGGGCAAACTTTACATATCGATTACATTTTGAGCATGGTAAAGGTGTGATTCCACTCTCATAGCCTTTTACCAGACTATTAATAACTTCATTTTCAAAAATTTTTTTTGATTCGATGAAATGATGTCGAATTCCTAGCTGCTCACATATGCCTGCAGCATCAATTAAACCATCTGAACAGCATGCTCCCTTGCCCTCCATTAGCATCAGGGTCAAACCTTCGACTTTCCATCCTGCTTGGATTAAAAGTGCTGCACTAACTGAGCTATCTACTCCCCCGGAAAGACCCACTGCAATACTGTGGTCGCCTTGCCAGGTATGTAATTTTTGAAGAGCCTTTGCTCCAGCAGAGCTGGCGGATGAGATTTTTGTCATCGAGAAGCTACCAAAAAACTTTAGTAGTACTTAATTATTTTCATGGTTATCCTTCCATCGTGGGATCTTTGACTCCATTGTTGTGATATGGCCTGATTTTGATGTTGAGCATCTACTAGTCAGCTCTGAGCAAATGAGCTGCTTAGAAGAAGCATTACTTTCTGGTGGAATGCCAGTTTCATCTTTGATGGAGAAAGTAGGTCAAGGGATGGTCTCTTGGCTTGAGAAACAACCTTTTTTAATTGAAAAAGGTGTTCAAGTACTTGTTGGTCCTGGTCATAATGGTGGAGATGGGTTGGTTGTTGCAAGGGAATTACATTTGAGGGGAATTAATTTAGAAATCTGGTGTCCATTCCCAATTAAAGCGGCATTAACAAAACAACATTTGGAATACTGCTTGTGGCTAGGAATTAGACAATTAGATCAGCCACCTGATGTTAGTTCGGAAGCATTGTGGATCGATGCGATCTTTGGATTAGGGCAAGTTCGACCTCTACCTGTATTTATCGCAAACCTTTTTAAAGCCCGAGAAAATTCCCAGCCCGGAAAGTTAGTTAGTTTGGACGTACCCACAGGTATTTGCTCTGACTCCGGAAAAACTTTGAGTAGTGGAGCAGCCGTAGCTCTTGCAACTTTGACGGTGGGTTTGAAAAAGCAAGGTCTCGTGCAGGATTTGGCTATTAAAAATGTTGGCAAATTGAAAACAATAGAGATTGGTTTGCCTAAAGCCCTTTTAAATACTTTGCCTAAAACTCAGCCACGTCTGATTCTTTCGAGTGATTTAGCTAGCTCACCGTGGCCCCAAATAGATCCTGATGCAATGAAATATCAGAGAGGGAGGGTTTTGATTATTGCTGGTAGTGATAGATATAAAGGCGCTGCTTATCTTGCACTTAGAGGGGTAATGGCTAGTGGAGCAGGATCTGTCAGTGGCTTTTTCCCAGAAAAAATCGCATCTGATTTGTGGAAAGTAATACCAGAAGTAGTTGTACAAGGTTCGTTATCAAGCTCTTCCGAATGTTTTTTAGAGCTTGGTCAATTGCTTTCTGAATTTGATTTTTCTAGGGTTGACGCCATCTTGATAGGACCAGGATTAGGTAATTTTGAGAAGTGTTTTTCTTTTTGGGAGAAACCTTTAAGGAATTTTAAGGGGTTAGTGGTTTTAGATGCTGATGCAATTAATCAAATAGCCGATTCTTCCCAGGGTTATAAGTGGCTTGCGAAACGTGAGGGGCCTACTTGGCTTACTCCACATTTGGAGGAGTTTTATCGTCTTTTCCCAAGTATTGATACATCTAATAAATTAAAGGCTGCTTCTGAAGCTGCAAAGATAACCGGTACTGGTGTTTTGTTTAAGGGAGCACATAGTCTTGTTGCTTCGCCTAAAGGGGAAATATGGCAATTAGAAGATACCTTTCATTGGTCTGCTCGCTGTGGTTTTGGTGATTTATTAGCTGGATTCTCGGTTGGATTGGGTGCGATTGGTGTTGCCTCTTCAAATCAACTTGATGATGAGCTTCTTGCTCTCTCAATGTTTTTACATGCAGAGGCTGCCAAAATTAGTGAAAAAGGTGCTGGAGCAGCACTTGTAGCTGAGTCTCTTTCAAAAATCACCAGGGCGCTCCAAAGCCAAGATGTCGCTTTTAGCACCTGAATTTGTTCAAATAATGACTTTTCTTCTTGAAATGTGTAGTTTTTGCAGTCTGAATCTGAAGGGTTTTTGAAGCTATTAGCTCTTTTTGAATATTCGTAGGAAAGTCTCTCTAACTAAACAGGAAATAGCCAGTAATGGTTTTTTCAACTCCCAAGCCTAAGGGTCCAGTACAGAGGCGAAGTAGTGACCCAATCAGTTGGTACCTCGCCACAATTGGACGAATCCCTCTTCTTACTGCTGCCGAGGAAATTGAGTTAGGAAATCAGGTTCAGATGATGATGAATCTGACTGAGGATGATTCCATTTCTGACACCAGTGAAAAATTAACTTCTAAGCAAAGAAGAATGATTCGAATTGGTCGTAGAGCCAAAGAAAGGATGATGAAAGCAAATCTAAGATTGGTAGTAAGTGTTGCTAAGAAATATCAGGGTAAAGGTCTTGAACTTCTTGATTTGATTCAAGAGGGTTCACTTGGTCTTGAACGAGCTGTTGAAAAGTTTGACCCTACGCGAGGCTATAAGTTCTCTACTTATGCTTTTTGGTGGATCCGTCAAAGCATGACTCGTGCAATTGCCTGCCAGTCGCGAACTATTCGCCTACCAGTTCATCTGAGTGAAAGACTTACTACTGTTAGAAAAGTGAGTCTTGACTTGGCTCACAAGCTAGGAGCGATGCCAAGTCGTCAAGAAATAGCAGAAGAGATGGATATGCCCGTAGAAGAGCTTGATTCTCTTTTACGCCAGGCACTTACAACAAGCAGCCTTGATGCACCTGTTAATGGTGATGATGGTAGAAGCTTTTTGGGTGATCTAATTGCAGATTCATCTCTGGATGAGCCTTTGGAAATTGTTGAGCAGCGTATACATCAGGAACAACTTGGGAGATGGCTCGCTCATCTCAGCGAACAGGAACAGCATGTACTCAAGTTGCGTTTTGGACTAGAGGGTAATGAAAGGCATACCCTTGCAGAGATTGGTCGACTCTTATCTGTTTCGCGGGAAAGGGTCCGTCAAGTTGAGTTAAAAGCCCTGCGCAAATTACGGAATCTCACTAGAAAATTACCTAGTGGAATTTAGTTTTTAAAAGCTTATAAAAACGTTACTTGATCTAGAAGCGTTCTTCTTTTTCAGCCCATATATAACGCGTTAGCTCTTCTGGTTTTGGTTCAGGCGCTTCTAGTGCAAATTCAACTGCATCAGTAACTTCTTTATCTATCTCTTTTTCGATTGCTCGAAGCTCTTCAGTGGTTGCTAAGGATCTAGTAAGAAGATCTTTTTCTAGAGCTTTTAGTGGATCTCTTTCTGACCAGAATTGTTTTTCTTCTTCTTGACGCAGTTCATCTGGGTCAGCAAGTGAGTGCCCTCTAAATCTGTAGGTGAGGCATTCAAGAAGTGTTGGCCCCTCTCCATTCCTGGCTCTTTTAATTGCTCTTATAGCAGCTTCCCTTACAGCTAGAACATCCATCCCATTAACTTCTTCTCCTGCCATCCCAAATGAGTTAGCTTTTCTCCAAATTTCTGGATCACTTGTAGCCCGATCATGTGCCATACCAATGGCCCACTTGTTGTTCTCGACAACAAAAAGGATTGGTAGTTTCCATAGCTGTGCCATATTTAGACACTCGAAGAATTGACCGTTGTTGCAGGTGCCATCACCAAAGAATGCGGCGGTGACAGAATCACTCTGCTTTTCCCCAAGAGCCTCTTTTTTGTATTTGCTGGTGAAAGCTGCTCCAACAGCCACAGGAATGCCCTCACCAATAAAGGCATATCCACCTAACAGATGATGTTCTTTGGAAAAAAGATGCATAGACCCCCCTCGTCCCTTGCTGCAACCTGTTTCTTTGCCAAATAGCTCACTCATTACTTCACGCGCTGGCACTCCAGCGCTTAGAGCATGGACGTGATCTCTATAAGTACTGCAAAACCAATCATGTTTTTTCTTCATTGCTCCAATAACGCCAGAACTAACAGCTTCTTGTCCGTTGTAAAGATGAACAAACCCAAACATCTTCCCTCGGTAATACATTTCGGCGCATTTATCTTCAAAGCGTCTACCTAAGGTCATGTCCCTGAAGATATCAAGACCGGTTTTTTTATCAATTTCAGCTTGTTCTGTAGTGGCAAGTCCTGAAAGCCGCTCAGCGTGCTCTCCTGCTCCGAAACCCTTCTCTTCAGGCTTGTTTATTGGGTTTGTGGTTTGATTTGCCATGTCTGATTTCGGTCGTTTGATTTAAGACTGTAAGGGCATGAGGAGAAGAAATGGGCAAAACCCCTCTCACTGTCTAGAGTTTTATCTCAATGGCTTTGACGAGCTTGGAACTCCCAATCGATCATTTCCGATTACTAGGCGTTAGTCCCTCTGCTGATGCAGAAGCTGTCCTCAGAGCATTGCAGGTTCGTCTAGATCATTCCCCCGAAGAGGGCTTCACTAGAGAAGCACTTATTCAACGAGCTGAACTACTCAGATTATCAGCTGACTTGCTGGCGGATACTGGGCGTCGTGAGGAATATGAGGCAGCTTTGCTGCAGGGTGCATATGGGCTTGAGTTTTCTTCAAATAAAGAGGTTGGGGGCTTGATTTTGTTATGGGAGGCGAATGTTGCTTATGAGGCTTTTAAATTAGCTTCTGAAGCATTACAGCCGCCCCAGGCACCAGCTCTAGGAAGCAGTAGGGAGGCAGATCTGACTCTTGTAGCAGCTCTTGCATGCAAGTCTGCTTCAATTCAAGAACAAGAAGATAGGCATTACGAATCTGCAGCAGAACTTTTGCAAGAAGGTATAAAGCTTTTGCAGAGGATGGGAAAGCTCTCCGAGCAGCGCTCTTCATTTGAAGCAGAGCTCAATTCTCTGCTTCCATATCGTATTTTGGATTTGTTAAGCAGAGACCTTGGTAAAGATTCTTCTAGACAAGAAGGCTTGAGACTGCTGAATGATTTTGTTGTAAGAAGAGGAGGCCTTGAAGGGAAAAAAGCCTTTAAGGATCAAACAGGACTTGAACAACCTGAATTTGAACTTTTCTTCCAGCAGATTAGAGGATATTTAACTGCTCAAGAACAAATTGACCTGTTTAGCCATTGGCGTAAAAAAGGTTCTAAAGATTCAGGCTTTCTTTGTGTATTGTCTCTGACCGCAGCAGGATTTTCTTATAGAAAGCCTGAGCGACTTTGGGAGGCTCGAAAGCGTCTTGAAAACTTGAATTTGGATGGGTTAGATCCTCTTCCATTGCTAGGTTGCCTTGACCTTTTGTTGGCTGATATTGATTCTGCAAAGAATCGATTTCTTGCTAGTCCAGATGGTCTTTTGCAAGATTGGCTTAGTAATTACCCTGCGGATAGCCTGGCTGCCTTTTGTGATTATTGCCGTGACTGGCTTAGAAGAGATGTACTTCCTGGATATAAAGATATCAATGCTAATAACGTTGATTTGGAAGCATGGTTTTCCGATAGAGATGTTCAAGAATTTGTTGATCGTTTAGATAGACGAGGCTTACGTAGCAGGCCCTTTTCTTTCTTGTCTTCAACGAGCTCTGAAGACTTTCCTTCCCAGAGGCTTGAAGAAGAGGATGTCTCTAATGATGTCAAAGATAATGATTTCAAAGCTAAAACTGAAGATAGAGCTTCTTTCAAGTCTTCTTTAGGACCTTTATTAAGAAGATTGAATCTGTATGACTTTTTGAAGAGTCTACGAGATGAACTGATTAAGTCTTCTAGAAGTGTTAATAGAGTTAGAAATAGGTTTGGGTCAATAGTATTTATTTTGATCATTTTGATGGGATTTTCGGCTGCTTTTGCGCTTTTATTTCAGCGTTATAGGTTTTCATATTTTCAAACAAAGCAATCACAAGTTTTAGAGGCCATTAAGAAAAAAAATCTTGTAAAAGAGTCTTCAAAAGATGCTAATTCTGTGGCAGTTTTGAATAACGAAATAACCATTTTTAAATTATTAAAATCTAATGAACCTAATGAGATTGAAATTCGTGGATTGATAGAGTCTTGGCTTTCTGGAAAAGCTAAAATTCTTTTAGGTAATGAAGGCATCTCCCTCTCAAATATTGCCAGGCCTAAGCTTTTGAAAAAGTTAAATGAGGAAAGAAATAAAGATATTAAAGACTCAAATAAACAGGTTATTAATACTAGGATTATATCCTTAAAAATAGTCAAAAGAACATCAAAACGAATTGAGATAGTAACTGTTATTGATTATATTGATAAACGTTATAACTCTGCTGGTAAAATAATTTCTGAGACAAAAATCCCTCGACTTAATGTAACTTATATTCTTGGGAGGGACCCAGATGCATGGCGATTACATGCCTACATTAGTGGAAGTTGATTTGATATATGCCTATAGTTAGTTTTGTGTTTTACAAGGCCTAAAAACTTACCTTCATTAATATCATGTTTGATGAGCTTTCCGCACGGTTTGAAGATGCCGTAAAAAGTCTTAGAGGCCAGGCATCTATAAATGAAGAAAATGTCGAACAGGCTTTGAAGGATGTTCGAAGAGCACTTTTAGAGGCTGATGTCAGTCTCCCAGTTGCTAGAGAATTCGTTGAAGATGTTCGAGCAAAAGCAGTTGGTGTTGAGGTTGTTCGAGGAGTTAGTCCTGATCAAAAGTTTATTCAGGTTGTTCATCAGCAGCTTGTTGAGGTTATGGGAGGTGATAATGCGCCCCTTGCCTCAGCTGACACTTCCCCAACAGTTGTACTTATGGCGGGTCTGCAGGGAGCAGGTAAGACAACTGCGACTGCGAAGCTAGGTCTTTATTTGAAAGATCAAGGGAAAAAAACTTTAATGATTGCTGCAGATGTCTACAGGCCTGCTGCGATTGATCAGTTGCGGACACTTGGAGAGCAAATAGGGATTGAAGTTTTTTCTTTAGAGCCAGGAGCTACGCCTGAAGAAATTGCAGCTGCTGGTCTGAAAAAGGCACGAGAGGAATCTATTGACACTGTGCTTGTAGACACCGCTGGACGTCTTCAGATTGACGAAGACATGATGGATGAGATGGTTCGGATTAGATCTGCTGTTGACCCACATGAAGTGTTGTTGGTAGTGGATTCAATGATTGGTCAGGAGGCTGCAGATTTAACAAAGGCTTTCCATGAGAAGGTTGGAATAACTGGTGCTGTTTTGACAAAGCTTGATGGAGATTCGAGGGGTGGAGCAGCTCTATCTATCAGGAAAATCAGTGGAATGCCTATCAAGTTTATTGGAACTGGCGAAAAAGTAGAGGCTCTTCAAGCTTTTCATCCAGAACGAATGGCAAGTCGGATTCTTGGAATGGGAGATGTTTTAACTCTCGTTGAGAAAGCACAGAAGGAAGTTGAAATTGCTGATGTTGAGAAGATGCAAAAGAAGTTGGAAGAAGCGACGTTTGACTTCTCTGATTTTTTAAAACAGATGCGATTAATTAAAAGAATGGGTTCCTTGGGTGGATTAATGAAGATGATTCCAGGGATGAATAAAATTGACGATGGGATGCTTAAACAAGGTGAAGAGCAGTTCAAGCGCATAGAGGCCATGATTGGCTCAATGACTCCTAAAGAAAGAGTACAACCCGAACTTTTAGCCGCAGAACCATCAAGGAGAAGGCGTGTCGCTATAGGCAGTGGACATACTTCAGCCGATGTTGACAAGGTCTTGGCTGATTTTCAAAAAATGAGGGGCTTTATGCAGCAGATGTCTCGAGGACAGGGAATGCCAGGAATGCCAGGAATGCCAGGAATGCCAGGAATGCCTGGAATGCCTGGAACGAGTGATCTTTCAGGTATGGGTGGAATGCAGATGCCTGCGAGAACAGGTAGGGGGCATGTGAAACGCCAAAGACCCTTGAAGAAAAAGAAGGGTTTTGGTGATCTATGAACCCCTACCAGCTATTGTGTTGTGTTGTTGGTGGTTTTTAATAGCAATTCGCCAGCTTTTAATCATCTAATTAAAAACAAGGACTAACATGATCAAGCTCCGCCTTAAGCGGTTTGGGAAGAAAAGAGAAGCAAGTTTCCGATTGGTAGCTTGCAATAGCACTTCTAGAAGAGATGGGCGCCCTCTGGAGGAATTAGGTTTTTATAACCCACGGACAAAGGAAACACGCCTTGATACAGAGGCTTTAAGATCCCGCTTGAGTCAGGGCGCTCAGCCAACTGATGCTGTGAGGTCTTTGCTGGAGAAAGGGGGGCTTTTAGAAAAGAAGGTTCGACAAGCAGAGATATTAGGCAAGGCTAAGCAAGCACTTGAAAGAAAGAATGCTTCGAAAGCATCTAAGGAAAAAGTTGCCAAAACTTCTGATCAAAAGGTTGAGGAGCCTGTAGAAGTTTTAAAAGATGAGTCAACGGAATCCTGAAGCTTTCAATGAATGGGGCTTCCACTGAAGGGCGCTTCGTAATCGATTTACCAGATTCTGATGCAGCCCTTGCTTTGGCTGGAGTAGGCAATCAGACATTGCATTCCATAGAGGTACTTACTGGTGCTTCCTTAGTCATAAGAGGCTTGCAATTGGTAGTAGCTGGAGTACCTACTCAGTTAGAGAAAGCTGTTGGGGTACTTGAACTTGTAAGGCCTTTATGGCAAGAAGGTCAGATAATTTCCTCTGTTGATTTACAGGCGGCCTTTAAGGCTGTAGATAGGGGGAATAAGGAGGATCATGCTTCTTTAGTTGAACAAGTATTGGTAAGGAATAATCGTGGAATTCATTTAAGACCTAGGACAATTCGCCAGAGATCTTATATAAAAGCGATGGAAAATCATGCTCTTACATTTGGGATAGGGCCAGCAGGGACTGGTAAGACATTTTTAGCTGCAGTCTTGGCGGTACGAATGCTTATGGAGAGAAAGGTAGAAAGGTTGGTAATCACCCGACCCGCCGTAGAGGCTGGCGAAAGGTTGGGATTTTTGCCAGGAGATTTACAGCAAAAAGTAGATCCTTATCTTCGTCCTCTTTATGATGCTCTTCATACTCTTTTGGGTATGGAAAAAACAAATACACTTCTAGAAAAAGGTGTTATTGAAGTTGCCCCACTTGCCTATATGCGTGGCAGAACATTAGACGATTCGTTTGTGATTCTTGATGAGGCTCAAAACACTACTTCTGCTCAAATGAAAATGTTCCTTACTCGACTTGGAGAGAGGTCTCGAATGGTTGTTACAGGGGATATCACGCAAGTGGATTTACCTCGCGGCGTATTAAGTGGCTTAGTAGAAGCTTGTGAGGTGTTAGAGAAAATCGAAGGTATAGCTGTCTCAAGGCTCACTTCAGAGGATGTTGTAAGACATAGCATTGTTCAGAAAGTTGTTGATGCATATGCTCGGCAATAAGTTTGATAGGGAGATCCGCACAAAATATCTATGCAGCAAGCTTCTTTTCCTGTCAGAGTGAACTAGTTATGTGATGTGGTTAGTTACTTATGCCAGCAAGCAGCAATTTTCAACAGGCAATTAGAGAAGCACAGTCCAGTGCCCTGGTTGGCCCAAATGTAGTTCAAAAAGCCTTGCCTTATGTTGGCGGTGGAATGCTGCTAACAGCTGGAGGAGTAATCGGAGGTCTTTCCCTTCAGGCAAGTAATCCAGGGTTGTTCAACCCCCTCTTCCTGGTGTCTGCAATAGGGAATTTTATCCTCTTCTTTGTAGCCATGGGGGCTGCTAACAATGCCAATAATGAAAAAGCACTTCCTTTATTAACTGCATATAGCCTTATAACCGGTTTTACTCTCAGTGGCATTGTTGGTTACGCCATTACTGCTATTGGAGTTGGTTCTATTGCAACAGCAGTCTTTGCAACTGGCTTGACTTTTGTCATTGCTTCATTTGTTGGAACACGAATGAGCGACAATGTTGGCCAAGCTTTGAGTCAAGTAGTGGGCCTGGGTCTTATAGGTTTACTGATAGCAATTGTGGTGCAGTTAGTTGGTGGAATCTTTGCACCAAATATGTTCCTAAGGGGGCAATTTGAGCTAATGATTGCAGGTTTTGGGACGGTCCTTTTTGTAGGGATGTCTTTTGTTGACTTTTATACGATGCCACGTAGGTATAACGATGATCAATATCTTGCAGGTGCTCTAGGAATGTATTTAACATATATAAATCTATTTATTTTTATTTTGAGATTAATGATTGCTTTGCAGGGTGGTGGTCGCAGGGATTAACAATTTATTTTTATTACAAGAGAACAATAATAAAGGGCCAATTTTGGCCCTTTATTATTGTGTAGCAACAGCAATTATATTTGATGCAATAGCAAGCTTCTGATCATTGTCGTATTGCCACTTCTCTAAGAATTTTATATCTTCTTCTAGACCTCTCCCCTCGATCGCAGCTAAGAGATTTTCAAGTCGACATTTCACTGCATTGGGTTCCAACAGTCGAAGTATTTCAATGCATCTATAGGCTATTCGTTCAGATCTATTTTGTAATTCGTTATCAGTATTTCGTTTGTGAGTTATTGCCATGGCACTACTCATAGCAAGGTTTTTTATGGTTAAGTCAATTATTCGGTCTCCCGCTATGCGTAGCTGCACCACTACTGGTTCTGGGAGTCTGTCTAGTAGTGGAGAGTCCACTGAGAGACTAATTGCAAAAAAACCTCTAGCACCATTTTGACTGGCAATTAGTTCGGCAATTCTATCGGCCATAACTTCATCACTTAGTTCGCCTGCTTCCCACGCTTTCAGCCAGATTGCTGAAAATTCAATTGCTTGTTTAAAACTTGGCTCAAGTTTGGTCATGGCTTAAAGGTATTCTTCTTGGCAGGTTATGAGTGTGACTTTTCCAGGTAATGGCCTTTTCTCAATCAAATCCTGCAAATTATCGCTCTGGTTTTACTGCTCTTATTGGAAGGCCAAACGTAGGGAAGTCAACGTTAGTAAATTGTTTGGTTGGGGAGAAGATTGCTATTACTTCTCCAGTTGCGCAGACGACAAGGAATCGACTTCGAGCAATATTAACAACTCCTGAGGCACAAATAATTTTTCTAGACACTCCAGGGATACACAAACCGCACCATTTATTAGGAGAAAGGCTTGTGAAGAGTGCTAAATCAGCGATAGGTGAGGTTGATATTATTGTCCTAATTCTTGAAGGATCTGAAAGACCTGGTAGAGGTGATTTATTCATAGTTAATTTGCTTAAAAGGCAAGAATTACCTGTGCTCGTAGTTTTGAATAAATGGGACTTGGTTCCTGAGAATGAAAGCACTAAATTTTTTTCTCGCTATCAGGAATTATTATCTGAAACTAATTGGCCTATTTACTTATGCAGTGCAATTACTGGTCATGGATCTAAAGATGTCATAAAAGCAATCTCAGAAATTTTACCTAATGGTCCTCAGCTTTATCCGCAAGATATGGTTTGTGACCAACCAGAAAGAATTTTATTAGCTGAATTAATAAGAGAGCAGGTTTTATTACATACACGCGAGGAGGTTCCTCATAGTGTTGCGGTGAAGATTGACCGTGTGGAAGAAATTCAAAGTAACAAAAACAATAAGAATGCACAAAATCGAATAGGAGTCTTGGCAACTGTTTTCGTGGAGAGAAAAAGTCAAAAAGGGATTTTGATTGGCAAGGGAGGCTCTATGTTGAAAACAATAGGTAAGGCGGCACGGCTTCAGATGCAAATTTTGATCAATGGTCCTGTTTACTTGGAATTGTTTGTGAAAATCTCCCCAGGATGGCGAAGTAAACCTTCTAGGCTTGCTGAACTAGGTTATTTGGAATCTTAAACCGGCTTAGGTAACTTGTTTTTTAGAATCTTTTAGAACTACATTTTTACTATTTGTGCTTTTGGGCTAAGTTTTATTTGTGTAATCAATCTTTCATCTCACAATTTTATGCTAGGAGTATTGAAGGTTTATGAAGCCTTATCGTCTTGATGTTATAAGCCTTTTCCCACAAGCTTTTGATGGAATAGTTGGGTTTGGGGTCATTGGCAGGGCTTTTGAGTCAAGTCTCGCTGAGATAGTCATACATAATCCAAGAGATTTTTCAAAGGATCGACATAGAAAGGTTGATGACGAACCTTATGGAGGAGGAGCAGGTATGGTTCTCAAGCCAGAACCAGTTTATAGCGCTTTTGAAGCAATACCATTGAAGGGGCGCCGAAGAACAATATTGCTAACTCCTCAAGGGTCCAAATTGGTTCATTCTGATTTGAAGAGGTGGGCTAGTAAATATGATCAGATGATATTAATTTGTGGACATTATGAAGGATTTGACGAGCGAATAAGAGCTCTTGCAGATGAAGAGATATCTATAGGTGATTTTGTACTCACAGGGGGTGAAATACCTGCAATGGTGATTGTTAATGGTTTAGTCAGATTAATACCGGGTACTGTTGGTTCACCTGAATCTCTTTTAGATGAGAGTCATAGTGAGGGTTTGTTAGAGCATCCTCATTACACACGACCCTCAGAATTTCGGGGAATGTGTGTTCCTGATGTATTAAGAAGCGGTGACCATGCAGCTATATCAGATTGGCGGCAGCAAGAACGTATAAGAAGGACCAAGCTTCGTCGCCTTGACTTGTATACGGCTTGGAAAGAAAAGCAAAATTCCGAGTTTATGACGAAAATAGATTCACCAGGCTTTGAACATGTGGACTTTAGAGTTGGCAACGGTTATGACATTCATCGTTTGGTCTCAGGTCGACCATTAATTCTTGGGGGCGTCTTGCTTAATCATCCTGAAGGGTTAGGCCTAGAGGGGCACAGTGATGCAGACGTACTTGTGCATGCTGTAATGGATGCTCTCCTTGGTGCATTGTCCCTAGGGGATATTGGAAAATATTTCCCGCCTGAAGATTCTCAGTGGCAAGGCGCCAATAGCCTTAGTCTTTTGGAAAAAGTGGTAGAGCTGACCCGTGAACATGGATGGAAGCTTGTAAATATTGATGCTGTTGTTGTTGCTGAAAGACCAAAGCTGAAACCTCATATTGACCTGATGAGAAGTAATCTTGCCCAAAGGTTGGGGGTAGGCATAGACGCTGTGGGAATAAAAGCAACGACTAATGAAACACTTGGCCCTGAAGGCCGTGAGGAAGGTATTAGCACTCAGGCAGTAGCTTTATTGGTTCGCGAATAAAGGGCTTCTCGTTATGAAAAATTTGTTAAAGGTTTTTTATAGTTGTCTATTTCTTTTTGTAGGTGTTTGGATGTTTTGTGTTGTTAATGTCGTTCAGGCAGAGGCAAAAATGAACGAAGGTGTCATTATTGAGCATTTGAGGCTTAGAGTACCTTCTCAGAAACGAGAAGCATGGTTAAAGGCTGAAAAAGGAAGTTGGGAACCTTGGCTGGCTGAAAAAAAAGGTTTTCTTGGACGTCAGTTATTTTGGGATGATCAGAATGAAGAAGCAGTTTTAATCATCAGTTGGGAAAGCAGAGAACAATGGAAAGCAATACCTCAATCTGAGATTGATGAGATTCAAGAGAATTTTGAATCTCTAGCCAGAGAAGGCACAGGCGATTTAAAAGGTAATCCCTTCCCTTTGCAATTTGAAGGACAGTTGTTTCCCCAATGACCTTTCAAAATAGAGAAGCAAGAATTGATTTTGATCGCCGTTCGCGTCTTGGGATGATTGAGGCGGTGTGGGGTGAGCATAAAACCAGTGATCAGATTGTTGAAATTTTGCATAGTTTCAAAGCACAAAAAGAAGGTGCTCTTGTAACTAGGGTTGATCAACAAAAGGCTGATTTGGTAATTTCTCGGATTGGATTTACTGGAGTTGAATATCACGCAAGATCTCGATGTCTAACCTTTGGTTCGCCTTTTAAGGCCAACCCTTCTTTTGGTGAGGTGATCGTATTAAGTGGAGGAACTAGTGATTTACCTGTAGCGGCGGAAGCTGAGTTGGCTTTACGATGGCATGGCATTAAGACAGAGCTGCTTTTGGATGTAGGAGTTGCATATTTACACAGACTTCTTAGTCAATTAGAGCGATTAAAGCTCGCTAAAGTTTTGATTGCTTGTGCTGGGATGGAAGGTTCTTTGCCAACTGTGCTTACAGGTTTGGTACCGCAACCCGTCATAGGAGTGCCTACTTCAGTGGGCTATGGAGTTAGTTTTGGAGGGAATTCTGCACTTAGTGGAATGCTTGCTAGTTGTTCTCCTGGATTGCTTGTGGTGAATATTGATAATGGATATGGAGCGGCAATGGCAGCATTACGAATTATCCAATTGGGCTAATGGCTAAAACAACTTATAAATACAAGAATTGTTAGTGAGGCAAAATACCTGAGTCTTGATTTGGACTGATTTCCAGTAATTGCTCTACCCAAAGTTTCATTGATTTTGGTAAGCGGCCTTGTTGATATCTCAAAAGAGCCTCCACTAACACAGGTGTGTTGACCCATTGCATAACCCTTGGTCTCATTCTGTTATTTTCTTATTTAGTGAAACTTGGAGTATTTCTTTGGTTGATGCAAGGGTTAAATGAATATTTAATTTGAATCGTTGTATTTATTGCCAAGTCTGGAGAGTTCATTGCTGTGGTGTTGTGATTCAACATCTAGAAGTCTATTTACTAGTTCTGTGAGATCACGCTGTGCCAGCTCGCCATTCGACTCCCATTTCATGGCGCGAGGATCTGTGGGCGATGCGTCAGTCAAGAGAGTTCGGTGTCTAGGTGTTTGTTTGTGTATCAAGATATCTTTCTTTATGCCTTGATTTTGTTCATGTTGCACAATCGTGGTGGAAGATTTTATTAAGAAATCGGTTTTTAGGGCTTCTTAGGGGGTTTTGGTAGTAATGCCTTTTTTAGAGATGCTCAAGGTTTGGATAAGAAGTTAATAAGTCTTCCGAAGTTAGTTTGTCTCCAATACCTTCTGGTTGCCAAATTACTTCTAATGCCATTAGGTCAGAGGAGGAGATGGATCCAAGAATTCGCAAAGACTCCTGCAGCTTTTCGCTTGAATTGGTTGGAGAAAGCTTTATGTGATTTTTGGAAGCAGCCAATATTGTTACAACTATGTATTCATTTGCAGCATCTGCTTCTCCAACTGAAGATGAGGGATGGAACTCATTTTTTAGTTCTCCTGAAAAATTAGATGTCACCTCTGAACTTAGTTTGCTTCTTTCAGTAATTGATAAACGGTTAAAGGTGTTTTCAGCAGAGTTGAAAGGTACTTCGCCAGTTTCTGTATTTGAATAGACCCATAGATGTGGCTGACGCAAAAGAGCAAGGGTGGTGTCTTCCAAAACTCTTTGTAGCCCAGTTGAATTATTAGTATCTGCTTTCTCAGCAAGAGCTCTTAGCTCCATTTGTAATTCTTTTGCACTAGCAAGAAGCCCTACTTGCAGTTCAATTAGCGTTACAGGGCCTGGAGCATTTGTAGTTAGTTGATTGGTTTGATTAAAGGGTTGATTTGCGCTACTTCCACCTCTGAATGCATTTACTAATACGCCAGCAATGGCCATAAGAATAAAAAAACCGAAAAGGCCCCCGCCTCCGAAAAAGAATGGAAAGACGAATGGAAATCCTATTCCTCCTCTGTAGCCTCCACCGTATCCACCACGGTAGCCACCTCCATATCCTCCGCGGTAACTCCCACCGCCTCCATAGCCCCCAGTGCGGGGAATAGATGGAGCCCGAAAGCTGCCACCTCCAATTCGACCACCCTGTGCGGCATTGCTGGATTGGGGAGTAATTAGAAAAAGAGTTGTCAGTATTACTGGTATCAAAATGGCCGAAAAAAACTGTTTAATCAGTTTTTCTGATTTGAAGAGGGATAATTGGTTCAATTCTTTTTTCGGTTAACTAACCAGACTTTAGGAGCCCCCTCCAACTATTGTGACAAGTTCAATTGTGTCACCATCTTTTAAGTTCTGATGTTTCCATTGTTCAGGCTTGATGATGACACCGTTGAATTCGATAACAACTGTTCTCGGGTCCTGTCCCATACGGTTAATTAGGTTTAAAAGGTTGGCTGGGTTTAAATCTAGTGATTTAATTTCACCGTTTATTTTTAGTATCATTGAAAAGCCTCTAGAAGTTCGATTGTGTTCCTAGATGGGTCTTTTGCATTCATTATTGCAGTGCAAACGGCTACACGTTTTGTGCCTGCAGAAATTAATTCCTGGAGGTTAGTGTTATTGATGCCTCCAATGGCAAACCAAGGTAAATAAGTTGAGTTGCAAGTTTCACTAAGATATTTAATTCCTTTTGCTTCTAGGTTGGGTTTGGTTTGGGTTTTGTTAACGGGACCAGCACCTACATAATCGCAGCCATTCTCCTCTGCTAAGCGAAGTTCTTTAAGGCAATGAATACTGCTTCCAATTAATTTCTCGGAGCCGAGTATCTTTCTTGCTATTTGAACAGGAATGTCTTTTTGTCCCAGGTGAACACCATCAGCATCTACAGCAAGTGCAATATCTATTCGATCATTAACTATAAAAAGAGAATCATATATTTTACAAAGCCTTGAAAGTTCATTGGCTTCAGAAAGATTAGTTAAATCATCACTAGATTTTGTTCGATATTGAACCATTTTTAAGCCAGCTTTCAGAGCTTTTTCGACTGTTGTGTTTAGGGATTTGCTTGGAGAGGTGATAAGGCAAAGGCTGCATTTCTCAATAAGATTGATTCTTTTTTCTTTGTTAGAAGTACGAATGATTTGAAGTTCAACCTCATAAACTCCATAACGTATCTCACTAGCAATTTTTGATAAGGAAGGATTAGATCTTCGAGAAAATTCTTCTATAACTCGCATTGCTTCTTGTACTCGAGCACAATTTGCAGAAACGACTTGTAGAGGTGCTGATCGCTCTATTTGAGATGGGTGTGATAGTCCTATTCCAGGATCAGGAATTGAGAAACGAGCGTTTTTATAACAGTCATGATGATGAAGGCCTAACTGGTGTCTCCAACCTTTTATTTTGATAATAAGTTCTTTATTATTCTGACCGAAACGGCACCATTCTTCAATAACTCTAAGACCTTCTCTGCCTCGATCAAGGTTGGCATCTATCAGTTGTTCAATACGTTGGTCAAGAAAGGGTTTTTCAGACATTGATTTCGTGGCAGGCTAACTAGAAAGTATTCCCTGAAATTTCATGGAGAACAATGGTTTAGAAAGCATCATCAACTTGTTCATTTGGGGAATCATCTTGCTTGGAGGGATTGGGATTTTCATAGTTTGGGGGTTAGGGAATGCCTATCCATCTTCATGATGAAGGCATGTCTCTCCAAAGATTGAGGTGGTTTAGAGCTGTTTGAGCATCTAGACCTATTTGTTTGCTTAAAGCTTCAATATTTTCAAACCGCTTTTGGTCGCGAATTTTTTTTATGGGTTGGATGATTAGATCATGCCCTAATAAATCTTTTTCTTCATTAAGGATGTGTACTTCTACTGCTGAAGGTGAACTTGGATCAATAGTTGGTTGTGGTCCAAGGTTCATAACAGCTGGGAACGCCTTTTTATTTGAGTTGATCCATGCAAAAGCAGCGTAAACCCCTAGGCAAGGAAGAAACTTCCTGCCATCAACTAGTAAGTTTGCGGTTGGCCACCCGATTTGTTTGCCTAGGCCGCGACCTTTTACAACGCTGCCACGGAATTTATATGGTCTACCCATAAGGCTTTTTGCTGTTTCCAAGTTTCCATCATTAAGGGCTTTTCGTATTCGACTACTGCTCATGCGACCTTCTTCATCTTTCAAGATTGGTGTTACGAGAATTTCTACCTGTGATGCTTTGCCAAGTTCTTTGAGAGTATTTACATCGCCTTCGCGATTCTTTCCGAAGCGAAAGTTTGCACCCACAGCAATTCGGCGGGCATTGAGAGTTTTTACGAGCATTTCATGAAAAAACACTTTTGCGCTTAATGATGCAAGTTTTTGATTAAAAGGCACAAGTACTAACTGCTCTACTCCAAGAGGAGACAGTAGCGATGTTTTTTCGCTTGGTAGATCCAACCTCAGTCTTGGTTCTGAATAAAGGACCTCTCGGGGATGTGGCCAAAAACTAACCACACTTGGGATGCCAGGAGCATCATTTACTACGACTTCTATTACTTTTCGATGACCTGCATGTAGGCCGTCAAAGCTCCCTAACGCCAGTGACGTTGGGGTAAGTGCCTGTTCTGGAGAGCGGAGAGGTATCACGAGTTTCGTGCAGACTCTTGGTATTGATGGCAAGTTTGGACGAGTGTTGTTAAATCCTTCATGGCTGACCGATTGGACTTTCAGCTTCTTTCTCTTGGGTTGCGTCGAATGGGCTGGATTCGATTTTGGAGCCAAGTAACTCTCGGTGTAGTTGTTATTGGAATTTTGGCAACCAATCGCTTTGCTGCAACTACTGGCAAGACAATCGCCCCTGGGTGGGGAGCAGCAGTTGGTGCTACTACCTTGTCGTTCTTCATTTTGCTTTATAGCCTTTGGCAAGGTTGGCAAATCGTCAAACTTGGTAGAGCTTTAGACAGTGCTGTTAGACCCAGTAGGGGTGAAGCGAGTCGATTAATGAAGCGAGGGATATTCTTTGATTTGCTTGGCTTAACTCTTGCTGTAGTTGGATATCAAGCCTATGGAGGAAGTCTTTTTATGGAGACATTGAAACAAACACCTGGAGTGGCGATAGGCACTATTACTGAAAATTTCACAATTAATTCGATTCAAATTCTTTCTCTTTTAAGCAATACTCAGGTTTTATTTGCACATGCAATTGGATTAATAATTTCTCTTTGGTTACTTCGCCGTATTTATCGAAATTGATTTTAACTGAAATTTAAATTTGGAAGGTTCTCTAGTGGACCACGCCAGAAGAGATCAGGTTGAATAGGTGTCAAAGAGGGACCATTTGATTCAATTTGAGCCACATCACTTGGCCATTCTCTAGGACCATCTCCTGCAGACTCAAGATCTTTGACTACTTCACCAGCAAGCCAAAAATATGTACTACCTCTAGGGTCTTGACGCTTGCTAAATTGCTCTTCATACCGCCTTATAGAAAGTCTAGACCAGCCCAGAGATCCCATTTTTTCAGGGATACAAGGTGGAATATTTAGATTTAGAAGGAGGCTGCTAGGCCATTGGTCATTCAGGGCCTTTTGGGCTACATCGAGGGCTATTTGAGCAGCACCTTTGAAATCCCGCCATTTATAGCAGGCAATACTCACTGCCATAGATGGCAAGCCCTCAAGTGTCCCTTCCATTGCAGCAGCAACAGTTCCTGAACAAAAAATGTCTGTACCTAGGTTTGGACCATGATTTATTCCTGAGAGAACTAGATCAGGTTTTGAAGGTAGAAGTTCCGAAAGTGCAATTTTTATACAGTCAGCAGGAGTTCCACTGCAACTCCATGAAATAACACCTTCAGGATAAAGTTCGTTTGCTTGCTCAACTCGAATTGGGTTTTGTAGCGTTAGTCCATGACCTGTAGCAGATCTTTCTTGGTCAGGCGCTACTACTGTGACTTCATGTCCATGGATGCTTGCTTCAGAAGCAAGAGTTCTGATACCTAAAGAGGACACACCGTCATCATTGCTTATTAGAATCTTCATCTGCTTAATTGCTTAGGGGAGTACTTTGTTGCACGACCTCTTGCTGAGGGCTTTTTAAATTCTTTCATTAGGAGATAGTTGATTTGAAGTCCGACATTTCTCTTACACAACTTACTGATCAGCTTGATCTGTTGGAGGCTGAAGCAGCTTCAGACATTAATGATGCAAAAGATTCTGACTCTCTTGAGAAGATACGAGTCAATCTTCTGGGAAAGAAAGGTCGCTTGTCAATTGTTTTGGGGGCAATGTCAAGTCTTTCTGCTGAAGAAAGACCGCTTGTTGGCCAGCGAGCAAATGTCTTGAAAAAGCATTTGCAAAATTTGTTGTCTCAACGAATTGAGTATTTAAAAGATAAGTCAATGACAGAGAGGTTAGATCGAGAAACCTTGGATGTAACTGCAATGCCTACAGGGACACCCTTTGGTAAAAGGCATCCTTTGATAACTACTACTGAAGATATTGTTGATTTATTTTGTGGCTTGGGTTATTCAGTTGCAGAAGGACCTGAAATTGAGACAGATGAATATAACTTCACAGCTTTAAATATCCCTGAGGATCATCCTGCACGTGATATGCAAGACACTTTTTATTTAGGAGGGCAGAGATTACTTAGAACACATACTTCACCTGTTCAGATTAGATACTTAAAGGACAATCCCCCTCCTGTTCGAATAGTTGCTCCTGGAAGGGTTTATAGAAGAGACGCTGTTGATGCTACTCATTCCCCTGTTTTTCATCAGGTTGAAGTCTTGGCAATTGATGAGGGTTTGGACTTCAGCCATCTGAGAGGGACTGTTCTGGCTTTTCTAACAGCTTTTTTTGGTGATTTACCAGTACGTTTTCGTGCAAGTTATTTTCCTTTTACGGAGCCATCTGCAGAGGTTGATGTTCAGTGGCGAGGCAGATGGCTTGAGGTTATGGGATGTGGAATGGTTGATCCTGCAGTTTTGGAGGGCTTAGGACTTGACCCTGATAGATGGAGTGGTTTTGCCGCAGGTCTAGGTGTAGAACGTTTTTGTATGGTTCGGCATGGTATTGACGACATTCGTCGTTTTTATACAAGTGATTTACGATTTTTAGAACAGTTTTAAGCCAAAGTGAAATGGTTTTATTAATATGTATTTGTAGTTTGTCTAATGCGATCGTTGCCATGCATTGGACTGATAGTAAATGACAGCAAAGAGATTGCTGTAGAAGTAGCTCTCACTATTCAATCCCGAATTGAGAGTGAAGGTCATAGTGTGATTAGAGCTAGTAGTGCTGGTGGGTTGGTTGGATTTGCAAATCCAGATCAGCACATGAGAATGCTTGGGTATAACGCTTGTGTGCCAAAGGGTTTTGATGCCTCAATGGCCTTAGCGATTGTCCTTGGTGGAGATGGAACTGTGCTTTCGGCGGCTAGACAAACAGCACCATTGCAAATCCCCATACTCACTATCAATACTGGTCACCTTGGCTTTTTAGCGGAAGCATATTTGGCTGATTTAGAAGATGCTTTAGAACAAGTTCTTTCTATGAATTGGAGTGTTGAGACTCGTTCAAGTTTGGTTGTAAGTGTTTTTAGGGGAGAGCAAAGAAGATGGGAAGCTCTCTCTTTGAATGAAATGGCTTTACATAGAGAGCCTTTGACAAGCATGTGCCATTTTGAGATCGCAATAGGGCGTCATGCACCTGTAGATATTTCAGCTGATGGAGTAATCCTTTCAACTCCGACTGGCTCTACTGCTTATGCACTTAGCGCGGGAGGGCCTGTCATTACTCCAGATTGTCCAGTGCTTCAATTGGCGCCAATTGCACCTCATTCATTGGCTTCTAGAGCCCTTGTCTTTAGTGATCAGGAGCCTGTAACTATTTTCCCGGCTACACCAGAGAGATTGATGATGGTTGTTGATGGAAGCGCAGGTTGCTATGTGTGGCCTGAGGATAGAGTCTTGATCCGAAGAAGTGATCACCCTGTCAAATTCGTGAGACTTGCGGATCATGAGTTCTTTCAAGTTCTTAGAAATAAACTTGGCTGGGGATTGCCTCATGTGGCTAAACCTGATATGCAATGAAATCGCATTGAAAATGACTTCTTTTATTGCAAGATATAAGTATTTTTTTTTCTTCTTACTTTTCCTTTTCTTCTTCATAAAATTACTTGATAAGTCATCTAGCCAAGAGTCAATAAAGATTATCCCTCAGTACTTACCTTTGAAATCACAACTATGTCTTGAAAATACTGAATGCATTAAATTAGAAGTTGCTGAGAGTTCTGCGGAGAAGAATTTGGGCTTGATGCAGCGTGTTTCTCTCCATGGAAATAGTGGAATGCTCTTTCCTTTTAACCCACCCAAAAAAGTAGCTTTTTGGATGTATAAAATGCTATTTTCTGTAGATATGATATTTATTTTTGAAGGTCAGGTTGTTGCTGTTATTTCAAATGTACCAATTTGTTCTTCTTTGCCTTGCCCAACCTATGGACCAGAAAGTCCTGTAGATGGTGTGATAGAATTAGTTTCTGGAGAGGCAAAGCGATTGAATATTAAACAAGGTAAATCAATTAGCATTAATTCAATTTTAGTCCCGGCAGATTGAATTAATCATGCTGACATCGCTTCCCCTTTACTATAAAAACTGGATTCATAGGGCAGAGTCGAGTACCCCCAGCTAGAGGTAAGCCTCTAGCTGCCTGATGTTGATTGAGTGTGAAAATATAACCTGAAGAAATAATTAGATCTTTAATAGAATATATTTCCTCAATTGTTGCCATTGGTATCACCAAAATACCTTCAGGAGATAATCTCTCAAGTGTTAATTTAATTAGTTCATTTCTCTGTGGACCACCACCTCCAATTATTACTCTGTCTGGGGTCTTAAGATCAAAAGGAAGATCATTTTTTATTAGATAAGTTAAGGCCTCTGCTTCTATAATTGCCTTTGGATTCACTTCTAGCCGAAGAGCATTTGCCCTGATAGTTTCGGCTCCTCCTCCTCGCTTTTCTATAAATAGAGCTTTAAGCCTTGGGTTGATTCTTAAGGCTTCTAAACCGATACTACCGACTCCCGCACATAAGTCCCAGAGAACCCCTTCTATGGGCAGTTCCAAATCAGCTAATAGTTGAACTCTGACCTCTCTTTTTGTCATTAAACCAGGCCTGTCTAAATTTTGTAGAAACAGCCCATCTTCAATTCCGAAAAGAGGAAGTTTTTTTGTTGAAAATTCATTATTCTTTAACATAAGAATAACCATATGTAGAGGATGAATGTCTTCTAGAATTTCATCATTTGGAGACAGACTCCAGATCTTTTCATCTTTATGTCCAAGTTGTTCAAATATCCAAAAACTATAGTTATCTTCTAATCCTAAAGTTCTTAATGCTGAGCGTACTTCGTTGAGCCCTCCTTTAGTTGGATCAGTAAGGATGGCAAGTAATTCAGGCCTGTTTTTTAATTTGCTTATAAGTTGGCTTGGATCTCTTCCATGGAGACTTACCCATTCAGTACCTTCCCAAGATCTGCCTATTCTGGAAAATGCCAGTTGCATCGATGTTGGTGAAGGGTGGAATTTAAGTTGACTAGGTGGAAAATTTCCTAGTAACTTTCTCCCAATCCCAAACCAGAGAGGATCTCCACTTGCAAGTAATACGGTTATAGCCTCTTCATCTTCTGTGATCCAATTGATTAAATCATTCGTTTGGCCAATATTGAAAAGTTCAGGAGTGGCTACTCCCTTACCATGTTGAGCCCACCATTTTGGGAACTCTTGTAATAATCTTTGTGGAGCGGCAACTTTATTGGCCATTAAAACAAGGTTTTGCATTTGAATTGGAAGGTTTGCTAGGCCCCCGGCATTAGTTCCGATTACATAAATGGGGCTTCTTTCTGAATGACTATTCATGGGTTTATTCTTTTATTCTCTGAGAGACCTCTTCTGATGAGATTTAAAATTGCCATGGTTCTTTCTAGTAAACAGGAGATAGTCTTTTGTGGAAAATTCAAAAAACAACTTTGATCAAGCCATTCCAAGAAGGATGCGAATTCATGAACTGATGATTGCACTTCTTAATCAGCAAAAAGACTTGGAGTTGATCGATACTGAGACTCCTTCCATTGAAATTGGCAGAGGTAATCACGCTAATGAGGATCCTGCCCGCTGGCTAGATAGGAATCACCGTGTTCTTAAGCACTATCAAGCACTTGTTAGAACAGCTATTACTATTGATGCCCTTCTGGATGCTGAGCAAGACTAACGTTCTTAATTGGCTCAGTACCCAGATTTGTAATAGCTTTTCAGTTTATGGACTTTAACAAGAATTCTTTTAAACCCCTTCCTAAAAGGTTTCTTTCTTTTGTGAAAATAGTTAGCTGTCTATTGGTTGTATTTATTTATTTGCTAATTAACCCCTTTATGGCTAAAGCACAATTGCAAAATTTAAAAGTTCATGATGGAGCAAGCCTTATTCGAAGCGTTGAAAGCCTTAGAGATCTTGATTATCAGACTTGGCAAATGGTGGCTTATAAAGAGGGGTCTTTGGACTCTACGAAAACTTTGAGGATAGTTGGTTATCCTGGAACACTTCGACTTGATCACCCTACTGCACTTAGAGTTCAGGCAGGTTTGAGAACTTGGAATCTGGATGACATTACTCTTTTAAATGAAAATTTGGCAAAAGATCCTAGAGAGGCAGCAGCGGAATTTGATTTAACTCCTTTGTTAAATGACTTGACTAATAATAGACCTCTAAGATTGTTTTTATCAGGTGCTTTTACTGAATTGCCAGTTCCACCATTTGTTGTTGGCGAATGGCGATCTATAGACAATCCAGAGAAAACCTAAAAACAGAGAAAAATTGTGAATAGCCCTTGGGATTCATGGATGCAACGAGCACTGCAATTAGCAGCATTGGCTGAAAAGAATCCAAGCCCTAATCCGCTTGTAGGGGCTGTTGTGATCAATCAAGAGGGGACTTTAGTAGGAGAGGGCTTTCATGCTTGTGCAGGCATGCCTCATGCTGAGGTAGGTGCACTATCGCAGGCGGGCAAACGGGCAAAAGGAGGGACCTTGGTAGTGACATTGGAACCCTGTTGTCATTTTGGGAAAACACCCCCCTGCACAGATTTGGTTTTGTCTTCAGGTGTGCGAAGGGTGGTTGTTGCTTTAAAGGACCCTGATCCTCGAGTATCAGGAGCCGGATTAAAGCGTCTTAAAGATTCTGGATTGCAGGTTATTACTGGTGTTTTAGAAGATTTAGCTGCTGAGCAGAACAAGGCTTTTATTCACAAAATTGGTACACGACGTCCTTGGGGGATTATGAAGTGGGCAATGAGTTTTGATGGCCGTATTGCACTTCCAAATGGTGAGAGTAAATGGATAACTAATCAGGAAGCTCGTGATTGGGTTCATGAGTTAAGAGGACAGGTTGACGCAGTAATTGTTGGTGGTGGAACAGCTAGAAGAGATGATCCGTTGTTAACTTCCAGAGGAAAGGCACGCAAAGAGCCACTTCGTGTCGTTTTAAGTAGAAGTCTTGATATGCCAAGGGGTTTAAAGCTTTTTGACACGTCAGTAGCTAGAACTCTTATTGCTTATGGACCTGAGTCACCAAAGGATTTATTGATTGAATTGCCAAATGGGCTCGAAAAAATCCAATTGGGTGCGTCTGAGCCTATTGATTTGATGAACAAATTAGGTGAGATGGGATGTAATTCGGTTCTTTGGGAATGTGGCCCAAAGCTTGCTTCAGTAGCAATTCAGCAAGGCTGTGTTCAGGAACTTGCCTTGATGCTTTCTCCTAAATTGTTGGGTGGTTTCCCTGCGAGTACCCCTCTTGCGAACTTTGGTTTTAATTCCCTAGAAGAAGCTTTTAGAGTAAAGCCAATTTCTAAGAAGACTTTTGAACAAGATCTTCTAATTAGGGCTTTGTTCTAATGAAATGCTTCTGAGGGTCAACTTTAAGTTTTTTTGCTTCATCGATTTTCCCCTTAAAGCTCTCCTTGTTCAATTGGTTATTGCTTTTGCCCTGATCAAAATAGTTTTGGCTGGATTTAACGTTCGGTTCTTACACCAGTCAAAAGAAACGTTTTTTTTATCTTCGACTTAGCTTAGTGTTCCGATGAGCAGTGGGCTAATGCCGATACGTCAGGATGACAACAGGCCAAACCGTCGCTTTGGCATTATCAATTTGATTTTGATTGGGTTTGGAGTCTTGTTGCTTTTAAGCAGCTTGGTCCCCAATCCAAGTAATCAGGTTCCGCGTGTCCCTTATTCGTTGTTTATTAATCAAGTCAATGATGGTGAAGTCAAGAGGGCATATATAACTCAGGAGCAAATTCGTTACGAACTTACTGCTCCAAAAGATGGAAGTCCCTCTGTGCTTGCAACAACACCGATTTTCGATATGGACTTGCCTCAAAGGCTTGAGGGCAAGGGAGTTGAATTTGCAGCAGCACCTCCTAAGAAACCAAATATCTTTACTACTGTTCTTAGTTGGGTAGTACCACCTCTTATTTTTATTCTTGTCCTGCAGTTTTTTGCTCGGAGAAGCATGGGAGGTGGCGGAGCTCAAGGTGCCTTGAGTTTTACAAAAAGCAAAGCAAAGGTTTATGTCCCTGATGAAGAATCCAGAGTAACTTTTGATGATGTTGCCGGAGTAGATGAGGCAAAAGATGAGTTAACAGAGATAGTTGATTTCTTGAAAACCCCTGAGAGATATACAGATATTGGTGCTCGTATTCCTAAGGGTGTTTTACTTGTCGGTCCTCCAGGTACTGGTAAGACACTTCTTTCAAAGGCGGTGGCAGGTGAAGCAAGTGTTCCATTCTTTATTATCTCAGGATCAGAATTTGTTGAATTATTTGTTGGGGCTGGTGCTGCTAGAGTTCGAGACTTATTTGAACAGGCGAAAAAGAAAGCCCCCTGCATCATTTTTATTGATGAATTAGATGCTATTGGAAAGAGTCGGTCTGGCTCTATGGGAGTAGTTGGTGGTAATGATGAGAGAGAGCAAACTCTCAATCAGTTGCTAACTGAAATGGATGGTTTTTCTGCTACAGATAAACCAGTAATTGTTTTAGCTGCTACAAACCAACCTGAGGTACTTGATGCTGCATTATTGCGTCCAGGACGTTTTGATAGACAGGTACTTGTTGATAGACCAGATCTGTCAGGAAGGAAGACAATTCTTGATATTTACGTAAAGAAAGTAAAACTAGCTGATGGAGTCGATCTTGATCGTATAGCTCAAGCGACTAGTGGATTTGCTGGAGCGGATTTGGCTAATATGGTTAATGAAGCAGCTTTATTAGCAGCAAGAGGTAAACGCAAAAAGGTTGAACAGAAAGATTTGAATGAGGCAATAGAGAGGGTTGTTGCAGGGCTTGAGAAGAAGAGTCGTGTTCTTCAACAAGATGAGAAGAAGGTTGTTGCTTATCATGAGGTCGGCCATGCAATAGTTGGCCATTTGATGCCTGGGGGCAGCAAGGTTGCAAAGATTTCTATTGTTCCTAGAGGGATGAGTGCGCTGGGATATACCTTGCAATTGCCTACAGAAGAGAGGTTCCTTAATTCCAAGCAAGATTTGGAAGGACAGATAGCAACCTTGTTAGGAGGTAGATCAGCAGAGGAAATTGTTTTTGGGAAGATTACTACTGGTGCTGCAAATGATTTACAGCGTGCGACTGATTTGGCTGAGCAAATGGTTGGTACATATGGAATGAGTGACATCTTGGGACCATTGGCTTATGACAAACAAGGTGGGGGTCGCTTTCTTGGAGGTGGAAATAACCCCAGAAGAGTTGTTAGTGATGCAACTGCGCAAGCTATTGATAAGGAAGTAAGGAGTTTGGTTGATGATGGTCATGACAACGCGCTTAAGATTCTTAGGCATAATCTTCCTCTTCTAGAAAATATTGCTCAGAAAATCCTTGAGAAGGAAGTGATTGAGGGTGATGAGCTTAAGGATATGCTTGATGCTAGTAACCTCCCTGCAGGCCTTATTTCCGCCTAGCGGAGATTCGTATATCAGGGAGTTGATCTATGAAAGCTCTCTAAATGGCTACGCTTAATCAGGGTGTTGCTGCAATTCTTTCACCTTTAAAGGGCAGTGACTTTTTGTCCTCTGCCGACTTGACTTCTCAACAGACATTTGCATTGCTTGAGTTAGCATTGCAATTAAAAAAAGCAGAACGAAGAATTGATTTAGGGAATAGAGTCCTTGGCCTGATATTTACTAAGGCTTCGACAAGAACAAGAGTTAGCTTTCAAGTTGCAATGGCTCGATTAGGGGGACAAACGGTTGATTTGAATCCACAAGTTACCCAACTAGGAAGAGGAGAACCTCTTGAGGACACCGCTAGGGTCTTAAGTCGATTTTGTGATGCTCTTGCTGTTAGGACTTTTAAGCAAAAAGAATTGTCTGAATATGCTCGATGGGCCTCGATTCCAGTTTTAAATGCATTAACTGATTTGGAACATCCATGTCAGGCTCTAGCTGACTTTCTTACAATTAAAGAGGCTTTTGGAGATTTAGAAGGCAGAACACTTACATATATAGGTGATGGAAATAATGTTGCCCATTCCTTGATGCTTTGTGGTTCATTGTTAGGTGTGAATATTCGAATTGCCTCTCCAAAAGGGTTTGAGCCCTTGCCTGAAGTGGTAAAGAAAGCAAAACTGCTTTCTAATTCACCCTCCTCAATTGAGGTTTTTAATGATCCTTTTAGTGCCATCAGAGGTGTAGAGGCTGTTTATACGGATGTTTGGGCTTCAATGGGACAAGAGCAAGAGCAGTCTATTCGTGCAAAAGCCTTTGAGGGCTTTTGCTTGAATAAGGATCTTCTCTCACAAGCAGATACAAAAGCGATTGTTTTACATTGTTTACCTGCTCACAGGGGCGAAGAAATCAGTGCCGAAGTTTTCGAATCTGATGCAAGCAGGATTTTTGATCAATCTGAAAATCGATTACATGTTCAACAGGCCCTGTTGGCAGCTGTTCTTGGAGGTCTGTAAGTATTGCCAAGTGCAGATTAAGCAGGTACAAATGTATTGACGTACACATGCACTCCTTGTGGTATCGCCTACTGAAGAGTTGCTAACGCCAGCTCAGCGAGAGCTTTACGAGTGGCTTACTGATTTTATTAGTACTCATCATCACAGTCCTTCTATAAGGCAGATGATGCAAGGGATGGGTTTGCGCTCACCAGCTCCAATTCAGAGCAGGCTTCGTCATTTACAACAAAAAGGCTGGATTACTTGGCAAGAAGGTCAGGCACGTACACTTCAGTTACTTGGAGGCCTGACAGGCGGAATACCAGTACTAGGAGCTGTTGCGGCAGGAGGATTGGTAGAGACGTTTGACGATGTGCAAGATCGCCTTGATCTGAATTCTGTGCTCGATAGAAATGGCTTATTTGCTCTCAATGTAAATGGGAACTCGATGGTCGATGCACATATTGCTGATGGAGATGTGGTCTTAATGGAACCAGTTAGAGAGCCTTCTCTTTTGAGAAATGGAACTGTTGTTAGTGCACTGGTTTTAGGCAGTGGGACTACCTTGAAGTATTTCTATAGAAGTGGTTCTTCAGTAAAGCTAGAGGCAGCTAATTCGGCATATAAACCTATAGAGGTCAATGTAGATCAAGTTCAAATCCAAGGTAAATTGGTAGCAGTATGGAGGCATGTTTAACTTCGAATTCCTTATGATCCAATCAATGTCTTGGATTAATCTCTTCAAATAGCCTGGTAAAAAAAAGAGAATTCTTAATAAAGCTTCTAATATTCAGACTTGATTCAAATTAAGGCTATAAAGGGTAAATGATTTTATATATAGCCTGAATATTATTGAAAAAATTAAATTAATTCTAAGAAGTGGATTTAGAATCTTCCTTAGTAAAATGCTTAAAGGGCTATATAAATATAATGTTATATCAGCCAAATGATTTGAATGATCGCCACATGATAGTCAGTATAGCTCTGGAGAAGAAGCCTAATTCATTAACAAATGAGAAAGGTTAAAAAAAATTATCTATTTTGAGACCGCTTTCCCACAGATAAGTAGGCGACATGTTAGATTTATTTCTAATAGCCAGGTATATAAGGTGGTTGGCTTACTACATTTAAAAACTATTAGTTATGAATTTTGATTTCAATTGAACAAGAATGAAAGCAATTAAGCGATTTACAGGAACCCTCAAAGATGCTTATAATTATAAGTATAATTTTGAGAATACCCCTCCTAATCAGGTCATTTTATTTGTTACATCCTTGTGTAACTTTGCATGTGAAACATGTTTTTATTCAGAGAAGCTAAATGATACAAGAAATGATTTAACTTTTGAAGAATTGGAGAAAATTTCTTCAAACTTTAAACAGATAAGGCTATTACTTCTAACGGGCGGTGAGCCATATCTAAGAAAGGAATTCTTTGAAGTGATTAAACTTTTCTATGATAATAATAAAGTCAGAAAATTACATTTGCCTACTAATGGCTACGCCACAAAGAAAATAATTGAAGACACGAAAAGAATGCTCATAGAATTACCAAAATTACAAGTTAATATAGGAGTCTCTTTAGATGCAATGTATGATAAGCATGACCAAATATCTAAGCAAATCGGCGCTTTTGAACGAGCCACTGAAACACAAGAAAAATTAATCGAACTTGAAAAAGAATTTGACAACCTTTCAACAAGATTTTATACCGTTGTTAGTCACGATAACATCACTGTATGTGATGACTTATTTAAATATATAGCAGAACGGTTTGGATACGAAAAAATTGGTTTTTCACCTTTAAGAGGTGACCCTGCCAACCCTTTATTAAGACCACCAACCCTTGAAGAATGGGACCATTTATTAGAGGTATATAAAAAATATAAAGATAATAGCTACAATGAATTTAATATCAAACAGTTTCTGATTAATAGGAAAATAAATAATCAGCATGAAATAAATAGAATAGTTATGAAAGGTAATGGGTATGTGGAAGACTCACAAAAGAATTTTGTTAAATATAATTGTAGCGCTGGAAATAATATCTGTACTATTGACGCAGATGGAGAAGTAAGAGTTTGTGAGTTAAAAGAACCTGTAGGAAATCTAAGAAACAATGATTATGATATCCGAAAAATATTAAACAAAAAATATATCCATAATTGTACCTGTACCCATGCATGCTTCCAAAATGCAAGTATTGATATAAGCCCGGTTAATTATATTAAACAATTTATTTAATTTCCTAAAATGGAATTTGCATCTGTTATAATAATTACTAAAAATCATTCAACTTTCCTTAAGAAATGCCTTGAATCTATTTTAAATCAAACCTATAGAAATTTCGAAGTTATTATTGTAGATGATAACTCATCAGATCAAACAAAGAAATTAATTACTAGTTTTAAATCTAATAAGTTTAGGTACTATTTAAATAAAGACAATAAAGGCCTTGCTTATCTTCGTAATTTTGGGATCTTGAAATCCGAAGGTGACTATATCTTTTTCACAGATGCCGATTGCATTCCAACAGTTAATTGGATTGAGGAAGGGATGAAGGTCTTAACTTCTTACCCATATGCTGGTGTTGAAGGCAGAACAATTGCTGAAAGTCAGGATTTTGGGGTATCCACTCATTTTGTAGAGAATATAAATGGAGGAACATTCCAAACATGTAATATAGCCTATAAGAAACAATATCTATATAAGGTTAATCTTTTTAGTGAGAAATACAACAGAGCATATGAAGACTTAGATCTAGCTATAAGAATAAATTACATTTCTAAAATAGGTTTTAATGAAGATATGCTTGTCCTACATCAATTAGTTCCCTGGACTGTAAGATCTTTAATTTCAAGCGCCTTGCGGGCTAGGAATAAAGTTTTACTAATAAAAGAGCACAATTATACAAAGATACTGAAATATAGAATATTAGAAACAAATTCTTTAATCCAAGTAATTTTCCCATTTCTCCTTCCATTCTATTTTAGAATCAAATCAGTGCGTGATCTTTATATTCTTCCTTTAATGTATCTGAGAGCATTGATTCACAGAATCATTATTTGGAGAACAGCTATTCTTGAAAGATTTTTTATTCTTTAGAGATATCAAGTAACCCACCACAACAATGAAAATTGCAAAATATTGAAAAGTGTATATTTTTATTCCTAGAAGTTATCTTTCTGAGATAAAAATAGAAATTAGATTTAAATCAATCTCTATCATAGATTGTTAGATAATCCATCTGACTGGTAACTTGCTCCTGAGAATGTTTTTCTAGGTCAGGTTGATTGAAAATCTCCTATTAAAAACTCTACTGTAATTCCTATAAGCTAATTTCAACACCTTTATTTAACCACCTCACCTTTTCAGAGCGGAGAAGGCCATCGTTCTCTATACTCGTTAATACGGGGCTAATACATGAAATTTGTGTTATCCCAACCTAGAAGGTCTGCAGTGACTAGCTATTATGCACATTTGTTCATAAAATAGCTAGATCTAGAACTATGAGGCAGTCAATCTTTTATCCTCTTGAGGAGATTAGACTTCCCACTGCATTTATTCAATTCGG